>NZ_BPQG01000011.1 GCF_022179125.1 Methylobacterium cerastii
TCCGCGGGTGCCTCGGATGGAATGGCCGCAGGAGGACGAGTCAGACGGCGATGCGCTCTTCGGCGTCCATCGGCTCGCGGAGCACGTAGCCGCGGCCCCAGACCGTCTCGATGTAGTTCTTGCCCTGGCTTGCGTTGGCGAGCTTCTTCCGCAGCTTGCAGATGAACACGTCGATGATCTTCAGCTCGGGCTCGTCCATGCCGCCGTAGAGATGATTGAGGAACATCTCCTTGGTGAGCGTCGTGCCTTTCCGGAGCGAGAGGAGTTCCAGCATCTGGTACTCCTTGCCGGTGAGGTGGACGCGGGAGCCGGCGACCTCGACGGTCTTCTGGTCGAGGTTCACGATCAGGTCGGCGGTGGTGATCACCGACTGGGCGTGGCCCTTCGAGCGGCGGACGATGGCGTGGATGCGGGCCACGAGCTCGTCCTTGTGGAACGGCTTGGTGAGATAGTCGTCGGCGCCGAAGCCGAGGCCCTTCACCTTGTCTTCGATGCCGGCCATGCCCGACAGAATCAGGATCGGCGTCTTGACCTTGGCGACCCGAAGGTTGCGCAGTACCTCGTAGCCCGACATGTCGGGCAGGTTCAGGTCGAGCAGGATGATGTCGTAATCGTAGAGCTTGCCGAGATCGATCCCTTCCTCACCGAGATCGGTGGTGTAGGTGTTGAAGTTCTCGGACTTGAGCATCAACTCGATGCTCTGCGCCGTGGCGCCGTCGTCCTCGATCAGAAGTACCCGCATCGTCGATCCCCAGCCCGGCCGGCCGTATCAGCGTTCGGACACGTCGCCGCCATTCGTCCGCCACCGGCCTGTGGACGGACGCCCCATCGTCATTGACGTGAAACGCTATTCGTTAATCGTTAACAAAACCTGATTCTCCGTGGCAAGCGATCGTTTGCATCTGCCTCGGCCTTTTTTCGTCCGGTCTCGGCTGTCCGCCCCGACCGCGCGCGGCCGATGCCGTACCTTCAACGCCTGCCAAGTCCTTCACGTGTCACGGGCCGCGCGCGTTCGTGGCCGTCGAGCCACATCCGCGACGCATGTCCGGGCCGGATCGAGGGACCCGAACCGGCCGTGCGATCGGCCCCGCTACAAGCCCGATGACCGCAGTGTTAAGGAGGGAGGTAAACGAACCGTTAGGGCATCACGGATGACGCAGGACCAGGGCGGGACCGCGGCTCGGACGCTCTCCGGCATCCGAGCCGGGCTGGAGCGGGTCGAGCCGCTCGAGACCTACGGCCGCGTCGTGGCGATTCGCGGGCTCCTCGTCGAGGTCGCAGGGCCGGTCGCCGCGATGCGGCTCGGTGGGCGGCTGGACGTGGAGGGCGCCGGCAGCGCCGGCTTGATCCCGTGTGAGATCATCGGCTTCCAGGGCGACCGGGCGCTGGCCATGCCGTTCGGCTCGCTGGAGGGCGTGCGCCGCGGCTGCCCGGCGTTCGTGCGCGACGAGGCCGCGGGCGCGATCCGTCCGTCGCCGGCATGGCTCGGCCGCGTGGTCGACGCGCTTGGCCGACCGGTCGACGGTCTCGGCCCGCTCGCCAACGGACCTGAGATCTATCCGCTGCGCGCCGACCCGCCGCCGGCCCACGCCCGCCGCCGGGTGGGAAAACCGCTCGACCTCGGCGTCCGCTGCCTCAACACCTTCCTGACGATGTGCGCCGGCCAGCGCATGGGCATCTTCGCCGGCTCGGGCGTCGGCAAATCGGTGCTGCTGTCGATGCTCGCCCGCTACACCGCCGCCGACGTCGCGGTGATCGGCCTCGTCGGCGAGCGCGGCCGCGAGGTGCAGGAGTTCCTGCAGGACGACCTCGGCGCCGCAGGCCTCGCCCGCTCCGTCGTGGTGGTCGCGACCTCGGACGAGCCGGCCCTGATGCGCCGCAACGCGGCCTACGTGACCCTCTCGGTCGCCGAACACTTCCGAGACCAGGGCGCCAAGGTCCTGTGCATGATCGATTCGATCACGCGCTTCGCCATGGCCCAGCGCGACATCGGGCTCGCCGCGGGCGAGCCGCCGACGGCCAAGGGCTACACCCCGACGGTGTTTTCCGAGCTTCCGCGGCTGCTCGAGCGGGCAGGCCCGGGGGTGGGGGAGGGGACGATCTCGGCCCTGTTCACGGTGCTGGTGGAGGGCGACGACCATAACGAGCCGGTGGCCGACGCGGTGCGCGGCATCCTCGACGGGCACATCGTGATGGAGCGGTCCATCGCCGAGCGCGGACGCTACCCGGCGGTGAACGTGCTGCGCTCGGTCTCGCGCACCATGCCGCGCTCGTGCGATCCGGCGTTCCTGCCGGTGGTGCGGCGGGCGCGCAAGCTGCTGGCGACCTACGCCGACATGGAGGAGCTGATCCGCCTCGGCGCCTACCGCGCCGGCGCCTCGCCCGAGGTCGACGAGGCGGTCGCGCTCATGCCGCGATTGGAGGCTTTTCTGGGGCAGGGTAAGGAAGAAGCAACCTCCATCGGCGATGGTTACGCACGGCTCGCGGAGATCGTGGGCGGGTCCTGAGGCGGACGGTGCGGCGGGTCCTGGCCGCGTCGCACGTCCGGTACTACCGGGATCTCGTGCGTTGTGTGGAGTGAGCGTATCCCATGAAATCGCGTGACACGCTGATCCGGCTACGCCGCTTCCAGGTCGACGAGAAGCGTCGCCGCGTGACTCAGATCGAGATGATGATGGCCGACTTCCAGCGCATGGCGATGGAGCTCGACCGCGAGGTGGTCCACGAGGAAGCCCGCGCCGGCATCACCGACACCGGTCACTTCGCCTACCCGACCTACGCCCGCGCCGCCGCCGTCCGCCGGGACAACATGCGCCAGTCGGCGATCGCGCTCGAGAGCCAGCTGGCCGAGGCCAAGGCCGAGCTCGGCGAGGCGTTCGAGGACCTGAAGAAAGTCGAGATCCTTGACGACCGCGAGCGCTCGGCCGAGCGCGCCGCCGAGGCTGTCCGCGAGCAGGCGGCGATGGACGGCATCGGCCTATCGCGCGCCCGCGCCTAAGGCCGGGCAGCACGAAACCGTCATGATCCGATGACACTAGACCGTGCAGGCGCGCCCCGCCGGGCGTGCTTGCGGTGCGTCGCGTCCTGACGCATCAGGGGTTTCCCCGAGGTGCCGGTGTCCATGAAGAAGATCAGCGATTTCATCTGGCCGATCGTCGGCCTCGCCGCGGTCGCCGTCTCGGGATACCTGCTCTTCCGTGAGCTGCGCGGCATCTCGATGTCCGAGATCCAGGGCAGCCTCGCCGCCATCCCGCTGCACCGCTTCCTCCTGGCCGCGCTCTCCACCCTCGTCGCCTACGCCGCGCTCGCCTGGTACGACCGGATCGCGCTGCTGCACCTCGGCGTCACGCACATTTCGACGTTCTTCGTCTCGGTCTGCTCGTTCACCACCTACGCGCTGTCGCACAACATCGGCGCCTCGGTCTTCTCCGGCGCGGTGGTGCGTTACCGCGCCTACACCGCCAAAGGCCTGTCGGCGGCACAGGTCGCGGTGCTGGTCGCCCTGTGCTCCTTCACCTTCGGCCTCGGCACGATCCTGCTCGGCGGATTCGTGCTGGTGGCGCTACCCGACACCCTGACGCGGCTACAGGGCTACCTTCCGGCGATCCTCACCAATCCGAGCACAGCCCGGACGCTCGGCGCGGTGCTGCTCGGCGCCGTGGCACTCTACGTCGCCGGCTCGCTGCTCAAGCTCAAGCCGCTGACGATCCGGTCGTTCAAGCTCGAATATCCGCGCCCCCGCATCATGATCCGGCAGATCATCGCCGCCCCGCTGGAGCTGCTTGGCGCGGCCGGGATCATCTATTTCGCGTTGCCCGAGGCGCATAACCCGGGCTTCCTGGTGGTGCTGGCGGTGTTCCTCGCCTCGTTCTCGGCGGCCCTCGTCTCGAACGCCCCCGGTGGCCTCGGCGTGTTCGAGCTGGTCTTCGTCGTGGCGATGCCCGACATCGCCAGGCCGGCGATCATCGCAGCGCTGCTCGTGTTCCGGATGTTCTATTTCTGGCTGCCGTTCCTGATCTCGGTCGTCGTCGCGCTGCTCTACGAGCGAAACCGACTGGCCGGCGCGCTTCGCGGGACCGGGACGCAGACGGCTCGCGCCCCGCACCCGCCGCTCGTCGCCCAGGGCCTCGATCCGGCGAAGATCGAGCGAGACCTCAAGCGCAAGACGGTGTGAGAAGAGGGGCCCATGGCGCAACCGCTCGACCACGGACGCTTGCGCCAGGCCCTTGAGGCGCTTGGATCGGACCTTGCCGCGCGCGGTGTCTTCATCGAGTTGGCCATCTACGGTGGCGGCGCGCTGATCCTTCAGTTCGAATGGCGCCGATCGACCTGGGACGTGGACGCGGTGGTGCGGGAAGGCTTCGACGAAGCGGTGCTCGCACCTTCCGTCGCCCGGGTCGCCAGGGAGATGGACCTCGATTCCGATTGGCTCAACAACGCGGTCGGCATGTTCACGCCCCTCGACGAACCGGAGTCCTTGTTCGAAGTGTCGGGTGCGTATCCGTCCGAGGGCCCCCCGGGGCTGAGGACGCTCCTGGCACGCCCGCACTATCTCCTCGCCATGAAGCTCCGAGCCTTGAGCAGTCTCGATCGGGGCACGCGCGACATGGACGACGCCCGCGCGCTGGCCGACCATCTCGGGATCGTCGACCTCGAAGGCTTGGTCACCCTCTACGCGTCGATCTACGACGAAGCCCCGGCGATCGACGCGCGATTGCGCTTCCCGGCCATCCTGGATGCGTCCCCGTGAGACCCGCCACGCTTCACGAGGTCGCCGTCCGCATCCGCGAGGATGGCGACTGGGATCACCACAGCCGTGAGTTCCTCGACGCGTTCTACGCGCTCGACGGCAGGATCGAGCGGCAGACGGCGATGATCGCCGACGATCCCGGCCTCGTCGGCGTTCCGCGCGCGGACGCCTATCTCGGGGCGATGGGCGAACATCTCGCCCGCCGTTGGGGATTGCCGATCCCCGCATGGGTGCGGGAAGACGCGCGCTATCTCACGACGGCGTGGTTCCTGCCGGACGAGCCGAACCTGCGCGATTACCTTCTCTGCGCGAGCCCGGTGGCCTTCCGCGTGCGCTTGATCTTCACGGGTCCGGACCCGCTGCAACGCGCACGCTTCCCCTATCACCGCGGCGTTCGCACCCTGCCGTTCGACTATCCGCCGCCCGACCTCACACCGAGCCGACGTTGCGCAGCCGCGCCCGCGCATGGATCTCCGCCTGGCTCATCACCGGGGTCTCGCGGCGGAAACGCTCGATGATCGAGCGCACGAACGGCCGGGCCTGAACCGAGGTGACGAGGACCGGCATCTCGCCCATCCGCGCCGCGGTCTCGAACCGGTCGCGCACCGTCTGCACGAACTCGGTGAGCTTCGAGGGCTGCATCGCGAGGTAGCGCTCGTCGCGCTCGCCCACGATCGAATCCAGGAAGGCCTGCTCCCAGGCCGGCGACAGGGTGATGATCGGCAGCATGCCGTCCGGCCCCTGGTACTGGGCGCAGATCTGGCGCCCGAGGCGCGCGCGGACGTGCTCGACGATGTCGCGCGGGTTCTTTACCGATCCGGCCACCTCCGCGATGCCCTCGACGATGGCGCCGAGGTCGCGGATCGAGACCCGCTCGGCCAGCAGGAACTGCAGCACCCGCTGGATGCCAGTGGTGTTGATCTGCGAGGGCACGACCTCCTTAACGAGCTCGGCGTGCTCCTTGGACAGCTCGCGCAGCAGCTTCGAGACCTCGACGTGGTTGAGCAGCTCCGAGACGTGCGCCTTGATGATCTCGGTGAGGTGCGTCGAGACCACGGTGGCGGCGTCGACGACGGTGTAGCCCTTGAGCTGCGCCTGGTCGCGCAGGGACGCGTCGATCCAGGTCGCGGGTAGGCCGAAGGTCGGCTCCAGCATATGCTGGCCGGGCAGCTGGACCTGGCCGCCCATCGGGTCCATCGCCATGAACTGGCCGGGGAAGATCTGGCCGGTCCCGGCCTCGATCTCTTTGACGCGCACGACGTAGGCGTTGGCGTCGAGCTGGACGTTGTCGAGGATGCGGACCGACGGCATGACGAAGCCGAGGTCGGCCGCCAGCTGGCGGCGCAGCGCCTTGATCTGGTCGGTCAGGCGGTCCTGGCCCTCGCCGCTGACGAGGGCGAGCAGCGCATAGCCCATCTCGAGCTTGAGGTCGTCGAGCTTCAGCAGGTCGGTGACCGTCTCCTCCTTGGCCGCGGCCGCCGCCGCGACGGCGGCGGGGTCCATCGGCACCCCGGCCTCGTCGAGAGGCGGCGCCTCGCGGGCGGTCTTGGCGAAGCGCCAGGCGGCGTAGCCGGAGGCGCCGGCGAGCGCCAGGAACGGCAGCATCGGCATGCCGGGCATCAGCGCGATCAGCACCATGACGCCCGAGGACATGCCGAGCGCCTTCGGGTAGTTGGCGAGCTGCTTGCCGAGCGCCTTGTCGGCCGAGCCCTTCACGCCCGCCTTCGAGACCAGGATGCCGGCGGCGGTCGAGACGATCAGTGCCGGCACCTGCGAGGCGAGGCCGTCGCCGATGGTGAGAAGGGTGTAGCTCTTGGCCGCCGCGCCGATCGCCATGTCCTGCTGCGCGACGCCGATGATGATGCCGCCGACCACGTTGATGAAGGTGATCAGCAGCGCCGCGATCGCGTCGCCGCGCACGAACTTCGAGGCGCCGTCCATGGCGCCGAAGAAGGACGATTCCTCTTCCAATGCCGAACGCCGCGCCTTGGCGACCTTCTCGTCGATCAGGCCGGCCGAAAGGTCGGCGTCGATCGCCATCTGCTTGCCGGGCATCGCGTCGAGGGTGAAGCGCGCCGCGACCTCGGCGATGCGGCCCGAGCCCTTCGTGATGACAACGAAGTTCACGATGATCAGGATCGCGAACACGATGATCCCGATGACGAAGTTGCCCCCCATCACGAAGTTGCCGAATGCTTCGATGACGTGGCCGGCCGCCGCCGTACCCTCGTGGCCGTGGCCGAGGATCAGCCGGGTCGAGGCGAGGTTCAGCGCCAGCCGCAGCATGGTCGCCATCAGCAGCAGCGTCGGGAAGACGGTGAATTCCAGCGGGTTGTCGATGAACAGGCCCGTCATCATGATTAGCACCGACATGATGATCGACACGGCGAGCAGCAGGTCGAGCAGCACCGACGGCAGCGGGAAGATCAGCACCGCGAGGATGCCCATCACCGCGGTCGCGAAGAACAGGTCGGTGCGCTTGGAGAGCGCGTCGAAGCTGGCGCGGTTCGGCATCGAGAAGCCGCCGAGCGCCGACATCCCTCCGGTCCGCTCCGGCGCGATCGCCGTCTCGCTCATGTCCCTGACCCCCGCCCGCGACGGGCGGACCCGGCAAGATTTGCCGGGTGGATGGTTAGCGTCCTGTTAACGCGACGTCCCGACGACGCCATCGGCCAAGCTGGAACCCGGCTCCGCTCCGGCGGCTTGAACGGGCTCGGGATCGGGCCCGCCGCACGAGCAGGCGCGCGATCCGACGTTCAACGACCGGAGGAACCACCATGGCGATGCGAGCCATCACCGCCCTGTTCGACGATTACGACGCGGCGGCCCGCGCGGTCGACAAGCTCGAAGCCGAGGGCATCCCGCACGGCGACATCAGCATCGTGGCCAACAACGCCGAGGACCGGCATGCCGGCCGCCTCACAACCACCGGCGATCCGACCCGCTCGTCGGACCCCGCCGACGCGGGCGTCGGCGGCGCCGGCACCGGTGCGACGCTTGGCACGGTGCTCGGCGGCGGCGCCGGCCTCCTGGCCGGCCTCGGTATGCTCGCGATCCCCGGGATCGGTCCGGTGGTGGCGGCCGGCTGGCTCGCCGCGACCGCGGCGGGCGCCGGCGTCGGCGCCGCGGCCGGCGGCCTGATCGGCGCTCTGACGGGCGCCGGCCTCAGCGAGCATGAGGCCGAGACCTATGCCGAAGGCGTGCGCCGCGGCGGCACCCTGGTCACCGCCCGCGTCGAGGACGGCCAGGCCGACCGCATCCTGGCGATCCTCGATCGGCACGGCTCGATCGATCTCAATGAGCGGGCGCAGGGCTGGCGGGCACAGGGCTGGACCGGCGGCATGACAGGCGCCGAGGTCGGAGCCGGCGAGGTCGGGTCGACGGCGATCGGGGCCGCAGCTTCGACCACCACCGGTCTCGACACCGAAAGCGGCCATACCCTGCTGCCAGTGGACGAGCCCCGCACCGCCGGCACCCCGCCGGCGCCGAGCCAGACCTTCGGTTCGGATCGCCGTTGAGCGAAGCCCGCGATCAGGTCATCTGCTTGCGGGCGAACAAGGCGGCGGCGAAGAACACCGCCGCGCCGGCCGCGACGAGACTGCTCATCAGCAACCGTCGCGGCTGGGTCGAGGACTCCGCCAGGACCGGCTCGACGATCGGGCTGAAGAACTCGATCTGCCGGGCGGCGATGATCCGTGCGCGCTCGTTGGCGGCGATCACCTTGGCGTAGTATTTTTCCGTATCCTTACGCTCGTTGTCGAGCGCCTCGAACCGTGTCAGCGCGTCGGACAAAAGGCGCTTCTGCTCCGGATCCTGGCTCGCCGACTGGCGTTCGATCCGGTTGATGTTATCGTCGAGGTCCTTGATCTGGGCCTTCATGTCGAGGATGCGGCGCGATTCCGGAGCGAGGTCGCGCAGCGACATCGTCAACTGCACCGAAAGGTTGATGCGCGCGGCCCTAAGCTCTGCGATCACCTTCAGGTTCGTTTCGTTGGCCTTCTGCGCATCGAGCACGCCGTCACGGTTGCGCAGGTCGCGCACCGCGAGGCGGATCTTCGCCAGGCGCTCCTCCGCCAAGCGCATCTCGCGATTGCTCTCGGCGACCGCATCGTTGCGCGCGCGCATGGTGAGCTCGTTCACCATGCGCTCGGCTTCCGTCATCACCGCCTTCGTGATCGCCAGCGACTCGGCAGGATCGAAGGCCGACACCGTCAGCGACATGATGCCGGAGCTGCCCTCAAGGTCGATGGCGACGCGCTCGCGCCAGTACTTCAAAAACTTCTCGATCGGCTTCTCGGGATCGAAGCGCGAGAGGAAGTCGATTTGGTCGCGGCTGAACCATTCGCGGATCGGCAGCTTGGCCTGGATCACCTCCAGCATCGGACGGCTGAGGACGTACTGGTGGGTGATCAGCACGTCCTGAGCCAGCAATTCCTTGGGGACGCCGGCATTGGTCCCGACCGCGTCCGGTGTGGCTTTCTCAGCGCCGCCGAGGGCGGGGCGCAGTGCGAACCGGGCCTCGGTGACGAAACGGTCGGAGGCGATGAGGCCGTAGTAGATGCCGCCCGCGACGGTCGGCAGGACGAAGCACAGGACGAACAGGATCGGTAGCCACGGATCGCTCTTCACGTGGCTCTGGTAGGAGCGAATGCCCTTCTTACGGTCGGCGAAGCGGGACAGTCGCGCGATCTGGCTCAGCGACTCGGCCACCGCCTTGGACCGGTCTGCGGTCGTCAGCGGCTTGCCCTGAGGGTTGCGGATCTCGACGTTCATGGACCTGCTGATTCCGTTGTCCGGGCGGACATGACGATCATCCTCGGCGCATCGCGCGGCGAAACGATGTCTGCCCCGTGCGGCGACCTCACGCGTTCAGGCGCCGGTAGACCTCGATCGCGTCGTTGACGTCCTCGTAGATGATGGCGCGACCATTGATCAGCACGATACCCTGCGAGCACCATTCGCGGATCGTCTCCATCGAGTGGGACACCATGATGACGTCGGCGGTCTGGCGTCGTTCGGCGAAGACTTCGGAGCAGCGCCGCTGGAAGCGCGCGTCGCCCACCGCCGTAACCTCGTCGATCAGGTAGCAGTCGAACGGGATCGCCATGCTCATCCCGAAGGCGAGGCGCTGGCTCATGCCCGACGAGTAGGTCCGGATCGGGACGTCGAGGTAGCTGCCGAGCTCGGAGAAGTCCTCGACGTAGTCGAGCACGCGCTTCGGGTCCTCGCCGTAGACGCGTGCCACGAAGATCACGTTGTCCCGGCCGGTCATCATCGGGTGGAAGCCGCCGCCGAACCCGAGGGGCCAGGAAACCCGCAGCGCACGCTTGATCTTGCCGCTCGTCGGCTCCTCGGTGCCGCCGATCATGCGCATCGTCGTCGACTTGCCGGCGCCGTTGATCCCGAGGATGCCGTAGCTGATGCCGGGCTTCAGCGTCAGCGACACCCGCTCCAGGATCGTGCGGCGATGACCGTCGGTCTTGTAGATCTTGGTGACGTTCTCGAAGCGGATCACCGCAGGCCGGTCTCCTCGACGCGCCCGGCTCGGCGGGCCGCCTACGGCTGTTGCCCTCCGAAAGCGGCGAATCTGAGGATTGCCACCGCCCGGCTCAGTCCACGGCCGGCGCGTGCAGCTCGGCGTTGGTGAAGCGCTGCTGCTCCTCCATCACCAGCGCGCCGAGCTCGCGCTTGATCGCGTTGAAGTCCTGGCTCGCCGGGTCGCGCGGCCGCGGCATCGGCACGTTGACGTCGCGTTTGATCCGGCCCGGGCGGTAGGTCATTACCAAGATGCGGTCGGCGAGGTAGATCGCCTCCTCGATCGAGTGCGTCACGAACACGATCGTCTTGCGGTACTCCGACCAAATGCGAAGGAGCTCGTCCTGAAGGGTCCGCCGGGTCAGCGCGTCCAGCGCCCCGAACGGCTCGTCCATCAGCATGACCGGCGGGTCCAGCGCCAGGATGCGGGCGATGGCCACGCGCTGGCGCATGCCGCCGGACAGGTCCTTCGGATAGCGCTTGCGGAAGTCGGAAAGCCCGAGCGTCGCGACGATGCGATCGACGGCGATCGTGGCCTCGGGCTTGGGCACGCCCTTGATGTCGAGGCCGAAGCGGACGTTGTCCTCGACCGTCATCCACGGGAACAGCGCGTATTCCTGGAAGACCATGCCGCGGTCCGGCCCAGGCTGCGTCACCACCTTGCCGCCCATGGTGATCCGCCCGTCGGTGAGCGGGGTGAAGCCGGCGATGGCGTTGAGCAGGGTGGACTTGCCGCAGCCGGAGGGGCCGAGCAGGCACAGGAACTGCCCCTCCGGCACCGTGGTCGAAATGTCCTGGAGTGCCGCGACCGCGGCGGTCCCGGTGCCGAACACCTTTACGGCGTTGGCGACGACGATCTCTGCGGACTTGGGTTGCCGGTCGGCGGACATGGGCGGCCTATCGCTCGAGGCCGCGATGCCAGCGCAGCAGGTGGTCGTTGAGACGGCTCATCGCGCCGTCGATGATCAGGCCGAGGATGCCGATCGTCAGCATGCCGCCGATGATCTTGTCCGACCACATGTACTCGCGCGCCTCGAGGATGCGGTAGCCGAGGCCGTCAGAGACCGCGATCATCTCGGCGACGATCACGACGATGAACGCGGTGCCGATGCCGATTCGCATCCCGGCGAGCACGTAGGGGCTCGCGGCCGGCAGGATCACCCGGCGGAACATCGTCCAAGAGTTGGCGCCGAGGTTCCGCGCGGCGCGGATGTAGATCGAGTCGACCTGCCGCACGCCGGCGATGGTGTTGACCAGCACCGGGAAGAAGGTGCCCAGCGCGATCAGGAATAGGGCCGGCGGGTTGCCGAGGCCGAACCAGACGATGGCGAGCGGTATGTAGGCGATCGGCGGGATCGGGCGCAGCACCTGTAGCAGCGGGTTGAACAGCCCGTAGAGCCTGTCGCTCGTGCCGAGCATCAGACCGGTCGGCACTGCTAGCCCGGCACCGATGACGAAGCCCGCCAGGACCCGCGTCAGGCTCGACGCCGCGTCGTGCGGCATCTCGCCGGAGAAGATCCAGGCGAGATAGCTCTCCTGGCCCGGCTCATAGGGGAGGGCGGGCAGCAGGCCCGCATACCACTTCACCGCCACCGCGCTCGGCGGCGGCAGCACGATCGGCGAGAACACGCCGACCCGGCTCAGGATCTCCCAGAGCACGAGCAGGCCGACCGGGACGAGGGCGCCCCGCAGCGAGGAAAGCCGCATCACGGGGTCTTCGATTCGGCCTTGATGCCAAGATCCGCCTTGGCCTTGTCGAGCAGGTCCGTCTTCACCCACTCGGCATCGCTCTTGGGCGGGGTCGTCATCTTACCGAGGCCGTACTTCATCATGTAATCGGCGGTGGTCTGCATGTGCCCGGCCGGCACGTCGTAGGTGTAGCTCGCGTTCGCCATGCCGTCGCGGAAGTCCTGGCTCGAAAGCTGGCCCTTGAACACGGACTCGCGCACGTACTTCTCGGCCAGCGCCGGGTCGTCGATGAAGGCCTTGGTCGCGGCCACGAAAAGCTTTAGCACCCGGCCGGCGATCTCCGGCTTCTCGTTGTACATCTTCTCGGTCATCACCAGCGGACGCACGGGGATGCCGATCGGGGTGTCGTAGGGCTTCACCACCTCGACGCCCCATCCGGCGCTGATCGCCTGGGTCGATTGCGGCTCCGACTGGCAGATCACGTCGACGTATTTCTGCGCCAGCGCCTGGTTCAGGTCGGCGTAGTTGTTGAAGTAGATCAGCTGCACGTCCTTGCCGGCGCGCTCGCCCCAGGTCATGCCGTGCTTGTCGAGCTCGGCGAGCAGCATCAGGTCCTGCGTGCCGCCGCGGACGGTGGCGACCTTGAGGCCTTTCACATCTTTTAGCGTTTTCACCGCGTCGAGATCGGGCCGCTTCAGGATGCGAACGCCGCCGTTGGCGAAACCCGCCACCACGTAGAGCTTCACGCCGTTGCCGCGCGCCGCCACCGCGCCGTCGGCGCCTGAGGCCGAGATGTCGATCTGGTCCACCGCCATGGCGGGGTAGATGTCGGCGCCCTTGGCGAACTGCTTCTCGTCGATCTTCAGGCCGAACTTCGGGGCGATCTCCTTCATGTAGGAGATCGCCCCGTAGTGGGCGAACTTCAGGTTCCCGAGGCGGACGACGTCGTCGGCCCGCGCGGTGCCGGCGGCGAGAAGCAGGATCGCGGCGGCGGCGGCCGAGGCGCGCTTGAACATCGATGTCCTCCGGGTCGCAGGTCGTTCCGCCTGCCGTTCGCCCGGCGATGTACGCCGGGCGCTGCATTGACTAGGCGAGGCGCCGACTGAAAGTAAAGCGTAGGGAGGCGACGCCGTGACAGCTGTTGAAACGGATGAAACCGGCCGCATAGCCGTGGTCGGCTGCGGTACGCTCGGTGCCAGCTGGGCGGCCTTGTTCCTCGCGCACGGCTTCGACGTGGCGGCCTACGACACCGCGCCCGGCTTCGCGGACCGGCTCCGCGCTTCCGTCGCTCACGCGCTCGGCCAGCTGGGGGAACTCGGACTGCGTGGATCCGGGCGCCTGGAGACCTGCACCGCGATCGAGGCGGCCGTGTCCGGCGCGATCTTCGTGCAGGAGAACGCGCCCGAGGACGAGGCGGTCAAGCGGGCGGTGCTGGCCGAGCTCGACGCGCGGGCGGCGCCCGGCGTGATCGTCGCGTCGAGCACCTCGGCGATGCTGCGCAGCCGGATCGTCGCCGAATGCCGGACGCCGGAACGGGTGATCGTCGCCCACCCGTTCCACCCGCCGCACCTGGTGCCGCTGGTGGAGATCGTGGCGGGCGACCCGGCGACCGGCGAGCGCGCCGCCGCGTTCTACGCCCGGCTCGGGCGGCGCCCGGTGATCCTGCGGCGCGAGATGCCGGGCCACGTCGCCAACCGCCTCGCCTCGGCCCTGTACCGGGAGGCGGTGAACCTCGTCGCCGAGGGGGTGGCCAGCGTCGCCGACATCGACGCGGCCTTGTGCAACGGTCCGGGGCTGCGCTGGGCGGCGATGGGGCCGCACATGACCTATCATCTCGGCGGCGGGGCGGGCGGCATCCGGCACTACCTCGACCACCTCGGGCCGAGCCAGGTCCGCCGCTGGGAGAGCCTCGGCCGCCCCGAGCTGAGCGACGCGGTGAAGGATGCGATCGTCGAAGGCGTCGAAGCGGAGGCGGCCGGCCGCACGCTGCCCGAGCTGGAGGCCCGCCGCGACCGCGCGCTGATCGACATCCTGAAGGCCCGGACCGAGGTCGCCGGATCTTAGAGCATTTTCCGTGATCCCTGGGTCACGGAAAATGCCCTAACCTGCTGTGTGGTCGCGTTCTCTTCACACGAGCCGGCATCCACCTCGCTTGAAAAGGCTCTAGCCGGCGCGCCGCTTCGCTCCGGTCATGCGCCCGACGCAACGTGAAGACCGCAGCGGGCGTGCTATGCGCAAGCCCTCCTCGAACGCCAGCCGGTCCGCCATCCCGTGAACGCCGTGATGATCATCGTCCCGATCTTCGGGATCATCCTGATCGGCTGGGGCGCGGCGCTGGCCGGCCTGCTCTCCGACAAGGTGAGCGAGGGGCTGTCGGAATACGTCTTCGCCATCGCCGTGCCGTCGCTGATCATCGCGACGCTGACCCGGCCGGGACTCGATGGCGAGATCTCCTGGGGCTACTGGATCTCCTATTTCGGCGGCGCCGGCATGTCCTGGCTCGCCGGGTCGCTGATCGCGCGGCGGCGCGCGGGCATCGAGCGGCAGGGCGCGATCCTGCACGGCTTCGCCGCCAGCCAGTCGAACACCATCTTCGTCGGCGTGCCGACCATCCTCCAGGCTTACGGCGAGGAGGGGGCGTTCCCGCTCTTCCTGCTGCTCGCCGTCCACCTGCCGCTGATGATGGGCTGCGCCACCTTCCTGATCGAGGCGGAGGCCGGGCGCTCGCTCTGGCAGCGCCTGCGCGGCCTCGGCCTCGTGCTGATCCGCAACCCGATCTTCGTGGCGTTGCTGATCGGCATGGCGCTGAAGCAGGGCGGCATCGTCCCGTCCGGCATCCCCAAGGCGCTGATCGACATGTTCGCGGCCACGGCCTCGACCTGCGCGCTGATCGCGCTGGGCGCCGGCCTGCGGCGCTACCGCGTGCTGTTCGACCTGCCCGGTGCGGTGGTGATCGCGCTGTTGAAGCTCGTCGTCCACCCGCTGATCGTGTGGCTGCTCGCGACGAAGCTGTTTGCGATGCCGCCGGCCTATGCCGGCGTCGCGACGCTGTTCGCGGCGATGCCGGTCGGCATCAACGCCTACCTGCTCGCCATGCGCTACCGGACGGAAACCGGCCTGATCGCGGCCTCGCTCCTGGTCTCGACCCTGCTCGCCCCCTTCACCACCATCGCGTGGCTGACGCTGCTCGGCCGGGCGTGACAGCGGCGCGGGCCTGACCCTTCCCCGCGGCGGGCGCGGTGGAAGTCGCGGCCCATCCGGCTATCTTGCGGCGCAACGGCCGGCGAATCGCCGAACCGGCCGAGACCGTTTCGGAGAGGGATCGACCATGAACGCACCGATGCGCGCGCCCGCCGGAAGCGCCGGCCCATTGGTCAAGGCGTCGGCCGCCTTCGTCTGGGACGACCCGTTCCTGCTCGAGGACCAGCTCACCGAAGACGAGCGCGCGATCCGCGACGTGGCGCAGGACTTCGCCCAGGAGCGGCTGCTGCCCGGCGTGGTGGACGCCTACGCCCAGGAGAAGACCGACCCCGATCTGTTCCGCCAGATGGGCGCACTCGGGCTGCTGGGCGTGACGATCCCCGAGGAGTACGGCTGCGCCGGCGCCGGCTACGTCGCCTACGGCCTCGTGGCGCGGGCGGTCGAGCGGGTCGATTCCGGCTATCGCTCGATGATGAGCGTGCAGTCGTCCCTGGTGATGTACCCGATCCACGCCTACGGCTCCGAGGAGCAGCGGCGGAAGTTCCTGCCGAAGCTCGCATCCGGCGAATTCATCGGCTGCTTCGGTCTCACCGAACCCGATGCCGGCTCCGATCCGGGCGGCATGAAGACCAAGGCCGAGAAGATCGATGGCGGCTACCGCCTGTCGGGGGCCAAGATGTGGATCTCGAACGCGCCCTTCGCCGACGTGTTCGTGGTCTGGGCGAAGTCCGACGCGCATGACGGCGCGATCCGCGGCTTCATCCTGGAAAAGGGCATGAAAGGGCTGTCGGCTCCGACGCTGAAGGGCAAGTTGTCGCTTCGGGCCTCGACCACGGGCGAGATCGTGATGGAGGGCGTCGAGGTCGGCGAGGACGCGCTGCTCCCCAACGTCTCCGGCCTCAAGGGCCCGTTCGGCTGCCTGAACCGGGCGCGCTACGGCATCTCCTGGGGCGTAATGGGCGCCGCGGAGGATTGCTGGCACCGGGCGCGCTCCTACACCCTGGAGCGCAAGCAGTTCGGCCGGCCGCTGGCGCAGACGCAGCTCATCCAGAAGAAGCTCGCCGACATGCAGACCGAGATCACGCTCGGATTGCAGGCATCCTTGCGCGTCGGCCGCCTGATGGACGAGGGAAAGATGGCGCCGGAGATGATCTCGCTGATCAAGCGCAACAATTGCGGCAAGGCGCTCGACATCGCCCGCACCGCCCGGGACATGCACGGCGGCAACGGCATCATGGGCGAGTACCACGTGATGCGTCACGCCCAGAACCTCGAGACGGTGAACACCTACGAGGGCACCCACGATGTCCACGCCCTGATCCTCGGCCGCGCGCAGACCGGGCTGCAGGCGTTCTTCTGATCTTCGTCTCGATAAGCGGATGTTTCGACGCGGGTCTCGGATCGCGCGGTACGATTTGCTCCCTCACGCGTTGTGCCACTGACGACGACATCTCGAACGCGTGAGAAACTGATGAAACGGATTGTCTTAGCGTCCGCCTTGATGGCCGGCGCGCTCGCCATGCTTCCCGCGACCGTCGACGCCCGCGGCTTCGGCGGCCGGGGCGGCGGCGGCTTCGGTGGCGGCCATGGCATCGGCGGCGGCGGCTTCGGCGGTGGCCGCGGCTTTGGTGGCGGCGGCTTCGGCGGTGGTCGCGGCATCGGCGGGGCAGGCTTCGCCGGCCGCGGCGTGGGCGGCGGCTTCGCAAACCGTGGCTTCGGCGGCGGGTTCGCCAACCGTGGCGTCGGTGGTGGGTTTGCTAACCGAGGCGGCTTCGTCGGCAACGGCGGCTTCGCCAACCGCGGGATCGGCCGGGGCTACGGCACCGGCTATGGTCGCGGGTACCGCGGCGGCTACGGTCGTGGCCTCGGCTACGGCGCGGCCGGCCTCGGGCTCGGCCTCGCCACCGGCGCTCTGATCGGCGGCGGCCTCGGTTATGGCTACGGCGGCTACGGCTACGACGACAACTACTACGGCGGCGGTTACGCGCCGGCCGGCTACGGCGGCTACGGCTACGCTCCGGCCTACACGGAGGTGCAGACCGAGGTGGCGCCCGGCCCGCAGGAATCGGTGAGCTACTGCATCCAGCGCTTCCGCTCCTACGACGTGCGCTCGCAGACCTACCTCGGCAACGACGGCGCGCGGCACTCCTGCCCGTAAGGGTTTCGAGGCCGATATGACGAGAAGCCCCGCGACCGATACGGTCGCGGGGCTTTTTGCTGCCCGCCCGGGACGGTTCCGGGCCAAGGGGGACGCCACGCCATGACGACCGACGAGATCCAAGACCTCCACCGTGCCCGCACGGTTCTGGCGCGGCAGCGCAACGCCATGGCCAAGCGCCTCTCCGGCATCGACCTTGCGCCGGTGTCGATGGCCGAGGATTTGACCCGGATCCTCGTCGCGATCGAGGCGGTCGACCGCGCGCTGACCGCCGAGGGCCGGCCCTACATGGCGCCGGAGATGCACGCGGAAGGCTGAGGCTTTCGGGCCGGCGACACGCATTCGGCGCGCCGGCCCAGCGGGATTAGGATCAGGCCGAAGCGGCCTCGATCCGCACGGGTACGGATTTCGCCGCTGGCACCTTGCTGCGCTCGGCATGGTGCCAGAGCGGGATCAGCGGGTTGCACTCGGGGTAGTAGCCGCCGACGCAGCCCGTTGGGATGTCGTAGGCCAGCACCCGGAAGCCCTCGACCCGCCGCACCACCTTGTCGTCCGTCGCGCCGACGAGGTGAACGGTCTGCGCGTCGCGCAGGCCGAGGCGGGCGATGTCGTCGCGGTTCATGAACAGCACCATCCGCGTGCCCTTCACGCCGCGGAATCGGTCGTCGTAGCCGTAGATCGTGGTGTTGAACTGGTCGTTCGACCGCATGGTGATGAGCCGCATCACCTCGGGGTCGGCCTGCTCGGTGTCGGGGTCGGCCGACAGGCTGCGCGGCGTGACGAAGTTCGCCTTGCCGGTGTCGGTCTTCCATGTGCGGTCGGCGGCCGGAATCGGCCGGCGGAAGCCGCCGGGCGTCCACATCCGCGCGTTGAAGTCCTTGAACTGGTCGGGATAGGTCGCCTCGATCGCGTCGCGAACGCTGGCGTAGTCGCCGCCCCAGCGATCCCAGTCGATCCGCGGGTTCGGCGTCAGCGTCGCCTTGGCGATCCCGGCGACGATGCGCGGTTCGGACAGCAGCTCGGGTCCGGCCGGCTCGGCATAGCCCTTCGAGCCATGGATGCAGGCGGTCGAATCCTCCATCGACACCGCCTGCCGCCCGCCGGCCTGCTCGTCGATCTCGATTCGGCCGAGGCAGGGCAGGATGTAGGCGACCTCGCCGTGAATCAGGTGATTGCGGTTGAGCTTCGTCGAAATCTGGACGGTCAGGCGAAGCGTCTTCCAGGCTTCCTCCATCAGCGCGGTCTCCGGCACCGCGCGGATGAAGTTGCCGCCGAGCGCCACGAACGCCTTCACCGAACCGTCGAGGATACCCTCGCAGGCCTCGACGGTGTTGAGACCCTTCTCCATCGGCGGCTCGAAGGCGTAGAGCTCGCGCAGCTTGTCGTTCGGCACCAACTCCGGCTTCTCGGTGATGCCGACCGTGCGCTGCCCCTGGACGTTGGAATGCCCGCGGACCGGGCATATGCCGGCGCCGCGCTTGCCGATGTTGCCGCGCATCAAGAGCAGGTTGACCAGGGCCTGCACGGTCTCGACGCCCATGCGGTGCTGGGTCAGCCCCATGCCGTAGACGCCGATCGTCGCCTTCGCCTTGGCGTAGGTCGCCGCCGTCTGCTCCAGCGCCTTGCGGGTCAGGCCCGAGCGCCGCTCCAGCTCGTCCCAGGACTTTCCGCGGACCGAGGCCGCGAACGCCTCGAAGCCGTGGGTGTGCTCGGCGATGAAGGCGGTGTCGAGCACGCGCTCGGCGCCGCTCGCGATCGCCGCGTCGTCGAGCGCCAGCAGCGCCTTGCAGATCCCGTAGATCGCCCCGAAATCGCCGCCGGCCTTGACCTGCAGGTACTGCGACGAGATCCGCGTCTCGGACTTCGTCAGCATTTCGAGCGGCGCCTGCGGGTTGGTGAAGCGCTCCAGCCCCCGCTCCCGGAACGGGTTGAAGGTGATGATCGGGACGCCGCGGCGGCTCGCATCCTGGAGCGGATGAAGCATCCGCGGCGCGTTCGAGCCGGGGTTCTGCCCGAAGAACAGGATGCAGTCGGTGTGCTCGAACGCCTCAAGCAGCACCGTGCCGACCGGCGAGCCGATGCTTTCTGGAAGCGCCACGGAGGTCGATTCGTGGCACATGTTCGACGAGTCGGGCAGGTTGTTGCTGCCGTGCAGCCGCGCCAGCAGGCCGTACATGTACGAGGTCTCGAGCGAGGCGCGTCCGGAGGCGTAGAACACAGCCGCCTTCGGATCGAGCGCCTTCAACTCGGCGCCGATCTCCGCGAAGGCGGCATCCCACGAGACCGGCAGGTAGCGGTCGCTCGCCGCATCCCAGCGCAGGGGCACGGTCAGGCGCCCGAGCTCCTCCAGGTCGTAGTCGCGCCAGCCGGTGAGCTCGGTGACCGTGTGGGCGGCGAAGAACTCGGCGCCGATGCGCTTGCGCGTGACCTCCCAGGCGGTCGCCTTGGCGCCGTTCTCGCAATACTCGAACACCGCCGGCTTGCCGGGCTTGGCCCAGGCGCAACTGACGCACATGAAGCCGCCGGGCTTGTTCTGGTGGCGCAGCATCAGGCCGCCGGTGACGGGGATCTGCTCGCGCAGGAGGATCTCGGTGAGCGACTTCGCCGACCCCCAGCCGCCGGCCGGCCCCTCGTAGGGATCGAGCTGCACCGAATCCGTCATCCTCGAAACTCCAACCTTCGCGATCCTCAAAGAAGAACCCTTCGTCGGCGCGAAAGGGTCCGCTCGGCTGCGTGCGGCAAACGCCGCGCACTGGCAGGGTCGGCGCCGGGCGCCTCGCCGTGCTACGGCTCGCGCCGGCCCCCATCGAAAGCACGACCCCGATTGTCCGACCGGAACGAGATCCCGGCGCCGCGCGCCGCAGACGCCCCGCGCGATCCCCGGACCGAGGCGGTCCTCGACCGGATCGCCGCCGCCCAGGGCGCGCCGTTCGGGGCCGGCGAGCACGGGCTCGACCTCGTGCGCCTCGACGCCGGCGGCGCGGCGCTCGCCCGCCGGATCGACGCCGCGCTGCCTCCGCCGGCCTGGTGGGACGCCGAATGCGGCGGCCTCAATCTCGCCGACGCGAACCTCGACCGGGCGCGGATGGAGGGCGCGAACCTCTCGCACGCCAACCTGCGGCGGGCGACGCTGTCGGGGGCGGTCGGACGCTCGGCCGACTTCTCGTATGCGATCCTGGAGGAGGCCGACCTCGGCGAGGCCGACCTCAGCGGCACGGATTTCCGCGGCATCGTCGCCGGCCAGGCGAGCTTCCGCGAGGCGATGCTGGAGGATGCGCGCTTCGACGACGCGGCCCTGCGCTTCGCGAAGTTCCCGAAGGCGCTGCTGGACGGCGCGGACTTCTCCGGCGCCGACCTGTGGGGCGCCGACTTCACCGGCGCGGATGCGGACGACACCAGCTTCAAGCGGGCGCGCCTCGACGAGGCCGACCTCTCGGACGTGAACCTGACGCATGCCGACTTCGAGGGCGCGAGCCTGACCAAGGCCCGCCTCGTGGGCTCGCGCCTACGCGGTGCGAACCTCTCCAACGTCAAGCTCGACGGCGCCGACCTCTCCGGCGCCGACCTCTCCGACACCAGCTTGGTGCGGCTGAACTTCGTCACCTGCAAGCTGCGCCACGCGCGCTTCGCCGGCGCTTGGCTCAACGGCACGCGGATGCGGATCGAGCAGCTCGACGGCATGGTCGGCGAGGAGGCGGCTGGCGACTACGCTGGCGCGCAGGCGAGCTACCTCGCCCTGGAGCAGAACCTGAAGAGCATCGGCAGCCACGACGAGGCGAGCTGGGCGTACAAGCGCGGCCGCCGCATGGGCCGGCTCGAAGCAGGCCAGAAGACCCGCGCGGCCTGGACCGCCCGAGACGGGCGTGCCGTCCTCCGCCATGGCTACCGCTGGACCTCGGACCGCTTCGTCGAGTGGCTGTGCGACTACGGCGAGAGCCTGTCGCGGATCGCCCGCGCCTTCGCCATCCTCATCGTCGCCTTCGCCGCCCTGTTCGGCCTCGCCGGCGGCCTGATCCCGGACGGATCCAGCGAGCCGACCCGCAACGCCGTCGACTGGCTGAGCTACAGCGCGCTCAACATGATGACGGCGAACCCGCCGGAGATCGGCGTGAAGCCGATCGGCCGCTTCACCAACCTGCTCGTCGGCATCGAGGGGGCGGCCGGAATCATCCTGATGGGGCTCTACGGCTTCGTGCTCGGCAACCGGCTCCGCCGCTGATTTCCGCGGGGCCGCCCTATCTGTCGGGCGTGGCCGCGCCGGCCGAGGATCGACGACGAACATGCCCGATTGGATACGCGACACCGTGTGGTGGCAGGTCTACCCCCTCGGCTTCGTCGGGGCGGAGCAGACCGTCCGGCGCGGCATGGCGACCGCGCATCGCCTGGACCAGGTCGCCGCCTGGATCGACTACGCCGCCGACCTCGGCGCGACCGGGCTGGCGCTCGGGCCGATCTTCGCGTCCTCCACCCACGGCTACGACACGATCGATTACCTGCGCATCGATCCGCGCCTCGGCGACGATTCCGACTTCGACCGGCTGGTCGCGGCCGCCCATGGCCGCGGCCTCAAGGTCCTGCTCGACGGCGTGTTCAACCATGTCGGGCAGGACTTCGCCGCCTTCCGCGCGGTGCTCGACGAGGGGCCGTCGGCGGCGCAGGCCGGGTGGTTCCACCTGACCTGGCCGGAGGGGACGAACCCCGGCGACGTGCCGGACCACCGCTGCTTCGAGGGCCACCGCGCCCTCGTCACGCTGAACCACGACCATCCCGAGGTCGCCGACCACGTCGTGGCGGTGATGAACCACTGGCTCGCCCGCGGCGCCGACGGCTGGCGGCTCGACGCCGCCTACGCCGTGCCGCGGGCGTTCTGGACCCGCGTCCTGCCGCGGGTCCGCGCCGCACATCCCGAGGCCTACTTCGTCGGCGAGGTGATCCACGGCGACTACGCCGGCGTCGTCGCCGAGACGGGCTTGGATTCGGTGACGCAGTACGAGCTGTGGAAGGCGATCTGGTCCGGACTGAACGACCGCAACCTGTTCGAGCTCGCCCACGCCCTGAAGCGGCACGATGCATTCCTCGAAGCCTTCGTGCCGATGACCTTCGTCGGAAACCACGACGTGACCCGGATCGCCAGCCGGCTCGCCGACATCCGGCACCTGCCCCACGCTCTGGCCGTGCTGTTCACGGTCGGCGGCACGCCCTCGATCTATGCCGGCGACGAGCAGGCCTTCCGCGGCCTCAAGGAGGAGCGCGAAGGCGGCGACGACGCGATCCGCCCCGCCTTTCCGCCGTCGCCCGACGACCTCGCCCCAGAGGGCTGGCCGACCTACAGGCTGCATCAGGACCTCGTCGCCCTGCGGCGCCGGAACCCCTGGCTCCATACGGCGCGAACGCGGACGCTGCACCTGACCAACACCGCCATGACGCTGGAGACCCGCGGCGACGGGCACCGGCTCCTCCTCGCCCTCAACCTGTCGGACGAGCCCACCGAGCAGCCGGCGCCCGGTGCGCGCGGGCTGGAAGCCGGCCAGGCCGACCTCCTCTCTGCGCCCGCCGGCCGCATCCGCCTTCCGCCGCACGGCTGGGCGATCCTCGCGGCGGAGGCGTGATCGCGGCGGCTTTCGACCTATGTCGGAGTTGGGGACGGGGCGTTCGAAGCGGACCATGCCAATGAGACCGGGAAGACGCGTCCACCGCAGGCCGTTGCCGGGCCTGCTCCTCGCGACAGCCATCGGCGCCGCCGTCCCATCCGAGGCGTTCGCGCTGGAGGTGACCCGCTCGCGCGTCGTCGCCGCGCCGCCCGCAGCGGTCTGGTCGCTGGTCGGCGGATTCTGCGACATCGCGCGTTGGCATCCACAGGTGACGCGCTGCACGCTGTCGTCGGAAAGCGGCGCGCCGGTGCGCGCGCTGGTGGCGGCGGGCGGGCTCGGCACGCTGATCGAGACCGAGACGGCGCGGGACGAGGCGGCGATGAGCTATTCCTACCGGCTGGTCTCGGGGCCGCTGCCGGTGAAGGATTACGCCGCGACGCTCTCGGTGGCGCCGATCGGCGGGGGCGCCGGAAAGGGCGCGACCATCACCTGGACCGCGCACTTCGAGGCCGAGGGGATGACCGAGGCGGAGGCGGTCGCCGACATCGCCGGGGTCTACGAGGCCGGGCTCGCCGGCATCGCCAGGGAAGCCGCGCCTTAGGCGCCTTCCAGGATCAGTCCTTCGACAGGCTGTCGATCAGGTGGTTCAGGTCGATCCGCATCGCCTGCACCTCGGGCTCAGTCAGGTCGAGCTGGCACATCACGCTCTGGCGCACCTCCGCCGCGTCGGCACGCAGGGCGCGACCCTTCTCGGTCAGGGCGATCTCGACCTCGCGCTCGTCGGTGCGGCGGCGGTTGCGCTGCAGCAGGCCGGCCGTCTCCAGGCGTTTCAGCACCGGCGTCAGCGTGCCGGAATCGAGGCGGAGGCGCCGGCCGATCTCGGAGACGGTGACGCCGTCGGTCTCCCACAGGACCATCAGCACGAGGTATTGCGGGTAGGTCAGACCGATCCGTTCGAGGAGCGGACGGTAGGACTTCGTCATCCGGTGCGCGGCCGCGTAGAGGGCGTAGCAGAGCTGGTTGTCGAGGAGCAGGGGATCCCTGGTCCGGTCGAACTCCGCCCCGGGCGGCTCCCGCAACTCCTCCGTCATGCACGCCATCTCAGTCGTCCACATCGCCACGCACGGAAATCCGTCGCGTTCCCCCGTTGCCCCGATCGCCCGGCATAACACGATATCTCCGGTCGTTGAGAGGGCGGTGACGACTTTCGGTCGAAAAGCGCGTCACGCAGAGCAGCTTACCGTATCACGCGCCGAGACCGTCGAGGCTCGCGAGCAGCCCCGGCTCGTCCTCGAGCGTGCGCAGGTCGAGGTGTACCGCGCCGTCGGCGATGCGGCCGATCACCGGAACCGGCAGGGCGCGCAAGGCCGCCGCCATGCGCTTCGGCCAGGCGCCGCCGCGACGCGCCCCGTCGCCGGCGGCCTGGGTGAGCACGAGGCAGGCGCTCTGCAGGGTCTCGACTGGCAGCGCGCCCGAGCCGATCTGGCTGCTGCAGGCGGCGACGGCCACCTCCGCCCGGCCGGCGAGGCGGCGCGCCACCTCCGGCGCAAGGCGGCGCGCCTGCGCGTCGATCGCCTCGGCTTTCCGGGTCAGCAGCCGCAGAGTCGGCAAGCGCTCGGCGAGCCGTTCGGGGTTCAGGTAGAGCCGCAGCGTCGCCTCGAGCGCGGCGTAGGTCATCTTGTCGACGCGCAGCGCCCGCTTGAGCGGGCTCTTGCGGATCTTCCGCAACAGGTCCGCCCGCCCGGCGACGATCCCGCATTGGACCGCACCGAGGAGCTTGTCGCCGCTGAAGGTGACGAGGTCGGCATGCGCCAGCGCTGCCCGCACGGTCGGCTCCGGCGGCAGGCCGTGGGCGGCGAGATCCACCAGGCTGCCGCTGCCGAGGTCGACGGCCAGCGGCACGCCGCGGGCGCGGCAGAGCGCGCCGAGTTCGTCCTCCCGGGCCTGCGCCGTGAACCCGCGGATCTCGTAGTTGCTCGGGTGCACCCGCATCACCAGGCCGGTTCGCGGGCCAAGCGCCTCGTCGAAGTCGTGCAGGTGCGTACGGTTGGTGGTGCCGACCTCGCGAAGGCGGCAGCCGGCCCGCGCCATCACGTCGGGGACGCGGAACGAGCCGCCGATCTCCACCAGTTCGCCGCGGGAGACCACCACCTCCTTGCGCATCGCCAGGGCGTTGAGGACGAGGAAGACGGCGGCCGCGTTGTTGTTGACGACGATCGCCGCCTCGGCCCCGGTCAGCCGGCAGATCAGCGCCTCGACGTGGTCGTCGCGCTCGCCGCGCTCGCCGGTGGCGAGGTCGAATTCGAGGTTGGCAGCCCCGGTCATCACTGCGGACACCGCTTCGGCCGCCTCCGGCGGCAGCAGGGCGCGGCCGAGGTTGGTGTGCAGCACCGTGCCGGTGAGGTTGAAGACCGGGCGCAGCGAAGCGCGCGACAGCGCAGACAGGCGCCCCTCGACGGCGGCGAGGATCGCGGGCTCGTCCGGGACGCCCTCGGCGCGGGCGCGGATCGCCGCCAAGTCTTCGCGGACGGCGTCTCGGACAGCGGTCCGCCCGAAGGTCTCGATCAGACTGGCAGCAACCTGATGCCCGAGGAGCCGCTCGACGGAGGGCGGACGCGCGCCCTGGATCTGGTCGCGCGGACGGGGAACGGACGCGAGTGAACTCATGGGCGAAGAGATAGCAGGTCGGACCGCACCATCCAGTCCCATGTCGGGCTCCGCCCGGATGCCGATCTCGGGAGAGCATGCTTGGCAACACGCGCGAAGGCGGGCAGGAAGGTCGCCGATGGACGCGTATCACAACCTGCTCACCCGCATCCTCGACGAGGGCTGCGCCAAGGAAGACCGCACCGGCACGGGCACCCTCTCGGTGTTCGGGCACCAGATGCGGTTCGATTTCGATCGTGGCTTTCCGCTGGTCACGACGAAGCAGCTGCACCTGCGCTCGATCGTCCACGAGCTGCTGTGGTTCCTGACCGGGGACACCAACGTCGCCGCGCTGCGCGCCAACGGGGTGACGATCTGGGACGAGTGGGCCGACGCGGACGGCGACCTCGGCCCGGTCTACGGCAAGCAGTGGCGCTCCTGGGAGAAGCCCGGCGGCGGCACCGTCGACCAGATCGCCTGGGTCGTCGAGGAGATCCGCCGCAACCCCGATTCGCGCCGCCTCGTCGTCTCGGCCTGGAATCCGGCCGACCTCGACCGGATGGCGCTGGCGCCCTGCCACTGCCTGTTCCAGTTCTACGTCGCGGACGGGCGCCTCTCGTGCCAGCTCTACCAGCGCTCGGCCGACGCCTTCCTCGGCGTGCCGTTCAACATCGCGAGCTACGCGCTCCTCACCGCGATGATCGCGCAGGTGACGGGGCTCCGGCCCGGCGACTTCGTCCACAGCTTCGGTGACGCGCACCTCTACCGAAACCACCTCGACCAGGCGCGCCTCCAACTCGCCCGCGCGCCGCGCCCGCTGCCGACGCTCCGCCTCAACCCCGAGATCCGCGACCTGTTCGCCTTCCGCTACGAGGACATCGCGATCGAGGGCTACGACCCCCATCCCGCGATCCGCGCACCGGTGGCCGTCTGATGCCCGCTTCGATCGCCGGCGCGCGGCCGCGGATCATCCTCGTCGTGGCCCTGGCCGAGAACGGCGTGATCGGCCGGGACAACGGGCTCGCGTGGCACCTGCGCGGGGACCTCAAGCGATTCAAGGCCGTCACCATGGGCAAGCCGATGCTGATGGGCCGTAAGACCTACGCCTCGATCGGCCGCCCGCTGCCCGGGCGGCGCACGCTGGTGCTGACCCGCGACCGCGGCTTCATGGTCGAGGGCGTCGAGACGGTGCACGATTGGGCGCAGGCGCTGGCGGCGGCCTCGGCCGAGGAACTGATGGTGGTCGGCGGCGCCGAGATCTACCGGCTCGCGCTGCCCCACGCCGACGCGCTGCGGCTGACCGAGGTGGCGGCGAGTCCCGAGGGCGACGTGCGCTTCCCGGACTTCGACCGGAGCGTGTTTCGCGAGACCTTCCGCGAGGCCCATCCGGCCGGCCCGCACGACGAGCACGCCTACACGTTCGTGGACCTCGAACGCATCCCGTGAAAACCACGATTTCGCACGGATGTGCAGGGGCGTCGGGTCGCGGTTGCCAAAGGGGGCGGCGATGCCCACCTGCCTGCCTTGACAGCAGGCGACGGTCCCTCGCAGGTGCGTAGGCCTCCGCTCGTTCCGGTGGCTGCCTCATCCGGGCAGGTTTGGACACGGTCGCGGGCCGCGTGGGCGGTTCGAATCGTTGGCGCGCGGGCGACCCCGCAGCAGGCAGGAGAAGACGGCTAGCATGCCTTGGAGCAATCAGAGCGGCGGCGGTGGCGGCGGGGGAGGTCCCTGGGGTCGTGGCGGCGGCGGCAATGGCGGCGGCCCCTGGGGCAGCGGCGGTGGCGGCGGCGGCGGTAAGACGCCCCCCAATCTCGAGGACCTCCTGCGGCGCGGCCAGGACCGCCTGCGCGGCGTCATGCCTGGCGGCTCGCTCGGCGGCGGCAAGAGCTTCGTGGTGATCGGGGCGCTGGCCGTGGGCCTGTGGCTCGCGACGGGCTTTTACACGGTCGCCCCCAACCAGGTCGGCATCGAGACGATCTTCGGCCGCTACGTCGGCTCGAAGGGAGAGGGCCTGCGCTACAACTTCCCCTATCCGGTCGGCGGCGTGATCAAGCCGAACGTCGGACAGGTGAACTCGATCCAGGTCGGCTTCCGGTCCGCCGGCGGCGCCCAGGCGCGCACCCGGGACATGCCAGACGAGAGCCTGATGCTCACGGGCGACGAGAACATCGTCGACCTCGACTTCGAGGTGCAGTGGCGCGTGAACCCGCTGAAGGCTTCGGACTACGTGTTCAACCTCCAGAACCCCGAGGGCACGATCAAGGCGATCGCCGAGAGCGCGATGCGCGAGGTCGTGGGCCGCCGCAACATTCAGGCGATCCTGACGAACGAGCAGTCGAGCGTCGCCCAGGAGGTCAAGGAGATCACCCAGAACGCCCTCGACGAGTACGGCGCCGGCGTCCGCATCGAGGTGGTGCAGCTCGTCAGCGTCAACCCACCGCCGGAGGTCCGGCCCGCCTTCATCGACGTGAACGCGGCGCAGCAGGACGCCGACACGGCGCAGAACGAGGCGAAGACCTACGCGAGCCGCGAGGTTCCGCAGGCCCGCGGGCGCGCTTCGCAGATCGTCCAGGCGGCGGAAGCGTACAAGACCAAGGCCACCGCCGACGCGACCGGACAGGCCGCGCGCTTCGACGAGGTCTACGCCTCCTACAAGACCGCGCCGACGATCAGCCGCGAGCGGATCTTCCTGGAGACGATGGAGAAGGTGCTGGGCTCCGTGAACAAGGTGATCATCGACCAGGGCGTCGCCGGTTCCGGCGCGACTGGTGCGGCGGGCGTCGTGCCCGTGCTGCCGCTGGCCGAATTCGGGTCCCGCACCCCCGCCCCGGCGCAGACGAATGGAGCGGCCCGATGAACGCACAGGCCATCCGCACCGGCTCGGCGGTCATCGCCGCCGCGCTCGCGCTCGCCTTCTACGCCTCGGTCTTCACCGTCGGGCAGATGCAGCAGGCCCTGGTGCTCCAGTTCGGCCGCGTCCGCGCCGTCCTGAACCAGACCGGCGAGGACAAGCCGGGACTCTACTTCAAGCTGCCCTTCGTCGAGAACGTCGTACTGTTCGACAAGCGCGTCCTCGACCTCGACCTGCCGGTACAGACCCTGCTGACGGCCGACCGCCAGAACCTGGAGGTCGACGCCTTCGCCCGCTACCGCATCATCGACCCGCTGCGGTTCTACCAGTCGGTGAACAACGTCGCGCTGGCCAATCAGCGCTTGGCGAGCTTCACCAACTCGTCCCTGCGCAACGTGCTGGCCCGCTCGACCCGCGACGCCATCGTCAAGACCGAGCGCACCCGGTTGATGAACCAGATCCAGGAGGACGTGAACCGTGAGGCCAAGGCGCTCGGCGTGCAGATCGTCGACTTGCGCATGACCCGCGTGGACCTTCCGGCGCAGAACAGCGTCGCGGTCTACCGCCGGATGAAGACGGAGCGCGAGCGCGAAGCCGCCGACATCCGCGCCAACGGCGACCAGATCGCCGCGACGATCAAGGCCAAGGCAGACCGCGACGTCACCGTGATCCTCGCCGACGCGACGCAGACGGCCGAGAAGCTTCGGGGTCAGGGCGACGCGGACAAGAACCGCATCCTCGCCGAAGCCTTCGGCAAGGACCCGAGCTTCTTCAGCTTCTACCGCTCGATGCAGGCCTACGAGACCGGGCTGAAGGGCTCCGAGACCCGGCTGGTGATGAGCCCGAATTCGGACTTCTTCCGCTACTTCAGCGATCCGCAGGGCAAGGCGGCCCAGGGCGGCGCGCCGCGAGGCGCCGACCCGTCCGCGACGACAGGCTCGACCGGCACCGCGCGCTGACGATGATGCAGGCGGCCCGCCCTTGAAGCGGGCGGGCCGCCGACGATCTTGAAAGGTGGCGGACGAACCGCCGGCCGTCCTGACGGTCCATAAGAAGCAGCTCCGGAAACGCGTTCTTGAAGAGGTCGATCATGTACCCCGTCGCGAGCGCGCCCGCGCATCCCTTCGCCCGGTTCCGCCGCTCAGCGCGAACGGTCGCCGCCGCGATCCTGATCGCGTCCTCGTCGGTGGCGATGCCAGCCTACGCCAAGGGCCCGGAATCGTTGGCCGACCTCGCGGAGAAGGTGGACGACGCTGTCGTCAACATCTCAGCCTCGACCACCGTCGAAGCGCGCCCCGGCAACCGCGCAGGACCGCAGCTGCCGCCGGGCACGCCGTTCGAGGACCTGTTCGAGGAGTTCTTCAACAAGCGCGGCGGACGCGGCGGCAACGAGCAGCGCGGCGAGAGCGAGAATCCGCGCCAGCAGCGCAAGTCGAGTTCGCTCGGTTCCGGCTTCATCATCGACGCGTCGGGCATCGTCGTCACGAACAACCACGTCATCGGCGACGCCAACGACATCCAGGTGATCCTGCACGACGGGACCAAGCTGAAGGCCGAGATCATCGGCAAGGATTCGAAGATCGACCTGGCCGTCCTGCGCGTGAAGCCGACGGCGGAGCGGCCGCTCAAGGCGGTGCCCTTCGGCGATTCGGACAAGATGCGCGCCGGCGACTGGGTGATCGCGATCGGCAACCCGTTCGGGCTCGGCGGCTCGGTCTCGGCCGGCATCGTCTCGGCGCGGGGGCGCAACATCGAGTCGGGCCCCTACGACAACTACCTGCAGACCGACGCGGCCATCAACAAGGGCAATTCCGGCGGCCCGCTGTTCAACATGGACGGCGAGGTGATCGGCATCAACACGGCGATCCTGTCGCCGACCGGCGGCTCCGTCGGCATCGGCTTCGCCGTCCCGTCGAGCTCGGCCAAGCCGGTGATCGACCAGCTTCGCGAGTTCGGCGAGGTCCGCCGCGGCTGGCTCGGCGTGCGCATCCAAAACGTGGACGACGCCACCGCCGAGGCGCTGGGGCTCAAGGGAGGCGCCAAGGGCGCCCTGGTGGCCGGAGTCGACGAGAAGGGCCCGGCCAAGACCTCGGGTCTCGAAGTCGGCGACGTGATCGTCAAGTTCAACGGTACGCCGGTGAAGGCCTCGAGCGACCTGCCGCGCATCGTCGCCTCGACGCCAGTCGGGCAGAAGGTCGACGTCGTGGTCGTCCGCAAGGGCGAGGAGAGCACGAAGTCGGTCACGCTCGGCCGCCTGGAGGACAGCGACAAGCCTCAGCTCGCCAACCTGCGCCAGCCGGAGCCCGAGAATGCGACCCGCCAAGCACTTGGCCTCAATCTGTCGGGCCTCACCGACGAGCTTCGGCGCAAGTACAACATCAAGGACGGCGTGAAGGGCGTGGTCGTCACCCGGGTCGACCCGAACTCGACGGCGGCCGACAAGCGCATCCAGCCCGGGGAGGTGATCGTCGAGGTCGGCCAGGAAGCAGTCAACACGCCCGCCGACGTGACCAAGCGCGTCGAAGCCCTGCGGAAGGACGCTCGCAAGTCCGTCCTGCTGCTGGTGGCGAGCGCCACCGGCGACGTGCGGTTCGTGGCGATCGGCCTCGACTGATCGACCGCTGAGGCGACCGCGACACCTGACGCCGCCGCCCATTCCGAGCGGCGGCGTTCTCGTTCGTGGCGGATGGGAACACGCTGACGCCTTGCATGCGCGGACCGAACCGGTCGCCCTCCGTTTCCGATGAGAGCCCGTGCGCGAGGCAGCCGACCCCGTGAATGCCGTCGCCTTCGATACGCTGAAGTTCGCGCGCAGCCTGCGTGAGAAGGCGCACCTCACGCCGGAGCAGGCTGAGGGGATGCCCGACGCCATGCCCGAGGTGTTCGCCAGCGGTATCCCCACCAAGGGTGACATCGTGGACGTCCGGCACGACATCGAAGCGCTTCGGATCGTGACGAAGGCCGACATCGAAGCTCTGCGCCTCTCGGCCCGCGCGGACATCGCCACGGCGAAATCCGACATCATCGAGTCGATGTTCGGGATGATCGGGTTTCAGACCGTCGCGATCCTCGGGGCGGTCGTCGCGCTCGTCCGCAGCCTGCACTGATGACGGTCAGGCGACGAATTCGCTCGCCATGTAGCCTTGCAGGTAAAGCAGCGCGCTGAGGTCGCCGTGCTCGATGCGGACCTTCGCCGCCGCCGCCACCGCGGGCTTGGCACGGAACGCGACGCCGAGACCGGCTTCCCCGAGCATGTCGAGGTCGTTCGCCCCGTCGCCGACCGCCAGCGTCTCCGTCGGCGCGAGGCCGAGGCCGTCGCGCAGGGCGATCAGCGTCGCACGCTTGGCCTCGCGCCCGACGATCGGATCGTCGACGAGGCCGGTGAGGCGTCCACCCGCAAGCCCGAGCCGGTTGGCGTGATGCTCGTCGAACCCGAGCGCCTCGGCGATCGGCCCGGTGAACAGCGTGAAGCCGCCGGAGACGAGGCAGGTGCGCGCCCCGTGCGCGCTCATCGTGTGGACCAGCGTGCGGCCGCCCGGGGTCAGGGTCAGCCGGTCGCGGATCAGGGCGTCCACCACCCCGGCCGACACGTCGCGGAGCAGGGCGACGCGCTCGCGCAACGCGGGCTCGAAGGCGATCTCGCCGCGCATCGCGCGCTCGGTGATCTCGGAGACCTGCTGCTTCAGGCCGATCGTGTCGGCGAGCTCGTCGATGCATTCCTGCTCGATCATGGTCGAGTCCATGTCGGCGAGGAACAGGCGCTTGCGGCGGTGCGCGTCGGCCGGCAACACCGCGACGTCGATCGGCTCGCCGCCGAGCGCCGTGCGCAGGCGTTCAGTCAGCGCCGCCGCGGCGGCGGGAGCGCCCGGCAGCAGAACCTCGGCGGCGACCTCGCCGTGCAGGATGCGCGGCTGGTGCTCGGTCGCCAGCACCAGCCGCGCCTCGGCCAGCACCGCATCGGTGATGGCGGGGCGGGCCTCGTTTGCTATCAGGGTCGCGACAAGGGTCATCGGAGCCGACGATTTCGTGTTGCCGCTTTCAAATGCGTCGTCGCAGGGGCGGCCGGAGGCGATCCTCATTGCAGGGCCGACCGCCTCGGGCAAGTCGGCGCTCGCGACGGCGCTGGCGCTTCGTCAGGGCGGGGTCGTCGTCAACACCGACTCGATGCAGGTCTACGCCGACCTTCGCGTGCTCTCGGCCCGGCCGGATCGCGTCGAGGAGGCGCGCGTCGCGCATCGTCTGTACGGACACGTCGACGGCGCAGTGAACTACTCCGCCGGGCATTTCGCGCGGGACTCCGCGGCCCTGCTGGCAGACCTCGACGGGCGGCTACCCATCTTCGTCGGCGGGACCGGCCTGTACTTCCGCAGCCTGGAGGAAGGCCTCTCGGACCTGCCGCCGGTGCCGGACGCGGTGCGCACAGCGATCCGCTCCGCCTGCGAGGGTCGGCCGACCGAGGCGCTGCATGCCGACCTCGCCGTACGCGACCCGGCCGGCGCCGCCCGGCTGCGGCCGAGCGACCGCGCCCGGGTGATGCGCGCGCTCGAGATTCACGCCGCCACCGGCCGGCCGATCGATGCGTTCCACGGCCAGCGCGTGCCAGGCCCGCTTGCGGGACGAAGGCTGCAGAAGATCTTCCTGGCACCCGAGCGGGACGAGCTGCGCGCCCGGATCGACCTGCGCTTCCGCGCGATGACCGACCGGGGCGCCCTCGACGAGGTCGCGGCACTTCACGAACGCCGCCTCGACCCGCTGCTGCCGGTGATGCGCGCGCACGGGGTGCCCGGGCTGATCGCCCACCTCGATGGCGCGATCGGGCTCGAGGAGGCGATCGTGCGCGGGCAGGCCGACACCCGCCGCTACGCCAAGCGCCAGTTCACCTGGTTTCGCCACCAGATGGGTGCGGACTGGCGCTGGCTCTCGCCCGAGGCGGCGATGGCCGAGCTGGCCTGAGGCCTTTTACCGTTCCAGGCGCGCGACGAGGCTCGACGTGTCCCAGCGGTTGCCGCCCATGGCCTGCACCTCGGCGTAGAACTGATCGACGAGGGCCGAGACCGGGAGCTTGGCACCGTTGCGACGTGCCTCGTCGAGGAGGATGCCGAGATCCTTGCGCATCCAGTCGACCGCGAATCCGAAGTCGAACTTGCCCGCGTTCATCGTCGCGCCGCGGTTCTCCATCTGCCAAGAGCCGGCCGCCCCCTTCGAGATCACCGAGAGCACCGCCTCCACGTCGAGCCCGGCCTTCTTGGCGAAGTGCACGCCCTCGGACAGCCCCTGGACCAGCCCGGCGATGCAGATCTGGTTGACCATCTTGGTAAGCTGGCCGGAGCCGACCGGACCCATCAGCCGGCAGGCCCGCGCGTAGGCGCCGATCGCGCCCTCGACCGTGTCGTAGGTCGCCTGCTCGCCGCCGCACATCACGGTGAGCACACCATTCTCGGCGCCGGCTTGGCCGCCGGAGACCGGGGCGTCGACGAAGCCGACACCCGCTTCGGTGGCCGCCTCGGCGAGTTCGCGCGCCACCTCGGCCGAGGCGGTGGTGTGATCGACGAAGATCGCGCCCGGCTTCATGCCGGCGAGCGCGCCGTCCGGCCCGAGCACGACGCCGCGGAGGTCGTCGTCGTTGCCGACGCAGGCGAACACGATCTCGGCGCCCTCGGCCGCCGCGCGGGGCGTCGGCGCGTGCGCGCCGCCGTTGGCCGCCACCCACGCCTCCGCCTTGGCGGCGGTGCGGTTGTAGACGGTGACCGAATGGCCCTTCTTGGCCAGATGCCCGGCCATCGGGGCGCCCATGACGCCGAGCCCCAGGAACGCGACCTTCGCCATCATCCGTCTCCGTTTCGTGTCGTGCGGTTTCGTGTGGTGCAGTTTCGTGTGGTGTGTGTGCGGTCTAGGTATCGCGCGTCGCAGCGTCAAACGATGAGCGCACAGGTGGTGCGACGCGTCGCGACAACGCGGCGCGGGTGTCGACTCGACCGAGGGAGGGGGATTTTCCTCGCTCGAAAAGTACGGCATCACCGCGCATGATCGTCGGCCGTTCAGAGCCGGCTTCGGGAGCGGAACGATGGGCGCGATCGGTAGGCACGGCCCCTGGGCCCTGGTCGGAGCATTGGGGGCGGCGGCGCTCGCCATCGTCGCCGTCGAGCGCGGCGAGGCGGTGAACGCCCTCTGGCTCGTCGTCGCGGCGATCTGCGTCTACCTCATCGCCTACCGCTACTACGCGCTGTTCATCGCCGAGAAGGTGATGCGCCTCGACGCGAAGCGCGAGACGCCGGCCGTCCGCCACAACGACGGGCTCGACTACGTCCCGACCAACAAGAGCGTGCTGTTCGGCCACCACTTCGCGGCGATCGCCGGCGCCGGCCCCCTCGTCGGCCCGGTGCTCGCGGCGCAGATGGGCTACCTGCCGGGGCTGCTCTGGATCCTCGCTGGCGTCGTGCTCGCCGGCGCGGTGCAGGACTTCCTGGTCCTGTTCGTGTCGATGCGCCGCGACGGCCGCTCGCTCGGCGAGCTGATCCGCACCGAGCTCGGCACCATCCCGGGCGTCATCGCGCTGCTCGGCACCTTCCTGATCATGGTGATCCTGCTCGCCGTGCTGGCGCTCATCGTCGTCAAGGCGCTGGCGGAGAGCCCGTGGGGCACCTTCACCGTGATGTCGACGATCCCGATCGCGATGCTGATGGGCGTATACACCCGCACCATCCGCCCCGGCCGGATCGGCGAGGTCTCGATCCTCGGCTTCGTCCTGCTGATGGCGGCGATCTTCGGCGGCGGCGCGATCGCCGACAGCCCGGTCTGGGGCCCGGCCTTCACCTTCACCGGCACGCAGCTCTGCTGGATGCTGATCGGCTACGGCTTCGTCGCCTCGATCCTGCCGGTCTGGCTGCTGCTCGCCCCGCGCGACTACCTCTCGACCTTCCTCAAGATCGGGACCATCGCGGGCCTCGCGCTGGGCATCGCCTTCGTCGCCCCGCACATGCAGATGCCGGCGGTGACGAAGTTCGTGGACGGCACCGGTCCGGTCTGGGCCGGCCAGCTCTTCCCGTTCCTGTTCATCACCATCGCCTGCGGCTCGGTCTCGGGCTTCCACGCCCTGATCGCGTCGGGCACCACGCCGAAGCTGATCGCCAGCGAGGCCGACGCGCGCTTCATCGGCTACGGCGGCATGCTGATGGAGAGCTTCGTCGCAGTGATGGCGCTGGTCTCGGCCACGGTCATCGACCCGGGCGTGTACTTCACCATGAATTCGCCGGTGGCGCTCCTCGGCACGACGCCGGAGACGGCGGCCGCCGCGGTGACCAAGCTCGGCTTCGCGACGACGCCGGAGGTCATCGTCCAGACCGCCAAGGACGTCGGCGAGCACACCATCATCGCACGCGCCGGCGGCGCGCCGACGCTGGCCGTCGGCATGGCGCACATCATCTCCAGCGCCGTCGGCGGCAAGGGCATGATGGCGTTCTGGTACCACTTCGCCATCCTGTTCGAGGCGCTGTTCATCCTCACCGCGGTCGACGCCGGGACGCGCGCGTGCCGCTTCATGGTGCAGGACCTCGTCGGCCTCGCGGTGCCGGCGTTCAAGCAGACCAACGCCTGGGTTCCGAGCATCCTGGCCACCGCCATCGCGGTCGGCGCCTGGGGCTATTTCCTTTACCAGGGCGTCACCGACCCGCTCGGCGGCATCAACACCCTGTGGCCGCTGTTCGGCATCTCGAACCAGATGCTGGCCGCCGTCGCGCTGACGCTCTGCACGGTGGTGATCTTCAAGATGAAGCGCGAGCGCTACGCGTTCGTGACGATCATCCCGACCGCGTGGCTGTGCATCTGCACCCTCACCGCCGGCTGGCAGAAGATCTTCTCCGCCGACCCGAAGATCGGCTTCCTCGCCCACGCCGAGCGCTACGCGGGCGCGATCGCAGAGGGCAAGGTGCTGGCACCGGCCAAGGACCTCGGCCAGATGAGCCAGATCGTGCTGAACGACCGGATCGACACGGTGCTGGCCGCCCTGTTCATCGGCCTCGTCGTGGCGATCGCCGGCTTCGGCATCGCCGCCTGCCTGAAGGCGCTCCGCTCCGACCGCTGGACCGCGATCGAGAGCGAAGCCCGCATCGTCGCGGCGGAGTAGGCCGGTGGACGCCGCCTCGCAGAGCCTGCGCGACCGCTGGAAGGCATTGTCGAAATGCGTCTGCGACGGGGCGCGGCTGATGGTCGGGCAGGGCGACTATGCGGCCTACGCCGCGCACGTCGCACGCACCCATCCCGACCAGGCGCCGATGAGCGAGGTCGAGTTCTTCCGCCATCGGGAGAACGCCCGCTTCGGCGTCGGCAACACCAGCGGGTTCCGCTGCTGTTGACCGTGCGGTGCGTTCGAAGATCGATCGATCGAGGATGCGGCCCGGTCGCGGGACGTAAAACGCTTGACTTGGAGAGGGCGTTTCCCGTGAGTCGGGCGAACGCGAGGTAGGCATGAGCATCTTCCAGGACGCCATTCTGCGGTTCGGCCGGACGATCATGTCCTATGCCGGCGACGGCCTGTTCCTGCAGGCCGCGGTCTCGGCCGCCGCCAACGTGACGATCGCCGACGGCGACGTCGACGAGGAGGAGGTCGAGTCGGCGATCTCGGGGATGCGGGCCAACCCGATCCTCCAGAAGTCGTACGACACGCTGCGGATCGAGCAGGAGCTCTACGAGGGCATCGCCCGCGCCAAGACCCGGGCCGGGCGGATCGAGAACCTGCGTCACGTCGCGGCCGTCGCCGACCGGCCGCTCGACCAGCGCCAGGACATCTTCCTGATCGCCGCCGACGTCGCCGACTTCGGCGGCATCAGCGAGGTCGAGCACAAGGCCCTCGACGAGATCGCCGCCGCCCTCCAGGTCGAGAAGTCCGCGCTGCTGCGCTGACCACGCGTCCACCGCAGGCTGAGGAGGGGGACCGATGCCGCGCACCGGGGAGATCGCGTTCGACCCACGGCTCCGCGGCCTCACCGGGCTCGCGGTGGTCGGGTTCCTGCTCTCGCTCGTCACCTTCGGTATCTACCGCTTCTGGTACATGACCGACCTGCGGCGCTTCTTCTGGAGCCGAACCGTCGTCGACGGCAGCCCGGCGGAATACACCGGCACCGGGCGCGAGCTCTTCCTCGGCTTCCTCGTGGCGCTCGCGCTGCTGATCGTGATCTATGTCGGCCTGTTCGGCCTCGCCATCACCGTGCCGGCGCTGGCGCCGTACTCGGCGATCCTCTCCTTCGTGCTGCTGTTCCTGGTCGGGCAGTTCGCGATCTATCGCGGCCGGCGCTATCGGGCGATGCGCACCCTGTGGCGCGGCATCCGCCTCGGCCAGGACGGATCGGGCCTCGTCTACGCCGCGCGCGCCGCCCTGTGGTGGACGCTGACGCTCGCGACGCTGGGCCTCGCCTACCCGTTCATGCGCGCCAGCCTCGAACGCTACCGCATCGGCCACACCCGGGTCGGCACGAGCCGGATGGCGTCTGATGCGCGCGGGCGCTCGCTCGTCGGGCCGTGGCTGCTGTTCTACGCGGTGGCGTTCGGCCCGGTGCTCGCCGTGCTGCTGGCGCTGCTCGCCGCCAACGACTTCACCCTGCCGACCGACCTGATCCTGCCCAAGCCCGGCGGCAAGGCCGGCGACCTCATCCTCAACCCGGCCTATCGCGGCAGCCGCGTCGCGACCCTCGCGATCGCGCTCGGCGTCACGGCCGGGTGCTGCCTTCCGCTCGCGCTCCTGCTGGTTCCGCTCTACCGCGCGCGCGAAGCCAAGGTGTTCATGAACGCCGCGAGTCTGAACGCCGCAAGCCTGGGCCCGGTCCGCCTCGTCTCGACCCTTCGGGCGCGGCAGTTCTACTGGCCCTACCTCGTCTACGCGCTGTCGCTCCTCGGCTTCGTCGCGGTGGTCGGGCTGATCGCGCTCCTCGCCGGGCTCGCAGCGCGGGCCGCGGGCGGCAACGGCTTCGCCTGGGCGGCGGCGCTCGGCGGCGGCCTGCTCTATCTCGGCGGCGCGCTCGCCTTCGCGGTGCTGCACGTGCGCATCGTCCAGGCCCGCCTCTGGGCCGCGGTCGCGACCACGACCGACATCGCCGACGCGGACGGCCTGAACCGGATCCTGGCGGCGACGCACGGGCCGGGCAGCGGCCTCAACGAAGGCCTCGCCGACGCGCTCGACGTGGGCGGCGCGCTGCAGATCGGGTTCTGATGCCGTCGAGCACCGCTTCCGGCCGCTGGTTCGACGGCCGGAGCGCCGCGCCGCACGACGTGACCCTGCGCCTCGGCGACCGCCTCGAGATCACCGGGCCGGGCGTGCACCGCGACTGGAACCTCGACGACCTGAGGGCGCGCGAGGCGCAGGCGCCGCTCCTGCGCCTCGGGATCGCGGGCGATCCCGGGCAGGTCGAGGTAGTAGACGCGACGTTCGCCGCCATCCTCGCAATCCGCTGCCCCGACCTGCGCAAGCGCGCCGACACGGCCGGCGGCACCTGGCGCCTCGTCGTCGGGTCGCTGGCGGCAGGCGTCGCCATCCTCCTCGCGGTCGCCCTCGGCCTGCCGGTCGCGGCCGGCCTCCTCGCGCCCCTGGTACCGGACGGCGTCGAGGCGCGTCTCGGCGCCGCGGTCGAGGGTCAGGTGCTGGACCTGATGGGCGATCCGCCGGCCTGCGCCGACCCGGCGGGACGGGCCGTGCTCGACCGCCTCGTCGCCCGCCTCGTGTCCGGTCGCGGCCTGCCGTCCGACCTCGCCGTGACGGTGCGCCGGCACAATACGGCAAACGCCCTGACCCTGCCCGGCGCGCGCGTCGTCGTGCTTTCGGAGCTGATCGCCAAGGCGCGAAGCGCCGACGAGTTCGCGGGCGTGCTGGCGCACGAGCTCGGCCACGTGGCCCTGCGCGATCCGACGCGGGCGCTGATCCAGGCGTCTGGCACCTCGTTCCTGCTCAGCCTCGTGCTCGGGGACCTCACCGGCTCGACGGTCATCGTCGCGCTCGGCCAGGCGGCGCTCTCGGCCGGCTACAGCCGCGACGCCGAGCGGGCGGCGGACGCCTATTCCGTCGCCACGATGCAGGCGGCGGGCGGCGACGCCGCCGCGCTCGCGACGATGCTGGAGCGGATCGCCAAGGACGACGCGGAGACCGACCCGGACTTCCTGCGCACCCATCCCTTCACCCGCGAACGCGCCGCCACGATCCGGGCGCAGGCCGGCGCCGCCGCATCCGGCCGGCGCATCCTGAGCGAGGCCGAGTGGGCGCAGCTGCGCCGGATCTGCCCGGGTGCGCCGGACAAGCCGGCACCGAAGCTGCGTCCAGGCCGGGGGCGGCGAGTCTGACGCGGCTGCGGCCTCTTCGCCGTCGCGGCGCAACGACATGATCGCGAAACAAATCTCGCGTTCGGTGGCGTCTGCATTCATGATGCGATGATCTGGCCGCAGCCGGGTCGCGGAGACCAAATGGGCCTCGTCCAGTACGCGCTGAAGTTTCGCATCACCACCTACGTGCTCGCCGTGCTGATGATGCTCGCCGGCGGCGGCGCGATCGTCGTCGCGCCGAAGGACGTGCTGCCGATCGTCGACATCCCGGTGGTCGTGGTGGTCTGGACCTACACAGGGTTGTCCACGCCGGAGATGGAGCGGCGGATCACCACCTACGCCGAGTTCTCGCTCTCGAACAACGTCAACAACATCAAGCGGATGGAATCGACGACACTTCAGGGCACGGCGATCCAGAAGATCTACTTCGATGGCGAGGTCAGCGTCGACCTCGCGATCACGCAAGTCGTCTCGGCGATGAACTCGATCCGCTCGGCGATGCCGCCGGGCGTGCAGCCGCCGATCGTACTGCGGTTCTCGGCCTCCTCGGTGCCGGTGATCCAGCTCGCGCTGACATCGACGAAGGAGAGCCTGACCAAGGTCTACGACTACGCGCAGTACCGCATCCGCCAGCGCCTGGTTCAGGTGCCGGGCTCGACCCTGCCGTCGCCCTTCGGCGGCACCCCGCGCCAGATCATGGTCGACCTCGACCTCCAGGCCCTGCGCGCCCTGGGCCTGACCGCGCTCGACGTCACCAACGCGATGACGGCCCAAAACCTCACGGTGCCCTCGGGCCTCGTGAAGATCGGCGAGCAGCAATACCCGGTCCTGCTCAACGCCACGCCGGACGCGATCTCAGCCCTCAACGAGATCCCGATCAAGGTTGTGGCCGGCCAGCCGGTTCTGGTGCGCGACGTCGCCTACGTCCGCGACGGCGGGCCGCCGCAGGTCAACATCGTGCGCTCGGACGGGCTGCATTCGGTGCTGATGCGGATCTTCAAGAACGGCACCGCCTCGACGCTGGACGTGGTCAACAACGTCAAGAAGGTGCTGCCCGAGATCCAGGCCGCGGCGCCCGACGGCATGGCGATCAAGCCGCTGTTCGACCAGTCGGTGTTCGTGTCCGCCGCGATCGAGGGCGTGATCCACGAGGCCGCCATCGCCGCCTGCCTGACCGGCCTGACGATCCTGCTGTTCCTCGGGTCGTGGCGCTCGACGATCGTCGTGCTGATCTCGATCCCGCTTTCGATCCTCACCTCGCTGGCGATCCTCGCTGCGCTCGGCCAGACCATCAACGTGATGACGCTCGGCGGCCTGGCGCTCGCCGTCGGCATCCTCGTCGACGACGCCACGGTGGCGATCGAGAACACCTACCGGCTGTTCGAGGAGGGCGAGCCGTTCCGCAAGTCCGTGGTCGAGGGCGCGGCCAGCATCGCCAAGCCGACGCTGATCTCGACGCTGTCGATCTGCGCGGCCTTCGTCTCGGTCTTCGCGCTGGCCGACACGCCGAAATATCTCTTCACGCCGCAGGCGCTGGCGGTCGTGTTCGCGATGCTGACCTCGTACCTGCTCTCGCGCACCCTCGTGCCGGTGCTGATCGACGTGCTGGTCGCCCGCGAATACGTCGAGCGACACGGGGGCGACCACGACGCCGCCGCCCCGCCGCCGCGGCGCGGGCGTGTGACACGCGCCCTCGGCTGGCTCGGGCGCCCGGTCTTCCACCTCGCCGAGCGGTTCCGGAACGGCTTCGAGGCTCGCTTCGAACGCTTCCACCGCGGCTATCTCGGCCTGCTCCACGTCGTCGTGCGCCGGCGCGTCGCGACGATCGCCTTCGTCGTCCTCGTCTTCACCGGCACCGCCGGGCTCTTCACCTTCGTCGGGCGGGACTACTTCCCGCAGGTGGCCTCGAGCCAGCTCACGCTGCACCTGCGCACCCGCCCCGGCATGCGGATCGAGACCGCCGAGCAGGTCTTCGCGGCGATCGGCGCGACGGTGCGCGAGGTGATCCCCGAGAGCGAGATCGAGCAGATCCTCGACAACATCGGCCTGCCCTCGAACAACTACAACTTCGCGTTCTCGGACGGCTCCTTCGTCGGCTACAACGACGGCCAGATGCTGGTGAACCTGCGCGAGGGCCACGGCGACGTCGGCACCTACACCAAGCGCCTCCGCGAGGTGCTGCGCGAGCGCTTCCCCGACGTGATCGTCTACTTCCAGCCCTCCGACATCATCACGCAGATCCTCAACTTCGGCACGCTGGCGCAGATCGACGTGCAGGTGTCCGGGCGCAACGCCGAGAAGGACCTCGCGGTCGCCCAGAACATCGTGCGCCGCCTGAAGGAGACCAAGGGCGCCGTCGACGTGCACCTCCACCAGATCGTCGGCACGCCGCAATTCTTCGTCGACGTGGATCGCCGTCTCGCCTCGGAACTCGGGCTGACGCAGCAGCAGGTGGCGCAGGGGCTCAACGTCTCCCTGTCGGGCTCCTTCCAAGTGACCCCGAACTTCTGGACCGATCCGAAGACCGGCATCCCGTACCAACTCTGGGTGCAGACGCCGGAATACCGCAACGCCTCGCTGACCGACCTTCAGAACACGCCGCTGCTGGTGCGGGCCAACAGCGACCAGCCGGGCGTGCTGACCCTGCTGTCCAGCGTCTCGACCGTGCGCCGCCAGGCGACGCAGACGGTGGTGAACCACGTCAACACCGCGCCGACCTACAACATCTACGCGGCGGTGCAGGATTCCGACCTCGGCTCGGTGGCGCGAGAAATCCGCACCATCGTCGACGAGGAGCAGAAGGCGCTGCCGGCCCCCGACAAGATCACCGTGCGCGGGCAGATCGAGAACATGGACTCGGCCTTCGTGCGCCTCGGCGTCGGCCTCAGCATCGCGCTCGTGGCGGTCTACCTGCTGATGGCGGTGAACTATCAGAGCTGGGGCGACCCGTTCGTGGTCCTGGCGGCGCTGCCGCTCGCCTTCTGCGGCATCGTCGCGAGCCTGTTCGTCACCGGCACCACCTTCTCGATCCCGTCGCTGTTCGGCGCGATCATGTCGGTGGGCATCGCGTCGGCGAACTCGATCCTGCTCGTCACCTTCGCCCGCGAGCACCGCGAGGCGACGGGCTGCTCGGCGATCGAGGCGGCGCTCCTGGCCGGCGAGACCCGGTTGCGCCCGGTGCTGATGACGGCAGGCGCGATGTTCCTCGGGCTGATCCCGATGGCGCTCGGCACGGGCGAGGGCGGCGAGCAGAACGCGGCGCTGGCGCGCGCCGTGATGGGCGGCATCGCCTTCGGTACGCCGGCGACGCTTCTGTTCGTGCCGTTCCTTTACACGGTGCTGCGCGCGGGCAAGGTGCAGGTGCCGGAGGACTACGCTTAGGGACGAAGACGCCTACGCCCGCGGCGGCACCAGCTCGGCGACCGCGTCGGCGAGCTCGGAGAAATGCCCGATCACCCGGTCCGGCCCGAGCCGGTCCACCGGCGTGTCGGTGTAGCCGAAGGTGACCGCCACCACCGGGATGCCGGCGGCCTTGGCCGCATCGATGTCGGCGCGGGAATCCCCGACCATCACCGCGCGCGCGGGGTCGCCTCCGGCCTTGGCGATCGTCAGGGTGATGTGGCGCGGATCGGGCTTGCTGTAGGGGAAGGTCGCGCGCCCGCAGATCGCGGCGAAGCGACCGCCGATGCCGAGCTTGTCGAGCAGGTCGACGGCGTGGAGCTCGACCTTGTTGGTGCACACGGCGAGCCGGAAACCCTCGGCCTCGAGCCGGTCGAGCGCCTCGACCACGCCGGGATAGAGGTGCGAGCGGTCGCACAGGTGCGCGCCGTAATGCTCCAGGAAGTCGGCGAACAGCGCCTCGTGCCGTTCGGGCGTCAGCCCCTTGCCGGCGGCCTCGAAGCCGCGGCGGATCAGCGCCTTGGCGCCGGCGCCGATCAGGTCCCGCGCCTCCGCGAGCGGCAGTTCCGGCAGGCCCTCGCGCACCAGCAGTACGTTCAGCGTGCCGATCAGGTCGCCCGCGGTCTCGGCCAGGGTGCCGTCGAGGTCGAACACGGCGATCTTCGGCAAGGTGGACATCGCGAGCTTTCGCAAGGGGCGGGGGATGGCGCCCTCGCTAGCCGCCCGCGGCGGACGGGGCAAGTTTCCGGCACCCCTCGGGGCGCGGACGACATCCGACGCCCCAGACTTGCCCGAAACCCCCGTGAAAGGAGAGGGCGTCACACCCCGGGACCGTCCATGAACATCCGCCTGCTCGCCCTCGGCCTCTGCCTGCTCGCGCCGGTTTCCGCCGCCGCCGCCTCGTTCGAGTTCGTCCCGGCCCCGCAGGCCGACCTCAACCGCATGTACCGGGTCGACAAGGTCACGGGTGAGGTCACCTCGTGCCAGTACGGGCTGCAGGACGTCGGGGGCGGCATCGGCCTAACGGTCTGCTTCGCGGCGGGCGAGGGGGCCGGCGCGCAGCCCCCGTCGGAATACGGCCTCGTCGCCACGCGCCACACCCGCGAGGCGGGCGTGTTCCGGGTGAACTACCGCACCGGCGAGATGAGCATCTGCTTCGTGCTGGTGAAGAAGGAGCAGGTCGTCTGCACCCAGCAGACCAACCCCTCCGCCGAAGGCGCCGCCCAGGCGCCCCTCGTCGGCAACGTTCCGGGCCGCGCCGGCGCCAGCGCGACGCCGCCGCAGGGCGGGCGGCCCTGACGCGGCGCGGGCGGGGCGCATGCGGGCGGATCCGTCATCCGAATGCCGGTTTCGGCAGGCGCCGCGGCTTCCCGGCGCGGCGGCGGCCATGCTAGGGCGTGCCGCACCTGAACGGGACGAACCGGCACCCTGCGCATGCACCCTTCCACGAGACCCGACGGCGGGACGTCGTCGTGAGCGGCCCGGACCTGCGCCGCGCGGCGGCCGCCCGCGCCCTCGACCTGGTCGAGCCGGGCATGCGGCTCGGGCTCGGCACCGGCTCGACGGCGGCGGCCTTCGTCGCGCTCCTCGGGGCCCGCGTCCGCGACGGCCTCGACGTCGTCGGCGTGCCGACCTCCGAGGCGACCCATGCGGCGGCGACGCGCGAGGGCATTCGCCTCGCGACCCTGGAGGAGCTGCCCGAGCTCGACCTCACCATCGACGGAGCCGACGAGGTCGACGCCGACCTCCGCCTGATCAAGGGCGGCGGCGCGGCCCTGCTTCGCGAGAAGATCGTCGCCTGCGCCAGCCGCCGCATGGTGGTGATCGCCGACGCGGCCAAGCGCGTGGCGACGCTCGGCGCCTTCCCGCTGCCGATCGAGGTCAACGCCTTCGGCCTCGCCGCGACCCGGATCGGCGTCGAGGCGGCGATCGCGCGCGCGGGCTGCGCCGGCGACGTCGCGCTGCGCGTGACGTCCGGCGTCGCGCCGCTGACGACGGATGGCGGCCACCTCATCCTCGACGCCCGCCTCGGCCGCATCGCCGACGCGGAGCGGTTGTCGGCCCTGCTCTGGGCGGTTCCCGGGGTGGTCGAGCACGGCCTGTTCCTCGGGATCGCCACCGCAGCCATCCTCGCCGAGGAGCGCGACGGCCGCGCCGAGGTCAGCGTAATCGGCAGCCTCGCATAAACCCTTTCGCGCCGCCGAGCGGCGCACCGGGGACGGCATCGGTGTCGCCGTCCCATCCCCCCTCGCTCAGGAACGTCCGGAATGTCCGTACTCTCCCGCCGCCTCCTTCCCGCCCTGGTGGCCGCCCTCGTCGCCGGCCCGGCCCTCGCCCAGGCGCCGAAGGCCGCGCCGCCGAAGCCGGCACCGGCGCCCGCCGCGCCGGCCAACCGCGGCGCCCCGACGATCAGCGCGAACCACCTCGCGCTCGCCCGCGAGGTGATGCTGAGCTCGGGCATCGCCCGCTCGTTCGATTCGATCATTCCGGCGTTCGCCGACCAGATCAAGCAGCAGTCGGTGACGCGGCCCGAGCTGGCCAAGGACCTCGACGAGGTGCTGCGTTCGCTCAACCCGGAGATGGAGCTGCAGAAGCAGCGCATCATCGACACCGCCGCTCGCATCTACGCGACCAAGCTGACCGAACCCGAGCTACAGGACATCGCGACGTTCTTCCGCTCGCCCGCCGGCAAGCGCTACGTCGAGACGCAGCCGCAGATCCTCGACGAGATGGTCCAGGCGATGCAGACCTGGACCCAGGAAGTCTCGGAATACGTCATGGTCCGCGTGCGCGCCGAGATGGGCAAGCGCGGGCACCAGCTCCAGTAGGCCGTAGGGCTGTCCGCAGAACGCGCCGTGCATCCGTCCCGACGCCTCTACGCGGCCGGCGCCGTCGCGCTCGCGGCGCTGCCCTTGGCGATGGCGCTGGCCAACCGCTCGAGCCCCCTCGTCGTCGCCATCGCGGCGCTGCTGTTCCTGGCCGGGCGCTGCCTTGAGGATGCCGGCGCGGTGCGGCGCCTGCTGTTGCCGCCGCTCGCGACGCCGCCGGGCCTCGCGGCCCTGGTGTTCCTGGCCTGGTGCGCCGCGACGCTCGCCTGGACGCCGTTTCCGGCGCTTTCCCTGCGAATGGCCGGCGAGTTCGTGCCGACCCTCGTCGCCGCGTACCTGCTGGCCCGCCTCGCCCCGGGGCGCATCCCGGGTTTCGCTGCGCCGCTCTCGGCCGCGATGGTGGTGCTCGCCGGGCTGACCATCGCCGTCGGCCTCGCCGCGGGTCTGCCGCTGCAGCGCGCCCTCGGCCAGCGGATGGCGGAGTTCGTCTACAACCGTCCCGCGCTCACGCTTGCCGTCGTCGCCGGCCCGCTCGCCCTGGTACTGTGGCGCCAGGGCCGGCGCGTCGTCGCGCTCGCGGCTTTGGCCTTCGCAGCGCTCGGCATCCTGCGCTCGGTCAGCGGGGCGGCTGCCATGGGGCTTGCCGCGGGACTTGCGATGTTCGTCCTCGGGCGCCTGCTGCCGGCCCGCCTCGCGGTCGGCCTCGCCGGGCTCGGCCTCGGGCTCGCCGTGGCGTTGGCCCCGGTCGAGGGCGACCTGCTCGACCAGTTCATGCCGGAGGCGGCGCACGAGCGGCTGGTCCATTCCTCGTCGCGCGCCCGCGTCGCCATCGCGCGGAGCTTCGGCGCAGCCGTTGCGGCGGACCCGTGGGTCGGGGCCGGCTTCGGCACGTCGGCTCGCTTCGCCGAGGCGCCGGTGGCCGCGCGGCTCGATCCGGAGATGCGGACGCTGCTCGCCGTCGGCCATCCGCACAACGCATTCCTCCAGGTCTGGGCCGAGCTCGGAACCGCCGGGGCCGTACTCGCGGCGGCGGTCCTGATGCTGATGCTCGCACCCCTCGTCGCCTGGCCGGCGGGGGAGCGCGCGACGGCGCTCGCCCTGGTCGCGGCGGCGGCGGCCATCGCCTTCGTCGAGCACAACACCTGGGCGGCGTGGTGGACGGCCGGCCTCGGCGCTGCCATCACCTGGCTGCGGGATGCCAGGAGCCGCACCACGCCTCACACCCTTTCCCGGCCCGAGGCCGGGCCGGATCGGACCCTGTCATGAGCGAGACCTACGACGTCGACCTGTTCGTGATCGGCGGCGGCTCCGGTGGGGTCCGCGCCGCCCGGATCGCGGCCGGCTACGGCGCCCGCGTGATGCTCGCGGAGGAGTACCGCGTCGGCGGCACCTGCGTGATCCGCGGCTGCGTGCCGAAGAAGCTCATGGTCTACGCCGGACGCTTCGCCGACGAATTCGAGGACGCGGCCGGCTTCGGCTGGACGGTGGAGGCGCCGCGCTTCGACTGGAGCGTGATGAAGCGCCGGCGCGACGCCGAGGTGACGCGGCTCGAAGGCATCTACGAGGCCAACCTGATCCGGGCCGGCGTCACCGTGGTGCCGGAGCGCGCGGTGATCGAGGACGCGCACGCGGTCCGCCTCGTCGCCAGCGACAGGCGCGTCACCGCCAAGGTCATCCTGGTCGCGGTCGGCGCCCACCCGGTCAAGGAGCCGGCGGTGCCCGGCGCGGAGCTGGCGATCACCTCGAACGAGGTGTTCGAGCTGGAGACGCTGCCCGAGCGCATCCTGGTGATCGGCGGCGGCTACATCGCGGTCGAGTTCGCGGGCGTGTTCGCAGCCCTGGGCAGCCGGACCGCGCTGCTCCACCGCGGCGACCGGCTGCTGCGCGGCTTCGACGACGAGATCCGCGACGCGCTGGGCGACGCCTACGCGAAGCGGCTCTCGCTCAAGCTCGGGCGCAACCTCGCCAAGCTCGAACGGGTCGACGGCGGCATCGCCACGACCCTCGACGACGGCGAGACGTTCGTCGTCGACCAAGTGCTGATGGCGACCGGGCGTCGCCCCAACGTCGCCGGGCTCGGCCTCGACCGGGTCGGGATCGAGACCGACGCCGCCGGCGCGATCCCGGTCGACGCCTACTCGCGGACGGCGGTGCCCTCGATCTACGCGGTCGGCGACGTCACCAACCGCGCCAACCTCACGCCGATCGCCATCCGCGAGGGCCACGCCTTCGCCGACACCGTGTTCGGCGACAGGCCGGCCTGCGTCGATCACCGCCTGATCCCGACCGCGGTGTTCTCGACGCCGGAGATCGGCGTCGTCGGCCACAACGAGGACACCGCACGCGAAATCTACGGCCGGATCGATGTGTTCAAGGCGAGCTTCCGCCCGATGAAGGCGACGCTCTCGGGACGCGACGAGAAGGTCCTGATGAAGGTGCTGGTCGATTGCGCCAGCGACAAGGTCGTGGGCGTGCACGTCTTCGGCCACGATGCCGGCGAGCTCATCCAGGCGGTCGGCATCGCGGTGACCATGGGCGCGACCAAGGCGGATTTCGACCGTACCATCGCGGTGCATCCGACGGCGTCGGAAGAGCTCGTGACGATGCGGGTTCCGCAGGTGACGAAGCACCCCGTCGCCGTCGGCTGACGATCCGCGCGCGATCGGCCCTCGACGCCGCGCATTCCCGGGCCATATCCGCACGATGGGCAAGCGAGACAGCGGCAAACGAGACACCGGCAAGGACGAGCCCGGCAAGCGGGGCCCGGACAAGCGGGAGCCGGCCGGCGACGACGCACAGGTGCGGCGGCAGCGCGTCATCGACGGCCTGCTGGCCGACGCCCTCCGGCCGGCCTTCTCGACGGCGGGCCCGAGCCGGGAGATGCTGGCGCCGGACATCCAGGGCGCGATCGACGCGCTCCTCGCCATGGCCACGGCACGCAAGAGCCGGTGCCTGACCTACGAGGACCTGGAGGAAGCGCTCCCCGCCCGCGACGTCTCGGCGGAGGACCTGGAGGCGATCTTCTGGATCCTGGCCGAGCACGGCATCGAGGTCGAGGACGGCGAAGGCTGACCCATCCGCCCCGGCGCTCGCCGCGACCTGCGATCCGCCCAGCCCCGCGCCCGCCTCATCTCGCCCAGCCGGACAAACCGCTCTATAAGCCGCGCTTCGCGCCCAGATTCGGCGCGCACGGGAGAGGCGCCGCGAGGTGCGTGGGAGTGTGTGATGGGCGAGCGTTGGACACCGAAGTCATGGCGTGACCTGCCGATCCAGCAGGTGCCGGCCTATCCGGATCCGGCCGCCCTCGAAGCGGTCGAGGCTCAGCTCGCGAGCTTCCCGCCCCTCGTCTTCGCGGGCGAGGCGCGCAAGCTGAAGACCGCGCTCGCGCGAGTCTCGACCGGCGACGCCTTCCTGCTCCAGGGCGGCGATTGCGCCGAGAGCTTCGACGAGCATTCGGCCGACAACATCCGCGATTTCTTCCGCGTGTTCCTGCAGATGGCTTTGGTACTCACCTTCGCCGGCGCGTCGCCCGTGGTGAAGGTCGGTCGCATCGCCGGGCAGTTCGCCAAGCCGCGCTCCTCGCCGACCGAGACCCTCGACGGCGTCAGCCTGCCGAGCTACCGCGGCGACATCGTCAACGGGCTGACCTTCACGGACGAGGCCCGCATCCCCGATCCGCGCCGTCAGCTCGAAGCGTACCGCCAGTCGGCGGCGACGCTCAACCTGCTGCGCGCCTTCGCCACCGGCGGCTACGCCAACCTCGAGAACTCGCATCGGTGGATGCTGGGCTTCGTCAAGGACAGCCCGCAATCCTCCCGCTACGCCGACGTCGCCGAACGGATGACGGAGGCGCTCGACTTCATGCGCGCCATCGGGATCAACCCGGAGACGCACCAGGAGGTGCGGACCACCGACTTCTACACCAGCCACGAGGCGCTGCTGCTCGGCTACGAGGAGGCGATGACCCGCGTCGATTCGACGACCGGCGACTGGTACGCCACCTCGGGCCACATGCTGTGGATCGGCGACCGCACCCGCCAGCCGGACCACGCCCACGTCGAGTACGCCCGCGGCATCCGCAACCCGATCGGCCTCAAGTGCGGCCCGTCGATGGACGCCGACGGCCTGATCCGGCTCGCCGACGCGCTGAACCCGGGCAACGAGGCCGGGCGCCTCAGCCTGATCTGCCGGTTCGGCGCGGACAAGGTCGGCGAGCACCTGCCGCGGCTGGTGCGGGCGATCGAGCGCGAAGGCCGCAGCGTCGTGTGGGTGTGCGATCCGATGCACGGCAACACGATCTCGGCCGGCCGCTACAAGACGCGTCCGTTCGAGCGGGTGATGCAGGAGATCGAGGGGTTCTTCGGCGTGCACTCGGCCGAGGGCACGATCCCGGGCGGCATCCACCTGGAGATGACCGGCAAGGACGTCACCGAATGCACGGGCGGCGCCCGCGCGCTGACGGCGGACGACCTTCAAGACCGCTACCACACCTACTGCGACCCGCGACTCAACGCGGAGCAGGCCTTGGAAGTCGCGTTCCGCACGGCCGAGCTGGTCGGGCGCGGTCGCACCGCGGTGGAGCGTCCGCGCCTCGACGCGGCCGAATAGGCCAGCGAAGGGTCGCGTCGGCGAGGTACGCCGCCGCGGCCGCTCAGGCGATCGCGCGCTTCGCGCCGTTCCAATGGGCGATGAGGTCCGGCAGTTCGGCGGCCGGGACCGGCCGGCTGAACAGGTAGCCCTGGACCTCGTCGCAACCCTCGGCCCGGAGCTTGGCCAGCTGCGCCTCGGTCTCGACGCCCTCGGCGGTGGTGGTCATCCGCAGGCTCGCCCCGAGACCGATCACCGCTCGGACGATGAACTCGGTGCCGTCCTCCGCGCAGAGGTCCCGCACGAAGGACTGGTCGATCTTGATCTTGTCGAAGGGGAAGCTGCGCAGGTAGCTCAGGCTCGAATAGCCGGTGCCGAAATCGTCCATCGAGACGCGCGCGCCGAGCATCTTGAGATTGTGCAGGATCGCCGTCGTCGCACCGGGGTTGGCCACGAGCACGGATTCGGTGATCTCCAGTTCCAGGCGGTGGCCGGCGAGGTTGGTGGCCTGCAGGGCGTCGCGCACCGCCGTCACCAGGCTCGCCGAGGTGAACTGCACCGCAGAGACGTTGACCGCGACCTTGAGGCCGTCGGGCCAGCGGGTCGCCTCTTCGCAGGCGCGGCGCAGCACCCATTCGCCGAGCGGGACGATCAGGCCGAGTTCCTCGGCCACCGGGATGAACTCCACCGGCGACACCCGTCCGCGCACCGGATGGTTCCAGCGCAGCAACGCCTCGAAGCCACAGATCCGCTCGGCGTTGAGGCAGTAGATCGGCTGGTAGTGGACCTCGAAGTCCTCGTTGGCGACGGCCTCGCGCAGGTCGACCTCGAACAGGCGCCGCGCCTGCAGCCGCGCATCCATCTCCGGCTCGAAGAACCGGAACGACCCGCGGGCGTCGACCTTGGAGCGGGCGAGGGCCACGTCGGCGTTCTTCAGGAGCTTCTCGCAGCTCGTGCCGTCATGGGGGGCCAGGGTGATCCCGAGGGTGACGCCCAGCGTGACCGTGTGGCTCGACAGGACGTAGGGCGCGCCGAGCACTTCCACGAGGCGGCGGGCGAGGACGGCGGCGTCCTCGGCGGTGTCGATTCCGCGCTGCAGGATCGCGAACTCGTCGCTGCCGAGGCGAGCGCAGGTGTCGATCTCGCGGATGCAGGCCTCGATCCGGTTGGCGGCGGCCTTCAGCAGCTCGTCGCCGACCACGTGGCCGAGGGTGTCGTTCACCGGCCGGAAGTCGTCGAGGTCGAGGCAGAACACGGCGAAGCCACTGCTGCGCCCGGCCTGCGCGATCGCGGCGTCGACCTGCTCGCTGAACAGGATGCGGTTCGGCAGCCCGGTGAGCGCGTCGTGGTGGGCGAGGAAGGCGATTCGCGCCTCCGCCTTGCGCCGGTCGGTCACGTCGTCGAAGGTCGCGACGAAGCCGCCGTCGGCCGTCGTGCGCTGCTCGATGGCGACGACGCGGCCGTTGGCGAGTTCCTGGAAATAGGTGCGGTCGGGACCGGCCGCGAAGATCGCCTCGGCCTCGCGCACCAGGTCGACGCGGCCGGAGCCGGGATGGTGGCCGGCCCCGAGGCTGCGTTCGAGAACGGACACGACCGACATGCCGGGGACGACAGAGCCCGGCGGCAGGTTGTAGATCTCGCCGTAGCGCCGGTTCACCACCATCAGCCGGTGGTCGGCGTCGTACAGGCACAGGCCCTGGCTCATGTTGTCGAGCGCCGCGTCCAGGCGCAGGTTGGTCTGGGTGAGCCCGGCCTCCTGCTCCTTGAGCACGCTGATGTCGCTGCACACGGCGACGAACCCGCCCTCCTGGGTGGCGCTGCGGCTGACGCGCAGCCAGCGCCCGTCGGCGAGCTGGACCTCGCCGTCCCGCGAAAGGGTGCGGGCGCAATCGACCAGCGCAGCGGGGGCGTCGGCGTGGCCGTTGGCGAGCGCGGTCACCGACGAACCGATCTCGACCGCCGAGCGCAGACCGATGAAGAACTGAAGCGCCTGGGCATTGGCGAGCGCGATCCGCCCGTGGGCGTCGACGACGACGACGCCCTCGCGCGAGCTCTGCAGCGCGTCGGCGAGCAGGGTCTCGGCCGAACGGCGCTGGCTGACCTCGCGCTCCATCATCGCCTGGATGTTGTCGCGCATAGTAGCCATGGCCCGCAGCAGCGCGCCGAGCTCGTCGCGGCCGCCGGTCGGCACGGCGTCGTCGAGGCGTCCGGCCGCGATCCGCGCGGCCACCGAAGAGGCCGCCGCGAGGGGCCCGGTGATCCGGCGGTTCAGCAGGTAGGCGACGAAGCCCGACAGGATCAGCGCGACCGCCATCGCGATCAGGTTGAAGCGCACCTCCTGCGCGACCACCTTCCGGGCAGTCTGGCGGAAGACGAAGCCGTCGCCGGCAGTGTAGTTGACCAGGAGCTCGATCTGCCCGTCGACGATTCCAGCTTGGCGATCGAGGGCGTCCCAGGCGGCGATCTTGGCCGTAGACCCGTCTAGGCCGTGGCGCATCGTCTCCCAAAGCTCGACGCCCTCCTGAACGGCCTTGGCCGAGCGGACCACGCGGTCCGATTGCGAGCGCTCGACGGCGATCCCAAGATCCTCGGTGAGCGTGGAGGCGAGTTCGTTGATCGCGGCATCCAGCTTGGCGGCGGCGGCCGGGTCGCGGGTCACCATGCGACGGGCGAAGGCCGAGCGCATGTTGGCGAAGTCCGCCGCCGCGGCCCGCGCGTAATTGATTGACATCAGGCATTCGTCGTAGGTGCGGTTGACGAGCTCACCCGCCTCCTGAAGCCCCTGGATGGCATAGATCCCGAGGGTACCGGTGATCAGGCTCATCGTCAGGAAGGCGACGAGGATCCGGCCGCGGATCGTCGTCCCGGCATCGGCGATACGCCGCAGCGCGCCGGCCCTCGAGCGTCCGCCGACCTTCGATCCGGTTCGATTCCATCGCATGGAAACGTAGCTTCTTCCTGCCCGCACCGCGTCAAGATAAGCGTGAAATGTTAAGGCGGCATTAGTCGCCGCCACGCGTATCCCCGGCTGGATCGGCGATCGGGCCGAACAGCACCGTCGTAACCATCGCCTCGGATATCGCGCAGGACGGCCGCCAGCGTCAGCCAAATCTTAACGACGACGACCTAACCGTCGAGCATCATCTTCGGAAATGCCATGTCACGGCTTGAGGGATCGATGGTCGGCCGCGTTTTCCGAAGTCCGTTCGCGGCCACAGCGACGGCCCTTGTCGCCGGCCTTCTCGCCGGCGTCGTCTTCGTCGGCCGGCTGGAGGCGAGCGGGCACCTCGTCTCGCAGAAGGGGCGGGCGTTCCAGCCGAACAGCCTCGTCATCACGCGCGGCGACACGATCACCATCGTCAACGACGACAGCGACCTGCTGCACCACATCTACATCGAGTCGGACGCCTTCAACTTCGATTCCGGCGACCAGGTGCCCGGCAGCCGCACGCCGGTGACGTTCGAGAAAAACGGCACCTTCGTCGTGCTCTGCGGCATCCACCCGAAGATGAAGCTCATCGTCCGGGTGAACTGACCGCCTTCAGCGGGCGGCCGCCTGGACCGGCTTGGCCTCGCCCTGGCCGCCGTCGCGGATCACCCGCTGCCCGTCGCGAAGGTCGGCGGGCGGCCCGAGAACGATCCGCTCCTGCCCGGTCAAGCCCTGGTCGATCTCGATCGTCGTGCCGAAGTCGCGCTTCACGTGGATCGCGCGCCACTCGGCCCGGTCGTCGTCGCCGACCACCGCGACCTGCGTGCCGCGCTGGTTGAACACCAGCGCCTCCGCCGGAACGATCACCGCCGGCTCCGGGCGCGGGATCTGCAGCGTGACGTAGACGTAGAGGCCGGCGCGCAGGGCCCCGTCGGGGTTCGGCACGTCGACTTCGGTAGTCAGCGTCCGCGACGCGCTGAGCAGGGCGACGGAGCTGCGCTCGACCCGGCCCGAGAACGTCCGGTCCGGGATTTGCGGCACCTTGATCGAGGCCTCGACGCCCTTCTTCACGCCGATGGCGGCGTTTTGGGGCACGTTCACGCTGATGCGCACGATGTCGTCGCGGTCCATGCCGAGCAGCGGCGTGCCGCTGCCGTCGGCCTTCACCAGGTCGCCGACGTCGACGCTGCGCGTGGTGACCACGCCGTCGAAGGGCGCGACCACGTCCTTGAATCCGGTGAGCGCCTTCAGGCGGTCGACCGTGGCGTCCTGCGCCTTGATGTTGGCTTCGGCGACCTTCACCCCGGCCTCGGCCGCAGCGAGCGTCGCGCCCTGGCTGAGCACGCCGGCTTGCGAGTTGTCGGCGTTCTGGCGCGAGGCCCAGCCCTGGGTCGCCAGCGTCGAGGTGCGGTTGTTGGTGAGGTTGGCGAGGTTGACGTTGGCGCGGGCCTGGTCGACCTGCGCCTTGGCCTGAAGCAGTTGCGCCCGGATCTGCCCAGACTGCGCCTCGGCCTGGGCGAGCTGCTGGTCGAGTTCGGGGGCCGCGATCCGGAGCAGGATGTCGCCGGCCTTGACCCGCGAGCCGATGTCGACCCGGCGCTCGGCGACGTAGCCGGTCGCGCGGGCGAAGATCGCGGCGCGGGCGAAGGCCTGGATGTCGCCGGGCAGCGTCAGGTCGACCGGCTTGTCGCTGCGCTCGACGGCGGCGATGCGCACCCGCGGCACTGCATCGCGCACCTTGCGCTGCGTTTCGGTGGCGGCGGCCGCCTGCTTCCAGTGGCCGTAGCCGCCCCAGCCGAGCAGGCCGGCGGCGACCAGCCCGACGAGGAGGAACGGGCGCTTGCCCGGCGGTGGGGGAACGTCGCTCACCGCGGCGTGGGGCTTCATGACGCTCTCGCCTTCCGTCGGCAGCAACGATGCCGGCACACACCCTACGATACCCCGCCTTGCGGTGCCGGCCTAGCGCTCGCGGCGCCGCATCGCCGACGATCCGGCGATCACCACAGGGTCGGATAGGGGTGGAACGCGAGCGTGTCGCCGGGCTCGATGCGGGTGACGGGCTCGGGCACGTCGGCGAGGCCGTCGCTGCCGGTGAGCGAGGTGATGGTGCCCGAGCCCCCGCGCGGGAATAGGGCGGCCTCGAAGGCGCCGTCGGCGGCGCGCGTCACGCAGACGCGCAGGAACTCGCGCCGGCCGGATTTTCGCGAGAGCGCGAAGGCGGACCGGACCGGCACGCCCAAAGCCGGCTCGTGCACCGCCCCGCCGAGGCGGTCGAGCAGCGGCCTGACCACGAAGGCGAGGGTGACGTAGGCCGCCACCGGGTTTCCCGGAAGTCCGACGAAGGGCGTCCCGGCGACCATTCCCACCGCCACCGGACGCCCAGGCTTGATCGCGAGGCGCCAGAACGCGAGCGACCCCGCGGCGGCGACCGCCCCCTTCACGTGGTCCTCCTCTCCGACCGAGACGCCGCCGGAAGTCAGGATCAGGTCGTGGGATTCGGCCGCCGCGCGCAAGGCCGCCGCAAGCGAAGCGGGCTCGTCGCGCAGGATGCCGAGGTCGGTCGCGTCGGCCCCGAGGCGCCGCAGCAGGGCGATCAGCATCACGCGGTTGCTGTCGTGGATGCCGGAGGCGGCGCGCAGGCCGCCGGGCTCTGTCAACTCGTTGCCCGTGGAGAACACCGCAACGCGCAGCGCGCGGCGAACGGACAGGTCGCCGCGGCCGATCGCGGCGGCAAGCGCCAGGTCCTGCGGGCGCAGCCGTCGCCCGGCCGGGATCGCCACGCTACCGCGGGCGATGTCCTCGCCGGCCGGGCGGCGGTTGGCGCCGCGCACGATGCCGGCGGGCAGCGCGACGCCGTCGGCGACGACCGCGACGTCCTCCTGCATGAACACCGTGTCGGCGCCCGCGGGCATCGCCGCTCCGGTGAAGATCCGGTCGGCAGCGGACGCATCGAGGGGCGCGGGCGCGGCGCCGGCGGGCAGGCGCCCACGCACCGGCAGCCGCGTCGGCCCGGCTTCGGACAAATCGGAGAAGCGCACCGCGTAGCCGTCCACCGCCGCGTTGTCGAAGGGCGGGACGTCGATCTCCGCGAGTATATCCGCGGCGGCGATGCGGCCGTCGGCGCGGGACAACGGGACGGACTCGACGCCGGCCACCACCGGAAAGCGCGCCAAGATCGTCGCCGCCGCCTCGGCGACAGACATCACCGGCGCCGAGGGATCGAAGCAATCGTCGCTGAGGCGCGTCATCGCGCGTCGTCTCCGTGCCGCGCGGCCGATGGCGCCGGACCGGTTCGGGCGGGAAAATCGGGTGCTGCGCGAGGCGTCACGGGCGGCCGGTCGAACGATGGAGGCCGGGCTTGCGGCATCGCAGCCGTCCGATCAAGCCCCGTCGAGACCAAAGCGCGTCCCCGACATCGTCGCACGCCCGCCCTTCGGCCTGGCATGCGCCAGACGTCGTAAGCTACGTGCGTAGTTGGCCGAGAGAAACCTTTGCGCCATCCACCCGTATGGTGCGTTGCGCAACAAGCAACAGGGTTCGGTCCGGGTGTCGATGCAGCCAATTCCGGCGCCTGCGATGGGTTGGCGATCGATTCAAACTAAGAGATATCCTAAAGAAAATCTTACTTCATCATGCCGATATCGAGCGTAGATGCGGAAACATTTTGACACATATCGTGGTCGAACTCGCTATTCCTTCGTTGAACGCAATGGTCGGCTTCGTTCGGAGCCGGCCCGCATGAAACGGCCGGACATCGCGCGCTTCGGCCGACGCTTCGCCCTGATCCTGTCCGGCGAGCTGATCCAGAGCCTCTTCCATTTCGTCCTGAACATCGTGCTGGTGCGCGAGCTCGGGGCGCACGGATACGGGCTGTTCGCGATCGTCTTCACGATCGGCGCGGTCGGCGTCACCTATATCCGCGCTTTGGTCGGGGTACCGGCGACCTTGTTCCTGTCGCGCAGCCTCGGGCGCCCGGCCGAGCGCGGGCACGACATGGTGTTCGGCTCCGGCGCGACCGCCGTGGCGCTGCTGATGGCGGGCGCGGTCTCGATCGGGCTCGCGCCGGTGATCGGCGTCACGGCGCTCGCCGGCGGCGCCTTCGTCGGGCTCTACGCGTTTCGCAGCTACCTGCGGATCGTGCTGCTCGCGCGTCAAAAGCCCTGGGTCGCGGGCGCGAGCGACATCGTCTACGCCGCCTGCGGACTGGGCCTGGTCGCGTTCCTTCATTCCAGCGACGAGGCCCTGCTCGAGCACGCCTTCCTCGGCATCGCGGGGGCGCAAGCCATGGGGATCGCCGTGGCGCTGGCGGCTCTCGGGCGTCCCGTCCGGGTCTCGTTCCGCGCCAGCGTGCGGCGGCGCTACGCCGGCATCTGGCGGCCGCTGGCCTGGTCGCTCCTCGGCGTCACCGGCACCACCGTACAGGGGCAGGGGCTGACGCTGCTGTTCGCGGTGCTCGCCGGACCCGCGGCCTATGCGCCGATCGCCGCGACCCTGGTTCTGTTCGCGCCACTGCGCATCCCGACCAACGCCCTCAACAACATGGTCCTGCCGGAGATCTCGGCGCTGCTCGCCGCGGGTCGGCGGCGCGAGGCGCGGCGCCTCGTCCTGCGCAGCACGGCCCTGATCGGGCTCGCCTGCTTCGCCTACGGCGCGGCGATGTGGGCGGCACTGCCGATGATCGAGAGCCACCTCTTCAAGGGGCGCTTTTCCCACGAGCCGATGGCGGGCATCGGCTTCGGAGTCTGGTGCGTGGTGACGATGGCGCTGCTCTACGCGATTCCGCGGGCGTTCCTCGAAGCGTCGGCCGCCTTCCGGGTGATCGCCGCCGGCGCGCTGGTCAGCGCCGTCGTCGGCTTCCTGATCATGGTGCCGCTGCTGCTCACCATGGCGCCGCCCTTCGCGCTGATCGGGCTCGCGGTCTCGGAATGCGTCACGGCCCTGTGGTCGGCGAAAGCCTTCCGCGACCGGTCGCGCCACCCGGACGGACGTGTCCGAACGGCGGCGCACCGTGTCGTCGGGGCCGCCGCGCCGCCGGCCGGCGCTTAAGCGGGCGTTGAAAACGCGGGTTCAGGCCGCTTCGCTGGCCGCGGCGACCTGAGGCGGCGCCGGCTTGACCGTCCGGCGGCGCATGTCGCGGACCACGAGGTTCCAGGAATCGAGCATCATCGCCGCCGCGCCCGGCAGGGTCCTGCGTCCCATGAAGGCGTCGAGGGTGACGCTGGTGGTGGCGAAGCGGCTCTTGAACGCCTCGGCCCCGCACAGGAAGTCGACGGTGTGCAGGCCCTGGTCGATCGACCACTGGATGTAGTCCATCATCAGGACCATGCCGGGCGAGCCGCGCTCGAAGGCCGGATCGTAGGTGGTGACGAACGCCATCATCGTCCCGGCCTGGACGAAGTTGATCGACACGGCGACGACGACGCCGTCGCATTCGAGCACGAAGGCCCGCAGCAGGCCGGTCTCGGCCAGCACCCGGACCAGCGCGGGAAGTGCCAGCGAGCCCTCGTCGTAGAGGTTCGATTCAAGCTGGTTGCCGGCGAGCCACTTGCGCTTCAGGTCGGCCAGCCGAAGCAGCACCGGCTCCATCGGCTCGTCGGGGGGCAGCAGGCGGAAGCGCAGGGTGCCGGATTCGCCGATGAACTTCTGGCCGCGGCGGTAATTCTGACGGGTCTTCTTCGATTGCGAGGCCATCCAGGCCTCGCCGGTCGGCCAGTCGCCGGCGACGCGAAAGCTCACGTCGCTGCGATGGTTCGGACGCAGGCGCACACCTGCTGCGGCGGCCGGCTCGAGCAGCGCGCGCGCCTTCGCGCCGGGAAGCAGGCGGTTGAGGTAGACGAGGTCGAACCCGCCCGCAGACGAGAGGTACGCCCACATCCGCCGGACGAGGCCGGAATCGTCGCCGACGAGAAGGGCGTCGCCGTAATCGGTGTGGTCCTTGGCCGCCCATTCGAGCAAGCGCAGACCTTTACGCCGACAGGTCGCCATCGGCAGGACCGCGACCAGGGTCTCGCCGCGCCAGGCGAGTACGACCTGCAGGGCGCGGCGCTCGCGGTCGGGCACCGTCGCCCACCATGCCGCGATCCAGGCATGGCTTTGGAACACTAGCGCGCCGGATTCGCGCCACAACGCGGCCCAGGCCGGGCCGACGGCGGCGAGCCGCTCGGCGGTGCGGACGATCTCGAAACGTTCGGCGCTCACGGCTGGACCTCTTTATGGGATGAGATCGCGGCCGGGCGGCGCGGCCGCAGGCGCCGCTTGATCACGAGCCACATCTTCTTCAACGGCAGGATGTAGAGGCCCTTCAGCGACTGGTAGTCGCGCACGTCGCGGTCCACGAGGCCGAACTTGAAGCTCTCGTTCGGCTTCGGCACACACAAGGTCCCGAAGACCCGGTCCCAGAACGAGAACAGCAGCCCGAAGTTCTTGTCGTAGTGCCGCGGATTGGTGCTGTGGTGCAGCTGGTGCCAGTGCGGACACAGGATCAGGTTGTTCAGCTTCCCGAACGAGATCTTGAAGTGCGTGTGCCGGACGAAGTCCATCATCAGGATGTTGCGCATGATGTAGACGTTCACGCCGAACACAGTCACCTCCACCGGATTCAGGGCGATCAGCGTCCAGAGCCCGAAGCAGATTCCCGGGATGACGCCGTCCCAGGCGCGATTCATGAGCTCGTCGAGCGGGTGGACGCGATCCTTGGTGATGCCGACCATCACCTCCGCGGAGTGGTGGACCTTGTGCAGCTCCCACAAGAATGGGAAGCGGTGCTGGGCCGTGTGGTAGAGGTAGTACGAGATGTCGTAGGCGAGCAGCATCGTCACGGTGAAGACGATGACAGTTATCGGCCCCGGCGATCCACCCATCAGCGGCGCATCGATTCCGAACAGCGTGCCGACGACCTTGTTGGTGGCGTAGCCGACCGAGACCACGAAGGTGACGCCCGCCGGGATCAGCAGGAAGGGCATGATCGCCTTCCGGGAAATGTAGAAGAGCAGGTCGGCGCGCGCGGACGGGTGCGTGATCACCTCGTGCGGCAGGATGAACTCGAAGAACTCGGCGAAGGATTTCTCCTCCACGGTCCGCCAATACGCGATCACCGCGCAACCGAGGGCGGTCGCCAGTAGAAGGCCGGCTGCTAGGAGGTTCGCGGCGGAGATGCGGTCGAGGATTTCCTCGATGAAGGTGCTGATCATATCCCATCTCTCATGCCCGCGGCGACCGGTCGGCCGCTTGCAGGTCGAAGTACGGAAGACCGGCACGCGCGTGCGCCCCGGCTAGATCGTATGACGTTCGCCACCGCGGGTTGCGGTCTGCGGCGATGAGGGACAGCAATACAACGTGCGGTCGTTCGATGGAACGACGCACGGCAAAACATTCGCAGAAGAATACCTACGAAGGACTTACCGGACAGTGTAAGCTCGACCGTATCCTCAAGCTCTCGTTCCGTTCCCAGTTCCTTGACCGATCAAACGGGCCGGCCGGGAAACCGAAGTTTGGATAACGGATCGTTGCGCCGGCGCCGGTGACGGCAGCTTGCGCAACCGACTTCGCTGGCTGTCAGCCGGCGGATTTCGAGGCGGCGTCGGCGGGGGCGCGGGCGTCGCGCACGCGGGCGGGCTCGCGCTGAAGGGTGAGGCGCAGCATCGCCGCGATGCCCTCGGCCGCGAGCTTCTCGTCGAAGATGCGCTCGTAGCGGGCGCGGGCAGCCGCGGGATAATCGCGCCACAGGTCGGGACGGGTGACGATTTCGGCGAGGGTGCGCGACAGCGCCTCGGCGCTGCCCGGCGGCACGACCCAGCCGGTCGCCCGGTCCTCGACGATCTCGGTCAGCCCGCCGATCCCGGAGACGAGCGGCGGGATGCCGTAGGCCAGGGCCTCGATCGCGACGCGGCCGAGCGACTCGGGCAGTTGCGAGGGCACCGCGACCACGTCCGCCCAGCGGTAGAGCGAATCGGGCTCGGCGACGAAGGGCGAGCAGGCCACCTGGCGCGAAAGCCCGGCCTCCGCCACCTGCGCCGCCAAGGCGGCCTCGCGGGCGTCGTCCTCGAAGGCGCTGCCGACGATCTTCAGCTCGACCCGCGACCGGACCGCCTCCGGCAGCTGCCGAATCGCCTCGACGAGGACCTCCTGGCCCTTGATCCGGCTGATCCGCCCGAGCATCAGCACGCGAAGCGGCCGGTTGCCGTCGTAGCGGGCCGGGTTGGGCACCGCCGGGCCGGCGATCCCGTTATAGACCACGCGCGCGGTCGCATCCTTCGGCATCGCGAAGGCGGCCTGGGTCGCGCGCGAGTTGAAGACGATGTTCGCCCGGCTCCAGCGGATCAGGCTGCGCAGCACCGTCAGGGTCGCGCCCTCCGGGATTTCGTGGACGTGGACCACCGTGCGGCCGGGCAAGAGCCGCGCGGCGAGCAGATAGTCGGCCACCACCGTGGTGTTCACGTAGACGAGATCGCTCGCGCGGATGCGCCGGAGCGCCCGAGCGACCGCGAAGGGAAGAGCCGCCATGCCGAGCGTCGCGAGGCGCAGGAGGTTACGCCGGCGCAGCACCCAGATCGGCTCGATCACGATCCGCGAGGCGGCGCCTTCGAGCGAGGCGACGATCGGGCCGGCCTTCGGCAGCACCACGTCGATCCAGGCCTGCGGATAGGCTTCGCGGATCGTCCGCACCGTCTCGCAGAAGCTGCGATCCGACCCATAGAGCTCGTAGCCCTGATGCACGCAGGTGATGCGCCGCACGGCGCCGCCCCCCTCACGTGCCGAGAGGAACCCGCTAGCCGGAGAAACATTCCCGTCCGTGACGGACAACCCGGTTCGAAGTACTGATTGAAAACGCATAAGTTGAACACACTTCTATTACAACAACTATGGGTTGTAATCGTAAGAGAATTCGTTATTAATTTTGATGACATACCGTAACTCGATTGAAATCGGAAGGGGTATGCGTATGCGGGAACTTGCGCCGGCGATCCTTATTCTTGGAACGCGCGGCATCCCTGCGGCGCATGGCGGCTTCGAGACGTTCGCGGAACGGCTCGCCCTACATCTCGCCGCACGTGGCTGGCGCGTCGGCGTCTACTGCCAGCGGGAGGTCGAGACGGTCGGGCAGCGTGTCTCGACCTCGGTCTGGCGGGGGGTCGACCTGATCACCGTGGAGGTCGCAAGCACCGGCCCGGCGGCGACGCTCGCTTTCGACGCGTTGTGCGCGCACGACGCCGCCGCGCGAGGCGGCGTCTGCCTCGTGCTCGGCTACAACGGGGCTGTGTTCCTGCCTTATCTCCGCCTGCGCGGCGCGAAGGTGCTGACCAACATGGACGGGATCGAGTGGCGCCGCCCGAAATGGTCCGCGGCGGTGCGGGCGTTCTTCTGGATCAGCGAGTGGATCGCGGCCTGGAGCTCGCACCGCCTGATCGCGGACCACCCGGCCATCGCCGACCACCTCGCGACCCGCCGCCCGCGAAACGCGATCACCACGATCCCGTATGGCGGCGACCCGATCCGCGCCACGAGCGAGGCGCCGATCCGGGCGCTCGGGCTCGAATCGGACCGGTTCCTGGTCTCGATCGCCCGGATCGAGCCCGACAACAACATCCTGACCTTCGTCGAGGCGTTCTCACGTGCGCCGCGCTCTGCCAAGCTGGTGGTGCTGGGGACCCTCGATCCCGAGAACGCCTACCATCGGGCGTTGCGGGCCGCGGCAGGGGAGGGCGTGATTTTTCCGGGAGCGATCTACGAGGCCGAGACGGTGCAGGCGCTGCGCCATCACGCCCGCGCCTACCTCCACGGCCACACGGTGGGCGGCACGAACCCCTCTCTGGTCGAGGCGCTGTGGGCCGGCAACGCGGTGATCGCGCACGACAACGCCTTCAACCGCGGCACCGCGGGCGAGGGCCAGCTCTACTTTGCAGACGCGGACGGCTGTGCGCGCGCGATCGAGACGGTGCTCGGCGACGCCGCCGCCCTCGCCGCGGCCCGGGCGGGGGCCCGGCGGCGGGCGGCCGACTTTTCGTGGGGCGACATCCTCGCCGCCTACGAGCGAGAGGTGCGCCGGCTCGGCGGCTACCCGCCATCCTCCGAGCCGGTTTCAGACGGGACGCGCCCCCTCGGCGTCGATGCTCCTGATCCCGTCGAGGGAAGCCCGAGAGTGACGGCGGCGGACGGGGTCGCCTGACGATGGATGCGAACCGCCGTGCGGTCATCGGTGGCGCCGTGGCGCTGACGCTCGCCGGTCCGGCCCGGGCCGCGCCGCCCGAGCCGCTGGCCCTGCGCCGCGGCATCAGCCTGTGGCCCTGGTTCTCGCTGACCCAGGAGTTCCCGGCGCCGCGCACCGACTACGCCTGGCCGCCGTTCCAGCCCGACCGGCCGGTGCCGAATGCCGACGACCTGCGCCGGCTAGCCGAAGCGGGGTTCGACTTCGTGCGCCTGCCGATCGATCCCGGCCCGTTCGCCGCCCTTGCCGGGGCGCAACGCGAGCGGCTGTTCGGCATCCTGTCCGAGGCGGTCGACCTGATCCTCGCGAGCCGGCTCTCCCTGGTGCTGAACGTCCAGGCCAACGCCGCGACGCACCACTACAACCCGGACCGGTTCTACGGCTCGGCGACGGCGCCGCTGTTTTCCGCCTACCGCGACGTGGTCGTCGAGCTGGCGCGGCGCTTCGGCGCCCGGGCGCCCGGCCGCATTGCACTGGAACCGGTCAACGAGCCTCCGCAGGCCTGCGGGGCGGTGGCCTGGAACCGGGTGCAGGAGGCCCTCCTCGGCGCCGCGCGAAAGGCGGCGCCGTCCCTGACGCTGGTTGCGACCGGCGCCTGCGGCGGCATGGGCGCGGGCCTGACCGCACTCGATCCCGCGGCCTTTACCGCGCTGGACCCGGTGCTCTTCACCTTCCACTTCTACGAGCCGTACCTGTTCTCGCACCAGGGCGCGCCGTGGATGAAGGACGAGCCGATCTACCGGGCGCTGAACGACGTGCCCTGGCCGGCCCGCGCCGGGAAACTGGAGGAGACCCTCGCGGCGGTCCGAGCCCGCATGCGCGCCGACGCCCAAACCTCGGAGACGGACAAGGCAGCGGCCTACGCCGTGACCGAGGCGAAGCTGAAGGAGTATTTCGCCGCCGACCCGGACCGCGGCTACCTCGACCGCAGCCTCGTCGACATCCGCACCTGGGCCGACCTCTACGGCATCCCGCCGGGGCGGATCCTGATGGGCGAGTTCGGCGCCCTGAAGAGCGATGCGCGCTACGTCGCCTCGCGTGCGCCCGACCGCGCCCGCTACATCCGCGACGTGCGCGAGGCGGCGGAGGCGGCGGGCTTCGCCTGGGCGTTCTGGAACCTGTTCGACGGGCTCGGCCTGATGGACGACGCCCACCGGATCGATCCCGCGATCATCGCGGCGCTCGGCTTGGCGATGCCGGGGACGCCGAGGCGGTGACCGGTCGGCGCGGGTAGAGCACCAGCAGCATCAGCGCGAACTTGGCGAGCATGGTCGTCTTGCCGCCGATGCTCTCGAACGTGTTGATCAGCACCACGAAGGCGAGGATCGGCAGGAACACGCCGTGCCGGCACTGGCGCGCCACCTCGTAGAGGAACAGCGCGATGGCGACGATGAGCAGCACCGTCATCGCGACGCCGTTGTAGAGCAGGCTGCGCACGACCGGGTTCTCGATGCCCCATTCGAGCCCGTACATCCGGCGCAGGGTGTCGACCACCGACGGGTCAGGCCCAACGAGCAGGTCGCGGAACGGGATCGCGTCGAAGATCGCCAGCATCTCGACCCGGGCGTTGGCGCTGCCGCCGTCCGAGACGAAGCGCTCCAGCAGCGCGTCGAAGAAGCCGCCGACGGCGAGGCCGCCGACCACGATCGGCACCATGGTCAGCCCGAAGGCGGCGATCGCCGCTCCGAGCAGCGGCACCCGCCCGTTGCGCAGGGCGCGGTTCAGGGCGACCACCGCGAAGACGCTGCCGAAGGCCAGCGTCACCACCGTGGCCGAGCGTCCGCCGAAGGTGATCAAGGCCACGAGCTGCAGGACGATGAACCCGGCCCGCGTCGTCGGCCGCAACCGGCCGCCGCCGTTGAACAGCGCCAGGATGTAGCAGGCGGTCAGCGTCGCGTTGGACAGGGGATGCCCCTGCAGCGCGGCCGAGCGCGTGTCGGTGTCGAAGGCTTGCCCGTCCATGCGGAACGGAAAGAAGCGCTGGCCGCTTGCGAACTCGAAGAGGCCGAGCAAGGCGTTCGTGACCATCACCGCGTGCACCGCGATCTCCACGCGTCGCATGGTGATCGCGTCCCGGTCGGCCATCAGGATCACGACGAGGCCGGTGAGGACGTAGGTGTCGATCGAGCCGGCGAGCCCAGTGCCGTTGCGTGAAGCGATGAAGGCGAGCAGACCGAATCCGACGAGGCAGAGCAGCACGCTGGCCGGCCGCCGCTCGCCGGCTGCCGCCACCGCGATCACCGGGTTGCCGGATCGCAGCATCGTCCAGCCGAACAGAAGGACCGCGAGATAGCTCGCCGGGTGGACCTTCTGCGCCGCCGAGCCGGTGATGCCGTCGTAGTTGATGCCCAGCACCCAGAGCATCCCACCCGACAGGCCCCAGGTGACGAGCGCCAGCGCCACCAAGGCCCAGGATTCGAACCCCACGAGCGACGGCAACGGGAACGCTTGCGGCGTCCGGCGCACGGAGCCGGCTGTCGCCGCGGAGCGACAGGCCCGGGTCACGGGTGCCGCCTCAGCTCGCCGCGCGGGCATCGAGCAGGAGCGAGCCCGAGACCGGCCGACCGAGGGCTTCCGACGTGCCGACGAGGTTCAGGAGGTCGCGCTGGCGGGTGGCGCCGTTGCGCACGATCAGCAGCAGGCGGTCCGCCGCGGCCGCGACCGGCCCGATCCGCAGGTTCTCGGAGAGCACGCCGCCATCGAGGATCACCAGCTCGTAGCGCCCCTTCACCCCGGCGAGGAAACGCTCGACGTTGGTGCGCAGGAACGCGTCGCGCACCGGCTTCTGCGCGTCGCCCATGCCGATCCGGCGCGCGCCCGTGGCCGGGTCGAGGCGGGCGACGGCGTTCAGGCTCTGCTCGCCGCGCAAGACGTCGAGGAGGCCGCCGACCTGCGAATCATCGATGCGCATGTCGGCGTCGACGATCAACACGCGCTCGCCGCGGGCGACGGCGACGGAGGCGAGCAGGTCGATCACCGCCTTGCGGTCGGCGTCCTCCGCCTCGCCGGAGGTGACGAGGATGCTGATCGAGCGGCCGCCGTCGGCGGATTCGTGCAGGTGGTCGAGGGTGAAGCCCGCCGCCGACGCGCTGGCGCCGTCGCCCCCCCGGCGCAGGCGCGGCAGGGTCGCGACCACCGGAGCGTTCGAAAGGCGTTCGAGCTGGCGCTGCGACAGCACCGTCGGCTCGGCATATTCCCGCACCAGGGCGAAGCCGGTGCCGAGGCCGAGGCCCGCAAGCGAGGCGGCGAGCACCAGGAACAGCCGCGGCGGCCACGAGGAATCGGCGGGCGGCCGCGCCCAGGTGATGACGCGGGCGTTGGTGGTATCGATCCCGGTCTGCTCCTTCAGCTCGCGCGAGCGCACCAGGAAGTTGTTGTAGACCGAGCGACTCGCTTCCACGTCGCGCTCCAGCTCGCGCAGGCGGATGCTCGACTGCGCGCTGACGGCGGATTGCTTCTGGAGCTTCTCGAGGTCCGCGGTGAGCGTGCGCTCGTTGGCCTGCGCCCGCTGGTATTCGGCTTCCGCGGCTTGCGCGATGCGCCCGAGTTCGCTGTCGATCAGCTGCTTCACGTCCTGCATCTGCGCCCGGGTCGCGGCGATGAAGGGGTGCCGCTCGCCGAGGTTGGTGCGCAGGTCCGCCTCCTTGCTCGCGAGCTCGGCGTACTGGCCGCGCAGGCGGTCGATCACCGAGGATTGGATCGCCTCCGGCGTCGCGCCGGCGGCGAAGGGCCGGCCGCGGGCATCCTTGACGCCCTGCAGGCGGGCGCGGGCCTCGGCCGTGCGGGTGCGGGCCGCGACGACGCGGGCGTTGCTGTCGGTGAGCTGCTGCTCGCCGACGAGGCGCCCGCTCGATGCGATCAGCCCGTTCTTCGCCTTGTAGTCCTCGAGCCGCATGTCGGCCTGGTTGACGGCAGCGCGCAGGTCGTCGAGGCGGCCGCGCAGCTCGCCCGCCGCGCGCTTGGCACCCTCGGCCCGGGCCTCGCTCTGGTCGGAGAGGTAGGATTTGGCGATGGCGTTGACGATCCGGGCCGACTTGTCCGGGTCGGTGGTCGTGACGATGACGTCGACGACGAAGACCTTGTCGGCGCGCTTCACAGCGAGCTTGCGCCGGAGCCGGTCGAGGGACTGGCCGCGGGCGTCGACCAGGCGTTCGGGCTGCGGCCCGGTGACGAGCTCGCGCAGGGAGCGAACGGCGCCCGCGACGGCTCCGCCCTTGGCCGCGCCGAACTCGGGATCCTTGTCGAGCCCGGTCTCGGCGATGGCGCGCGACAGAACGGTGTCGGATTCGATCACGCGGACTTGGCTCTCGACCTGCGTCACGCCGCCGTCGGGCGCGAGCGCGCCGGGGTTGATGTCGTTGGTCACGACCATGCGGTCCCTCGGGTCGATCAGGAGCTGCGCGGTCGCGGTATAGAGAGAGGGCGTCACGACGGCGTAGGCCAGCGCCGCCAGGCCCAGGACGGCGGCCGTGCCGAGGATCATCTTCCAGCGTCGGGCGAGGATGCGCCACAGGTCGCCGAGCTCGGCCGTCGTCTCCGGCTTGGACGGCGCGGCGCGCTCGGGCACCATCGGCTCCATCCAGGCCGAGACGGCGAGGTTTCTGTTCAGCTGTTCCACCGTCGGACACCGTCGTCTCGAATGGGGTCGTTTTTATGGACGTGCGACCTGACAGTGCAAGTTGCGCGCAAGTGAATGAAAATCCCTCAAGACTGCGTAGGGGCGCAGCTTCTGGGATCGATTCTTGCGGCGAGGGTTAATCTAGATCAGCCGCCCGCTCTGTTTTTCCGGTTATCGTCTCGGTTACAAAATTAGTGATAGATCGCGATGGCGGGTCGCGTCGGGCATCCGGGATTGGCGCTGGACGCCGATCCCGCCCAGCGCCCACGCTGCGTTCGAGGGCATGTCTCAGAAAGATCGGTCGGCGGCATGCGTCTGAGGTTGCGTCTCGATGGTCGGAGGCCGCGGCTTTGGCAGGCGCAGCTGCTCCGCCGGGTCGCCGGCCTGCCCGGCGTCGAGGCGATCGAGATCGATGCCCGTCCCGGGTCGGACGTATGGCCTGCCAACGCCGACCTGCTGTTCTCCCTGGAATCGCTGATCCACCGCCTGCCGCGCTCGGGCGCCTCGGCGCCCGCCGACCTGTCGGCTTGGCCGCAGGCGGGGCGCGCCCGCCCGGACCTGATCCTCGACCTCTGCGGCGACGTCGAATCCGAGGCGGCCGATGCGATCTGGCGGCTGACCTTCGACGGTTGCGCCGGCGAGGCGGGCCTCCTCGCCAGCCTGCTGGACGGGCGGGCACCGGGGATCGCATTTTCGGACGGAAGCCGGGTTGTCGCGTCGGGCCGCACCGGCACCGAGCGTCGCGGCGTGATGTTGACTTCCTTCGACGACGCGCTGTTCCGCACGGTGTCGCTGCTGTCGGCCGCCGTCGCCGGGCGCCGCGAGCCGAGCCCCATCCGAGCCGACGCCGACGCGCCGCCGGCCGAGCTTCCCGCCCGCGAGATCCTGGCGCGGACCGGGCGCATCCTCGCCCACGCGATCGCGCAGCGGCTGTATCACCTTTGCTACCATGCCCCGCACTGGCGGGTCGGCTGGCGCCGGCTCGCCGGCGGGCCGGATGTGATCGACCTGCGCCGCCACCCCGACGCCGGCTGGACCACGCTGCCCGACGACGGCCGGCGCTTCTACGCCGACCCGTTCCCCCTCGACCATCGCGGCGAGACCTGGCTGTTCGTCGAGGACTACGTTCACGCGCTGGCCAAGGGCATCGTCTCGGCGGTTCGGGTCGGGTCCGATGGGCCGATCGGCGTGCCGGTGCCGGTGCTGGAGGAGGCGCATCACCTGTCCTACCCGTTCGTCTTCGTGCGCGACGGCGAGGCCTGGATGGTGCCCGAGACCGGCAGCGCCGGCACGATCGAGCTCTACCGCGCCACCGCCTTCCCCGGCGGTTGGGTGAAGGAGGCGACGCTGGTATCCGGAGTGGTGGCCAGCGACGCGACGCTCGTCGAGCACGACGGCCTGTGGTGGATGTTCGCGACGGTCCGCGACGCGCCGCTCGGGGCGGCGCTCGGCAGCGGCTCTTACTCGGATGCGCTCCACCTCTGGTCGGCCCCGGATTTCCGCGGGCCTTGGACGCCGCACGCACACAACCCGGTGCTGGTGGACGTCGCCTCGGCGCGTCCGGCCGGACGCATCGTCGCGCGCGGCGGCGCGCTGATCCGGCCGATCCAGGATTGCACCGAGGGCTACGGCCGCGCCCTCGCGCTCGCGCGGATCGACCGCCTGGACGCCGACGGCTACGCGCAGACGGTCGAGACCCGGCTCACCGCCGGCCCAGCCTGGCCCGGCACGCGCCTCCACACCCTGAACCGGTCCGCGAGGCTGGAATGCATCGACGGCTCGGCGCGCTCGCCGCGGCTGCGCACGATGCTCGGCCGCTGAAATCGCAGGAGCCGGCGCCGCCGACCCCTGGCGCGACGGGGGTCGCACCGCTACATGGGTTGTGCGGGGCTGCAGAGTCCGTCAGGAGCACTTTCCCCGGGGCCTTATCGACTCCCCCGGGAGCTGTCCCTGGCCTCGTCCCTGGACTTGGTCAACACGGCGCCCACCTACACTGTAGGTTTCCCGGGATCGATCCTCCAACGGCTCACGTGGCTCCGCACTCGACTTCCTCCGACAAGGCCGCCCTGCGCGGTCAAGCCCTCGCCCGGCGCGACGCCCTCGACCCGGATGCCCGGCGCGCCGGATCGCTCGCGATCGCCGAGCACGTTCTGGCGGTCGACGGCCTCGCCGACGCCGCCCTCGTCGGCGCGTTCTGGCCGATCCGCAGCGAGGTCGATCCGCGCCCGCTGATCGAGCGGTTCTTCGCCCGCGGGCAGCGGGTCGCCCTGCCGAAGGTGACGCCGGACGGGCTGGTGTTCCGCGAGTGGCGCGCCGGCGAGGCGTTGGTCGCCGGCCGCTTCGGCCTCAGCGAACCGCGCGACGACCTGCCGGCCCTCGACCCCACCGCCCTGATCTTGCCGCTGGCGGCCTTCGACCGGCGCGGCCAGCGCATCGGCTACGGCCGCGGCTACTACGACCAAGCGATCGCCCGGCTCTCGCGGAACGGGCCGGTGCTCACCGTCGGCATCGCCTTCGCGGTCCAGGAGATCGACCGGGTCCCGGCCGAGCCGCACGACCGCCCCCTCGACCACCTCGTCACCGAGGCCGGCTTCGTTCCCTTGAGCAAAGACCTCTGACGATGCGCCTTCTCTTCCTCGGCGACGTGGTCGGGCGCCCCGGCCGGAAGGCCGTCACCGACCGGCTTCCGTCCCTTCGAGAGCGCTGGCGGCTCGATTGCGTCGTCGTCAACGGCGAGAATGCGGCCGGCGGGTTCGGCATCACCGAATCGATCTGCGACGAAATTCTCGGGGCCGGCGCCGACGCGGTGACGCTCGGCAACCACTCCTTCGACCAGCGCGAGGCCTTGGTCTTCATCGCCCGGCAGCCCAAGCTCGTGCGGCCGGCGAACTACCCGCCCGGCACGCCGGGCCGCGGCGCGACCATCGTCGAGACCCGCGCCGGCGCCCGCATCCTCGTCGTCAACGTGATGGGGCGGCTGTTCATCGACGCGCTCGACGACCCCTTCGCCGCAGTCGAACGCGAGTTGTCCGCCTGCCCGCTCGGCGAGGCCGCCGACGCCGTGATCGTCGACGTGCATGCCGAGGCCACGAGCGAGAAGCAGGCCTTCGGCGTGTTCCTCGACGGCCGCGCCAGCCTCGTCGTCGGCACCCACACCCACGTGCCCACCGGCGACCACCGCATCCTTCCCGGCGGCACGGCCTACCTGACGGATGCCGGGATGTGCGGCGACTACGATTCGGTGCTCGGCATGCAGAAGGAGGAGCCGCTGCGCCGCTTCCTGCAGAAGACGCCGGGCGCCCGCCTGGAGACGGCGCAAGGGGAGGGGACGCTCTGCGGCATCGCCGTGGAGACCAACGCCGCCGGCCTCTCCGTGCGGGTCTCGGCCGTGCGCCTCGGGCCTCACCTTGAGGAAACCTGGCCTCGGGACTGGGATTAGCGGCTTCGAACGCCGGGAACGACAGTCGCGCGGCTTGATCGCACCGGAGGCTGACGCCACAGTGCCGGCCTGTTCGATCGAGGCCGCCGATCATCTTCGGGAGACGGCCTCGCGCCACCTTTCCCCTCGCGTCACCTGCCGAAGAGTCGCGACCGATGGCCGCCCGTTCCGACACCGCGTTTCCCGCCGCCCCAAGGGCGGAGGGGCCGACCACGAGGCCGATCGCGAAGCCGGGCATCTACCTGGTCCGGATGCTGGTCTTCCTGATTCTGGTCGGCTTCCTCGCCTTCATCCTGTTCCGGCAGATCACCCCCGCCTTCCAGGCCAACCCGGGCCTGAACGGACTGATCCTCGGCGTGCTGCTGATCGCGGTGCTGCTCGCCTTCGGGCAGGTGATCCGGCTCTACCGCGAGGCGTCCTACGTCAACGCCGTCGCGTCCGGCGAGGCGGCCAAGCGCCCGCCGAGCCTCGTCGTCCCGCTGGTGCCGGCGATCCAGGCCCGGCGCGAAGGCGCGACGCTTCCCGGCGTCCGCCCGTTCCTCGACACCGTCGCCGCGCGCCTCGACGAGGGCCGGGACATCCTGCGCTACATCGCCGGCATCCTGATCCTGCTCGGTTTGCTCGGCACGTTCTGGGGCCTGATCGACACGCTCTCCGCGGTCGGCTCGGTGATCAAGTCGATGCGCGGCGGCGGCGAAGCCAGCGTGATGTTCGACGAGCTGAAGAACGGGCTCGCCGTCCCCTTGAGCGGCATCGGGCTGGCGTTCTCGGCGTCGCTGTTCGGCCTGGCGAGCTCGCTGATCACCGGCTTCCTCGACCTGCAGGCGGGGCAGGCCCACGCCCGCTTCCACAACGAGCTGGAGGATTGGCTGGTCTCGGGCGAGGGGGCGGCCGCACCCGCCCTCGTCCAGGCGCACCAGGAACCAGCGGCGGCCGAGGCGCTGAAGGAAGCGGTCGAGCGGCTCACCGCCGTCGTCTCGGAAGGCGCGAACGGGCGCGCGGCGACCCAGGCGATGACCAACCTCGCCGAGGGCATCCAGGGCCTCGTCCAGCACATGCGCGCGGAGCAGCAGATGATCCGCGACTGGGTCGAGGCCCAGGCCGGCCGCGAGCGCGAGATGAAGCAGGTGCTCGACCGGCTCGGACGCGAGCGGGCCTGATGGCCTCTCGTCTCGTCCGCCGCGACCGCAGCGTCAACGTCTGGCCGGGCTACGTCGACGCGCTGGCGACGCTGCTGCTGTCGGTGGTGTTCCTGCTGACGATCTTCGTCGTCGGCCAGTTCTTCCTGTCGCAGGAACTGACCGGGCGCGACACCGTGCTGGCCAAGCTCAACCGCCAGATCGTCGACCTCACCGACCTCCTGGCGCTGGAGCGCTCGAACCGGCGCGGCCAGGAGGAGACGGCGCAGGCGTTGCGTAACACCCTGCTCGCCGCCGAGGCCGAGCGCGACCGTGCCCGCGCCGACGCCGCTGCATCCGCCGCGCATCGCGGCCAGGCGGGCGACCTCGACAAGCAGCTACAGGCCGAGCGGAGCGCCGCCGGCCGGGCGCAGTCGCAGATCGACATGCTCAACGACCAGATCGGCGCGATGCGGCGCCAGCTCGCAGCCCTGGAGGATGCGCTGGCAGCCTCGGAAAGCCGGGACCGCGAGAGCCAAGCCCGGATCGCCGACCTCGGCAGCCGGCTGAACGTCGCGCTCGCGCAGAAGGTGCAGGAGCTCGCGCGCTACCGCTCGGACTTCTTCGGGCGCCTGCGCCAGATCCTCGGCAACCGCACCGACATCCGCGTCGTCGGCGACCGCTTCGTGCTGCAATCCGAGGTGCTGTTCCCGGCGGGCTCCGCCTCGCTCAAGCCGGAGGCCAGCCCGGAGCTCGATCGGATCGCCGGGGCGATCCTCGACCTCGCCAAGCAGATCCCCTCCGACCTGCCCTGGGTCCTGCGCATCGACGGCCACACCGATGCGCGGCCCATCGCGAGTGCGCAATTCCCCTCGAATTGGTCGCTCTCGGCCGCGCGCGCCATCGCCGTGGTCCAGTACCTCGCCAGCAAGGGGCTGCCGCCGCAGCGGCTGCTCGCCGGCGCCTTCGGCGAGTTCCAGCCGCTCGATGCCGGCACAACCGAGGAAGCTTACGCCAAGAACCGGCGCATCGAGATGAAGCTGACCGAGCGCTGACGGTCGCTCAGCCCTCGGCGAACGCGCTCGGAGAGGCGAATAGCCCCGGCACGCCACCGGTCATCAGGAACAGGACCGCATCGCCCGGCCGGTAGTGACCCGCCCGGATGTCGTGCAGCAGCCCGGCGAAGGCCTTGCCGCTGTAGACCGGATCGAGCAGCACGCCTTCGGTGCGTGCGATCAGCCGGACGGCCTCGCGCATCGCGTCGGTCGGGATGCCGTAGCCCGGACCGCGATGGCTGCCATCGACCACGACGTCGGACGGGTCCAGCGTCGCGCCGGGCTTGAGCAGCGCCAGGGTTGCGTTGGCCTTGGCCAGCGTCTCGGCCTCGGCCTGCCCCTGCGTCGCCAGCACAGCATAGGATTTCGCAAGCTTCGGGTCGCGCCCCATCGCGAATAGCCCGGCGGCGAGGCCGGCATGGGTCCCCGCGCTGCCGTTGGCGGTGATGATGTGGGCGAAGGTGACACCCATCGCCTCGGATTGCGCGACGATCTCCTCGGCGCACGCCGCGTAGCCAAGGCTGCCGACCGCGCTCGATCCACCCGACGGGAACACCTGGACGCGCCGGCCCTCTGCCCGCAACGCAGCGGCGCGAGCCTCGGCTGCCGCCAGGGAATCGGCGTCGCCGGCCAACTCGTGGACGCTGGCGCCGAACAGGTCGTCGAGGAAGCGGTTGCCGTTGCCGGTGTAGTCCGGGTCGGTCCGTGGGACGGTGCGCGTGAGGAAAAGCTCGCAGGCGAAGTTTTCACGCGCGGCCGCCGCGGCCGTCAGGCGCGCATGGTTGGATTGCAGAGCGCCGACCGTGATGACGGTGTCGGCGCCATCGGAGCGCGCGGCCCCCAGCAGGAACTCGAGCTTCCTGAGTTTGTTGCCGCCCCCGCCGACATACGCGATGTCGTCGCGCTTCATGAAGAGGCGGACGCCGTTCAGCGCCGCGCCGAGGGCCGACGAGAGCCCGTTGAGCGGCTGGATCGGCGTCGGATGCGGGACCAGCGCAAGGCGCGGGAAGCGGTCGAGGTCGAGGCTCATGCCATCGATCTAGCGCATCGCGTCGCCGCGACGAACCGGGAAAGCCCCCGGGGCGAACGCTCGAAGGGCGCCTCGGCGAAGGCGCTACTCGCCGGCTGAGACGCTCACCCCGCGCACCCGCGGCTCCTTGCCCCGCGCAGTCTCGTCGAGCGCGTCGGTGAACTGAAGCGCGGCGAGCTGCGCGTAGAGCGCGCCCTGGGCGAGCAGGCTCTCGTGGGTGCCTTCCTCGACGATGCGGCCCTCGTCGAGGACGAGGATGCGGTCGGCGGCGCGGATGGTGGCGAGGCGGTGGGCGATGACCAGGGTCGTGCGCCCGCGCATCAGCCCGTCCAGCGCCGACTGCACCGCGCGCTCGCTCTCGGCGTCCAGCGCCGAGGTCGCCTCGTCGAGGAGCAGGATCGGCGCATCCTTGAGGATCGCGCGGGCGATGGCGACGCGCTGGCGCTGGCCACCGGACAGCGTCACGCCGCGCTCGCCCACCGGTGTGCCGTAGCCCTGGGGCAGGGCGCGGATGAAGCCGTCGGCATGCGCCAGCTCGGCGGCGCGCTGCACCTCTGCGTCGCTCGCATGCGGGCGGCCGTAGCGGATGTTCTCGGCGACCGAGCCCGAGAACACCGTGGGGTCCTGCGGCACCAGCGACATGCGGGCGCGCAGGGCCTCCGGGTCGACGCGGGCGATGTCGACGCCATCCACCAGCACCCGACCGGATTGCGGATCGTAGAAGCGCAACAGCAGCTGCAGCACCGTGCTCTTGCCGGCCCCCGAAGGACCGACGATAGCGATGCGCTCGCCCGGCGCCGCAGCGAAGGCGAAGCCGTCGAGGGCCGCGGTGGTGTCGCGGGTCGGGTAGGCGAAGCGCACCGCCTCGAAGGTGACGGCGCCGCGGGCCGGCACCGGCATCGGCACCGGGTCGGCCGGCGGCTTGATCGCCGGCACGGCGGCCAGGATCTCGCCGAGGCGTTCGGCAGCACCCGCGGCTTGGGCGAGCTCGCCGTAGACCTCCGAGAGCTGGCCGAGCGCGCTCGCGCCGAACACCGCGTACAGCACGAACTGCGACAGCTGCCCGGCGCTCATGGTGTGGGCGAGCACCCCTTGGGCCCCGTACCACATCACCCCGACGACGGAGGCCGAGATCAGGAAGATCGCAACGCCCGTGAGCAGCGCGCGGGCGCGGATCGATTCGCCGGCCGCGGAGTAGGCGTTCTCGGAGGCCTGGGCGAAGCGGTCGGCGGTGGCCGCGCCCATCCCGAAGGCCTGCATCGTGCGCACCGCGCCGACGGCCTCGGCGGCGTAGGCCGAGGCGTCGGCGAGGCGGTCCTGGGCGGCGCGCGAGCGGCGGCGTACGCCGCGGCCGGAGACGATCAGCGGGAACACGATCAGCGGGATCGCCACCAGCACCAGCACCGAGAGCCGCGGGCTGGTGATCACCATCATCGCGACGGCGCCGACGAACAGGAACAGGTTGCGCAGCAGGATCGAGATCGAGACGCCGAACACCGCCTTGACCTGCGTCGCGTCGGCGGTGAGCCGCGAGACGATCTCGCCGGACTGCGTCTTGTCGAAGAAGGCCGGGTCGAGGAGCGTCAGCTGCCGGAACACGGCGCTGCGGAGGTTCGCCACCACCCGCTCGCCCAGGGTCACCACGGTGTAGTACCGGGCGGCGCTCGACAGGGCGAGCACCGCGACGACGCCGAGCAGCGCCAGGAAGTAGGCGTTGATCATGCTCTCGCCCTCGGGCGAGAAACCGTGGTCGATCACCCGGCGCATGGCGATCGGCACCGTCAGCGTCGCGCCGGACGCCGCCAGCAGCGACAGGAAGGCGGCGACGATCCGCCCGCGATAGGCCGCCGCGAAGGGGATCAGCGGCCGGAGCGAACTTAACGGCGCCTTGTCGCGACCCTCGGCGGGCGGGTTCTTCTTGCGGGCCATCACGCCTCTGGTGTTTCGTCCCTCGTCCGCGCCACAAGCGTGCTTGTGAGCGGTCGGAGCCTGCGGTATACGCGCGCCTTCTTCCGATTGCGCGTGTGCAATGGCCGCGGGCCGCCAAGACGGGCCGTCGGCATCGCATGAGCGGTTCGCACGAACGTGAGGTTCGTGGCAACGGCCCGATCACAGAGTTTCAACCCACGGATCTTACGGGCGCGCCCTCCGCGCTCCCGGAGTTCGTGCACCGTCGAGGACGACACGTCATGGCAAAGAGCCCGGCCGTAAAGGCCCAAACGAATTCCGCCCCCGCGCCCATCGTCAAAGAGAAGAGGACCGGCGCGACGGTGCACCCCGAGTACCACTTCATCAAGGTCGTGATGACCGACGGCACCGAGTACCGGACGCGCTCGACCTACGGCAAGGACGGCGACACCCTGAACCTCGACATCGATCCGCTGACGCACCCGGCCTGGACCGGCGGCGAGCAGAAGATGCTCGATCGCGGCGGCCGCGTCTCGCGCTTCACCTCGCGCTTCGGCAACCTCGTCGGCCGCAAGTAGTCGGCCGCAAGTAGTCATCGAATGCCCGGCCTCGCGCCGGGCGCAAACGAAAAGGGCGGCACCGCGGTGCCGCCCTTTTTGCGTTCCGGCCCGAGCCGGTCAGGCCTGGAGGCCGGGGAAGGCCGTGCGCAGGCGGTTCTGCTGTGCCGCGACCGGGCTCTCGACCGCGACCGGCGTCGGGCGGTCGTCCGAGATCAGCCCGTCGAGGTGCAGGATGCGGGCGTGCAGGCGGCGCGCGCGCAGGATGAGGTTCTGGAGCCGGACCGGCAGCAGCGTGAAGCTCTCGGCCTTCGGCGCCTCGGTCGCGGCGAGCCGCACCCGGTTCTTCTCCTGCAGGGCCTGGCTTGCGGTCAGCTCGCCCTCGGAGACGGCGCGCTGAACCAGCAACCACGACGCGATCTGCATCAGCAGGGTCGTCAGGCGCATGCTCTCGGAGGCGTAGGACAAGGTCGCGTCCCGCGAGATCAGGCGCGACTCATCGCGGCCTTCGCCATCGAGGTAGGCGGCCGTCTCCTCCACCAGGGCCATGCCGTCGTGGAACAGGGTCCGGAAGGCTTCCGAGGTGACGTAGGTGCGGCCGAAGTCGACCCAGTCCTGCTCGTCCCGGAACGTGACGTCGTACCCGTTCATCCTACCTCCTGCGTCGCTGCCGGAGCCGGTGCCGTCCCATCTCGGAACGCGTCCGGCGTCTCAGCGACCCCTGCCGCAATCCTAGCGCCGATCCGAGAGTCGCGCCGGGACAACCCAACGGTAACGTTAACGGCGCACCCATGCGCCGCCTCACGCCTGCCGAGACCGAAGCGCTCGCGAAGAAGCCTGCGGATGGCCACGGCGATAGATGTCGCCCGACATCAAGGCCGAAGCGCGACGCCGCATGAGACGAGGCTGACGAACCCGATATCCGTCGCCACCGCGTCGACGCGGCCGTCGGGCACGACGCCCATCCGCTCCCCTAAAACGCACCGTTCGCGCTGTGGCGCGTAGGCCGCACGCGCTCGTGATGTGCGCGCTCGCACCGGCGCGCCACAATATAGCCCTGTCGCCATGGAGTCTTAACCGTACCCGGACACCCTGGGCCCAAGGGAACAGGCGGAACACCGCCGGTTCCACTTCGCCCATCCATGGACCAGAGCCACCACGATGCTCATTCAGGCTACCACCCGCGCCACCCTGAGCCTCGCGCTCCTCGGCACCGTCGCCCTCGCGGCCCCGGCCTCGGCGCGTGAGGCCGCCGGAGCCGGCTACGCCCAGGCCGAGTGGGCGCAGGACTACGCCTCGCCCGCCGCGATGCAGGTCCAGCGCTCCTCGACTCCGATCCTGTCGCCGCAGACGGTGGCCACCACCGAGCAGATGGTCGAGCGCTATAAGGAGATCGTCTCCCGCGGCGGCTGGAAGCCGGTGTCCGGCGCCGACCGCCTGCGCATCGGCGCCCGCGGCCCGGTCGTCGGGGCGGTGCGTCAGCGCCTGATCGTGACCGGCGACATCGACCCGGTGGCCGGCAATTCCGGCGTGTACGATTCCTACGTCGCCGCCGGCGTGAAGCGCTTCCAGGCCCGCCACGGCTTGAGCCAGACCGGCACGATGAGCATGGCGACGCAGCAGGCCATGAACGTGCCGGCCGACATCCGCCTGCGCCAGCTCGAGATCAACGCGGTGCGCCTGCGCTCCTATTCGGGCAACCTCGGCAACCGCTTCGTCATCACGAACATCCCGGCGGCGCTGGTTCAGACCGTCGAGAACGGCCAGGTCGTGACGCTGCACGCCGCCGGCGTCGGCAAGATCGACCGCCAGTCGCCGATCATGAACACCAAGGCGACGCAGATCAACTTCAACCCCTTCTGGACGGTCCCGGCTTCTATCGTGAAGAAGGACCTCATCCCCAAGATGCAGAAGGATCCGAACTACCTCACCGACAACAAGATCCGCATCTTCACCGGCGAGGCCGAGATCCAGCCGTCGCAGGTGAACTGGAACTCGGACGAGGGCACGCGCTACCGCTACCGCCAGGATTCGGGCGCCGACTTCAACTCGATGGGCATCGTGCGCATCAACATCCCGAACCCCTACGGCGTGTTCATGCACGACACGAACACCAAGGGCGTGTTCGGCGACGACTTCCGCTTCATCTCCTCGGGCTGCGTGCGCGTGCAGAACGTGCGCGAGTACATCACGTGGCTGCTGAAGGACACGCCCGGCTGGGGCCGCGAGCAGGTCGAGCAGGCGATCGAGAGCGGCAAGCGCGTCGACGCCACGCTGTCGTCGCCGGTGCCGGTCTACTGGACCTACATCACCGCGTGGGCGACGCCGGACGGCCTCGTTCAGTTCCGCGACGACATCTACAAGCGCGACGGCGTGAACGTGCCCTCGACGATCGGCGCGGCCACCCCGGTCGCCAGCGCCGAGACCGCGCCGCAGAGCTTCGAGCCCGGCGACGAGGAGAACTAGGCTCGGTACCATCGGCCCTTCGAGGTTCGCTGAAGCGGCCCGCATCCACCCGGATGCGGGCCGCTCTCGTTCTCACACGCCGCTTCCTCCACACGTGGACGCAGGGACAAATCTTCGGGACGTACAGCCATCGCGCGCGTCCGCATTCTCGCTCAAGTGAGACGACCGAGGCCCCGCGGCCGTGGAGCGAGAGAACGTCGGATGGAACGCACGGCATCGATCCCCGCCTGGGTCGCGCGACGCGGTTGGAGCCGGCGAAACCCGCACTGGGTGCGGGTGTGGCTCGACCGCAAGCCGAAGGCCGGTGGCTCCAAACCGAAACCGTCGGAGACGCAGGCCTCGACCGCGACGATCCTGCCGTTCTCGCGGGACAAGGACTGGGCTTGATCGACGGCGGGCCTCGCGCCACGCGCTGGCGGCACGGCGCGCGTGCGGCCGGGCGGGTGCCGGCCGGCGGCGCCGTCGATTAAGGTTCGCCGATCCCGGCGGCCCGAAGGTCCAAGACGATTTTCCGCGACGAAACGATGCCTGCCGGCCCGACGCCGCCAGCCGACCCGATGCCCGCAGCGAACGTGGCGCCCGGACGCGATCGGCGGCGCCTCGTCGGCATCGCGCTGATGTGCGGGACGCTGGCGTTCTTCGCCTGCCTCGACGCGTCGGCGAAGGTGCTGGCCCGGGCCGGCGTCGACCCGCTGCTCACCACCTTCATGCGCTACTTCGTGAGCGTGGCGCTGATCTCGGTGTTTCTGAACCCGGTGACGACGCCCACGGTGATGCGCAGCCGCCGCCTCGGCCTGCAGGTGGTGCGCTCGCTGCTGCTGTTCGGCTCGACGGCGCTCAACTTCTTCGCGCTTCGCCACCTCCAGCTCGCCGAGACCCTATCGATCCAGTTCGCGGCGCCGCTCACCGTGGCTTTGCTCGCCGGCCCGCTGCTCGGCGAGTGGTCGTCCCGCGGACGCCTGGCTGCGATCGCCGTCGGCTTCCTCGGCGTACTGGTGATCGTGCGTCCCGGGGTCGGCACCGTGCATCCTGCGGTGCTGCTCAGCCTCGGCAACATGCTGTGCTACGCGCTCTACATCCTGGCGACGCGCAAACTCGCGGCCCACGATTCGACTGCGACCACGATGGTCTATTCCGGTCTCGCGGGGATCGGCGTGATGACGCCGCTGCTGCCCTGGATCTGGACCGAGCCGGCCTCGCTCACGGTGTGGGCGCTGCTCGTCGGGATCGGCCTGTTCGGCACGATCGGGCACTGGCTGCTGATTCTGGCCCATGCGAGGGCGCCGGCCAACGTGCTCGCGCCGTTCCTCTACACCCAGCTTCTGTGGTCGCTGACCCTCGGCTTCCTGCTGTTCGGCGACGTCCCGAACCGCTGGACCGTGCTGGGCGCGGCGATCATCGTCGGATCGGGCCTGTATCTCCTCGCCCACGACGCGATCGCGCAACGAAAAGGGCCGGCCACCCGAAGGTGACCGGCCCGTTCGCACGTCGCGCGCTCCGGGCTTAGCGGCCCATGCGCTCGCGGCGGTCCATCCGCTCCTCTCGGCGCTCCTCGCGGTCGCGGCGCGACGGATCGGGATCGACGCCGAGCACGCCGCCGACGGTCCCGGTCGCCGCGCCGAGGGCGCCGCCGACCACGCCGCCAACCGGACCGGCCGCGCGGTTGCCGTCCTCGACGCCGCGCTCGGCGCCGCGAACGGTGCCCTGGGCCTGGGCAGCAACCGACAGGGCCAGCGGCGAAAGGATGAGGGTCGTGGCGATGAGCAGTGTCTTCATGGTCTCGAATTCCTTGATCGGGTTGGGTTTCTGTCCCGGCCGCACACCGCGCAGGCCTTGGGCTCGTGAAGTGTCAACGGCCGAAACCGTGAAAGGTCGCATTTTCCTAAGCGAGGATCCGGGCCCGGCGTGAACCGGGGCCAGGCCCGGCGCCGTCGCGCTCGTTTCAGCGGCGGTGGCGGCGGTGATGCCGGACGGCGCGGCGCGAGCGCAGGTCGGTGCGGTAGGCGCGGCGGCCGGGATCGATCCCGAGCGCGCCGTTGACCGTTCCGACAGCCCCGCCGACAGCCCCGCCGACGATGCCGCCCACCGGGCCGCCGACGCGGTCGCCCTCGGCCGCGCCGCGGCGGACGCCGCCGACGAGGCCCTGTGCCTCGACGGGCGCGGCGCCGGCGCAGGCGGTGAGGGCGAGCGTGGCGGCGATCAGGAGATGTTTCATGGCGTTACGTCCCATCCTGTTGTGCTCCGCGGCTCGGACCTGCGCCCGCCGGCGCGGACCGATCGCGTGGTCAGGCAACGAACCAGCCGCGATTTGGTGGCAGCATCCCGCAAGGCGTCCCGACGGCGTGGTGAATGCGCAGCCCCGTTCGGACCGCGCGCATCCGCTGGCCTCCGCTCGCGCCCGCTGCTAGAACGCGGCCATGCGCTGCGTCCACGCCCCACACGTCCGTCGAATTATGGGCCCGGCCGCCGCGTGAGGTCCGCGCCCGCGCGGCTGCGCGGAGGCCGGGATCGTCACGGGAGCCGCCGCTTCCATCGCCCCTCGCGCCGTGACATGCGCCGGCCTTCGCAAAGCCCGCACGCGCGCCGCCCGTTTCCAGGACGCCCGACCCCATGACCGACGAGACCCAAGCCGAAGCCCCGGCCGGCCGCGACTATTCCAAGACCCTCTACCTTCCGCAGACCGACTTCCCGATGCGGGCCGGCCTGCCGACGCGCGAGCCGCTGCTGCTGGAGCGCTGGAGCGCCACCGACCTCTACGGGCAGCTACGTGCCAACGCCGCCGGACGCCCGAAATTCGTGCTGCACGACGGGCCGCCCTACGCCAACGGCAACATCCACATCGGCACGGCGCTCAACAAGATCCTCAAGGACGTGATCGTCCGCTCCATGGGCGGACTCGGCTTCGACGCGAACTACGTGCCGGGCTGGGACTGCCACGGCCTGCCGATCGAGTGGAAGATCGAGGAGCAGTATCGCGCCAAGGGCCGCAACAAGGACGACGTGCCGGTCATCGAGTTCCGCCAGGAATGCCGGACCTTCGCCGGCCACTGGCTCGACGTGCAGCGAGCGGAGTTCAAGCGCCTCGGCGTCACCGGCGACTGGGACCATCCCTACGCCACCATGGCCTACCCGGCCGAAGCCGCCATCGCCGCCGAGCTGATCAAGTTCTCGATGAGCGGCCAGCTCTATCGCGGCTCCAAGCCGGTGATGTGGTCGGTGGTCGAGAAGACCGCGCTGGCCGAGGCCGAGGTCGAGTACGAGGAACACGTCAGCGACACCATCTTCGCCGCCTTCCCGATGCGCGCCGGCGCGGCAGCAGACCTCGGCGACGCCCGCGTCGTCATCTGGACGACGACGCCCTGGACCATGCCCGGCAACCGCGCCGTCGCCTATTCCAAGCGCGTGGCCTACGGCCTCTACCGGGTGACGGAGGCCGCGGAGGACAACTGGGCCAAGGTCGGCCAGACCTACCTCCTGGCGGACGGCCTTGCCGCAGGCGTCTTCGAGTCTGCGCGCGTCGCGGCGCATGAGCGCCTGCGCGACGTGACCCCGGCCGAACTCGCCGGCCTCACCCTGTCCCATCCGCTCGCCGGCCGCGGCTACGATTTCGCCGTGCCGATGCTCGACGGCGACCACGTCACCGACGAGGCCGGCACCGGCTTCGTCCACACCGCGCCGGGCCACGGCCGCGAGGATTTCGAGGTCTGGATGGCCAACGGCCGCGCGCTCGCCGAGCGCGGCATCGAGACCCGCATCCCCTACACCGTCGACGCCGACGGCGCGCTCACGAAGGACGCGCCCGGCTTCGAGGGACGGCGCGTCCTCACCGACAAGGGCGAGAAGGGCGACGCCAACAAGGCCGTGATGGCCGCTTTGCAGGAGGCCGGGACGCTGGTGGCGTCGGGGCGGCTCAAGCACAGCTACCCGCATTCCTGGCGCTCCAAGAAGCCGGTGATCTTCCGCAACACGCCGCAATGGTTCATCGCCATGGACAAGGCGGTGGACTCGCTCGGCGACCGCACCCTGCGCGAGGTCGCCCTGCAGGCGATCGAGGACACCCAGTGGGTGCCGCCCCAGGGCAAGAACCGCATCAACGGCATGGTCGGCAACCGGCCCGACTGGGTCGTGTCGCGCCAACGCGCCTGGGGCGTGCCGATCACGGTGTTCGTCAAGAAGGGCACCGGCGAGGTGCTGCGCGACGACCGCGTGAACGCCCGCATCGTCGCCGCCTTCGCGACTGAGGGCGCCGACGCCTGGTTCACCGACGCCGACGGCGCGCGCTTCCTCGCCCCCGACCACGACCCGGCAGCCTACGAGAAGGTCACCGACGTCCTCGACGTGTGGTTCGATTCCGGCTCGACGCACGCCTTCGTCCTCGACGACCCGGCGGCGTTCCCCGGCCTCGCCAACGTCGTGCGCCGCCGCGACGGCGGGCGGGACACGGTGATGTACCTCGAAGGGTCGGACCAGCACCGCGGCTGGTTCCAGTCGTCGCTGCTCGAATCCGCCGGCACGCGGGGCCGCGCGCCCTACGACACGGTGCTCACCCACGGCTTCGTCCTCGACGCCAAGGGGCTCAAGATGTCGAAGTCGAAGGGCAACGTCGTCGCGCCCCAGAGCATCATCAAGGATTCGGGGGCCGACATCCTGCGCCTGTGGGTCGCCGCCTCCGACTACACCGACGACCTGCGCATCGGCCCGGAGATCATCAAGACCTTCGCCGAGACCTACCGCAAGCTGCGCAACTCGCTCCGCTGGATGCTCGGCTCCCTCGCTCACCGCGTGGCGGGCGACGACGTGCCGTTCGCGGAGATGCCGGAACTCGAGCGCTTCGTGCTCCACCGTCTGCTCGAGCTCGACGGCGAGATCCGCGAGGCCTACCGCACCTTCGACACCAAGCGCGTGGTCGCGCTGCTGAACGGCTTCATGACCGGCGACCTGTCGTCGTTCTACTTCGACGTGCGCAAGGACGCGCTGTATTGCGACCCGGCCTCCTCGGTCACCCGCCGGGCCGCGCTGCAGGTGATCGACGAGGCGTTCCGCCGGGTCGTGATCTGGCTCGCGCCCGTGCTCGCCTTCACCGCCGAGGAGGCCTGGCTCGACCGGTTCCCATCGGAGACCGGCTCGGTCCACCTGCAGACCCTGCCGGAGACGCCGGCCTCCTGGCGCGACGACGCCCTCGCCGCGCGTTGGCAGAAGATCCGGCGGGTTCGCCGGGTCGTGACCGGCGCCCTGGAGATCGAGCGCGCGGCCAAGCGCATCGGCGCGAGCCTGGAGGCGGCGCCCACCGTCTCGATCGCCGAGCCGGAGCTGTTGACGGCCCTCGACGGCGTCGACTTCGCCGACGTCTGCATCACCTCCGCGATCCGGATCGAGGCCGGGGAGGGCCCCGCCGACGCGTTCCGCCTCGACGACGTCAAGGGCGTCGCCGTGGTCCCGGTGCGCGCCGAGGGCCGCAAGTGCGCCCGCTCCTGGCGCGTCACGCCGGAAGTCGGCAGCGACCCGGACTACCCGGACGTCACACCCCGCGACGCCCTGGCGCTTCGGGAATGGGATGCGGCGCATCCGGCGGCGAGCGCGGCGTGAGCGGGACGCGACCGCTTCGTTCCTCTTCCCTCCGTCGGGGAAGGGGAGAGGCTGCGGCGGGAGCCGCACGATGAAGCCCGTTCATCTCGGCCTCTTCGCCCTCGTCGCGACCCTGGTCCTCGACCAGCTCTCGAAGCTGTCGCTCTACTTCGGCACCGATCTCGTGCTGACCCAGCCCTGGCGCCTCGGACCCTATGCCGAGTTCGTCGTCGTCTGGAACAGGGGCGTGTCCTACGGACTGTTCCAGCAGGAGGGCGGCGTCGGCCGGTGGTTGCTGGTGGCGTTGTCGCTCGCTGCCGCCGTGGGCTTGAGCGTGTGGATGACCCGTACGGGGTCGCGCCTGCTGGCGACGGCGCTCGGCCTGATCGCCGGCGGCGCGCTCGGCAACGCGGTCGACCGGGCGGCCTACGGCGCGGTGTTCGATTTCGTGCACCTGCATGCCGGCGCGTGGTCCTGGTACGTGTTCAACGTCGCCGACGCGGCGATCGTCGCGGGCGTCGTCGGGTTGATCCTCGACAGCGTGCTGCCGGAACGGCGCGACGGCCTGTCCAGCGAGTCCCCGCCGGCGTGACCGGCCGGCGACGGCGGTGGATGCAGGTCGCTTATGGCTGGCCCCGAGCGGTCAAGGCGCCATACGATCGCCGGAAACCGGCTTCAGACCCGAAGCGCCGGATCAGGCCGTCATCCGTGCGGCCGCTTCGATGAACCCCGGAACGGGGATCGGGCGTCGGTGGGCAAGTTGCGGGGCATCATGATCGGGTACCGGGAGCTCATTCTCATGGCGGCGGCGATCGTCCTGCCGTCCGCGGTCCAGGCGCAGGAGCGGGGCGAGCTGCTGCGCAACACGCTGAGCGGCATCGGCCTCCTCGAGAAGCCGCAGGCGCCGATCGAATATCGCGAGCGCGCACCTCTGGTGATGCCGCCGCGCCTCGACGGAAAGGCCCTGCCGGCACCGCGCGCCGGCGCATCCTCGTCGCAATGGCCGAAGGAGCCCGAGGTGGTCGAGCGCGAGCGCGCCGCCGCCGAGCGCCGCGTGCCGAAGGGCAACCAGGCGCAGGGGCGCTACGAGGACAACAACGCGACGCTCTCGGTCGACGAGATGCGTTCCGGCCGCCGTGCCGACGCCAACGTGACCCGCGAGATCGAGCGCAAGCCCGGCGACAACACCCGGGAGGATTCCTGGGTCAACCCGCTCGACCTGATCCGCGGGATCGGCAACGAGAAGACCGAGCCGTCGGCGGTCGAGCCATCGCGCGACGTGCTCACCGATCCGCCCAAGGGCTACCGCCAGCCGCCCAAGAAGATCGTTCGCAACACCACCGACCCGATCAACAACGCCAGCCGCGAGCGCGAAGAATCCGATCCCGGCGCCTACCTGCGCGAGCAGCGTGCGCGCTGAGGCGCGGATGTGACACACGGTCGGTCGCCGTTCGGGACGGGACCGGCGCCGGCGCTTCCGGTACGGGAATTGCCGGACGAGACGATGCCGGCGCGCTGCCCCGCATCGAACCAGAAACGGACGGTCCCTTAAGGGCCGCACGAGGGAAGACGGTATGCATCTGTTCAGGAAGGCGACGCCCACCCTGTTCCCGGCCGGCGGCCGCTTCGCCAGCGCGGGGCGCGTCGAGGCGGCGCCGTTCGGGCGCTCCGAGGCCGGTGGGCCGGAGGTGTCGTCCTTCACCCTCGACAACGGGCTCGACGTGGTGGTGGTGCCGGATCACCGCGCGCCCGTCGTGACTCACATGATCTGGTACCGCAACGGTTCGGCCGACGACCCGCTCGGCCGGTCCGGCATCGCCCACTTCCTCGAGCACCTGATGTTCAAGGGCACCGAGAAGCACCCGGTCGGCGCCTTCTCGAAGGCCGTCTCCGGTCTCGGCGGCCAGGAGAACGCCTTCACCTCCTACGACTACACCGCCTACTTCCAGCGCGTCGCCCGCGACAACCTCGACACCATGATGGCGTTCGAGGCCGACCGCATGACCGGCCTCGTCCTCGAAGACGCGGTGGTCGCGCCCGAGCGCGACGTGGTGCTGGAGGAGCGCCGCATGCGGGTCGAGACCGATCCCTCCGCCCAGCTCTCCGAGGCGATGGCGGCCTCGCTCTTCGTGCACCACCCCTACGGCATCCCGATCATCGGCTGGATGCACGAGATCGAGGAGCTGAACCGCAACCACGCCCTCGACTACTACAAGCGCTTCTACACGCCCGAGAATGCGATCCTCGTGGTCGCCGGCGACGTGACGCCCGACGAGGTCCGGCGCCTGGCCGAGGCGACCTACGGGCGCGTCGCACCGCAGGGCGCCCGCCCGGTGCGGGTCCGCCCGCGGGAGCCCGAGCCGAAAGCGCTGCGCCGTCTCGCGGTGGCCGACCCGAAGGTCGAGCAGCCGACCTTGCAGCGGCTTTACCTCACGCCGTCCTGCATCACCGCCCGCGACGGAGGCTGCCACGATCTCGAACTGCTCGCCGAAGTGCTCGGCGGCGGCTCGACCTCCTACCTCTACCGAAAGCTCGTCATGGAGAGCGGCCTCGCGGTGAACGCGGGCGCCTGGTACATGGGCTCGGCGATCGACGACACCCGCTTCTCGGTCTACGCGATCCCCGCCGAGGGCGTCAGCCTGGAGAAGCTCGAGGCCGAGGTCGACCGCGTGCTCCGGCGCGCACCTTCCGAGGCGCTGAACGCCGAGGCGATCGAGCGGGCCAAGACCCGGCTGGTCGCCGAGACGGTTTACTCCTCCGATAGCCAGTCGTCGCTCGCGCGCATCTACGGCTCGGCGCTCGCCATCGGCGAGACCATTGAGGAGGTGCGCCGCTGGCCCGCCGACATCGAGGGCGTGACCCGCGAGCGTCTGGCGACGGCGAGCGAGCGCTGGCTGACGCCGTCCCGCTCGGTGACCGGCTACCTCGTCAAGGCGAGCGACCCGGACGCGCCCATGGCGATCGCCGCGGAATAGCGCCTTCGGCCTGCGGCGCCCGGCGCCGCACGCAGAGGCCGCATCCAAGAGAACGAGAACAACGAGGTCGTCCATGAACTTCGCCGACACCGACCTGGCCGAGACGCCGGTCCGCACCAAGGCGAGCCCGGCCAAGGCGCTACCGATCCAGACCGCCGCCGGGATCGAGGCGTGGCACGTCGAATCGCCGGTGGTGCCGATGATCGCGCTCGCCTTCACCTTCGAGGGCGGGGCGGCGCAGGACCCGGAGGGCAAGTCGGGCTGCGCCCAGATGTTGGCGCGTCTCCTCGACGAGGGTGCCGGCGACCTCGGCTCCGACGCCTTCCAGGAACGGCTCGCGGCACGCGCGATCGAGCTCTCGTTCCATGCCGGCCCCGACGCGATCGGCGGCTCGTTGAAGATGCTCGTCAAGCACGCCGACGAGGCGATCGACCTCCTGGCCCTGGCGCTCGCCAAGCCCCGCTTCGACGCCGACGCGATCGAGCGGGTCCGCGGCCAGGTGATCGCCGGCCTGCGCTACCAGCAGAACGACCCGGGCGTGATGGCCTCGCGCCGCTTCTTCGCCGAGGCCTTCGCCGGGCACGCCTACGGCCGGCCCTCGTCGGGCACGATCGAGGCGGTGTCGGCGATCACCCGCGACGACCTCGTGGCGATGCACGCCCAGCTCCTCGGCCGCGGCGCGGTGAAGATCGCCGCCGTCGGCGCGATCGGCGCCGAGCAGCTCGCCAAGAGCCTCGACCGCGCCTTCGGCGCGTTGTCGGAGGCCGGCGGCCTGCGCGCGATCGAGCGGACCACGGTGGGCGACCTCGGCAAGCGCGTGGTCGTCGACCTCGATGTGCCGCAATCGGTGATCCGCTTCGGCATGGCCGGCGTCGCCTGGCGCGACCCCGACTTCATCCCAGCCTACGTTCTCAACCACATCCTGGGCGGCGGCGCCTTCACCTCGCGGCTGTTCCAGGAAGTGCGCGAGAAGCGCGGTCTGGCGTACTCCGTCGGAACCTCGCTTGTCAGCCACCGCTCGGCGGCGATGACCTGGGGCTATACCGCGACCAAGAACGAGCGCGTCGGCGAGGCGGTGTCGGTCATCAGCGACGAGATCAACCGCCTGATCGCCGACGGACCGGACGACGAGGAGCTGCAGAAGGCCAAGGACTACCTCACCGGCTCCTACGCGCTGGGCTTCGACACCTCGACCAAGATCGCCCACCAGCTGGTGCAGATCGCGTTCGAAGGCCTCGGCATGGACTACATCGAGCGCCGCAACGCGCTGGTCTCGTCGGTCACGCAGGAGGACATCCGCCGGGCCGGCGCGCGGACCTTCGCCGACGGCCGGATGCTGGTCGTCGCCGCCGGGCGGCCGATCGGCCTCTAGAATTGACCCCATGATCCCTGGATCATGGGGAACGTCCCATCCCTTTGCCGGGCCGCGTTTTTCGCCGAACCGGCAACCCCTTCGACGGAAAACGCCCTCGCCGATGCAGCTCACCGGGATCCACCACCTGACCGCGATCACCGCGCGGGCTGCGGACAACCACGCCTTCTACACCCGCGTGCTCGGGCTGCGCCTGGTGAAGAAGACGGTGAACCAGGACGACGTCTCGGCCTACCACCTGTTCTACGCCGACGGGTTGGCCTCGCCCGGCACCGACGTCACCTTCTTCGACTGGCCGGCGCCACCTGAGCGGCGCGGGACGAACAGCATCACCCGCACACACCTGCGCGTGGCGGGGCCGACGGCGATCGAGGCTTGGCGCGAGCGCTTGGCGCGGGAGGGCGTGACCCATTCCGCGCCGGTGGAGCGCGACGGTCGCCTGACCCTCGACTTCGAGGATTCGGAAGGCCAGCGCCTGAGCCTCGTCGACGACGGCGGCGCGGGCGACGCGCATCCGTGGGCCGGCAGCCCGGTGGCGCCCGATCATCAGATCCGCGGCCTCGGACCGATCCGGCTGTCGGTGGCGCAGCCGGAGCCAACCGGCCGCGTCCTCGTCGACGTGCTGGGCATGGTGCACGCCCGCAGCTTCGAGACGCCGGAAGGTTCCGTCCACGTCTTCGCCATGGGGGAGGGCGGCCCGGCGGCAGAGGTGCAGCTTCTGGGCGACGCCTCCGCCCCTGCGCGGCAGGGAGCAGGCGCCGTCCACCATGTCGCCTTCCGTATCCCCGATGCGGATTACGCAGCCTGGGCCGACCGCCTGAACACGCGCCGGATGCCGTCGAGCGGCCCGGTCGACCGCTTCTACTTCCGAAGCCTGTACTTCCGCGAGCCGAACGGCATCCTGTTCGAGATCGCCACCGACGGTCCAGGCTTCACTGCAGACGAACCGCTCGACCGGCTCGGGCAGGGCTTGGCGCTGCCGCCGTTCCTCGAGCCGCGCCGGGCCGAGATCGAGGCCGGGTTGAAGCCGCTCTAGGCCGTATCGCCGCGGGTATTAAGAGCGATTCCAATCAGTTGCGGTTGCATGGCTGTGTGTCGTCGGCGCGTCTTGACCTGCGTTCCGCACCTGCGAAAAGACCGCCAGCCCCATCGGGATTCGGGACACCTCAGTCGATGAGCAAGTTCTATGAGGAGCGCGTTCTGTCGGTCCACCACTGGACCGACACGCTCTTCTCCTTCCGCACGACGCGCGATCCGGCCTTCCGCTTCCGGAACGGCGAGTTCACGATGATCGGCATCGAGGTCGAGGGGCGACCGCTCCTGCGCGCCTACAGCGTCGTCTCGGCCAACTACGAGGAGGAGCTGGAGTTCTTCTCGATCAAGGTCGAGGCCGGCCCGCTCACCTCGAAGCTGCAGCACCTCAAGGTCGGCGACCCGATCATCGTCGGCAAGAAGCCCACCGGCACGCTGGTGCTCGACAACCTGCTGCCGGGCAAGAACCTCTACCTCCTCGGCACCGGCACCGGGCTCGCGCCCTTCCTGTCGATCATCAAGGACCCGGAGACCTACGAGCGCTTCGAGAAGGTCGTCCTCGTCCACGGCTGCCGGCAGGTTCAGGAACTCGCCTACGGCGAGACCATCACCGAAAGCCTGCCGAAGCACGAGTTCCTCGGCGAGATGATCAGCGCACAGCTGATCTACTACCCGACCGTGACCCGCGAGCCGTTCCGCAACCGAGGCCGGATCACCGACCTGATGACCTCGGGCAAGCTGTTCGAGGATATCGACCTGCCGAACATGTCGGTCGAGAACGACCGCTTCATGCTGTGCGGCAGCCCCGACATGATCCGCGACACCCGCGAGCTGCTGACCAACGGCGGCTACGAAGAGGGCAACCACGGCGAAGCCGGCCATTACGTGATCGAGAAGGCCTTCGTCGAGAAATAGGTTTTCCCGACTTCCGAGCCTTGAGACGTACCCTCGAGCGCACCTGCTGAAGAAGTGTGGCCCCCTTTCCCGAACGGGAGAGGGGGCCGCGTCGTTTCTACGCCGGACCACCGACCAACCCGCGCACCTCCTGCGCAAGGTCCGACAGGCTCATCGAGCCCTTGCTGATCACACGGTCGGCCTGCCCCGCGAGGCGGCGACGATCCTCCGCGGTGATGTCCTTGGCGGTGAGCACCACCACGGGGATGTCGCGCCACTCCGCGCGGGTGCGCAGCGCCCGGAGGAAGCCGAAGCCGTCCATCTCCGGCATCATCAGGTCGAGAAGCACGAGGGCCGGCTTCTCCCGCGCCACCGCCTCCAGCGCGAGCTTGCCGTGCTCGGCCGAGCAGACCGGGAAACCCTCGCGCTCCAGGAAGGTCGTCACCCGCTCGCGGGCGTCGGGGTCGTCCTCGACCACGAGGATCGGCCCCTCGGCGTTGCCGGGACGGAACCGGTCGGTGACGGCCTTGAGGTGCCCCCACTCGATCGGCTTGTGCAGATAGTCGGTGGCGCCGAGGGAGAAGGCGAGGTTCTGCTCGTCGAGCACCGTCACCATGACGATCGGCGTCGCACCCAGCTCCGGGTCGGCTCGGAGCGCGCGCAGCACCGACCAGCCGTCCATCCGCGGCATGGTCACGTCCAGAAGGATCGCGCGCGGGCGTAGCGCCCGCGCCCGCTCCAGCCCCTGGCGTCCGTCCTCGGCGGTGGAGACGGCGAATCCCTCCTTCTCGAGAAAGCGGGCGAGCAGGTCGCGCGTCGCCGGGTCGTCGTCGATGACGAGGATACGGTTTCCGACCGCCCCGTCCTCGCCCTGCGCGGGGGCGGCATCGGGGCCGGCGAACTGCGCCGGCAGCGTCAGGGTGAAGGTGCTGCCCGCGCCTTCGACGCTCGCGACCTCGACGGTGCCGCCCAGAAGGCCGGCGAAGGCGCGGGTGATCGAGAGCCCGAGCCCGGTTCCGCCGAAGCGCCGGGTGGTGGAGGCGTCGGCCTGGGTGAAGCGCTCGAAAAGCCGGCCGACCTGCTCTTCGTTCATGCCGATGCCGGTGTCGCTTACCGCGAAGCGCAGGACGGCGTCGGCGTCGCGCGTGACGGTGAGGCCGACGCGGCCGTTCTCGGTGAACTTCGCCGCGTTGCTCAGAAGGTTGATCAGGCACTGGCGCAGCTTGGTCACGTCGGTATGCGCCGTGCCGACGTCGTCGGCGATCGTCAGGTCGAGGGCGTTGCCCTTCTTGGCGACCAAACCCTCGACGGTGGCGGCGACCTCGGCCACCACGTCGGCGACGGAGAAGTCCTCGGCGTAGATCTCGACCCGCTCGGCCTCGATCTTCGACAGATCGAGCACGTCGTTGATCAGCCCGAGGAGGTGGCGGGCGTTGGACTCGATCTTCTTCATGTCGGCGATCAGCGCCGGCTCGCCGAGGTCTTCCAGCTCCTCCTGCAGCATCTCGGAATAGCCGATCACCGCCGAGAGCGGGGTGCGCAGCTCGTGGCTCATGTTGGCCAGGAACTGGCTCTTGGCGCGGTTGGCGTCTTCGGCGGCCTGACGCGCCGCCTCGACCGCGGCTTCGGCCGCCTTGCGCTCGCTGATGTCGGTGTGGGTGCCGACCCATTCGCGCAGGCTGCCGTCCTCGGCGAGGATCGGCACGGCGCGTACCGCCATGTGCCGGAATTCGCCGTCGGCCCGGAGCAGGCGGTGCTCGGTCTCGTAGGGCTGCAGCGTCGAGACTGCCGCCTGCCAGGCCTTTGCGGTGTGCGCGCGGTCCTCGACGTGAATCACGTCGAGGAAGCCCTCGCCGGCATAGGCCGCGTCGTCCTGGCCGGTGAAGCGCGTCCAAGACGCCTGGCGCGGATGCAGGCTGCCCTCCGCGGTCGCCGTCCAGACGATCGACGCGCTCGCCTCGATGAGCGAGCGGAAGCGCTCCTCGCTGCGGCGCATGCGCTCCTCGACGATCCAGCGCAGGGTCTCGTCGAGGACGACGATGCCGACGCCCTCGATCGCCGGCTCTGGGTCCGACGAGGTGCCGCGCAACGGGTAGAAGCTCATCGAGAACCGGCGCACGCCACCGGGGGCCGAGGGCGTCGGCACCGCCACGGGAACGTCCGGCGTCACCAGCCCCTCGTTGAGGGCGGCGGCGAGCTTCGGGCCGAGGGCGTCCGCGAGGTTGGGCAGCATCGCCCAGATCGGCGCGCCGAGGTCGGCGCCGAAGCCGCGCTCGCTCATCACCGCGAGCGCCCGGTTCATGTGGCGGATCTTGAGGTCGCGATCGAGGAAGCCGAGGCCGACCGGGGCGTTCGCGAGGACGCCGTCGAGGAGCCCGGACATCCGCATCGCCTCGCGCCGGCGAACCAGGGCGAGGCGGGCGAGGAGGACGATCGCGACGACGGCACAGATCGCCGCCAGCACCGACAGCAGCAGGGAGCGGGCGACGTCCCGGCTGCGGTCGGCCTCCAGCCGTTCCGCGGTCGCCGCCTGCAGCCCCGCGGTCTCGGCGCGAATGGCGTCCATCAGCTGCTTGCCGACGCCGGTTCGGACGATCTCCGTCGCCGCGTCGAAGCTCACGTCCCGGCGGGCGGCGACGACGCGGGCCGCGAAGTCGCGCTTGTCCGCGATCAGGGCGGCGAGCGAGGCGCCGCCCTGGCGCACGGGCGCCTGCGCCACGCGGCCGAGCGCCGTCAGGCCCGTATCGATCGCGCCGAGCGCCTTCTGGTAGGGCTCGAGGTACATGTCGCCGCCGACGAGGACGTAGCCGCGCTCGCCGGTCTCGAGGTCCTTCACCGCCGAGAGCAGACGCTCGAGCTGCGAGATCCGCGCGGTCCCGGCCGCGACCGCAGCGCGGCTCGCCTCGCCGCCGACGTAGTTCCAGGCGCCGGCGACGAGGGCGACGAGCAGCAACCCGAAGGCGACCGGCGAGCCGAGCAGGCCCGCGAAAGGCCGCGCGCTGCGCCAGTTGGCCCGGCGCAGGAACGAGATCGACCGGGGATTGATCACGCGACGGCCATCCCGATCCGGGTCCGCGTCGCAGCACCACCCGCCGCGGGCGGATGTTTCGGATGGGTGATCATGTCGGGCGCCCCGGATCGGCCCGGCGACGTGCCGGGGCGATCCGCGCAGACATAACCGGGCGCGCGCGGTTGTCGAAGCTTTACCCGTCGGCGCGGCAGGCGCCGCGAAGCCGCATCAGGTCTCGACGAGGCCGGTCGTCGAGCCGGAAGCCTCGGAATCGGCCCGGCCGTGCGGCAGGGCGAGGTATTCCACCGAGCGCATCTCGATCAGCCGGGACACCGTCCGATCGAACTCGAAGGCCTCGCGGCCTTCCCGCACCGAGTAGAGCGCCTGCGCCTCGGCGGCGGCCGAGGCGACGAGCTTCACGTGGCGGTCGTACAGGGTGTCGATCAGGGTGATGAAGCGCTTGCACTCGTTGCGGTTCTGCTCGCCCATCACCGGAATCTCTTCGACGATCACCGTGTGGAAGGCGCGGGCGATCGCCATGTAGTCGGAGGCGCCGAGGGGCTGGGCGCAGAGGTCGTCGAAGCTGAACCGGGCGACGCCCGCAGCCTCCTGTGGCACCGGCACCTGACGGCCGTGCACGGTGAGCGTCGCAGACCGGCCCTTGGCCTTGCCGGTCAGGCCGCGGAAGGCGGCATCGAGCGCCGAGCGCGCGGCCGCGTCGGCGGGCACGTGGTAGACCGGCGCGCCGCCGAGTTTCTCGAGGCGGAAGTCGGTGCGCGAATCCAAGCGCAACACCTCGACCCGCTCCTTCAGCTCCTCGACGAAGGGCAGGAACAGGGCCCGGTTGAGGCCGCCCTCGTAGAGCCGGTCCGGCTCCACGTTCGAGGTCGCCACCACCGTCACGCCGCGCTTGAACAGCGCTCCGAACAGCCGGCCGAGGATCATCGCGTCGGCGATGTCGGTGACGGTGAACTCGTCGAAGCACAGCAGCGTCGAGTCGTCGGCCAAGGCGTCGGCGACCGGGCCGATCGGGTCGTCACCCTTGACCTCGCCGCGCTTCAGCGCCTGGCGGTAGGCGTGGATACGCTCGTGCGCGTCGGCGAGGAAACCGTGGAAGTGGACGCGGCGCTTCGGGCCGGGGGCGGCCTCGTGGAACAGGTCCATCAGCATGGTCTTGCCACGCCCGACCGAGCCCCAGATGTACAGCCCCTTCGTCGGCCCGACGGTGTCCTTGCGCGAGAACAGCCAGCCGAGGGCGCTGCCCTTCTTGGCGCGTCGGCGCCGCTCCAGGTCGAGGGCGAGCCGGTCGAGAGCGCGCACCAGCCGCGCCTGCGCCGGGTCGCGCTCGATCGCGCCCGACGCGATCAACGCCTCGTAGCGATCGTGGACCGGCCCGGGGGAGAGCGCGCCGCTGCGCGCGTCTGCGGAGGGCGCCTGGCTCGGCGAGGTAGGGCTCACGACATCCGGCTCACGACCACGGGATCCTGCTCGGCCTCGGCCCTGTTGCGGCGCGAAGGACGGATCACACGTCTGCCGCGCGCGCGCAGGGCGATCAACCCGCCGCCCGGCAAGATACGAGGAAACGGGTTCCATCCGCCCGGCGCATGTCAGCCCACGCCGCAAACTGCAAGGACGAATTGTTGCATTGCACAATCGGCTTGGCGGTGCGAGACCGGCGCTACCTTCGAGGGAGGGCACGCCCGGATGCGCGCAGACGTCAGCGCCGCGTAATCGGAGACTGGAACCATGGCACTGCCCGAGCCGAAGCCGGCGGGACACACGATCCGCCGCCTGCGTGCGAGCGACCGCGCCGAGATCCTCGCCTACTTCCTGCGCCTCGATCCGGAGACCCGTGCGAACCGCTTCATGGGCGCCGTCGGCGAGGCCGGGATCCGCGCCTACGCCGAGCGCGCCGTGACGGCGGAGGGCCTGATCTTCGGCGCGTTCGTCTCCGGCGTCCTGCGCGGCGTCGCCGAGTTGCGCCCGTCGCGCGCCGGCGCGACGGCGTTCGACCTCGGCGCCGAGGCGGAGGCGGCCTTCGCCGTCGAGCGCGCGTATCGCCGCCGCGGCCTCGGCGGCGCCCTGTTCGCGCGGATCACGGAAGCCGCCCGCAACCGAAGAGTCGGCGACCTGCACGTGCGGTGTCTCGCCCGGAACGGGCCGATGCGCCGTCTCGCGCTGCGCTATGGCGCCGACCTGCAGGCCAGCGGCATGGAGGCCGAGGCGGCCCTGCATCTCGAACGGCCGACGCCGTTCTCGCTCTGGCACGAGGGCATCGCCGAGGCCTTCGACCTGACGATCGCCGCCCTGCGGCCGCGCGGGCTGCCGCCGGCGTGAGACGACCGTTCAGCCGATCGGGTCGGCCACCAGCGCGAAGGTGAGGAGGTCGACGGAGGCCGCCCCGCCGCGCAACAGTGCGCGGGCGGCGGCGTTGGCGGTCGCGCCGGTGGTGGTGACGTCGTCGACGAGGAGGACGCGTCGGCCCTGAAGGGCGGCCCGGTGCGCCGGCGGCACGCGGAAGGCGCCCTGGAGATTCTCGGCGCGCCCGGCGCGGCTCAAGCCCACCTGCGAGCGCGTCGCCTTCACCCGCGCGAGCGCCTGCGGCAGGAACGGCACCCGCCCGGCGCGGGCGAGGGGGCGGGCGAGCAAAGCCGCCTGGTTGAACCGCCGTCGCCACAGCCGCCAGCGATGCAACGGCACCGGCACGACGCAATCGGCCTCCGCGATCAGGGCGGCGCCGGAGGCGGCCATCATCGCCGCCATCGCCTTGGCGAGGTCGAGGCGGTCCTCGTATTTCAAGCGGTGCACGAGCCCGCGAGCGGTGTCGTCGTAGAGCGCCACCGCTCGCGCCCGCTCGAAGACCGGCGGATCGCTGATCGCGCGCGGCGACAGCAGCGGGCCGATCCCGAGGTCGAGGGCGAACGGCGTCCCGTAGCGCGGGCAGCGCGGCTCCTCGATGAAGCGCAGGCCGGACCAGCAGGCGGGACAGAGCGCGCCGGGATCGGCCGTGGCTGCGCCGCATCCCGCGCAAGAGGGCGGGTAGACGAGGCCGACGAGCGCCCGAGCGGCGCGGCCGAAAATGGCGGAAGGCCGCGCACCTTTCGATGCACGGGCTTCCTCGCTGTCGATGTTTTCAGGCGCAGGCACGACCCACGCCCTGACGCGGCGCGCAGCCGGCTCAGCGCGTCGCGGGCGGGGTCTGGTCGTTGCGGCGGGCCTCGGCGTTGGCGCGGTGGCGACCGATCGCGCAGCCTGCGGCGGCGCCGACCAACCCGTGATGCCCGGCATAGTGGCCTGCGATCCCGCCGACGATGGCGCCCTTGATACAGCCCTTGGCCTCGGCGGTCGAGCCGAAGGCGACGATCGTGAGGGCCAGGGCGGCCCCGGACAGAAAGCGGATCATGGGATGCGACTCCGATATGCGGCTCAGCAGCCGATGGAACTGACCAGGAACGGCGATCGTCCAGACCCGTTCCACCCTCGCAAAACTGTGATGGTCGGCTCACCACCTTCGCCGAGCGCCGCCGCAGCTGGCAACCGGACGGGTCGAGCGCCATGTGTGGCTGTGCATGACAGCGCCTTCGCATCTGTTCGACACCGGGCTCGCCCGCCGCCGCCTCGCCCGCGCGCGACGCACGGGCTTCGCCGACTTCCTCGTCGCCCGCATGGCGGCGGACCTCGACGACCGCCTCGGCGCGGTGCTGCGAACCTTCACCACCTGCCTCGACCTCGCGACGCCAACGACCGCGGCGGCGCGCGTGCTCGCCGCCCGCTATCCCGACGCGGCGGTGCTGCGGCTCGCGCCGCTCGCCGAGGCAGCAGAGCTAGGCGTCGCGCAGGCGGTCGCCGACCCGGAGGCGCTTCCGGCCGCCCCAGGCCATTTCGATTGCGCCGTCTCGCTCCTCGCGCTCCAGGGCGTCAACGACCTGCCCGGCACGCTTGTGCAGCTCCGCCGCGCCCTGCGCCCGGACGGGCTGTTCCTTGGATGCTTGTTCGGGGGCGCCACGCTGATCGAGTTGCGCACGAGCTTCGCCCAAGCCGAGAGCGAGGTCGAAGGCGGCATCAGTCCGCGGGTCGCACCGTTCGCCGAGGTGCGCGAGGCCGGCGCGTTGTTGCAGCGGGCGGGCTTCGCCCTGCCGGTCGCCGACACCGAGACCGTGACGGTGCGCTACGCCGACCCGTTCGCGCTGATGCGCGACCTGCGCGCCATGGGCCTGACCAACACGCTGGTCGAGCGCCGCCGCACGCCCCTGCGGCGCACCACGCTGATCCGCATGGCCGAGATCTATGCCTCCCGCTTCGCCGACGCGGACGGCCGGCTTCGCGCGACTTTCGAGGTGCTTTGGCTGACCGGATGGGCGCCGCATGCGAGCCAGCAGGTGCCGCTGAAGCCAGGAACCGCGAAGGCCCGGCTCGCCGACGCGCTCGGCACCATAGAGCTGAACCCCAACGAGCGGATTCCACGATGAGACAGCCCGGCCCCGACCACCCGATCACCGTCACGCCGCATCCGGGTCGCATCCGGGTGATGCTGAACGGCGTCGCCGTCGCCGACAGCCGCAACGTGCTGTCGTTGAAGGAGGCGTCGTATCCGCCGGTGCTCTATATCCCGCGCACCGACGTCGACCTCTCGCACTTCACGCCTTCGGTGCGGACGAGCCATTGCCCATATAAGGGCGACGCCAGCTACTTCAGCCTCAAGGTGGGCGACGCGTCGCAACCGGACGCGGTGTGGAGCTACGAGGCGCCGTTCCCGGCCGTGGCCGAGATCGCCGGGCATGTGGCCTTCTACCCCGACCGGGTCGACGGCATCGAAACCACTTAATCCTGGACCAGCGGCCAGAACCCGTACTTGCGCCCGTGCGCCGCGCGTAGGCCGGCGCGATACGCTTCCGGCGCCGGCTCGATCGCGCCGGCCAGAAGCCGCGGAGCCATCGCGTCCAGGGCCTTGAGGTAGCGCGCCGCATGCGGGTAGGCGCTACTCCGGCCCTCGCCGAGGATGTCGTCGATCATGCGACGCAGCAGGATTGCGGCCGCCGCAGGATGGGCGGGCTCCAGCGCCTCCGCCGCCAGTTCCAGCAAGCGGTAGGCGGCGCCGCGCCACTCCGAAGCGCGAGCGAGGACGAGGCGCGCGGCCCGGTCGAGGCTCGGCCACGCCACGAGGAAAGCGAGCGCGCGGTGGGCGTCGTCGTGCCGGCTCACGTGTTCGAGGGCACGCTCCCACACTTCTTCGTCCTCGAAGTCGGGCAGCTTCGCGAGGTGCGCCCGCAGCATGTCGGCGTCGAGCAGGGTCTCGAACCCGCGCCAGCGCAGCGCCTGGGCTTCCTCCCGTCGATCGAGCGCATCGAGGATGCGGATTTCCAGGGCGATCCGCTCCCGCGCTCGGCCGTCGATCGCCGCGTCGCCGACGGCGAGCGACGCGCGGGTGACGACGCGGCCCTGCGAGGATGCCGGGCGCCGAATCCAGTCCAGCGCCTCCGCGGCGCGGCCGGCGTCGAGCAGGCGCCGGGCGATTTCGATGACGTCCGGCCGGCCGGGCATGATCGCCTGCTCGAGCGCGACGTAGGCGTCTACGTCTCCGCGGCTGTCGGCGATGTCCTGGCGAATGCGCAGGAGGTTCCCGTGGGTCAGGCCGGCTCGGATTGCGGGCGTCGCGCTCGTGCCGTCGGCAGGCTTGGCCCCGGCGCAGACGGCTTCGGCAAGCGCGTCGTCGAGGGATCGCAGCGCGGTGGCCGGCAGGCGCGGAACGAGATCGCGGATCAGTAGGCCGAACGGTCCGTAGGGGTCGGCGACGACGCGCGGGATCAGTGTCAAGGCGAACAAACCAGCGGCGTCCGGATCGAGGGCCGCCGCAATGGCGACGACAGCCTCGGAGGCGCGCTCGTAGATGGCCTGGATCGCGCCCGAGCCGTCGTCGACCCGGTTCAGCACCGCGTCGGCCCCACCGAGGAAGCGTACTAGACGTTCCAGGGCGGCCGCGCGGTCGAGGGTCGCCAGCTCCGTGAGGATCACGGTGACCGTCGCACCGAGGTCGGTGGTGAAGGCTCGGCGCTTCTGCCAATCGATGAAGCCGCGGGCGCCTTCAAGGGCGGTGAGCCGGCGATCCACGATCGCGGCGACAGCCTCCGGGCCCTGCAGGGAGGCAAGGGCCGCGCTCACGAGCTTTCTGAACGCGGCGTTGCGCGCCGCCTCGCCGAGGATCAGGCCGATCAGGCGATCCGGGCTCAGCGCCGCCAGCGTCTCGGGGGAGGGCGTGGTGCGGCGGGTGCCCTTCGGCGGCTTGACCGCCGACGGAACGGATTTAAGAGGCGCCGTGGCCGATTTGCGAGGCATCGATCGTCCAGACCCCGCCCGTCACGGCCTCGATCAATCCTCGACTTTCGCCACCGGCCGATCGTCGCCGCGGGCGGTCTCGTCGTGCCAGGCGCCCGAGCCGTCCTGGTAGCGGATCCCCTCGGTCGAGCCCGGAACCTGCTGCTCGGCGGCGGCAGCTTGCGCCGCCTGCAGGGCCTCGTCGTGACTCGGGAAGGTCTCGGAGAACACGTCGCCGACCTTGTAGGCGTAGCCGCCGTCGTGCTCGACGACGTGATAGGTGACTTCGGACATCGCAATCTCCCGACCTGGAACGAAACCTGTCCAGCGCGAACACGTCGGCGGCGCGGTGGTTCCGCAGGCCGCCCGCTCAGTGCCGGGTCGGGGCGGCCCAGGGCAGGCGTTCGATCGCCGCCTCGCAGCCGGCGATCAGCGAGCCGCGCGGGTCGTCGGAGTCGTATCCGGCCCCGTCGGCGAAGGCGACGACGTGGACCGCGCCGTCGTCGAGCCTGCGGATGAGGGCGACCCAGCCCTCGGGCGCACGCTCGAAGGCGACCTCGTACTGCGTGCCGTCGCGCTCGATTCGATGCGGTTCCATGCCGTCGTCCAATCCCGCTCGCGCCGCCGCGGCCCTATCTGGATGGGGCCACACACCAAAGGATGTCGATGCCCTATCGTAAGTTGCTCGCCGCCGCGATCCTCGCGGCCGGATCGCTCCCCGCCCTATCACAGGGCCGGGGCTATGCCGGAAGCACGTTCGGGCCGACCGGCTCCGCCGTGCCCCCGAACCCGTTCGCGTCGAACTATCCCTCCGCGCCGCCGCCGCGGGCGGTCATCGAGCGGCGCGGGCGCCGTGCCGTGCGGCGGCCGTCGCGCGAGCCCGGGCTGCTGCCCCCGGGGCGTATTCCGGCGGGTTCGACCCAGGAATGAGTGCGTGGCTCGCCGCCGGTGGTGGCGTCCACCTGATCCTGCTCGCCGCGAGCCTGGTGATCGGGCTGATCGCGGTGACGCGTTGAGGGTCAGGCGTCGCCGACGACGCCGGCCTCGTCCTGCGCCTGGAGCACGTCGGGGCGCGGCATCGAGATGATGTTGTAGCCGGAATCGACGAAGTGGATCTCGCCGGTCACCCCGCACGAGAGGTCCGACAGCAGGTAGAGCGCCGAGCCGCCGACGTCGTCGAGGGTCACGGTCCGGCGCAGCGGCGCATGCGCCTTCTGGTGGTTGAACATCAGCCGCGCGTCGGCGATGCCGGCGCCCGCGAGGGTCCGCATCGGCCCGGCCGAGAGGGCGTTCACGCGGATGTTGTCCGGGCCGAGATCGGTGGCGAGGTAGCGCACCGACGCCTCCAACGCCGCCTTGGCCACGCCCATCACGTTGTAGTTCGGCATGACGCGAGTGGAGCCGCCATAGGTCAGCGTCAGCAGGGATCCGCCCGCGCGCATGCGCTTGGCCGCCCGCTGCGCGATCTCAGTGAAGGAGAAGCACGAGATCGTCATGGTGCGCGAGAAGTTCTCGCGGGTGGTCACGTCGACGTAGCGGCCCTTGAGCTGCGCCTTGTCCGAGAAACCGATCGCGTGGACCACGAAGTCGAGGGTGCCGTCGAAGCGCTCGTCAAGGGCGGCGAAGGTCGCGTCCACGGAGGCGAGGTTCTCCACGTCGCAGGGGAGGACGATGTCGGAATCAAGCCGCGCGGCCAACGGCGCGACGCGCTTGCCGAGCGCGTCGCCCTGATAGGTGAAGGCGAGCTGCGCGCCGTGCTTGTGCAGGGTCCTGGCGATGCCCCAGCCGATCGAGTGGTCGTTGGCCACGCCCATGATCAGGCCGCGCTTGCCCGCCATCAAACCCGTCATTCGATCCCTAACTCCCGAGCGCTGCGCCGCATCGGACGCACGTCAACTCGGATCGAGGCTTAGGCGCGGGGGAGGGCGCTGTCCAATCTCCGACCTAAAAAAAGGCGTCCCCTTGAAACACGAAAGCCCCGCCGCGAGGCAGGGCTTCAAGGCGGTCAAACGCGGAAGCTGCTTCAGAAGTAGCCACGCGTCTGCGACTTGGCGTCGTCGATCAGTGCCTGCTTGGCGTAGATGCCGGCCGATCCGAGGACGACCGCCGTGAGCGCCAGGACGATGAGAAAGAAGGTCATGCGCGCTCCACTCCCTGGCACAGCCTCAAGGCAGAACTTGAGTGGAGAGTTTGGGTTCCGATGGTTAACGGAGCGTGCCTCGAACCGCCGATTTCCTTGACGACGGTCCGGCCGTCGTGCCGGACGCGTCAGGCGTCGACGTTCTTCAGCACCAGGGTCGCGTTGGTGCCGCCGAAGCCGAACGAGTTCGACAGCACGTGGCCGAGCTTGGCCCCGTCCCGGCGCGTGCGCAGGATCGGCATGTCGGCGAAGGCGGGGTCGATCTCATCGATGTGCGCGCTGGCGCTGATGAAGTCGTTGTTCATCATCAGGAGCCCGTAGATGGCCTCCTGCACCCCGGTGGCGCCGAGCGAGTGCCCGGTGAGGGACTTGGTCGCCGCGATCGGCGGGCAGGCGTCGCCGCGGCCGAACACCTCGCGGATCGCTTCGATCTCCTTCTCGTCGCCCACGGGCGTCGAGGTGGCGTGCGGGTTGATGTAGTCGATCGGCGCGCCCTTCAGGCCTTCCATCGCCTGGCGCATGCAGCGCACCGCTCCCTCGCCTGAAGGCGCCACCATGTCGTAGCCGTCGGAGGTCGCGCCGTAGCCGGCGATCTCGCCGTAGATCCGCGCGCCGCGGGCCTTGGCGTGCTCCAACTCCTCGAGGACGAGGACGCCGGCACCCCCGGCGATGACGAAGCCGTCCCGGTTGGCGTCGTAGGCGCGCGAGGCCCTCTCGGGTGTCGCGTTGTACTTCGAGGACATCGCGCCCATCGCGTCGAACAGCACCGACAGTGTCCAGTCCAAATCCTCGCAGCCGCCGGCGAAGATGATGTCCTGGCGACCGCCCTGGATGATCTCGGCGGCGTTGCCGATGCAATGGTTCGAAGTCGCGCAGGCCGAGGCAATCGAATAGTTGACGCCCTTGATCTTGAACCAGGTCGCCAGGGTCGCCGAGGCGGTCGAGGACATCGCCTTCGGCACCGCGAACGGACCGACACGCTTAGGACCCTTCTCGCGGGCGATCGCGGCCGATTCAACGATCACACGTGTCGAGGGACCGCCCGAACCCATGATGATGCCGGTGCGCTCGTTCGAGATGTCGCCGGCCTCGAGTCCTGAGTCGCGGATCGCCTGATCCATCGCCACGTGGTTCCAGGCACTGCCCCCGCCGTGGAAGCGCATGGCGCGGCGATCGACGACTCCCTCGGGGTCCAGGGTGGGCCGGCCCGAGACCTGGCTGCGGAAGCCATGCTCGGCATGCGAGCCGTCACGGGTGATGCCGGACCGCCCTTCGCGGAGCGAGGCGAGCACTTCCTCGGTGTTGTTTCCGATGGATGAGACGATGCCCATCCCGGTGACGACGACACGGCGCATGAACGAACTCGTCTCCCCGGCGACGCGCCCGGTGGGTGAGCGTCACGCTACTTCGTCAGCTAGGATGTCGCCGGCCTGTTCTCAACCGGCGAGGACGCGCCCCGTTGCCGGGAACGCATCGAAATCAGGTGTGGCGCTCAGCTCTGGAAAAGGGCGACGCGCAGGTCCTTGGCCTCGTAGATGCGCTTTCCGTCGGCTTCCAGCCACCCGTCGGCGATGCCGAGGACAAGCTTGCCGGTGCGCACTCGCCGCAGGTCGACGCCGTAGACCACCTGCTTGACGGTCGGCAGGACCTGATCCGTGAACTTGACCTCGCCGACGCCGAGCGCCCGCCCGCGGCCCGGCGCGCCGAGCCAACCGAGATGGAAGCCGACGAGCTGCCACAGGGCGTCGAGCCCGAGGCAGCCCGGCATCACCGGGTCGCCCTTGAAGTGGCAGGAGAAGAACCAGAGGTCTGGCCGGATGTCGAACTCGGCGCGGACCAGACCCTTGCCGTGGGCGCCGCCCTCGGCGGCGATCTCGGTGATGCGATCGAACATCAGCATCGGCGGCAGCGGCAGCTGGGCGTTGCCCGCGCCAAAGAGTTCGCCGCGCCCGCAGGCGAGCAGGTCCTCGTAGGAATACTGCGAGGCGCGGGGGGCGGTCTGTTCGGTGTCGGACGTCATGAAGGCGGGTCGGTCCTCGTGTCGCGAGCTTCGGTCGGCGGGCCCGGGCCGGCTTCGGCGCCGGCGCTCATCCCGTACGCGGGGCGAACCGCGCACTCGGCGGCCTCGTTAGCATAGGCGCGGAGCCGGTTCCAAGCAGGCGCGAACGAAGCGGCCTTCGCGCGAGCGGGGGAGGGGCCACCTGCGCGTGTTGCGAGCCGGCGACCGTTCCCATATACACGAGGGCGAAATCCTTCACCCCTCGCGAGCGTTCAGTCCCGCCGATGTCCGAACTGCTGTCCCTTCAGGCCGCGCTGAACGCCCGGATCCCGGCCCTTTCGGGGGATGCGTCCGGCGCGGCGCGCCGCGGCTGCCCGCTCTCGGACCTGCGCGACCGCCTGCGCCGCGCGGGCCTGCGCCCGACGCGCCAGCGCCTGTCGCTCGGCTGGTTGCTGTTCGGGCGCGGCGACCGCCACCTGACGGCGGAAATGCTCTACGACGAGGCGATGCGCGCCAAGGTTCCGGTGTCGCTGGCCACCGTCTACAACACCCTGCACCAGTTCACCGAGGTCGGCCTTCTACGCCAGCTCGCGCTCGACGGGTCGAAGGCGTACTTCGACACCAACCCCTCCGAGCACCACCACTTCTTCCTTGAGGACGAAGGTCAGGTGATGGACATGCCCGATTGCGGCATCTCCGTCGAATCGCTTCCCGACGCGCCGGAAGGCATGGAGATCGCCGGCGTCGAGGTGATCGTCCGCCTCCGCCGCCGGGCCGGCGCCCGCCGCCAGAGCTGAGCGGCCGTCAACGTCTCCGAATCGAAGAAGGCCCGGTGCGAACCGGGCCTTTTTTCTTAGTCGACCTTCTCGTTCGGGTAGACGCCCCACAGGCGGTCCTGGTGGATGTAGCCGTCCACGTCGCGCTTGGAGGGCAGCGCGACGACGAGGCGGCACCACGATCCGGTGCAGCTCTTCACGCTGCCGATCACGCCGGCCTCCAGGCGCGCCTCGTCCTCGGCGCCGTCGTCGGCCCGCGCCCGCAGCGGGATCGCGGCCTTGTCGGCGCCCTTCGAGGCGGTGACGATCGCGGTGCGGCGGCCCGACAGCAACGAGTGCAGGACCCACCCCTCGGTCCCTTCCGAATCGCGGATGCGGCGCCAGGTCTCGAACTCGGCGACGATCTCCACCGGCATGCCGGCGCGCTGGAACACCCAGAGGGTGCGGTGATCCTTCGAAGGCCCCTCGCGCAGGTTCACGCGATCGGTCTTGAGGCTGGCATAGCGCGGCAGCGGCAGCTTGGTGACCGGACCCACGCCGGATTCGGGGCCGCCGCCCGCGGCGGGCGCGGCCAGCGCCGACCTGGTGACCAGGGGAAGCGTGAGGGCGGGCGACGCCAGGAGGGCGGCGCCCGCGAAGAAGAGCCGAGCCAGCCGCATCGTCCATCTCCTGATCTGCGCACGACGAAGGAACGCCCGCACCGCGCGGCGATGCCGGCGCGGCACTTCCGATTGTGTTCCGGCCTGCCTCTGATAGAGAGGCCGGAAGCCGTCCGCACCTGTCTGGCGGAGCTCGGTTAACGGAGCTTGAAACCGGGGACGCGGCCGGTCCACGATGCGCCGACGCCGCGCGAGGCGTTCGTGTCGGGCCTGCCCGAACCCGGTGATGGGAGAGATGATGTCGTTGAAGCGCAAGCCGCTCGTCGTCGTGACGCGACGCCTGCCGGACGCGGTCGAGACGCGGATGCGCGAGCTGTTCGATGCGCGGCTGAACCACGACGACGCCCCGCTCGCGCCCGAGCAGATCGCCGCCGCGATGCGCGAGGCCGACGTGCTCGTTCCCACCGTCACCGACAAGATCGATGCGGGCCTCCTCGCCCAGGCCGGGCCGAACCTCCGGCTGATCGCCAACTTCGGCAACGGCGTCGATCACATCGACGTGTCGGCAGCCTTGGAGCGCGGCATCACCGTCACCAACACCCCCGGCGTCCTCACCGAGGACACCGCCGACATGACCATGGCGCTGATCCTGGCCGTGGCGCGGCGCGTACCCGAGGGTGCGCGCATCATTCCCGACGACGACTGGACCACGGGCTGGTCGCCGACCTGGATGCTTGGTCGCCGTATCACCGGCAAGCGCCTCGGCATCGTCGGCATGGGCCGGATCGGCCAGGCGCTCGCGCGCCGCGCCAAGGCGTTCGGGCTGCAGATCCACTATCACAACCGCCGCCGGGTGCCGGCCGCGATCGAGGCCGGGCTGGAGGCGACCTACTGGGAATCACTCGACCAGATGCTGGCCCGCGTCGACATCGTGTCGGTCAACTGCCCGCACACGCCCGCGACTTACCACCTGCTCTCGGCCCGCCGCCTCAAGCTGATGAAGCCCGAGGCGATCGTCGTGAACACGGCCCGCGGCGAGGTGATCGACGAGAACGCGCTCGCCCGCCTGATCGAGGCCGGCGAGATCTCTGCGGCCGGCCTCGATGTGTTCGAGCAGGAGCCGGCGGTGAGCCCGCGCCTGGTCAAGCTCGCCAAGTCCGGCAAGGTCGTGCTGCTGCCGCACATGGGCTCGGCGACGTTCGAGAGCCGGATCGACATGGGCGAGAAGGTGATCATCAACATCAAGACCTTCATGGACGGTCACCGCCCGCCGGACCGGATTCTGCCCAGCATGCTCTGAGGCGCGCGGGGCGGGCATCGGCATGGCGGGCGTCGCGACGGAGAAGGCCACGGTTCCGGGTCTCGCCACGCGCATGGCTGCGTTCCGCAGCCTCGGCGGCAATTGCGAGTTCGGCTTTGTTCAGCGCTATTGCGGCGCCGAGCCCTCGGGCCTGCTCCGCTTCTCCTACACGCCGCTCGACGACCTGATCGATGCGCTGGAAACCCGCTTCGAGCGCTACGGCGCGCCCTCGGACCTCGTGCTGGCTCCGACCGAGACCGGCGTCTACTATTGCCGGAGCCGGACCTACAACATCTGGTCGAACACGCAGCGGACCGTCGCGGGCACCGACCACGACGCGCTGCTCGAACGCGAGTACGGCCGGGTCGCGCACCTTAAGGCGAGGATGCTCGCCGACCTTGCCACCGGCGAGAAGATCCTCGTGCGAAAGGCCGACGCGGGACAGACCGACGCCGACTTCCAGCGCCTGGCCGAGGCGGTCTGGCGCCACGGCCCCTCGACCCTGCTGCGGGTGAGGGAAGCCGCCCCGGGCTCGGCGACCGAGCCGCTCCGGCGCACCGGCGACCTTGTGCTCGAAGGAAGCGTCCGGCGGTTCGCCCCCGGCGAGCAGGCCTGGGACGTCGAGCTCGAATCCTGGGTCGCGCTGTGCGACGCGGCCTACGCCGCCCGTGCCGGCGTGGCGCCGGCCGCGCTCGCCGCCGCGCCCTCGGCCGACGCGATGCGGCTTCCGCGCCGAACGACGCTGCACGCGGCGCATAATCAGCGTCCGGGTTTCAGCGCCTACACTAAGCTCCTCGACACGACGCGGTTCGATCCGGCCACGCCCTACGTGTTCTCGGCCTGGATCCGCATTCCGGCGGACGCGTCGCCTGAGCGCATTTTCGCCGCGTTGGGCCGTGAGCGCCTGGGTTGGTGCGACGCCGACCTGGGCATCCGCGACCGGTGGCAGCGGATCTGGGCTGCGGGGCGCGTCGGCGACGGGACCGACCGCCCCTGCGTCGGCCTCGGCCTGATCGGGGATGCTGGCGACCGATTCGAGTCCCGCGACTGGCATCTGCGGGAGGGGGCGGTGCCCGACTGGTCGGCCCCCCCGCCACCGGAGGCGATGGGCTTTTTCGCGCGCCTGCGCGACCGACTTGGGGGCTGATCCGGGTTCGATTGTCCAAGCAGGGCGTGCAGCTCAGACTATGTCGCCGCCCACTGAGACCGGCGCGTTCGCGCTCTGGAACAGCCGCTCGCTCGTGAGCTTGAGGAAGCTGAAACCGAATTCCGGGTTCTGGTAGTAGAGCTGCTTGACCGCGGAATAGGGCACCTCCAGCGCCCGGCCAGCCTCCGTGCAGATCAGCGAAGCCGTGCGCCGGTTGCCCGGCGAGAGTAGGCCGAGCTCGCCGACGATGCCGCCGGCCCGCACCTCGATTTCGTATTCCGGAATGCGGAAGCAACCGGCCTCGACGTAGTACATCGTCGTCGCCTCCTCGCCCTTGGCGAAGAGCGCGGCGCCGGCCGCGAAGGCGCGCTCGGTGCCGTAGGGCTTGAGCCAATCGAGGGAGAGGTCGCCCTCGGCGGCCGTCTCCACGTCGCGCACGAGCCGGACCATCTGCCAGAGCCGCCAGGCGTTGAACGGGATCTGGATCGCCTCCGTCAGCACCACCGGCATGCTGCCGATCAGCAGCCCGTAGGTGATGACCGCGGCGCTCGCGACCAGCGAGATGATCCTGAGGGGGATCATCGTACTCATCGCCGAGGCCGAGATGGTCAGCGCCGTCCCGAGATAGCCGATGCCCTCGACCCAGTTCATCAGACGGCCCCGTTCCGCGTCGCGATCGCACGCCGCCTGATGCATCGCGTTTCGGGGCTGACCGCAAGACGATCCGGCGCCGCCGCCGCATCCCGTCAGGCGGCTGTGCCCATCCGGATACGCTCGGCGACGGCGACGGCCGCGCGCACGCCCTCCTCGTAGGCGCCGCCGGCGGTGCCCCATTGCTCGCGCGACAGCGCCTCGCCGGCAAACCAGATCGTCCCGCCGACCGCCTCATGGAGCACGCGGCGTGCACCCGCATGGCCGGGAGGCACCGAGGCCCAGGAGCCGCGCGACCACGGATCGTGGCGCCATTCGCTGACCGCTGGGATCGACAGGTCGTGGAGGCGGCGCGCTCCGAAATGGTCGGCCAGCGTCGCGCGCACGCGGCGGCGCAGCCCGTCCTCCCCGGTGCCGGCCGCGTCGATCTCGGCGGCGCCGACCGCGTCGAGCTCGAAGTAGTGGAACGGCGTGTCGTCGATCCGCGTGAGCAGGCCCGGCGGGCTGAGTCGGCTGCCGACGAGGCTCGCGAGGCGGTCCCGACCGCGGAACGGGCTCGCCGGCCAATGCAGCACCGCGTGCTCGTAGATGCCGGCGCGGAACCCGTCGATCGCCGCGCGAGTCGGCGCGGGCAGGGCCGGAGAAAAGGCGACGGCGTCGCGCAGCACCATCATCGGCACCGTCACGACCACCGCGCGGGCCTTCAGGCTCCGGCCGTCGGCGGTGGCGATGCGGACGCCGACGCCCGACCAGTCGATCCGCGTCACCGGACAGTTCAGCGCGATCGGCAGCTCTTGCGCGAGGCGGGCGAGGTAGCCGCCGAAGCCGCCGGCGATGAAGAAGTTGTCGCCGTATTCCATGCTGGGGAAGTCGTGCAGCGAGACCTCCTTCAGCGGGCGGCCAGAGACCAGCCCGTGGACCAGGGCGACGCGGGCGCCCCAGGGGCCGAGGCTGCGGGGTAGGGCGCTCGCCGCGGAGCGGTCCGGGCCGTCCTCGGCGGCGCCCGCATGCATCGCCCGGTCGGCGCGGTCGAAGGACCGGGCCGAGGCGGCGACCTCGGACGGCCGTCCCGGGCGGCGTCCGACCCAGACGTGGCCCTCCTGCGCGGCGCGGCGGAGGGGCTCGCCGCGGGCGAAGCCCAGCTGCACGAGGGGGTTGATCGGCCCGGCATGAAGCCAGTGCGCTCCGAGGTCGATCGCGTGACCGCGCAACGTCGTCGTCACCGTACGACCGCCGACGCGGTCCCGCGCCTCCAGCACGGCGACCGACAGGCCGGCGGCGATCAGGGTGCGCGCGGCTGCGATCCCGGCGGCGCCCGCTCCGACGACGACCACGTCGGGGTCGGCGGGCAGCGGGGCGAGCCTGGGCGCGACGCTCGGCCGGAACCGGGCATGCGGGGGTGGCGTGTCGAGCCTCGGTCTCATGCGCCGGTCACCATCCTTCTCCTCGTACCGGTCCCGGCGGTGGGCCACCCGCCCGGTGGTCATCTCGGATCACGCCGAACGCCACGACCCGTGCGGCTTTCCAGACGCGTGCACGGGTGCACGACGCCCTTGCGGCGGCGGGATCGGGACACCACAACCGCGATGCGCCGAACCACGGCGGCAGACGGGATCACGGCATGCTCATCCAGTCGGCACTCGCGGCCCTGCGCCAGACCTTCTCCCCGCCGCTCCGCGCCATCCTGTGGAAGTCGCTCGGGTTGACGCTCGGCATCCTGGCACTGGCCTGGTTCGGGCTGACGCGGCTGATCCAGTGGTTCCAGGCGAGCCACCACATCTCGCAATCCTACCCCATCCTCGACAGCCTCGCCTATTTCCTGGCCGGGTTCGGGCTCTTCGTGGCCTTGGCCTACCTGATGCCGGCAATCTCGATCCTGGTCGCCGGGTTCTTCCTCGACGACGCCGCCGAGATCGTCGAGCGAACCGACTTCCCGAACGACCCGCCGGGCCGCCCGATGCCATGGGGCTCGGCGATGCTCTACGCCATGCGCTTCGCCGGCCTGACCCTGCTGGTGAACCTCGCCGCTTTGGTCATCTTCTTCGTGCCGGTCATCGGGCTGGCGGCGTTCTTCGCCGCCAACGCCTACCTGCTGTCGCGCGAATATTTCGAGATGGCCGCCGCCCGCTACCGCCCGCTGGCGGAGGCCGGCGAGATGCGCCGCGCGTTCTCCGGCACCACGATCGCGGCGGGCTGCCTGCTCGCCGGGATGATGGTTGTGCCGGTGCTCAACCTGCTGACGCCGCTCTTCGGCATCGCGCTGATGGTGCACGTCCACAAGCGGCTGACGCACCGGCTGCCGGCGCCCGCTCTGCAAGGCCGACTTCGCTAGGACGGCGAGGACATCCCGCTGGCGCCACGAGGCCCTAGCTGCGGGTGCCCCAGCGCTGGCCCATGCCCGGCGATCCACCGGCATCGGCCCCGATCGCGGGACCGGACGCGCGCATGGGCCGATGCTGCGAGCCTTCGCCCATGGGCGTCGGGGCGATCATGTCGGGGATTTCGGCCTGCTCCTCGGTGCCGCGCCCCTTGGCGAATTGACCGGCCTTGCGGAAGCGCCAGAGATAGCCCGGCACCACGGCCTCGGCGGCGGTCGGCTGGATGCCGAGACCTTCGAAGCAGCGCCCCTCGGCCTTGGCGGCCTCCGAGACGACGTTGTCGTTCTGCAGCAGGACGACCTGGTCGCGGGTCAGCTTGAGGTCGGCCGGCAGCAGCCCGAGGGTCAGGGTGTCGGCGAGCTCCATCGCGCGGGCCTGGATCTTGGCGAGCGGAAGCGGCAGCGAAACGACCATGCGCTTGCGCATCGTCGTCTCCAGCATGTAGCGCACGAGGTGATCGAGGGTCGCGACCTCGGGGCCACCGAGCTCGTAGACCTTGCCGCCGGGCACGCGGCCGTCGGTGGCGAGCGCGATCGCCTCGGCTACGTCGCCGACGAAGACCGGCTGGAAGCGCGACTCGGCGCCGGCCAGCGGCAGCACCGGCAGGAACCGGGCGAGGCTGGCGAAGCGGTTAAAGAAGCTGTCGCCAGGACCGAACACGAGGGAGGGCCGGAACACCACCGCGTCGGGCCGGGCGGCGAACACTGCGGCCTCGCCCTCGGCCTTGGTCCGGGCATAACGCGATTCGGAGTTCCGGTCGGCGCCGATCGCCGAGACGTGGACCATCGCGGCACCCGCCTTCGCCGCCGCCCGCGCGATCTCATCGGGCCCGTCGACCTGGAGACGCGAGAAGCTCTGCGCACCGGTTTCCTGAAGGATGCCGACGAGGTTGATCACCACGTCCGCGCCCTCGACCGCGCGCCGCACCGATTCGGGGTAGCGCAGGTTCGCCTGGACGGCGACGATCTGGCCGACCTTGCCGAGCGGCTGGAGGAACAAGGCGAGGTCGGGCCGGCGCACGGCGACACGGATGCGGTATCCGCGCTTGGCCAGCGCCCGGACCACGTGACGCCCGAGGAAGCCGGAGCCGCCGAAGATCGTGACCAGCTGCGACGCGGGCCGCGTCAGGGACGGGGTCAGATGGGTGTTCGGTGTGCTGGAGCCGGTCATCGCCTCGTCTCGGTCTGTCTGGCCTTCGGGCTCGGGGGTGTCGCCGCCCCCGGTCACCCTTTCCTTAGACCATTTTCGCCGACGACACGCGCCGCGCAGGCGACGAAACGGCGACTTGATCGCCGCATCCCCGCCTGCGCGTCACTCACGTGCGAGACGCTCAGCGGTCCCCGCTCAAGAGCCAGCCGAGCCCGAAGGCCGCGGCGGCGACGATCGCCAGGGTAGCGCCCTTGTTCTCGTCGGCGCGTCGGGCAGCGTGGCGGCCGTGATGTTCTGCGCGATCGCGATAATGGCGTCCGCGACTCGCGGCCTCGTCGGCGATGGCGCGGCCGCGGGCGCTGGCCTCGTCGATCAGGTGCTCGCCGTCGCGGCGCCAGACCTGGGCGGTGTCGCGGGCGCGGCCGTAAGCGTGCTGCGCGGCGCCTGCCGCCTGGTCGATCGCGCCGTCGAACTGGCGCCCGGGGTCGCCGCTCACGGCGCCGACGGCGGTCTTGGCGCGGCCGCGCAGGTGGCGCACGCCGCCTTCGAAACGATCTCGGTTCATGATCTCGTCCTCGTCCTTCGATGTCGGGGGGCGGCGATGGCACGCCCCGCGGATGGGGATCGGGGCTGCACGAGTGCGGCCCCGATCCCGGTCACCGAACGGATCAGATCTTCTTGACGGCGTCGGCGGCCGTCTGGGCCGCGCCCTTCACGCCGTCCTTGGCGTCGCCGACGGTCTTCTGGGCTTCGCCCTTCAGCTCCTGGGCCTTACCCTCGGCCTGCAGCTTCTCGTTGCCGGTGACGTTGCCGACGCCCTGCTTGATGTTGCCGACGGCCTCGTTGGCCAGGCCCTTGATCTTGTCGGTGGTGCTGCTCATCGGGAAGCTCCCTGCTCGTTCAGCGACCTCGGTCCGGCCTCGCGGCGGCGCCGCGAAGCGTGACCGAATGCTGTCGGGATGTCCGAACGGCGGGCTCCTGCGAAGGTTCCAAGGCGCCCGCGGACGCGCGAAAGCGTGATCGGACGGCGCGCACCCGGCCGGTGCGGGGCCGCCGCTAATGCATTTTCAAGCGAGGTGGATGCCGGCTCGCGTGAAGAAAATGCGACCACACAGCAGGTTAGAGCATTTTCCGTGATCCAGAGATCACGGAAAATGCTCTAGCAGGCTGCTGCAGAAG
>NZ_BPQG01000012.1 GCF_022179125.1 Methylobacterium cerastii
ACTTCTGCAGCAGCCTGTTAGCGCTGCACCGTCTCGACGCTGACGACGTCGGGGTTCGCCCGCAGCGTCGCGGCGATCGCCTCGACGCTGGTGGCCGACAGGCGCACGAACGCCACCTCGATCTCGTCGAGGGCGGGGTCTTCGGCGGTGCGCGCCGTGAACTGGCGCACCCGCGAGGCACGTTCCCCGGTCGCGACGTGCAGGGTGTCGATTGAAAGCGTCCCCCGCTTGGCGACGATGCGAAGCGTCCGCGTCTGCATCCGGTCGCGCCAGCGCTCCTCCAGCGGTTTCACCCCCGCCAGGATCGCGATGACGAAGGTCGTGGTCGCCACCGCCGGGACGTAGAGCCCGCCGCCGATGGCGAGGCCGATCGCCGCCACCGCCCACAGGCTCGCGGCGGTGGTCAGACCCTTCACCACCTCGCCGCGTAGCAGGATCGTGCCCGCACCGAGGAATCCGATGCCGGAGACGACCTGCGCCGCGACACGCGAGGGATCGAGGACGACGTTCTTCGCCCCGAGCGCGTCGGCGAAGCCGTAGTTCGAGACCAGCATGATCAGACAGGATCCGACGCAGACCAGCATGTGCGTGCGCAGGCCCGCCGCCCAGAGCAGGCGCTCGCGCTCGAGCCCGATGACGCTGCCGAGCAGGGCCGCCAGCGCCAGGCGGCCGATCATCTCCGCGTTCCCGAGCAGCGTTCGCCTCCCTGGTCCTCAGCGATCCGCGGTGAAGAATAGGCGCGTCCGGCGCGTCATGCGACGCCGAGCGTAGCCTTCTCCACCTCGTAGGCTGCGCGCACGGTCGCCGGCCCGTAGGTGCGCTCCAGGCGCCGGACGGTGAAGTGGGCACGCGCCATCGACTGGAAATGGCCCATGAAGGCGGTGTTGACCGCTGCCCCTCCGAACGCGCCCAGCACCGGCACCGCCTGCGCGGCGACCTTCTGCGAGACCACGATGCCGAAGCGCGCCGCGATCTGGGCGGTGAAGCGGATCAGCGCCGGGGCGGACTGGTCGAGCAGGGTCTTGCTCCCGGCGTAGCGGGCGGCCTCGGCCATCGTCTTGGCGAGGGCGGCGCGCACGGCGAAGTAGCCGCTCTCGGCCAGCCCCGTGCCGTCGGCGCCCGCGCCCCCGGCCGCCGAACCGGTCTTTCCGCCGAGTGCGAAGACCTGGACGCAGGCGAGCGCGCCCTCCGGGTCGTCGAGGTCCTCGCCCTCCTCCCGCGCGATCTCGGCGATCGAGCGCAGCATCAGGGTGGTCGAGACCGGCAGCTCGACGGCGAGCGTCGCGAGGCCGAAGGCGCCGCCGAACGCCCCCGACAACGCCGCCAGGGCCTTGTGGTTGAAGGTGCTCGATCCGGTCAGGCTGCCGAGCAGCCCGCCGAGGCCCCCCTCGGCCTTCGCGGCGACGCCCTCGACCGCGGTGCCGGCGGCCGGCGCGACCGCGACCTTCGGCAGCGTCTTCAGGGCGACCCGCAGGGCGCCCCGCATCGCGGCCTCGGTCGAGCGTCCGACGGCCTCGGTCACGGGGGCCGGGAGCGACCGGCCGATCATGTCGAGGGGGGCGCCGGCCGCGGCCGAGAGCCTCGCGGCGAGGCCCGGCTGCTCCAGTGCGCGAACGGACCGGCGCAACGCCGCGAGGTCCGCCTCGCTCAAGGGACGCTCGATGGACTCGGTGGCGGCCGGAAGGACCTCACCGGTCAGCGCGATGTCGCTCATGCTTTTCTCCTCACGCCCGGGTTCTCAAGGGCACCCCCGGCGAACCGGTAGGAAGCGGGACGGAGACCGGAGGGTTCCCGTCCCCCGCCGCGGCGGGTGTCGCCGCACTGTTGAGAACGACGGGTGCATGCCGCCGGCTCGGGGTCCGGCCGACGGCGAGGCAGAGCAGCACCACCGGGATGCCGACAGCCGAGGTCATGACGAAGAAGGTCGGGTAGCCGAACGCGGCGACGATGTAGCCCGCGGTGCCCGCGACGAGCTTGCCCGGTAGCGCGTAGAGGGACGAGAACAGCGCGTACTGCGTCGCCGCGTAGCCCGGGGTGGTCAGGCTCGACATGTAGGCGATCAGCGCGATGCCGGCGAAGGAGCCGCAGAAGTTCTCGATCGAGATCGCCACCGTCAGCCGCCAGACCTCCGGCCCGCCGGTCGACAGCCAGGCGAAGGAGAGGTGCGAGGCGGCGGCGAGGAAGGCGCCGGCGAGCAGCGTTGGGAACATCCCGAACCGCGCCATCGCCCAGCCGCCCGCGAAGCCGCCGGCGATGCCGACCCAGATGCCGTAGAGCTTGGTGACGGTGGCGATCTCCTTCAGGTCGAACCCCAGCGTCCGGTACAGCGGGCTCGCCATCACGCCGGAGACGAAATCCGGCATGCGGTAGAGCGCCACGAGGACCAGCACGCCCCACAGGGCCGGCCCCATCCGTTCGCGGAGCTCGACCAGGGGCTCGAGGACGGCCTGGCGGACCGACCACAGCCGCGTCCCGGCCGCCTTCGGCGTCGCGGCGGTCGCCGCGGCATCGACGGTCGCGACCTCGGGCCGGCCGCGGTCGAAGGCGGGGGCGAGGAGGGCCGCGACCAGGCCGACGAGCATCAGCGCCGCCATCGTCAGGTACGCGAAGGTCCAGCCCTTGTCGGAGGCGAGGAAGAGGGCGCCGGCGCCCGCCGTGATCAGGCCGAGGCGGTAGCCGAGGTTCGAGGTCGCCGCGAGGATGCCCTGGAAGTCGGTGCCGGCGGCGTCGATGCGCCAGCCGTCGACGACCACGTCCTGGGTCGCGGCGCAGAAGGCGACGAGGAAGGCGCCGAGCCCGAGCAGCGCGAGGCTCGTCTTCGGGTCGGCGAAGGCCATCAGCACGAGGCAGATCGCCACCGCCACCTGGGTCGTCACCATCCAGGCGCGGCGGCGGCCGAGGCGGGCGCTCAGCACCGGCACGTCGATCCGGTCGATCAGCGGCGCCCAGAGGAACTTCAGGGAGTACGGCAGCGCCACGTAGCTGAACAGGCCGATCGCCTTGACGTCGATGTCCGAGAAGGCGAGCCGCAGGGTGAAGGTCCCGAGCACCAGGAGCAGCGGCAGCCCGGAGGAGAACCCGAGCGCCAGCATGAGGACGATGCGCCGATCCTCGACGAGGTCGCGGGCCCGCAGCCGTCGCGCGAGCTTGTCCGGTGCGGTGTCCGTGGCCATGCGATGGGAACTCCTTGACGCCTATGAGCCTTGATCCGCAAGAATCGTGGCAGCCTTGCGCCGGCCCACGCGTCGCGGAACGTCCGGGCGCGGGGCGGCGGACGGATCATGGTCGATGTCGGCTTAACGCGACATCGCACATTTGCTTGGGTACAAGCGCGGGCGATCGGGAACCTTGCTCCCGCGGGTCTGTTCGGATGAGGCGAGCGTAGCCGCTCTCCTCGCACCGTCCGTCCGCGCGGGCCCAGCGAGGCGGCTCTCGATGCATCAAGGCTCCTCGCGTACCGATCGGTTACAGGATGATGGAGACCAGCGACCAGGCGGATTACCCGCTCGCTCCGGCGACGTTCGCGCGGGCGTTCGATTCGAGCCCGACACCGATGCTGCTCACGAACGCGGCCCACGACAACAATCCGATCGTTTGGGTCAACGAGGCGTTCCTAAATCTCACCGGGTACGGCCGCGACGAGCTGCTGGGGCGCAATTGCCGGATGCTGCAGGGAGCGGGCACCGACCGCTCCGAGGTCGCGCGCCTGCGCGCCGCGCTCGATGCGGCGGAGCCGATCGAGTGCGAGCTGCTGAACTATCGCAAGGACGGCACGGCCTTCTGGAACAGCATGACCGTCAACCCGGTGCGGAACGCCGACGGGCGGGTGACATTCTTCTTCGCCGCGCAGGCCGACATGACCGACAAGCGGTCGGTCGAGCAGGCGATGCGCGGCACCAACGACGAGTTGGAGCGCCAGGTCGGACAGCGTACCGCCGACCTGCAGGCCGCCCTCGAGCAAAAGACCGCGCTGCTTCACGAGGTCGATCACCGGGTCAAGAACAACCTACAGGTCATTTCGTCCTTGATGCTGCTGAAGGCACGGCGCACGCCCGAGGGCGAGGCGCGCGACGCGCTCTCCGGCATGGCCGAGCGCATCGGCGCGCTCTCGACCGCGCACCGGATGCTCTACTCGGCCGGCGACGTCACCAAATTCAACCTGTCGGACTTCACCGACGACTTCCTGTCGGACTTCAACGCCGGGCTCGATGCCGAGCGCACCAAGGTCGAGGCGCGGATCGATTCGATCGCGGTCTCCGCCGCCATGGCCGCGCCGCTCGCGCTGATGATCCACGAGTTGGCGAGCAACGCCGTCCGGCACGCGTTCCCGCAGAACCGGGTCGGCCGCATCGGTATCACCGCGCGACGCACCGAGACTGGCATGCACCTGATGATCGAGGATGACGGCGTCGGGATCGACGCCGGCCCGGTCAACCCGGCAGGCTTCGGCCGGAACCTCGTCGAGATGGTGGTGCGGCAGCTGCGCGGCACGATCACGTGGCGCGACCGCGGACCCGGCACCGTGGTCGAGATCGCGATTCCGCTGGCGGAGGACGCGTGATCGAACCGGCCCTGCGCATCCTCGTGGTCGAGGACGAGGCGCTGATCGCCCTCGAACTGGAATTCTTGCTCGACGACCTCGGCTACGTCACGGTCGGGATCGCGGCGAGCTCAGCCGAGGCGATCGCGCTGGGGCTGTCTACCGCGCCGGACGTGGCGCTGGTGGACATCCATCTCGTCGACGGGCCGACCGGCGTCGACGTCGCCCGGGCGCTCAGCGCCGACCCGCGCACGACGGTGGTGTTCATGACCGCCAACGCCAAGCGTATCCCCGACGATTTCGCCGGCGCCTTCGGTGTGATCGCCAAGCCCTATTCCGAGCGGGTCGTAGCGAGCACCCTGGACTATGTCGCCGGCTGCCGCGCCGGGCGTGTCCCGGCCCCGCCCTGCCCGGACGGTTTCTGTCGCGCACCCGAGTAAGTGCGCCTCAGCCGGCCGCGCGTTCGCGCTTGAGCCGATAGAGCGCCTCCATCGCCTCCCGCGGCGTCAACGCATCCGGGTCGATCGCATCGAGCAGGAGGCCGAGCCTGTCGTCCGCCTCGATCGCCGGTTCCGGAAGCGGCGGCGGCGCAAGGCTCGCGAATAACGGCAGGTCGTCGATGCGCGGGCGGCTTGGGCGCTCGCGCTCGGCCTTCTCCAGCCCCTTCAGGATCGCGCCGGCCCGCGCGACGACGGCGCTCGGGAGGCCGGCGATGCGCGCCACCTGCAGCCCGTAGCTGCGCTCGGCCACCCCCGGTACGACCTCGTGCAGGAACACGACGCCGTCGCGGTGCTCGGCGACCTTCAAGGTGGCGTTGTCGAGCCGCGCCAGGCGCTGGCCGAGGGCGGTCAGCTCGTGGAAATGCGTGGCGAACAGCGAGCGGCAGGCGTTCGCCTCGTGCAGGTGCTCGAGGCAGGCCCAGGCGATCGAGAGCCCGTCATAGGTCGCGGTCCCTCGCCCGATCTCGTCCAGGATCACCAAAGAGTGCCGTGTCGCCTGGTTGAGGATCGCGGCGGTCTCGACCATCTCGACCATGAAGGTCGACTGCCCGCGGGCGAGGTCGTCGGCGGCGCCGACGCGGGAGAACAGCCGGTCGACGCGGCCGATCCGGGCTTCGCGCGCCGGTACGAAGGCGCCGACCTGCGCGAGCACCGCGATCAGGGCGTTCTGGCGGAGATAGGTCGACTTGCCGCCCATGTTCGGGCCGGTGATCAGCCGGATGCGGCCGCGCCCCTCCCCCGAGAGGTCGCAATCGTTGGCGATGAAGGCTGTCCCGGACTTGCGCAGGGCCGCCTCGACCACCGGGTGACGGCCCTCCGCGATGACGAAGCTCATCGACGCGTCGACCTGGGGCCGGCACCAGTCCAGCTCGACCGCGAGCTCGGCGTGGCTCGCGGCCACGTCGAGCGCAGCCAACGCCTCGGCGATGCCGCCGATCGCCTCCGCTTGCGCGACGATGCGGGCCGAGAGGTCGTCGAACACCGACGCTTCCAGTGCGAGCGCGCGGTCGGCCGCCCCAAAAATCTTCTGCTCCAGCGCGCCGAGCTCGACGCTGGTGAAGCGCATGGCGTCGATCATGGTCTGTCGATGCACGAAGTCGCGCATCAGCCCCTTCAGGCAGGCCTCGCCGACCGATTGCGGCACCTCGATGAAGTAGCCGAGCAGGCCGTTATGCTTGATCCGCAGGGTGCGGCAGCCGGTCTCCTCGGCATAGCGCGCCTGGAGCGCCGCCACGACCTTGCGCGAGTCGCTGCCGAGGAGGCGCGCCTCGTCGATCTCCGGATGGTAGCCGACGCGGACGTAGCCGCCGTCGCGCCGGTTCAGCGGCAGCTCGTCGGCCAAGCTGGCGCGCAGCGTCTCGACGAGGTCGCGGTCGGCGCGGGCGAGGATCTTCGCCAGCCGCGCCAGGTCGTCCGGCAGGTCCGTCCCGTCCGCGAGGCGTGCGCCGAGCGCCAGCGCCACGTCGAGCCCGTCGCGGATCGCGGCGAGGTCGCGCGGGCCGGCCCGGCCGAGGCCGGTGCGCGAAAGCGCGCGGGCGAGGTCGGGGGCGCGGGCGAGCGCGTCGCGCAGGGCGGCGCGCAGGGCGCGGTCCTCCACGAGCCGCGCCACCGCATCGTGCCGCCGCGCGATCGCGGCCAGCTCAGTGAGCGGTCCGGCGAGGTGCTCGGCCAGCAGCCGCGCGCCGTTGGCCGAGACGGTCCGGTCGATCGCGTCGAGGAGGCTGCCGACCCGCTCGCCCGAGAGCGTTCGGGTGAGTTCGAGGTTGGCCCGCGTCGCCGCGTCGATCGCCAGCGTGGTCCCGGCCTCCTCGCGGGTCGGCACGCAGAGCGGCGCGCGGGCGGCGAGCTGGGTTCGCGCGACGTAGAGCAGGGCTGCGCCGGCGGCGGCGATCTCGGCGCGGGTGAAGGTGCCGAAGCCGTCGAGCGTCGCGACGCCGTACTGCTCGCGGAGGCGGCGCTCGGCCGAGGCCGGCTCCAGCTCCGCCTGGGCCAGGGGGACCACGGCCGCCCGCGTCTCCGCCCAAAGGCGGGCGAGCGCCGGGTCGGCGTGAATCGCGTCCGACAGCACGATCTCGCGCGGGTCGTGGCGGGCGATCGCGCCGGCGAGGTCGGCGCCCGGAACCTCGCTCAGGGCGAACCGCCCGGTGGAGATGTCGATCGCCGCGAGCCCGTATGCGAAGGCCGCGTCCGAGACCTTGCGACGGCCGATCGCCAGCAGCAGGTTGGCGCTGCCGGGATCGAGCAGGCGGTCCTCTGTGATGGTGCCGGGGGTGACCAGCCGCACGACCTCGCGGCGGACCACGGATTTCGGCCCCCGCCGCTTGGCCTCGGCCGGGTCCTCGGTCTGCTCGCAGACCGCGACCCGGTGGCCGAGCCCGATCAGGCGGCTGAGGTAGTCGTCGGCGCGCTCCACCGGCACGCCGCACATCGGGATGTCGGCGCCGCCGTGCTTGCCGCGCTTGGTCAGGACGATGCCGAGCGCCCGCGAGGCCGTCTCGGCGTCGGAAAAGAACAGCTCGTAGAAGTCGCCCATCCGGTAGAACAGCAGGCAGTCCGGGTTGGCGGCCTTGATCTCGATGTACTGCGCCATCATCGGCGTCGGGCCTGCGACCTCCGCGGTGCCGGATCCGGCGGCGTCGGCGAGGTTTCGGGCGGAGCTGCGGGCCATGGCAGCGCTCTTAGCAGACCCGCCCGTGTTTGATCAGCGCGGGCTCCTCCGATCGCTGGGGAGAAGGCACGCGTGCGCGTACCCCAATTCGCGGCAGGAAAAAGCCGGCGCCACGCGGCGCCGGCTTCAGGTCGAGTGGTCGGGACGTGCGACGGATCAGTAGCGCGGGCCGCCGACGGTGTCGCCGAGGTTCTGCTGGTAGCCACGCATCGCCGGGTTGCGTGCGTTCGGATTGCCGTGGCGCATGGTGTTGCGGCGGCGCATCATGCGCTCGGCCTTCGTGGAGTGGTGGTGGCGGTAGTGGCGACGGTAGGCGACGGCGTCCGTCGTGCTCTCGGCGACGACGCCGGCCTGCGGCATCGCGGGTGCGGCGGAGGCCGAGATCGACCCGAGCCCGAGGCCACCGAGGAGCAGGCCGGTCGCGAGGGTCAAAGAAAGACGCGTCATCCAAGGATTCTCCAGTTCCGCGCTCGTGCGCTGCGGGCCTACAAGTTCATGGACGGCGCGTGGTTCCGGCCACCGGCTGTGAAATCATGCCGTCGGCGGGGGATTTATTTCTTGCCGGAGTTGGGATTGTTCGAGGAGTTGAATCGTCATGGCGTCCGAGCGCCCCGCTGATACGGTCGCGGCGTCGGCGACCCCATCCTCCGCGCCCCGCCCGAACGACGCCCTCGCGCGCAGCCCCTTGCCGCACAGCTCCTTGCCGATCGATGCGGCGCTGCCCGACCTGCGTGCGGCGCTGGCCCGATCGAACGCGGCCGTCCTCGTCGCGCCGCCGGGCGCCGGCAAGACCACGCGAGTGCCCCTCGACCTGTTGCAGGCGTCCTGGCTCGGAACCGCCAAGATCATCCTGCTCGAGCCGCGCCGCCTCGCCGCCCGCGCGGCGGCCGAGCGCATGGCCGGCACGCTCGGCGAGCGGGTCGGCGACACCATCGGCCTGCGCGTCCGCCTCGGCTCCAAGATCTCGAGCCGCACCCGCATCGAGGTCGTGACCGAGGGCGTGTTCGGCCGGATGATCCTCGACGACCCGGAACTCTCCGGCGTCGGGGCGGTGCTGTTCGACGAGTTCCACGAGCGCTCGCTCGACGCCGACTTCGGCCTCGCGCTCGCCCTCGACGCGCAGGCGGCCTTGCGCGACGACCTGCGCATCCTGGTGATGTCGGCCACCCTCGACGGCGCCCGCGTCGCGCGTCTGCTCGGCGACGCCCCCGTCGTCGCCTCGGATGGGCGAGCCTTCCCCGTCGAGACCCGCTACGCCGACCGCGATCCCAACCGCCGGATCGAGGATGCGATGGCGGACGCGATCCTGCGTGCGCTCCGGGCCGATCCGGGCTCGGTCCTGGCGTTCCTGCCGGGCCAGGGCGAGATCCGCCGCGTCGCCACCTCGCTGGAGGGCCGCGTCGGGCCGGAAGTCGCGATCGCGCCGCTCTACGGCGCGCTGACGCCGGCCGAGCAGGACCGGGCGGTGGCGCGGGCCGGGCCGGGCGCGCGCAAGGTGGTGCTGGCCACCAGCATCGCCGAGACCTCGCTGACGATCGAGGGCGTGCGCATCGTGGTCGATTCCGGCCTCGCCCGGGTGCCGGTCTACGAGCCCGGCCTCGGGCTCACCCGGCTCGTCACCGCGCGGGCTTCCCGCGCCTCGGTGGACCAGCGCCGCGGCCGCGCCGGCCGGACCGAGCCCGGCGTGTGCTGGCGCCTCTGGGCCGAGGCCGGAACCAGCGCGCTCGAACCGTTCACCCGGCCCGAGATCGTCTCGGCGGACCTCGCCGGGCTCGTGCTCGACTGCGCCGAGTGGGGCGTGACCGATCCCGGCACCCTCGCCTTCCTCGATCCCCCGCCGGCCCCGGCCCTGAAGGAGGCGCGCGCGATGCTGCGCGACCTCGATGCGATCGACGCTGACGGGCGGCTCACCGAGACCGGGCGGCGCCTGCGCGCCCTCCCCCTGCCGCCGCGGCTCGCCCGCATGGTGGTCGCCGCCGCCGATTTCGGCGCCGCGACCGCCGCCGCCGACCTCGCCGCCGTCCTGGTCGAGCGTGGCCTCGGCGGCGACGCGGTGGACCTCGCCGACCGGGTCGAGCGCTATCGGCGCGACCGCGGGCAACGCGCCGCCGACATGCGCCGCATGGCCCAGGGCTGGGCGCGCTCGGCTTCCCCGTCCGGGACTCGCGCGACCTCGGACCCGGCGGCGGGTGCCCTCCTGGCGCTGGCCTACCCCGACCGGGTCGCGAAGGCGCGCGGGCGCGACGGCGAGTTCGTGATGGCCAACGGGCGGGCCGGGCGCCTCGACCCCGCCTCGCCGCTCGCCCGCGAGCCCTTCCTCGTGGTGGCCGACGTCGTCGGCGCCGCCGGCAACGCCCGCATCCTCGCCGCCGCCGCGATCGACCTCGACGCGATCGAGGCAGCCTTCGCCGACCGCATCGAGGGCGTGACGCAGGTGACCTTCGACGGCGCGGCGCGGGCGCTGCGGGCCCGCAGCCTGCGCCGGCTCGGCGCCATCACCCTCGGCGAGCGCACGCGCCCCGTGCCCGCCGACCTCGACTCGGCCAGGGTGCTGGCCCGCGGCATCGCCAGCCTCGGCCTCGAACGGCTGCCCTGGACCCCGGCGCTGACGCAGTGGCGCGCCCGCATCGCCTTCCTGCGCGCGGCGGAGGGCGGCGACTGGCCCGACCTCGCCGACGCCACCCTCACGGAGACCATCGAGGACTGGCTCGCGCCAGCCCTCGTCGGCCGCCTCGGCCTCGACGCCGTCTCCGCCGCCGACCTCGGCGAGGCGTTGCATGAGCTGTTGCCGTGGCCGCTGCGCGCCCGCCTCGACACTCAAGCGCCGACCCATGTCGAGGTGCCGACCGGCTCACGCATCCCGATCGACTACGAGACCGAGGGCGGGCCGGTCCTGGCCGTGCGGGTGCAGGAGCTGTTCGGGCTGGCGACGCATCCGACTGTGGGCCGGGTGCCGCTCGTCCTCCACCTGCTCTCGCCCGGCCACCGCCCGGTCCAGATCACCCGCGACCTCCCCGGCTTCTGGCGCGGCTCCTGGAGCGCCGTGCGCACCGAGATGCGCGGCCGCTATCCGCGCCATCCCTGGCCGGAGAATCCGCTGGAGGCGCCACCCACCCGCCGCGCCAAGCCGCGGGGCACGTAAGCGGGTGAGGTGAGCCAAAGCCTGAAGTGCCCCCGAACTTCGCGTGACAGCCGGCGGTCGCGATGCGACCGTGCCACAAAACCCTGCGCCTGCGCCCGCCGCGCGATCGAGATCCCGCCCCCATGACGCCCAGCGAACCGCGAACGCCCGAGGCCGAGCCCCACGAGGGCGACGGCTGGACGCCGATCCACGACACCGGCTTCATCGCCCATGTCGGGCCGGTCTACGTCCGCGACGGCGCCTACGCGTTCCGTGCCGCCGACAAGCACGCCAACCTGATCGGCGTGGTCCACGGCGGCATGCTGATGAGCTTCGCCGACCGGGCACTGGGCGAGACCGCGATGTGGGCGGCCGACGGGGCGAATTGTGTGACGATCCAAATGGAGATGCAGTTCGTCGACACCGCGCGGCTCGGCGACTGGATCACCCTGGCGCCCGAGGTCATCAAGCGCACCGGCTCGCTCGTCTTCCTGCGTTGCGAGCTGCGCCACGCGGCGCGCGTGGTCGGCGTCGCCTCGGGCGTCTGGAAGATCCTGCGCCGGCGCCCGGAGGCGCCCCCGGTTCCCGGCCCGTCCGGCGCGCTATCCGAGGGCGCATGACCGCCTCCGACGATCCGACCCTGAGCCGCCTCGGCGCGACCCTGGCCGAGCTGCCCAAGCGCGGGCTGCCGCCGGTGGACAAGTGGAATCCGCCCGATTGCGGCGCGATCGACATCCGCATCGCCGCCGACGGCACCTGGTTCCACGACGGCACGCCGATCCGCCGCCCGAAGATGGTGAAGCTGTTCGCCTCGATCCTGCGGCGCGAGCCCGACGGTACGACGGTGCTGGTCACGCCGGTGGAGAAGGTCTCGATCACCGTGGAGGATGCGGCCTTCGTCGCCGTCGAGATGGCGATCGACGGCGAGGGCGACGCGCGCCGCATCAGCTTCCGCACCAACGTCGACGACCTCGTGCCCGTCGATTCCGAGCACGGCTTACGTTTCGCCGAGGGCGAGGCCGGCGCCCTCAAGCCCTACCTCCACGTCCGCCGCGGACTCTGGGCGCTGGTGACGCGGGCGCTGACCTACGATCTCGTGGCGCTCGCCGAGGAGCGCGAGATCGAGGGCGTGCCGTGGCTCGGCATCGCCGCAGGCGGCCGCTTCCACCGCATCGCCCCGGCCGACGCCGCGTGAGCGCCGTGGACAGCCCGACGCGCGACGAGGACCTCGCCGACTTCCTCGCCCGCGCCGAGGCGCGGCTCGCCCGCGATCCGCCCGGGCCGGACGACCCGACCTCGAACCCGCGCGGCGACCACAGCCTGGAGCCCGACGGCAGCGCCGTAATCCCGCCGCCGCCGCACCGGCGGGCGGCCGTTCTGGTGCCGGTCGTCGCGCGCGAATCCGGCCTCGCGATCGTGCTGACGCAGCGCGCCGCCCACCTGCGCGACCATTCCGGCCAGGTCGCGCTGCCCGGCGGCAAGATCGACCCGACCGATGCAAGCCCGATGGCGGCGGCCCTGCGCGAGGCCGAGGAGGAGGTCGGCCTGTCGCCGCGTCACGTGCGGATGCTCGGCTACCTCGATCCCTACCTGTCCGGCACCGGCTTCCTGGTGGCGCCGGTGATCGGCCTCGTCGACCGGGAGGCGCGCCTCGCGCCGAACCCGGCCGAGGTGGACGCGATCTTCGAGGTCCCCCTGGCGGTGATCGCCGACCGGTCGCGCTACGAGCTGCGGATGCGGGTGTGGCAGGGCCGCGACCGGCGCTTCTACGCCCTGCCCTACGGCGAGCGCCTGATCTGGGGTGTGACGGCGGGCATCCTGCACAACCTCGCCGAACGGCTCGAATTCGGGCCACCGAAGTCCCACCTCTGAGCCGAGCGGGAATCGCCCGCGCCCATCGATCGGATGCCATGCTGCGTCGCCTCGTGGAGGAGTTCGGGCTCTTCCTGCTGCCCTTCGGGCTGTTCTTCACCTGCCTGCTGCTCGTCGGCCGGAACCCGCTGCAGCGGGCGCACTGGGACGCCCAGGCCTTTCGCCTCGTCCTGGCCGGCTTGGCCGTGGTGATCGCCTCGCTGGTGGCCTCGGGCCTGTTCTCCGAGCGCCACGCCACCGGCTTCGTGCCGACCCACATGGAGAACGGCCGGCTGGTGCCAGGCGAGTTCCGCTGATGCGGCGCCTCGACCCCGACGGCCCGGCGCGGCTGCTCGCCCGGCCCGAGGTCCGCGCCGTCCTCGCCGGCCTCGATGCACCTGGCGAGGAGACCCGGCTCGTCGGCGGCTGCGTGCGCGACGCGCTCCTCGGGGTCGACGCCGCCGACATCGACCTCGCCACGACGCTCCTGCCGAACGCCGTGATCGATCGGGCGCGGGCGGCGGGCCTGAAGGCCGTGCCGACCGGGATCGAGCACGGCACCGTGACGCTGGTCGTCGCCGGGCGGCCGGTCGAGGTGACGACCCTGCGCGAGGACGTCGAGACCGACGGGCGGCACGCGATCGTGCGGTTCGGCCGGGACTTCACGCGCGACGCGGAGCGGCGGGACTTCACGGTCAACGCGCTCTCGCTCGGCGCCGACGGCACGCTCCACGACACCACTGGCGGCGCCGCCGACCTCGCGGAGGCCCGCATCCGCTTCATCGGAGACCCCGCGACGCGGATCCACGAGGACGCCCTGCGCATCCTGCGGTTCTTCCGCTTTCACGCCCGGTTCGGTGGAGGAGAGCCCGATGCGCCGGCGCTCGCCGCCTGCGTCGCCGCGCGAGCGGCCCTGGCGAGCCTGTCGCGGGAGCGCGTCCGCATGGAGTTCCTGAAGCTCTTGGCCGCCCCCGGTGCGCCGGGCGCCGTCGCCATCCTCGCCGAGACCGGCCTTCTCGCCCGCATCACCGGCGGCGTCGCCGAGCGGGGCAGGCTCGCGCGCGCGATCGAGGCCGGCGCCGGCACGATCCAGCGTCTCGCCGCGCTGTCCGTGACCACGCGGGCCGAGGCCGAGCGCCTCGCGGAGGGTTTGCGGCTTTCGAAGGCCGAGCACGCTACCCTCGACGCCTACGCCCGCGCCCTCGTCGCGCTGAAGACCCCCGCCGCGATCGACCGGCCGGCGCTCCGTGCGCTCGTGGCAGAGCACGGGCCTGCAGCCCTTCAAGCGGCGATGGACGCGACCGCCGGCGAGCCGCGCCCGGTGATCGGCCCGGACGCTGCAAACGCCTGGCGCGACCTGAAGAATGAACCCGCTCCGGTCCTGCCGGTGACCGGGGCAGCCCTCGTCGCTCGCGGCATCCCGGCCGGGCCGAGGATCGGGGTCGCCCTCGCGGCTCTGCGCCGACGCTGGCTCGAAACGGGCTGTCCCGTCGGGCCGGACGCGGCCGAGGCGCTGATCTCCCTCGCGCTGGCTCAGGATTCGTCGGCGCACGACACGAAAGAGCCCGCCGAACCGCGCCGGTGACGGCGGTTCGAGCGGGCTTCGGTCGTCCTGAAAATGTTGGGGGTGAAAGGCTCAGAGCTTGAGGAGGTTCTTCGTCTCCTGAAGCTGGACGATCTGGCCGTTCAGCTCCTCGCGCTTCTGCAGGTCCTCGGTGGCGTCGCGCTGCAGCTCGGCCGCCTCGATGTCCCGGTCGAGGGATTCCGGCGTCAGTTCCTCGATCGGGGCGGCGCGCTCGGCCAACACCGTCACGCCGGTCGGCCCGATGTCGGCGAAGCCACCGCGGACGTAGATGCGCTTGCCGCTGTTGGCGCGCTCGGTGACCACGATCACGCCCACGCGAAGCGAGGTGAGCACCGGGGCGTGGCCGGCGAGCACCGTCATCTCGCCCTCGGTGCCGGGAAGCTGCACCGACTCGACCTCGCCGGAATACAGCGACCGCTCGGGGCCGACGAAATCGAAGTGGAAGGTGGCCATGCGCTCGGAATCCCGACGTTTGTCATTCTCGGCGCGCGGCCCTCCGAGGGCTGCATGCCGACCTTGAGAGTTAGGCCCTGCGCCGGTCCGTGGCCAAGCCGAGGCCGAAACCGATCAGGGCACCGATGCCTGCGAACAGGGCGACGTGCTGCGTCTGCCCGCTGGTCAGCTCGCCGCCGCGGGTGCCGGCCGGGCGGTCGCCCTGCACCTCGACGGAGAGCGGGCCGATCTTGATCTCGGCCGCCTCGGGCCGCGTCACGTAGCCGACGAGGCCGCCGGCCAGGAGGCCGACGACCAACAGGACGATCTTGGCGTTCAAGGCCTCAGGCCGCCTTCAGCTTCTTCGCCTTGGCCTGGGCGTCCTCGATGGTGCCGACCATGTAGAAGGCCGCTTCCGGCAAGTCGTCGTACTTGCCCTCGACGAGGCCCTTGAAGCCCTTGATCGTGTCTTCCAGCGGCACCTGGATGCCCGGGGAACCGGTGAAGATCTCGGCCACCGAGAAGGGCTGCGAGAAGAAGCGCTCGATCTTGCGGGCGCGCGCGACCGTCAGCTTGTCCTCTTCCGACAGCTCGTCCATCCCGAGGATGGCGATGATGTCCTGGAGCGACTTGTAGCGCTGCAGCGTCTGCTGGACCCTGCGGGCGACATCGTAGTGCTCCTCGCCGAGGATCGCCGGCGACAGCATGCGCGAGGTCGAGTCGAGCGGGTCCACCGCCGGATAGATGCCCTTCTCGGCGATCGAGCGCGACAGCGTCGTGGTCGCGTCCAAGTGGGCGAACGAGGCGGCGGGCGCCGGGTCGGTCAGGTCGTCGGCCGGCACGTAGATCGCCTGCACCGAGGTGATCGAGCCCTTGTTCGTGGTGGTGATGCGCTCCTGCAGGGCGCCCATGTCCGTGGCGAGCGTCGGCTGGTAGCCCACGGCCGAGGGGATGCGGCCGAGCAGCGCCGACACTTCCGAGCCGGCCTGAGTGAAGCGGAAGATGTTGTCCACGAAGAACAGCACGTCCTGGCCCTGGTCGCGGAAGTCCTCGGCGATGGTGAGGCCGGTGAGCGCGACGCGCGAGCGGGCGCCGGGAGACTCGTTCATCTGGCCGTAGACCAGCGCGCACTTGGAGCCCTCGGCCGAGCCGCCGTTCTCCTTCGGGTCCATGTTCACCTTGGACTCGATCATCTCGTGGTAGAGGTCGTTGCCCTCGCGGGTGCGCTCGCCGACGCCGGCGAAGACCGAGTAGCCCGAGTGCACCTTGGCGATGTTGTTGATCAGCTCCATGATCAGCACGGTCTTGCCGACGCCGGCGCCGCCGAACAGGCCGATCTTGCCGCCCTTGGCGTAGGGGGCGAGCAGGTCGACCACCTTGATGCCGGTGACGAGGATCTGCGACTCCGTCGACTGGTCGGTATAGGGGGGCGCGGGCTGGTGGATGGCGCGGAGCGAGTCCGACTGGATCGGGCCGGCCTCGTCGATCGGCTCGCCGATGACGTTCATGATGCGGCCGAGCGTGTTGTGGCCGACTGGGACCATGATCGGCGAGCCGGTGTCGGTGCACTCCTGGCCCCGGGTCAGACCCTCGGAGGTGTCCATCGCGATGCAGCGCACGGTGCTCTCGCCGAGCTGCGCGGCGACTTCCAGCACGAGGCGGTTGCCGTTGTTCTTGGTCTCGAGCGCGTTCAGGATCTCCGGCAGGTGGCCGTCGAACTGCACGTCGACGACGGGGCCGATGACCTGGACGATCTTGCCGACCTTGTTGGAGCCGGCGCCGGGGGAAGCGGTGTTTGCCATGATTGCGTGCCCTTGAAAGGTATGCGGTCGGTGCGCCGGCGAAGGCGCTTAAAGGGCTTCGGCGCCCGAAATGATTTCGATGAGTTCCTTGGTGATCATCGCCTGACGCGTGCGGTTGTAGATCAGCGTCTGCTTCTTGATCATCTCGCCCGCGTTGCGGGTCGCGGAATCCATGGCGCTCATGCGTGCACCCTGCTCGGATGCGGCGTTCTCGAGGAGCGCCCGGTAGACCTGAACCGTGAGGTTCTTCGGCAGCAGCGTCTCGAGGATCGCCTCCTCAGAGGGCTCGAATTCCATCGCCGAATCCGCCGGCGCACCGGTGCTGCTGGCGCCGCCTTCGGGCAGCTCCGCAGGGATCAGGCGCTGCGCCGTCGGGATCTGCGAGATCACCGAGCGGAACTCGGAGAAGAACAGCGTCGCGACGTCGAACTCGCCGGCCTCGTAGCGGGTCAGGATCTTGTCGGCGATCTCGGCGGCGAAGGGGTAGTCGACCGGGCGGTTGCCGCGGATGTCCTGCGACTCGACGATCTGCTCGCGGAACTGGCGACGAAGCTGGTCCAGACCCTTCTTGCCGACCGTCATCATCTTGACGGTCTTGCCCTCGGTCGCGAGCTTGTCGGCATGCGCCCGCGCCAGGCGCGCGATCGACGAGTTGAAAGCGCCGCACAAGCCGCGGTCGCCGGTGCAGACGATCAGCAGGTGGGTCTGGTCCTTGCCGGTGCCGGCCAGCAGCTTCGGCGCGCCGACGCCGCCGACGAGGTTCCCGGCGAGGTTGCCGAGCACCGCCGCCATCTTCTCGGCATAGGGACGGCCGCTTTCGGCAGCCGTCTGTGCGCGCCGCAGCTTGGCGGCGGCGACCATCTGCATCGCCTTGGTGATCTTCTGCGTCGCCTTCACCGAAGTGATGCGGTTGCGCAGATCCTTCAAACTCGCCATCGGGTGGTCCGGTCTCTCAGGGCCTGTTCACGACCAGGCGCCCGTCGCCGGGCGCCCGATGAGGCGGGTTCGTCTAGTTCGCGAGCGACTTCGCCACGCTCTCGACCACGCTCTTGAGCTTGGCGGCGCTGTCGTCCGACAGGTCCTTCGAGTCGCGGATCGTGGAGAGCAGGTCGGCGTGCTTGGTGCGGAGCGTCGACAGCAGCGCGTCCTCGAACGGGCGGACCTTCGCGACCGGCATCTTGTCGAGGTAGCCGTTGACGCCGGCGTAGATCACCGCGACCTGCTCCTCCATCTTCAGCGGCGAGAACTGCGGCTGCTTCAGGAGCTCGGTGAGGCGCGAGCCGCGGTTGAGCAGCTGCTGGGTCGAGGCGTCGAGGTCCGAACCGAACTGCGCGAACGCCGCCATCTCGCGGTACTGCGCCAGCTCGCCCTTGATCTTGCCGGCGACCTTCTTCATCGCCTTGGTCTGGGCCGAGGAGCCCACCCGCGAGACCGAGAGGCCGACGTTCACCGCCGGGCGGATGCCCTGGTAGAACAGGTCGGTCTCGAGGAAGATCTGGCCGTCGGTGATCGAGATCACGTTGGTCGGGATGTAGGCCGACACGTCGTTGGCCTGGGTCTCGATGACCGGTAGCGCGGTCAGCGAGCCGTTGCCGGCGGCGTCGCCCATCTTGGCGGCGCGCTCGAGCAGGCGCGAGTGCAGGTAGAACACGTCGCCGGGATAGGCCTCGCGGCCCGGCGGGCGGCGCAGCAGCAGCGACATCTGGCGGTAGGCAACGGCCTGCTTGGACAGGTCGTCGTACGAGATCACGGCGTGCATGCCGTTGTCGCGGAAGTACTCGCCCATGGCGCAGCCGGCGAACGGCGCGATGAACTGCATCGGCGCGGCGTCCGAGGCGGTGGCGGCGACGACGATCGAGTACTCCATCGCGCCCTGATCCTCGAGGACCTTCACGAACTGGGCGACCGTCGAGCGCTTCTGGCCGATGGCGACGTAGATGCAGTAGAGCTTCGACTTCTCGTCGCCGCCGGCGGCGTGGCCGGGCTTCTGGTTGAGGATCGTGTCGAGCACGATCGCGGTCTTGCCGGTCTGGCGATCGCCGATGATCAGCTCGCGCTGGCCGCGGCCGACCGGGATCAGGGCGTCGACGGCCTTGAGGCCCGTCGCCATCGGCTCGTGCACGGACTTGCGCGGGATGATGCCCGGCGCCTTCACGTCGACGCGTCGACGCTCGGTCGACTCGATCGGGCCCTTGCCGTCGATCGGGTTGCCGAGGCCGTCGACCACGCGGCCGAGCAGGCCCTTGCCGACCGGGACGTCCACGATGGCACCGGTGCGCTTGACGGTCTGGCCTTCTTTGATCTCGCGGTCAGAGCCGAAGATCACGATGCCGACGTTGTCCTGCTCGAGGTTGAGCGCCATGCCGCGCACGCCGGACTCGAACTCGACCATCTCGCCGGCCTGGACGTTGTCGAGGCCGTAGGCGCGGGCGATGCCGTCGCCGACGGACAGGACCTGGCCGACCTCGGAGACTTCGGCTTCCTCGCCGAAGTTCTTGATCTGGTCTTTCAGGATCGCGGAGATCTCGGCGGCGCGGATGTCCATCGTCGGGCCCTTCAGTTCGTTCTTGTCAGGTGTTCAGGTGTGATGGCGAGAGCCGGGGCGTCCTCGACGGACGGCCTAACGGGCTTCCCGCATCGCGAGACGAATGCCGTTCAGCTTGGTCCGGAGCGAAGCGTCGACCATGCGCGAGCCCATCTTGACGATGAGGCCGCCGATCAGGCTCGGGTCGACGTGCAGGTCGAGGTCGACCTCGGACTTCGCGGCGTCGCGCAGGCTGGCCTTGATCTCCTCCAGCACCGCGTCGGAGGGCCGCTCGGCCACGCGAACCTCGGCGCGGACGATGCCCTTCGATTCGCGAACCAGGCTGCGGAAGGCGGCGATCATGCCGGGCAGCGCGAACAGGCGGCGGTTGGCGGCCGACAGGCGGATGAAGTTGGCAGCGAGGCCGGTGATGCCGGCCTTCTCGAGGATCGCGCCGATGGCGGCGGCCTGCTCCTCACCCGAGAAGACCGGGCTACGGACGAGACGGCGGAGGTCCGCGCTCTCCTTGAGCAAGGCGTCGAAGCGCTCGAGGCCCTCGGCCGTCGCATCGATCTGGCGCTCGTCACGGGCGAGATCGAACAGGGCGGAGGCGTATCGACCCGACACGCCGCCGACCAGGGAACCCTCGGAACCGTTCTGCGCCACCCGTCGCTCTCTCTTGTTCCTTGGCCCTTCGGTTCCGACCGGGCTGCGCCGTAATCAGGGCGCCGGGCCGGAGACCGTCGGGAAATGGGATTGTGCCGGGCTTGTCCGGGACCCACGAAGATCCCTCGGCCGGCGCGGCGACCGCCTAGCATGGCAACCGGAGCCGCGCAAGGCGATCGGCCGATGGCGGCGGCCCGGCCGAGCTTGCGCCGGGTGATCGATCCTACAGGGGAAATCAGCAGGCGAGGCGGTCGCAACGGCGGGTGGCGGCGATCATCTTCGCCATGGAGCGGGCGCCCGGATGCCCGAGGATGCCGGCGTTGCCCAGCACGTAGGACGGGGTCGCGTAGAGGCCGAGGTCGGCCGCGATCCGCATCTGGCTCTTGAGCGCTTCGCGGACCTCGTCGCTGTCGGCGATGCTCTCCAGCTCCGGTCCGGCGATCCCAAGCGCCGTGCCGGCGGCGAGCGCGCCGGGGCCGTCGATCTTGCCGGGCTTGCCGAGCAACCGGCCGTAGAAGTCCCAGGCCGCCTCGGAGCCGAGCTTGCGCTGGACGGCCAGCGCCACCTTGGCGGCCTGGGCCGATTGCGGCGACAGAATCGGATTCTGGACAAGGCCGATGCGCAACGCCGGGTCGGCGGCGTGCAGGGCGATCACGTCGGCGGCGGCCTTGCGGCAGTAGGGGCAGTTGAAGTCGAAGAACTCGTACAGCGTCGTCTCGGCCTCGCGCGGGCCGACGTAGGTGATTCCCCGCAGGGACGCGAGCTGGCCGGTGATCTCGCCTGGGAGCATAGAGTTGGCGACCGGCCTGCCCTCGTCGCTCGTCACCGAGACGCGCTGACCATACGATTGGGCGCGCGCCGCCCCGGTGAGGGCGACGGCGGCGGCCGAGGTCGCGATGAGGTGGCGGCGGGTGAAGGGCATGCTGGCGTCCGAGCGGCGGTGTCGAGCCCGCGCATCAGCCCGGCAATTCAGGCGATGTCGGGGCCTTCGCGTCGGGGAGTCTCGTCGCGCGATGGCGTCAGCGCATGTCGCCCGGGCGCTCGCCGGCGGCCCAGGCCAGCGCCTGCTCCAGGCGGTCGTTGCCCCAGAACAGTTCACCGTCATCCGTCAGGAAGGTCGGGGCGCCGTAGATGCCGCGCGAGCGCGCCTCCTCGCCGACGACGCGGAGCTTGGTCTTGTTCGCTTCGCTCGCCGCCGCCTTGAGCTGCTGCGTCCCGTCGAGGCCGAGCCCGTTCAGGATCTCGACCACCGCCGCGGGCTCGGCGATCGAGCGGCCGTGCGCGAAGCAGGATTCGAACACCGCCTTCGAGAACGGCACCAGCCAATCCTGGTCCTGCCCGAGGATGGCGGCGCGGGTTGCGCTGAGGCTGTTCTGCGGGAACGGATCGGGGCGCCGCACCGGCGGCAGGCCGCAGCGGGCGGCCTCGCGCTCCATGTCGCGCCACATGTTGCGGCCCTTGGCCGGGTAGAGGTTGAAGGGCGAGCTCGTCCAGCCCTGCGAGGCGAAGATCGGCCCGAGCAGGAACGGGCGCCAGCGCACCGCCACGCCGGCCGTCGCGGCCAGACCCTCGATCCGGGCGGCGGCGAGGTAGGAATAGGTCGAAGCGAACTCGTACCAGAACTCGAGGGTCGGCTGGCGCGCCATGGTGATCGCTTCTCCGGGTCTTTAGGTGTCGGCACGCAAATCTCACACCCGTCGATGTCGGGAGCGAGGCAGGTTGGCGCGCGCGACGGGGCATCGGCGACGCCCCGCGCGCTTGAGCGAACGTCCGGCCCGGCATGCCGGTTGCAGGCCGTTCCGGTTGCAGGGCGCCGGACGGCGCGATAAGCCGCCGCAACCCCCTCGCCTAACGTCCGCGAACACCCGAAGGTCCGCATGTCCGAGCCCGACAAGAAGCCCGTGAACAAGGTCGTGCTCGCCTATTCCGGCGGCCTCGACACCTCGATCATCCTCAAGTGGCTGCAGACGACCTACGGCTGCGAGGTGATCACCTTCACCGCCGACCTCGGCCAGGGCGAGGAACTGGAGCCGGCCCGCCGCAAGGCGGAGCTGCTCGGCATCAAGCCCGAGAACATCTTCATCGAGGACCTGCGCGAGGAATTCGTGCGGGACTACGTGTTTCCGATGTTTCGCGCCAACGCGGTCTACGAGGGCGTCTACCTGCTCGGCACCTCGATCGCCCGGCCGCTCATCGCCAAGAAGCAGATCGAGATCGCCGAGCGGCTGGGCGCCGACGCGGTCTGCCACGGCGCCACCGGCAAGGGCAACGACCAGGTTCGGTTCGAGCTCGGCTACTACGCCCTCAAGCCCGACGTGACGGTCATCGCGCCCTGGCGCGAATGGGACCTGAAGAGCCGCGAGCAGCTGATCGCCTTCGCCGAGCAGCACCAGATCCCGATCGCCAAGGACAAGCGCGGCGAGAGCCCGTTCTCGGTGGACGCCAACCTCCTGCACGCCTCCTCCGAGGGCAAAGTGCTGGAGGACCCGGCCGACGAGGTGCCGGATTACGTCTTCTCGCGCACGATCTCGCCCGAGGAGGCGCCGGACACGCCCACGATCGTCACCATCGGCTTCGAGAAGGGCGACGCGGTCTCGATCGCCGGCGAAAAGCTGTCTCCGGCCTCGCTGCTCGCCAAGCTCAACCAGCTCGGCCACGACAACGGCATCGGCCGGCTCGACCTCGTGGAGAACCGCTTCGTCGGCATGAAGAGCCGCGGCATGTACGAGACGCCCGGCGGCACCATCCTGCTGCCGGCCCACCGCGCCATCGAGTCGATCACGCTGGACCGCGGCGCGGCGCACCTCAAGGACCAGATCATGCCGCAATACGCGGAACTGATCTACAACGGCTTCTGGTTCTCGCCCGAGCGCGAGATGCTGCAGGCGCTGATCGACAAGAGCCAGGAACTGGTCACCGGTGAGGTGCGGCTCAAGCTCTACAAGGGCGGCGTCCACGTCATCGGCCGCACGAGCCCGCACTCGCTCTACGACCAGGACCTCGTCACCTTCGAGGAAGGCGCCGTCGCCTACGACCACCGCGATGCGGCGGGCTTCATCAAGCTCAACGCGCTGCGGCTGCGGACGCTGGCGCAGCGGAAGAAGCGGGACGCCTGAGAAGCGCCTTCTCTCCCTCCCCGCAGAGGGGGGAGGGAGAAGCGCCGGCGACCGCAGCCTTCAGTCGTAATCGCCCGGCGCGATGTCGGCGTAGCGCAGGAAGATCTGCAACGCCGGTTGCATCTCGTGGTGCAAGGCTGCGTCCGGCACCGGCGTCGCGCCGTAGGGCGCCTGGGCGTCGACGCAGGGCACGTCGAGGGCGTCGTCCCAGCGGACCGCCAGGTGCGGAATCAACGCGAGATGCGCCTCGGTGACGTCGAATGTGATGTGTTCGGGCGTGGCGCCGTCGGCGTCGCGGAACACGTCGCCGGCCCGGCCCGGATCGAGCTTGGCCAGCGGGTTGTGGTACTGGTAGCGGCCGGGCTTGAGCACCGCGTGCCGGACGAAGGCGGCGAACGCCGCGCCCACTGCCCGGTGCTCTTCGTCGGCACCCTCGTCGTCGCCGGTGACGTTGGCGATGTCGTCGTCCCGCGAGGTCGAGCCGTAGGGGGCGTCCGGGTGGATCATCGGCGCGCCGGCCCCGTCCGGGTTCCAGCCGACGACGAGGCGGCGGATCAGGGCGATCCGCTCCAGGGTGATCTCTGTTGTGCCGGCCATGACGTCCGTTCTCGCTTGGATCACGCTCCCTAACCGCATCCGGGCGGCCTGCGAACCCGGGCCCTGAGCAAAAGCCTATCCCTTGAGGCACCCCATCAGGCCCTCGACCTGCCCCATCCGGCCTTGGATGCGGCCGGCCAGGGACCGCACCCCGCGGGAGGGCTTGCCGGCGCTGCGCAGGATCGGGTTCGGCAGGGTCGCGGCCAGCAGGGCGGCCTCCCCGCGGCTGAGGTCGCGGGCGTTCTTGCCGAACCAGTGCCGGGCGGCGGCCTGGGCGCCGTAGATCCCCTCGCCCCATTCGGCGACGTTGAGATAGATCTCCATCATCCGCCGCTTGCCCCAGAGCGTATCCATCAGGAAGGCGAGCGGAATCTCGAGCGCCTTGCGGACGTAGGAGCGGCCGGGCCAGAGGAAGACGTTTTTCACCGTCTGCATCGCGATGGTCGAGGCGCCGCGGCCCGGCCCGTCCTCGTCGTCGACCACGTCGCGCAGCGCGTCGACGTCGACGCCGTGGTCGAGGCAGAAGCGCTGGTCCTCGGAGGCGAGGACCGCCTGGACCAGGGCCGGCGCGATGGCGGAGAGCGGCACCGCCTCGCGGGCCACCGGCTGGAGCGTCAACCATCGCCCGAGCATCAGGGTTGAGGGCGGCGTCACCGCGCTATAGAGCAGCGCCAGCGCGAGCATGAGGACGAGCCCGACGGCCGGGACGAGCAGGATGCGCCCGACGAGCTTCCGGACCCGCCGTGACGGAGCCGGCGGCTGCGGGCGTCCCAGCGACCTCAGGTCCCGCGCCTCGGTACTCTGCGCGTCGCGACCCGGCGCCGCTTTGCTATCGTCCGCCCGCACCGTGTCGCGTCCCACTCCCGCCAAGGCCCGTTCCCGATGACCTCAACGCAGGCTCACCCCGCTCCGGTCAAGTCGCAAGGTACCGAGCATGCCGCCGACGACGGGTTTTCCCACAAGCTCGCCCGCGTGGCCGACACGGTCGAGACCTTCCTGGTCGAGCGCCTCGGCCCCGAGGTCGGCCCCGGCGAGATCGCGCGCCCGCCGCGCCTGATGGAGGCGATGCGTCACGCGGTGCTCGGCGGCGGCAAGCGCCTGCGCCCCTTCCTCGCGGTCGAGACCGCGCGCATGCTTGGCGGCTCGGAGGCCGGCGCGCTGGCCGCCGGCGCCGGCGTCGAGCTGGTCCACTGCTATTCGCTGGTCCACGACGACATGCCGGCGATGGACGACGACGACATGCGCCGCGGCAAGCCCACCGTGCACAAGGCCTACGACGAGGCGACCGCGATCCTCGTCGGCGACGCGCTGCAGACCCTGGCCTTCGAGATCGTCGCCGACCCGACCTGGCAGCCGGACGCGTCGATCCGCGCCGACCTCGTCCTCGGCCTCGCCCGCGCCTCGGGCCTCGGCGGCATGGTCGGCGGCCAGCTCCTCGACCTGACCGCGGAAGGCCGCTTCGGCCCGGTCTCGCTGGACGTGGACGACACCCTGCGCATGCAGGCGATGAAGACCGGCGCGATCCTCGCCTTCTCGGTGGAGGCCGGCGCGATGGTCGGCGGCGCCACGACGGACGAGCGCGCCGCGCTCTTGCGCTACGGCCTCGCGCTCGGCCAGGCCTTCCAGATCGCCGACGACATCCTCGACCGCGAGGCCTCGCCGGAAGCGATGGGCAAGGCCACCGGCAAGGACAAGGACGCCGGCAAGGCGACCCTCGTCGACCGCCTCGGCCTCGACGGCGCGCGCGCCGAGTGCGACCGTCTGGTCGGCGTCTGCGAGGAGGCGGTCTCGCGCTGGGGCGATCGGGCGCAGACGCTGCGCGAGGCGGCGCGGTTCACGGTGGCACGGAAGGCCTGAGGCGAAGCCTCACGCCGCGCGCTCGACACGGGCCAGCCAGCAGCCGGGCTTGGCCGTATGGATGTTGACGAAAACGCTGCGCGGATCGGCGAGCGCGCGTCGCAAAGGTCCCTCGACCTCGGCGCCCGCGCAGACGTGGCCGAGATCGTACAGGCAGAAATCCTCGGCATCGTAGGCCCGCACCGAGACGAGCGGGTTCGCGGCGACCGTCGGCGCGAGCGTATCGTCGGCTGCGAAGTGCGGACAGGCGTCGGCGTGCAGGAAGATCGGGCTCGGCGTCCAGTAGATGCCCCGCGGCTGCGGCAGCGCATAGGAGCCGAGCAGCATGGTTTCGCCGGATTCGGCGAGGCGCAGGCAGTGCCGGCATGGGAATCCCTTGTGAGGCTCGGCAACCACCCGGTGCAGCGCGTTGCCGAAGTCGTCATGACCTGAGCATCGGAAGCGCTCCGCGGTCTCAGTCTTCATCGGGATACAGCGGAAGGCTTTCATCGGGGGCTCCTTAGGCCCCTACCGGACGCGATTGGCGCTCGCCGCGCACCCCGTTTCTTGCTGTCGTATCAGATCAGGCCGCGGGCGATGGGTCGCAGCGCTTGG
>NZ_BPQG01000013.1 GCF_022179125.1 Methylobacterium cerastii
CCCGAACACCGTGTCCGCGGTGACGGTCTTGCCGCCTTCGGTGAACACCACCGCATCGGTGCCGTCGACCGTGTCGGTCGCCGTCCCCGTCAGGGTCACTTTGGCGCCGGTCGACGAGGTCGCCTCGATCGTTGCCGGCGCCGACGCCGTCACCACCGGCTTGGTCGTGTCGACCACCGTGAACGTCAGGCTCTGCGTCCCGACGTTCTTGGCTGCATCCGTCGCCGTCGCGAGAACCGTGTGCGAGCCCAGCCCGAACACCGTGTCCGCGGTGACGGTCTTGCCGCCCTCGGTGAACACCACCGCATCGGTGCCGTCGACCGTGTCGGTCGCCGAGCCCACCAGCGCCACCTTGGCACCGGCCGACGAGGTCGCCTCCACCGTCGCCGGCGCAGACGCCGTCACCACCGGCTTGGTCGTATCGACCACCGTGAACGTCAGGCTCTGCGTCCCGACGTTCTTGGCCGCATCCGTCGCCGTGGCGAGAACCGTGTGCTGACCCAGCCCGAACACCGTGTCCGCGGTGACGGTCTTGCCGCCCTCGGTGAACACCACCGCATCGGTGCCGTCGACCGTGTCGGTCGCCGTCCCCGTCAGGGTCACCTTGGCGCCGGCCGACGAGGTCGCCTCGATCGTCGCCGGGGCAGACGCCGTCACAACCGGTGCCGTATTGTCGATGATGGTGCTGCCGCCGACGATGGAGGCAATCGAGATCGTGTTGCCCGCGAGGTCGTCGATGCCGCGGCCGTTGAGATCAAGGCGGATCGCGCCGTCGCCTGCAACCCGATCGAGCACGACGGTGTAGGTGGTGCCGTCATTGCCGACAGAGGTCACCGAAGCGACGTCGGCGCTCGCCGTGCCGCTGAGGGAGGTGACGATGAAGTCGCTGGCGTCGACGCCGGTGACCGCCTCCGAGAAGGTGACCGTCTGGGTCAGCGTCGTGGCTTTGGTCGGGCCAGTGACGGTCGGCACGATCCCGGTCACGCTCGGAGTGTCACGATCGACGGCGTGGGCGGTCGAGCCGGTCAGGCCAACAGTGGCCAGCAGCGTGTTGCCAGCCACGTCTGTGATGGTTGGGCTGGCAGCGAGAGCCAGAGCGAGCGAGCCGGTGCCGGTAATCCCGCCGACGGTGACGACATAGTCCTGGCCCGAGCCGGTGACGGTGGTGATGGTGCCCGTGGCGGTGCCGGTCGGCGTCAGGACGAAGTCGGCCGCGTCCACCCCGGTGACCGCTTCGGAGACGTGCACCGCATAGCTCGTGCTCGCCACTGTAGCGGATGCACTGGTCGCGGTGCTGCTGGCGGTCGGAGCCGCGGTGTCGAGGGTGAAACCGATCGTGGCAGTCTTGCTCGTGCCAGCGAGTGTTTCGGTGACGGCGAGCGAGATGGGTCCGTCGGCGAGGCCCGTCGGGGTAATCGTGTAATGGCCCGCCGCGTCCACGGTGGCGCTGCCGACAGTCCGGCCGGCGGTATCCGTGACGGTCACGATGGCGCCAGCGTCGGTCGTGCCGACGATCGTCGGATCGTTGGTGATGGTGTCACCGGCGGTGCCGGAGTCGATCGATAACACTCCCGACAGAACCAGCGCACGCACGCCGACCTGCGTGCCACCAGCGCCGTCGGCGGAGGCGGTGAACAGGTTCCCCGCATAGGAACCGGTAAGGTGCAGCACTGCGCGAACCCCGTTCACGTCGCTCAGCGTCAGCGCGTTACCGGCGTAGTCGAACGCTGCGGTCGTGGAGCCGATGCCACGCAGGTCGATCACGTCGCCGTCGCTGCCGAAGTTGACGATCTGGTTGGCGAAGCCGTGGTCGGAGCCGAGTGCCACGAGATCGATGCGCAGCGTCTGAGCGCCCGTGGCGAAGCGGATGTCGCCGAGGCCGGCCGCCGCCGAGGAGATCGAGCCGAAGCTCCCGACGGTGGCGTGGTTCAGTTCGAGCGTACCGGCCTTGAGATCAGTGCCGCCGGTGTAGGTGTTGGCACCCGACAGCGTCAGCGTACCGATGCCGCCCTTGGTCAGGGCGATCGTACCGCCGGCGCTGCCGTCCTGGATCGCGCCTGAAAAGGTGCTGGTGCCGCCACCGTCACCGACCGACAGTACCGCCGCCGCCGTACTGCCGTTGGTGACGATGTTGCCGCCGGTCGGGTAGGTCGTGTTTAGAGCGCCAACGCTCTGGCTGAAGCCATTGAGATCGAGCGTCGCCGGAGCCGAAGCCGAGTTGGACTGCAAGGTGACGGAACCGTTTGTGCCGAAGGCGTTGACGGTGCCGGCCTTTAACGTGCCGTCACTGACGGTGGTGCCGCCGGTATAGGTGTTGGTGCCCGACAGCGTCAGCGTACCTGTGCCAGCCTGAATGAGCGAACCGGAACCGGTGATGGCGTTGCCCAGCGCGATGGTACTCGTGCTGGCAAATCGCAGCACGCCGTTGTCGGTAATCGCACCTGTGAGCGTGCCGGCATCGGTGATGACCAGCGTCCCGGCATCGATCTGGATGGCGTTGCCACCGGCCGCCGTCGTAGCGATCGTGCCGGTGTTCGACAGGGTGGTGGTGCCGCCGTTGACCGCAAGGCCGACGGTGCCCGCGACGGCTCCGGTGTTGGTTACCGTGTTGGAGGCTGACGTGCCGGTGACGGCGATGCCGCGGCCGTCGGCTGCGCTGACGTTGGCCTTGGTAGTGATGGTGATGGCGCCGCTGCCGCCCACCGCGTCGATGGCATCGCCATGCCCGAGGTTCGTCACCGCCCCCCCGGTCTGGATGGTGATCGTACCCGTGTCGGTCTGCGTGGCCGAGATGATGGGGCCGGTGGTGTAGGTATAGCGGTTGGCGACCGTGCCACCCGTGCTGATGCCGATTGCGCCGGTCCCGGTATTCGAGGCCACGATGCCGGACCGGTCCGCCAGGATGTTGCCGAGCGCGCTCATCCCGGCGGTGCCGAGGACGATGTCACCGCCGGTGCCGGTCGCCATGACGGCGACGGCCGAGGAGGTAATCGAGCCATTTCCCGTCAGCGTAAAGCCGGCCCCGTTGGCGGGATAGTTGTCGAAGTACACGCCATAGGCCGCGGTGCCACCGATCGAACCCGTGTTGGTCACGGTGCCGCCGTTGCGGGCATAGAGCGTGTGCCAGCCGGCACCGATCGACGACGTCGTAAGGGTGCCATCGTTGACGAAGCTGCCACCGTTGATCTGGACGCCGTCCGAGCCGGACGCGGTGATCGACCCTTGGTTGGTCAGCGTGGTGGCCGCACCCTGAGCGTAGATCGCCACGTTGTTGGACGGCCCCGTCCCGATACCGGTGCTGCTGTTGAGAAGCTGACTCGTCTTCGACAGAATGACGGAGGCATTGTTGTCGAGCGAAAGGCCCTGGAGGCCGGAAAGGGTCCCGGTGAAGGTCAACGGCGTCGCAGCGCCGCTGATCACGCTGATCGTGCCAGCGTTCGAGGCGGTGCTCGCGCCTGTGACGTTGCCGGAAAAGATCGTCGAAGCAGCCTCGTTGAAGGTTAGGGTTCCGAGATTGGTCACGTCACCGGTGATCGTGCCCGAGGTCGTACCGTCGCCAATCTGCAGCTTACCGGCCGAGATGATCGTACCGCCGGTGTAGGTGTTGCTGCCGGTCAGCGTCAGCGTCCCCGTGCCGGTCTTGGCAAGGCTACCGGCTCCACTTGTTCCGTCGGCAACCGTACCCGTCAGGGTCAGCGTACCGGCATCCACCTGGATGGTACCGGTAGTGCCCAGCGTCACGCCGCGGGAGCTAGTGAACCCGGTCTTAGCTTCGAGCGTGCCGCCGGTGAAGACGAGCCCGCCCGCCGCCGCGCCGAGGTTGGCGTCAGAGGAGACCGCCAGAGTGCCGGCCTCCAGCGTCGTGCTACCAGCGTAGGTGTTGGCGCCCATGAGCGTCAGCGTGCCGATGCCCGCTTGCGTGAGCCCGCCGCTGCCGGAGACAATGCCGGCAAAGGTAGTCGCATCCGAACGCTTGAACGCCAGCGTGCCGTTGTCCACGACATCGCCGACGATCGAACCGGTCGTACCGCCGGCGCCGACCTGTAGCGTGCCAGACGAAATAGTCGTGCCGCCGGTGTAGGTGTTGGCGCCCGACAGCGTCAGCGTGCCGGCGCCGGACTGCGTGAGCCCGCCACTGCCGGAGACGGCGCCGGCGAAGGTGGTCGCATCCGAACGGTTGAACGCCAGCGTGCCGTTGTCCACGACATCGCCGACGATCGAGCCGGTCATCCCGCCGGCACCGATCTGCAGCGTGCCGGCCGAGATGGTCGTGCCGCCGGTGAAGGTGTTGGCGCCCAACAGCATCAGCGTGCCGGTACCGATCTTAGTCAGGGCCGTCGTGCCGGTGGCGCTGCCATCCTGGATGATCCCGGAGAAGGTCGGCGAAGCGTTCAGACCACCCGTGGTCAGCGTCGCGGCCGTACCGCTGCTGTTAGTCACGGTACCCGCGCCAGCCAGCGAGCCGATCGCCTCGGAGAAGCCGCCGAGATCGAGGCTAGCGCCTGTACCGACCGAAACGGCGCTACCTGCGCTGAAGCTGTTGCTGGCACCGCCCTTGAGCGTACCCGCCGAGATCGTGGTCGCGCCGGTGTAGGTGTTGGTACCCGACAGCGTCAGCGTGCCAGTGCCCGCCTTGGAAAGGCTGCCAGCTCCGTTCGCCCCGTCGGCAACCGTCCCTGTTAGGGTCAACGTGCCGGTATCCACCTGGATAATACCGGCGGTATCGAGCGTCACGCCGCGGGCACTGGTGAACCCAGATATCGCTTCGAATGTGCCGCCGGTGAAGGTAAGGCCGCCCGCCGCGGCGCCGAGGTTGGCGTCAGAGGAGACCGCTAGAGTACCGGCCGCCAGCGTCGTACCTCCGGTGTAGATGTTAGTGCCCGACAGGGTCTGCGTGCCGGTGCTGGACTGCGTGAGCCCGCCGCTGCCGGAGACGATACCGGCAAAGCTGCCCGATCCACTCGCGCTCGTGATCAGGGTCTGGCCCGAAGCGATCGCCACGCTGCTACTGGCATTACCGCCGGTGAGCGCGCCGATGATCTCGGACGTGGTCACTCGAAACACTGCCGCAGTGCCTGCGGCGTTGGTAAAGGTCACGGTGCCGGTGTCGGCGATCGCTGCGCCACCCTGCAGCTCGAGCGTACCGGCCGAGATCGTGGTCGCGCCGGTGTAGGTGTTGGCGCCGGACAGGATCAGCGTGCCAGTGCCGGACTGTGTGAGCCCGCCACTGCCGGAGACGGCGCCGGCGAAGGTGGTCGCATCCGAGCGGTTGAACGCCAGCGTGCCGTTGTCCACGACATCGCCAACGATCGAGCCGGTCGTGCCACCGGCGCCGACCTGTAGCGTACCCGTCGAGATGGTCGTACCGCCGGTGTAGGTATTGGCGCCCAACAGCGTCAGCGTGCCTGTGCCGATCTTGGTCAGGGCCGTCGTACCGGTGGCGCTGCCATCCTGGATGATCCCGGAGAAGGTCGGCGAAGCGTTCAGACCACCCGTGGTCAGCGTCGCGGCCGTACCGCTGCTGTTGGTCACGGTGCCCGCGCCAGCCAGCGAGCCGATCGCCTCGGAGAAGCCGCCGAGATCGAGGCTAGCGCCCGTACCGACCGAAACGGCGCTGCCCGCGCTGAAGCTGTTGCTGGCACCGCCCTTGAGCGTACCCGCCGAGATCGTGGTCGCGCCGGTGTAGGTGCTGGCGCCCGACAGCGTCAGCGTGCCGGTGCCAGACTGCGTGAGCCCACCGCTACCGGAGACGATTCCAGCAAAGGTGGTCGCATCCGAGCGATCGAACGCCAGCGTGCCGTTGTCCACGACATCGCCAACGATCGAACCGGTCGTACCGCCAGCGCCGACCTGCAGCGTGCCAGACGAAATGGTTGTGCCGCCAGTGTAGGTGTTGGTGCCCGATAGTGTCAGCGCGCCGGCGCCAGACTTGATAAGGTTGCCGGTGCCTGAGACGGTACCGGCGAAGCTGGTCGCGTCCGAGCGATTGAACGCCAGCGTGCCGTTGTCCACGACATCGCCAACGATCGAACCGGTCGTACCGCCGGCACCGATCTGCAGCGTGCCGGCCGAGATCGTCGTGCCGCCGGTGTAGGTGTTGGCGCCCGAAAGCGTCAGCGTGCCGGTGCCGAGCTTGGCCAGAGCGGTCGTGCCGGCGGCGCTGCCGTCCCGGATGATCCCGGAGAAGGTCGTGGCGGCGTTCAGGCCGCCCGTGGTCAGCGTCGCGCCCGCGCCGCCGCCGTTGGTCACGGTGCCGGCGCCGGAGAGCGAGCCGGTCGTCTGCGCGAAGCCGCCGAGGTCGAGGGTCGCGCCTGAGCCGACCGAGACGGCGCTGCCGGCGCCGAGGGCGGTGCCGGAACCGATCCGCAGCGTGCCGGCCGAGATCGTGGTCGCACCGGTGTAGGTGTTGGCGCCCGCAAGCGTCAGCGTGCCGGCCCCGGTCTTGGCGAGGCTGCCGGCCCCGCCCGACCCGTTCGCGACGGTGCCCGACAGCGTCAGCGTGCCGGCATCGACCTGGATCGTGCCGGCGGTGTTGAGCTGCACGCCGCGGGCGCTGGTGAACCCGGCCGTGGCTTCGAGCGTGCCGCCGGAGAACGTCAGGCCGCCCGCCGCGGCGCCGAGGTTGGCGTCCATGGAGACGGCCAGGGTGCCCGCCGACAGCGTCGTGCCGTTGGAGTAGGTGTTGGTGCCGGTCAGCGCCAGCGTGCCGGCCCCGGTCTTGAAGAGGCGGCCGGCATTGCCAGACCGATCCGCGACGACGCCCGTCAGGGTCAGCGTCCCGGCATCCACCTGGATCGTGCCGCCCGTCGCGTCGACCGTCACGGCGCGGGCGCTGGTGAACCCGGCCGTGGCTTCGAGCGTGCCGCCGACGAACGCGATGCTGCCCGTCGCGGCGCCGAGGTTGGCATCGGTGGAGACCGCCAGGGTGCCCAGCGAGACCGTCGTGCCGCCGGAATAGGTGTTGGTGCCGGTCAACGTCAGGGTGCCGCTGCCGCTCTGCCGGAGCAAGCCGGCGCCGGAGACGCCGCCGGCGAAGGTGATCGCGTCCCCGCGGTTGAACGCCAGCGTACTGGTACTGGCGCTGAGGGCGACATCGCCGACGATCGAGCCGGTCGTGCCGCCGGTGCCGATCTGCAGCGTGCCGGTCGAGATCGTCGTGCCGCCGGTGTAGGTGTTGGTGCCGGTCAGGATCAGCGGCGCCGAGGTGGAGGTCTTGTTCAGCTTGCCCGTGCCGGAGATGTTTCCGGCGAAGGTGGTGGCGGTCCCGGAGCTGAACGCCAGCACGCCGTTGTTCACGACGTCGCCGACGATCGAGCCGGTCGTGCCGCCGGCACCGATCTGCAGCGTGCCGGCCGAGATCGTCGTGCCGCCGGTGTAGGTGTTGGCGCCGCTCAGAATCTGGGTGCTGGTGCCGGCCTTCTCGAACGCGCCGGCGCCGGAGATGATGCCGGCGAATCCGCGCGACACGACCGGGTTCGTGGTCAGGGTCTGGCCCGAGGCGATCGTCACGCTGGTGTTGGCATTGCCGCCGCTGAGCCCGCCGATGGTCTCGGACCCGGTCACGCGAAGGGCTGCCGCGGTGTTTGTTCCATTGTTGAAGACTACGGGAGCGAAGTCGCGGAGCGCCGCACCGCCCTGCACCTCGAGCGTACCGGCCGAGATCGTGGTCTGGGCTATGTAGGTGTTGGCACCCGACAGCGTCAGCGTGCCGGCCCCGGTCTTGGTCAGGATGGCCCCCACGGCCGTTCCGTCCGCGACGGTTCCCGACAGCGTCAGCGTGCCGGTTCCGTCCACCTGGATCGTGGCGGCGGTGGTGAGCGTCACGGCGCGGGCGCTGGTGAACCCTGCCGTGGCTTGGAGCGTGCTGCCGTTGAGGGCGAGGCCGCCTGCCGCGGCGCCGAGGTTGGCGTCCGCGGAGACCGCCAGGGTGCCCCCCGCCACCGTCGTGCCGCCGGCATAGGTGTTGGTGCCCGACAGCGTCAGCGTGCCGGCGCCCGACTTGGTGACGTTGCCGGTGCCGGAAACGGTGCCGGCGAAGGTGATCGCGTCGGAGCGGGTGAACGCCAGCGTGCCGTTGTCGACGACGTTGCCGACGATCGAGCCGGTCGTGCCGCCGGCACCGATCTGCAGCGTGCCGGCCGAGATCGTCGTGCCGCCGGTGTAGGTGTTGGCGCCCGACAGCGTCAGCGCGCCGGTGCCGGACTGGGTCAGGGCGGTGGTGCCGGCGGCGCTGCCGTCCTGGATGATCCCGGAGAAGGTCGTGGCGGCGTTCAGGCCGCCCGTGGTCAGCGTCGAGGCCACGCCGCCGCCGTTGGTCACGGTGCCGGCGCCGGAGAGCGAGCCGGTCGTCTGCGAGAAGCCGCCGAGGTCGAGGGTCGCGCCCGTGCCGACCGAGACGGCGCTGAGGGTGCCGAGGCTGTTGGTGGCGCCGCTCTGCAGCGTACCGGCCGTGATCGTGGTCGCACCGGTGTAGGTGTTGGCGCCCGCAAGCGTCAGCGTGCCGGCCCCGGTCTTGGCGAGGCTGCCGGCCCCGCCCGACCCGTTCGCGACGGTGCCCGACAGCGTCAGCGTGCCGGCATCCACCTGGATCGTGCCGGCGGTATTGAGCGTCACGCTGCGGGCGCTGGTGAACCCGGCCGTGGCTTCGAGCGTGCCGCCGGTGAAGGTGAGGCCCCCCGCCGCGGCGCCGAGGTTGGCGTCGGAGGCGACCGCCAGGGTGCCTCCCGCCAGCGTGGTGCCGCCGGCATAGGTGTTGGTCCCGGTGAGCGTCAGCGTGCCGCTGCCGAGCCTGTTGACGTTGCCGGTGCCGGAGATGGTGTTTGCGGCTGTGGATGAAACAGTGCTGGCAAAGCTCAGCGTGCCGTTGTTGACGATATCCCCGACGATCGAGCCGGCCGTGGCGCGAGACGTCAAGTAATTGTTGCCGATCAGCAGCGTGGCGCCCGAGATCGTCGTGCCACCGGTGTAGGTGTTGTTGCCGCTGATCTCCTGGATGCCGCTCCCGCTTACGGTGACCGCGACCCTGCCGGCGCCGTCCTGGATCACGCCGTAGAAAGCGCCGCGCTGGCCGGTGCCGACGTTGATCGACACCGTCGCCGCCGTCGTCGAATTGTTGGTTATGATGTCGCGACTGTCGGTCCGGTTGCCGTAGATGAAACCGATGTTCTGGTTGAATCCGCCGAGATCGAGCGTCCCGCGCGCGGACGTGGGATTGTTCACGAAATAGAGGTTGCTCAGGGTGCCCAGAGCGTTCGTGGTGCCGGCCTTGATCGTGCCTGCGGTGATCGTGGTGTTTCCGGTATAGGTGTTGGCGCCCGACAGCGTCAGCGTGCCGGTGCCGGCTTGGCTCAGCGCAATCGTGCCGGCGGCGCTGCCGTCCCGGATGATCCCGGAGAAGGTCGTCGCGGTGTTCAGGGTGCCGGCGGTCAGCGTCGCACCCGCGCTCCCGCTGTTGGTCACGCTGCCGGCGCCGGCGAGCGATCCGATCGTCTGCGAGAAGCCGCCGAGGTCGAGGGTCGCGCCCGTCCCGACCGAGACGGCGCTGTTCCCGCCGAAGCTGTTGGTGGTGCCGCCCCGCAGCGTACCGGCCAAGATCGTGGTCGCGCCGGTGTAGGTGCCGGCGCCGAGCGTCAGCGTGCCGGCCCCGGTCTTGGCGAGGCTTCCGGGCCCGGCCATCTGACCCGTCAGGGTCAACGGTCCGGCATCGACCTGGATCGTGCCGGTGCCGGTCAGCGTCACATAGCGGGCGCTTGTGAACCCGGCCGTGGCTTCGAGGGTGCCGCCGCTGATGAGGAGCGTCCCGCCGGCGCCGAAGTTGGCGTCGGTCGAGACCGCCAGGGTGCCCGCCGCCAGGAACGTGGTGCCGGTGTAGGTGTTGGCGGCGGTGAGCGTCAGCGTGCCGGTGCCAGATTTGTTAAGGGTGCCGCTGCCGGAGACGACGCCTCCGAAGGTGATCGCGTCGGAGCGGTTGAACGTCAGCGTGCCGTTGTCGACGACGTTGCCGACGAGCGAGCCGGTCGTGCCGCCGGCACCGATCTGCAGCGTGCCGGCCGAGATCGTCGTGCCGCCGGTGTAGGTGTTGGCGCCCGACAGCGTGAACAAGCCGGTGCCGAGCTTGGCCAGCGCCGTCGTGCCGGCGGCGCTGCCGTCCTGGATGGTTCCCGAGAAGGTCGTCGTGGCGTTCAGGCCGCCCGTGGTCAACGTCGCGCCCGTGCCGCCGCCGTTGGTCACTGTGCCGGCGCCAGAGAGTGAGGCGACAGTCTGCGAGAAGCCGCCGAGGTCGAGGGTGGCACCGGTACCGACCGAGACGGCGCTGCCGGTGCCGAGGCTGTTGGCAACGCCGCCCCGCAGCGTGCCGGCCGTGATCGTGGTTGCGCCGGTGTAGGTGTTGGCGCCGGTCAGCGTCGTCGTGCCGGTGCCGGCCTGCGTGAGCCCGCCGGTGCCGGAGATAGTGCCGGCGACGGCGACCGCGTCCGAGCGGTTGAACGCCAGCGTCGCGTTGTCGACGATGCTGCCACCGAGCGAGCCGGCGGTGCCGCCGTTGCCGACCTGGAGCGTGCCGGCAGAGATCGTCGTGCCGTTGGCCGGCGCGTAATCGCCGGCGACGATCCAGGTTCCGGAATCCTGCTTGAGCAGGGTGGACACGTTGGCGACGCCGGCAGCCAGCACGCCCGCCGCGCCGTTGACCGTACCGCCGTCGCCCGCCCCGCGCAGGGTCAGGGTGTTGGTGCCGCCGCCGAGGTCGATCGTGCCGGTGACCGCCTGGGCGAGCGTGCCCGCCACCTGCAGCCGGACATGGGTCGCGTCGCTGGTCGTGCCGGACGCAGGAGTGCCGGCCGTGATGTCGTAGGTGACGCCGAGATTGCCGCTGCCGGTGCCAGTGTAGAGCGACAGCGTGTCGTTGCCGTTGCCGCCCTGGATGGCGCCGATGGTCGAGCCCGCGAACAGGTTGATCGCCGACGTCCCGTTGCCGCCGCTGAACGCGGCAGCGCCGCGGTCGCTGGTTGCCGAGCCGTAGTTGTTGAATGTCCCCGACGTTCCGGAGAACTGGACAGCGTTGTCGTAGATGCCCTGCGAACTCGCGGAGTTTCCGCCGCGCAGGATTCCGGTCCCCGCGTTGGTGATCGTGCCGGTGCTGGTGCCCCCAAGTCGGATCGCCGTGGTGGCGACGGCCTGGATCGTGCCCGCGTTAACGATCGACACGGAACCGCTGTTGAGGCTGACGAGGTCGCCCGTGGGGCTCGACACGCTCGCGCCTGCGCGGTTGATTAGCGACAGCCCGGTGCCGGTCGGGCGGACCAGGCCGGTCACGGTGCCGGAATTGTCGAGGTTGAGCGCGCCGACGCTGGCGCTGAGCGCGGTCGCCCCGGTCGACACCGAGACGGTGCCGAGGTTGGTGAAGAGGCCGCCATTGAGGGTGATGCCGTTGGCGGAGCCGGGGGCGTAGCTGCCGGTCGAGGTCAGGGTCACGGCCGAAGCGTCGGCCACGCTGAGGCCGCCGGTCTGGGTCAGCGCGCCAGATAGTGTCGCGGTGCTGCCGGTGCCGACACCCTGCACGGTGATCGACCCCGTGCCCGAGACGGCGTTGGCGAAGGTGGTGTTGCCCGCCCGGTTCAGGACGAGCTGCGCGTTGTCGCCGACCGCGCCGGTGCCAAGGGTGCCGCCGGTGGCGACCTGCAGCGTACCCGCCGCGATCGTGGTGCCGCCTGAGTAGGTGTTGGCGCCGGTCAGCGTCAGCGTGCCGGTGCCGACCTTGGCGAGCGCCGTGGCGGCGCTGCCGTCCTGGATGATCCCGGAGAAGGTCGTCGAGGCACCAGACCCACCCGTGGTCAGCGTGGCGGCCGTGCCGCCACTGTTGGTCACGGTGCCCGAGCCGTCGAGCGGATCGACCGTCTGAGAGACGCCAGCCAGATCGCGAGTGTTGTTATCGGCCATCCAACTTCACCTTCACGCCGTCTGTTTTATCGTAAGCTCCTGAACGGCCTCGTCTTGCGGTAAAGGCGAAATCAAGGCTTATACTTAAGCACCAATCGAGAATTATGCCGAGAAGCCCGGGCCTGCATCTCAGGCTGACGAACTATCAGCATTTTTTACTGAGTGATTTAGTATGAACTGATACAAAAAGACTACCTGATGGCAAGGTAGTCCAAATCTATGCCTGAGTCTGTTCACGACCTGACGCTCATAACAGGACGGTGATCATTCCAGACACCGGATCCAAATTTTGGGACGCTCAGACAAGCTTTTGTGCGGACCGGGGGCACGGGCTCGCAAACGGTCGAGCGGATCGCCAGCCAGTCCGACTGCTACGGACGTGGCAGCAGCGATCGATGTCGTACGTGTCGACTGGGCGAATTGCCGTGCGTCACTCATCAATCGAGAGTGGGCATGATCGTATCCTGAGCTGATGTGGCCGCATCACACCTTCCCGCCCTAATGCCGCGTTCAAGCAGAACTTCGAGGGCCAAGCGTATGCGTTCGGGATCTCGATGGGATGCGAATCGCCGTCCGCATGTAACGATGCAGACGGCGATCTTTCGAGGCGGCGGTTTGCCGTCTGTCGCGTCAGTGAACCTGCGGAGCGGTTTCGCCGTCGTTCGCGTCCATTCCGGCAGCAGCATTCACGGCATAGGTGGCGGTGAAATCCGAGATCGTCTGCAGGCTGACGAGGTGAGCGTAGACGGCTGCAAGCCATCCTTCGTGCCGCAGGCGAGCAAAGGCCGCATCCGGGAGTTCGGCAAGCGCCGCCTCGTCGATGCCGAGAGCACCGTTCAGGGTATAAGTTTCGCCCGTCGCCGCATCTCGACCCTGGATGGTCACTGGACGCAGAAGGTTGAGTTCGTGCAGGGTTTGGCCGAACGCGGCAGACCGCTTGGCGGCGTCGGCATAGCTGCGCGCGAGTTCGACACGCTCGGTGAGTAAGGGGGTGTCGTCGCCCCCCGGACCGAATAACGGCAGACCGTTCTGCGTTTCTCCGGCTGTATCCAGGCCATCTGCCGCCTCGTCCAGGCAGACGATCGGATCAGCGTCGGCGATCTGACCAACGATGAATGGATAGCGGCGCAGGTAGGCGGGCAGGTAGCGGCCCTTCCACGCTCCAGTCTCATTGACGAGCAGGGAATGATCTGGGCGGAAGCCGACTATGAACACCGGAGTTGGGAGGGAACCGTCAGATAGGAACAGGATCGGCAGGTGACGGCAGGCGGCTGCGAACTCATCGACGACCGCCGGGATTATGTGAGCGGTACGCGCAAAGCCAAAATCAAAGGGTTGAGCGAGACGAAGGTCGCGGTGGCTCTCACGGTTGAGAGGAACTACACGTTGGTAAAAGAGTGGTAGATCAGTCATCACTCAAACCCGGGTTGAATTTGCAATAAATAACCAACTTATAGTTGTATGGCCGGAGACTAGTGGCGCTGTCAGAGGCAAAGCGGCTTGCGCTGTATTGTAGATACTTACCGGCGCGTTGTGCGAAACACCAATTGCCTCTACGTCCAAAATTTTTGCCTCTGCGTCCTGATTATTCGCATCTCCGTGCTCGAAATTTTAGCCTGACGTTTGAGTCCGCTCGGGATCCCCGTTTGAGTTGTGCCCTGCAGGTCTAACGAACTGCATATTGAAATTCTTCGCTTCGAATGACGCTTGGTGTGTCCAAGCGATCGACGTGGCAGTAAATCTGGCGATCGACTTGGCTGATACGAAAGACAACCTCGTGATTCATGCTCATTCTGTGATGACTTGCAGAAATCACTTGAGTAATAATACTGTCTTATATGCATTCATGTTGGAAAAGCAACGAAAAACTGATAATTTAAATCATTTTGAAAGCTTGCTTGGGATTTAATAAGACGCAGGAAATGTTACCTGACCAGTAGATATACCAAGTTTCATAGGTAAGAACTGATGAGTTCCTGCGGATGGCCATCGCCCCGTCGTAGCGGGGGGCTGATCCCGATGAGTGATCCTCATCGAGATCAGGCATTACGTAAACATCTAATTCCACAATATGCTGTAAGTAATTTCAGTCAAAACCCTCCTCAAGATCGTCCGGCGCCGTTAAAAACCTGCTTGTTACACCAGTGGTGCCGCGATAAACGTGAGTGATGTCTACTATTCGCTCGTTTCAAATAAACTTAAATATGATCTCTTCACGCGCAGAACCGCGTTGATGGAAATTGCCTTCCGCACCGCCTTGTATCCGGTTATCGCCATCTATCATCGGGCCGGATCGTAGGCCGGCTCGGTATAGGAGACATCCCGTTGATCCTAGCCCAAGGCGACGTCATCTCGACAGACGGCGGTCCGGCCAATCCCGCAGCCGGCTCCATGTCGGTGATCGCGCGAAGGCTCGACGCCCTACCACTCACGCACGTTCACGGGGCAATTCTCGCGGTCTGCATCTTTGCACTCTTCACGGATTTTGCCGAAGTTGCCTTGAGCAATGCCTTCGCGGCGATTTTTACGGCGCCGCCCTACAACATGCCGCGTGGCAGTCTGTCCCTGCTCCTCGCCTCAGTCTTTGTAGGCGGGGCGGTGGGCGCGCCCATCTTCGGCATGCTTGGCGACCGCTTCGGGCGTCGGCGTGCGCTCCAAGCTTCACTCGGCTTAATGGCAGCCGGATCGCTGGCTGCTGCCTTGAGCCCCGGTTTAGCCTCTCTGACACTCGCGCGCGCTGTGTCGGGTTTCGCCATCGGCGGCTTCCCCCCCCTGGCCGCAACCTACCTTGCTGACGTGATGCCACCGCGCAGGCGTGGCGCGATGCTGTTAGTGTGTAGCGGTCTCGGCTCCCTCGGTGGGAGCGCCGTGATCGGTCTCGTTTACGCCCTCGCACTAGCGCCGCCCCTCGGGGTCGAGCCGTGGCGTTGGGTGCTCGGACTCGGTGCCGTCCTGGCTGTCTTAGGGGCCGTGCTGTTCGGGCTGATGCCTGAGTCGCCACGCTGGCTCGCTTCGGTCGGACGCACGGTGGAGGCCGACCACGTCTGCCGACGCTTCGAGTACGCGGCCCGTATCGCGCCGTCAGCAAGCTTGAATGAGATCGCCCTGGCGCCAGGGAGCCTTCTGCGGGTCGGTTTGGACGCGCCCTACTCTGCGCCTGTGCAGAGGCGCAGGACAGCCCTATTCATTGCCCTCTACACCGTCGCCCCTTGGGCGACCTTGGGGTTTCCCCTGCTCAGCTCAGTCGTGATGCTGCAGAAGGGGTTCCGGGTAGATCAATCCCTCATCTTCGGGGCCCTATCGCTTTTGGGTCCGCCCCTGGGAACCACCCTCACTGCCCTCGTCATTGACCGCCTGGAGCGGCGCACCTGCCTTGTCGCCTTGGCAGGGACGATGGCGGTGCTTGGCACGGTCTTCGCCGCTAGCAGCACTTTCTCTGCCTTGGTTCTTTCCGGCATCGCGTTCAACACGGCTGCAGCGACTTATGGCGGCATCCTGGTAATCTACGCGACGGAAATCTTGCCGACGTCCGTGCGGGCCACGGCGCTCGCCTACGCCTGGGCGGGCGGCCGAGTCTCCGCCGCACTAGCGCCGATCGTTCTGCTGCCCATTCTCGCGGCCGATGGCCCACATACTATGTTCGCTGTGATCACTTCCGCCTTGGTCCTCAGCGGCATCCTCGTACTTGGAGGGCCGCGTGGCCTATCTGGCAAGGGTGTGGCGTAATGACTGGCCGAGAGTTCTCGAGGCGTGGACAAAGCAATAAATTTTGCGCCCAAACAAGACATTCACACTGTCTGTCTGGTTGTCGGTTGTTCAACCGTTTTGCCGACACCTATGACTGCTTGCGGCAGCGTCCGAGAAGGGTGGCAAGCGGAAGTCGGCCTTATGCCGGAAGCGAACCTTGGACATTGCGCCCATCGCGGTCGTTCAAGAAGCCTTCGTCCCTTCCCGCGACGTGTTGCCCCTCCTCCCCGGCGACGCGGCGTCCTGGCTCGGCCGGTGACACGGTTGGTGGCCGCCCCAGTTCCTGTAAAGCGTCCGACCTCAGGTGATCGAGGTTCTGAGATCGCGCGGCGCGGTTCCGAAGCGCCGACGGAAGGCTTTGCTGAAGCCCGACCCGTCGGTGAAGCCGCACCGGTACATGATGGTCGCGATGCTGTCGCTGGCATGTGCAGGCGCCGACAACTGGCGATGCGCCCGGTCGAGGCGCGCGTCGCGGATCGCCGCCGCCACGCCCTCGCCGTCGGCAAAGGCTGCGTAGAGACGGCTGCGGGAGACGCACAACGCCCGTTGCAGGGCGTCGGGACCGAACCCCGGATCGTGTAAGCTGCGTTCGATATGCACCGTGGCCAGTGACCTCAGCGCGTCTGCTGTGACGTCGCCCGTGGGAGCGCCCACCAAACCCCGGAACAGGTGGAGGGTGCCCTCGACCGCGATGCCGGCCTCGGCCTCCGTCATGCCCGGCACCAAGGCCGCGTAGGACCGCAGGTAAGTCGCGAACAGCGCATTGAGGGGGCCGTGGCCGAACAGGCGCCCGGCGTAGGCTTCCGGTTCGCCAACATGGGCCCTGAAGGCCGCGCGCGTCGTGCTAAGTCGGATCTCCTCGTAATCCTCGTAGGCCCCGATCAGGAACGGGCGTCCGGAGTCGGTGACGCTGATGTCGCCGGGAGCCAACCGCCCGCCGCGGGTCCCTTGTTCGAAGTACTGGGTACCGCGCAAGACCAGGGCGATTGTGATGGTGTCGCGCCCGTCTTGGCGGACATGGCGCGCCGTGCGCTCGACATCGACCCGCGGGCCCTCGGTGTGCAGCAAGGTGCTGTGAGCCGTAACAGCGACGAGGCGACTGGCTGCGAACGACCGCCGTTCCTCGGCCCCGGCGCTGGAGACGCCGGACATGGCCAACGCCGTGTCGCGCCAGAACTCGTACGCTCGCTTCGACTCGACCTCGGCCGTGCTCTGCCTCAGCGTTTTAACGCGGGGGCGCTCGGTCAATTTATACTCCCTGGTTCAGACGCTTCGAGATCGAGAATCGCTCTGTCTGCAAAGTATGTCTGTTTGTAAATTAGCAAGACTTCAAATTTTGTTTATTCCGTATGCATATACACCGCGTGCTGGGTCAGGGTCGGAAGCTAAAGGGGCTTGTCGCAAACGTGAACAAGCCTTCGTTCACGGATCGTTAGCCAGCCATGACGAACTTGCCGCCTCCGCCCTGGAGCCGGCCCCTGAGCCACGGCACGGTGATCGATGCCCCCGTCTTGGGGTTACGCCCCTGCCGCGCTGGCCGATCCTTCACCGAGAACGATCCGAACCCGCGGATCTCGACCCGATCGCCGGTCACCAACGCATCCGTAATGCGGCCGAGGATGGCATCGACCACAGCCTCGCAGTCCCTCTCGTAGAGGTGCGGGTTCAGGGCGGCGAGGCGGAGGACGAGTTCGGACCGGATCATCGCCGGGGTGTGCCCGCGGCGCGCTCAGCCTTCAACCTCAAGCCTCGACAGTCACGCGTAGCGTTGACTTAACCGTGTCCCCCGGCAGACATGCCATGTCCGGCAGATGCGCACTCGTGCGAGTCGTGAGCCGGCGTCAGGAGAGATCGAAGCCGCGAGATAGACCCTGAAAAGCCAACAGCCCCTTCCCGGCAAGGAAGAGGCTGCTGAAAAACCTGGGGCTGTGAGGCCCGCAATCGAATGCCCCTCACAAGCCACATGATTCCCTCGGGAGTCAAGACGGAACCTGTTTCCGTCAACGAGAAGGCTTTGCCTGGACCCTAGCCGCGGCCCGTGAGGGACCGTGAACGATGTACGCTGCCGAAATCCGGCGCGCCGTTGAGGCTGCGCCGCGCGTGAAGCTGCCCGAGGTGGCGGCCCTGATGTGGCGTGCCTATGCCGATGGGCACGTGTCCGAGGCCGAGGCGGAGGCGCTGTCTGGACTGATCGAGGCACAGCAGGCTGATGCTGGAACCTGCGCCCCAAATCCGTCAGGAAGCCCCGTAGGCGCCCGGCGAGGCTCCAGACCGCGCACAGATGCCTCGATGGCCCGTCGCCGCCGCTGGGCGGCCTCTGGGCGGCTCCCTCCGGGCCTCGCAGCGCGATTCACCCTAGCCGAGCAGGCGGTCCTTGGAGTGGTCGCGGCCGAGACCGTGAAACGGGGATCATGCAGCCTCGCCGTCGGCAACATCGCGGCGCTCGCGGGCGTGTCCGAGACCAGCGTCCGCAACGCTCTGCGCGAGGCCCGGCGACACGGCCTCGTCACCGTCGAGGAACGCCGACTGGCCCGCTTCCGGAGCGACACAAACGTGGTCCGCATCGTGTCGGCCGAGTGGACGGCTTGGCTCCGGCTGGCCCGATCCGGCGAGCGCAGTGCCGTACCGCGTCAATCAGGGGGTGGGTGCAGATCCCCGCAGGGCACGAATACTCCTGTTTCCTACCCTGTGAATTCTGAGAATAGGAGACCGCCAAAGAGGCTGCCGACATGGCAGGATCGCCTTCATGGCGGTCCCTCCCGAAACTCTACGTGGGTGGCGGAGCCAACGATCGTCATGGGGCCGTCATTGCCGACGCCTAACCGAGGCGGTTTCAGATCCGCGGAGCGCCGACCGGCGTAAGCGTACGGATCCCATTCCGGACAAACCCAATTATGCCGCAAACGATTCAGCCCGGATCACAGAGCACAACCTTCACGATCGGATCCGCCGATACCTACACGCTGGCGGCCGGATCGGCCCGGACACAGACGGCGTCGACGGCGATACAGGCGACGGTCGCCTCCGGTGCCACAACCATCGATATCGAAGGCACCCTGACCGACACGGTATCTGGGCAGCGGGCGATCCGAGCGGCACTCGGCAACGGTCAGATCCTCGTGGGCACGAACGGCATCGTACGGGCGCTTGATGGAGACGCTATCCAGGCGCAGGCCTTCACGGGGGCGAACGCGGCCGTTAGCACCGTCAACCTAATCAATCTCGGCCAGATCCTCTCGGCTACCTCGATCACCGCCATCGGCACGACTGGCGCTACGCCGCCGTCAGCCGCCTATGCGCTGAACTACAACGCCGCGGTCGGTGCGACGAACGCCCCGGCCTCCGACTTCACCAGCGGCGGCGTCATCACCAACGGTTCAGAGGGCAATGCCACGGCGCTAATTCGTAGCGACAGCGGGGATGCGATTCGACTTGGCGCCCACCAGACGCTGGTCAATTACGGCACGATCACCGGCGCCGGGCCGGTCAACGATTCCTCCTCGAACAACAGCTTCAACGCCACCGGCAACACCTCGAACGCGCAGCGCTACGACATCTCGCGCGGCGTCCGGATCAACGCCGCGACCGCTACCAACGACACCATCGACAACCACGGCCTGATCCAAGGCGCTCAGCACGGCGTGGACGTCGGTAACACCGCGGCCACGAACATCCAGGTGGTGAACCAGGCTGGCGCGACGATCCTCGGCCACAACGGCTCCGGTGTCGGTGCCGACACCACCGGTGCCGCGGCCGGCACCGTAGTCGTGACCAATTCGGGCACGATCCGCGGCGAGTATGCGCCGACTTACGACCGGGCCGGTTACGCGACGATCGATGGCGATGGCGACGGTGTCGACGTGGACGGAGGCGCTACCGTCTACAATCTCGCCGGCGGCCTCATCGCCGGCGCAGGCGCGGGCGGCGTGCTGAACGGGCAGGGCGCGGGTGGCTTCGATAGCAACGGCCGAGCGAACCGCAGCGAGGGTCTGTCGCTTGGCGGCGGCGTCGTGGTCAACGACGGCACGATCAGCGGCGCCGACACGGCAATCGTCGTCAACAACGATTCGAACTCTAACGGCAGCCGCAGCGGCGTGGCGGCCACCAGCATCGTCAACGGTGCGACCGGCGCGATCGTCGGCCAGAACGGCTATGCCATCCGCCTGGAGAACAAGACCGGCACGGCTGCGATCGACAACGACACCATCGTCAATGCAGGCACGATCACCGGCAACGGAGGTGTCCCCATCGGCACGGTCCTGCGGCAGGACGGCAATGCCGATCCCGGTACCGTCGGCACCCTGAACGGGGTCGCCTACACGACGGCGGATACCGGCTCCGCCCGCTTCATCGCCGGCGATGGCGCAGCGATCCAGACCGGCGAGGGCCGCGATGCGCTCTCGAACTACGGCACGATCACCGGCAACACCGGCCGGGCGATCAGCCTGGAGGGCGGCGACGACACCCTGAACCTCTACACCGGCGCGACCGTCACCGGCCGGATAGACGGCGGGGCCGGCACCGACATCCTGAACCTGCGCCTCGACGATCGCACGGGCGCGGGCCCGAATAATCTCGGCGCCAACAGCGGGGTGACCACCGGCACACTGGCGGCGATCGTCGGGTTCGAGGCTCTCAACGTCCAGGGCGGTACTTGGACGCTGGCGGACGCACAGAGCTACGCCTCCGGGATCGCGGTCACGTCCGGCGCGGGTCTCGTCGTCGGCGCCTCTGGCTCGATCGTCGGGGCGGTGGCGAACGCCGGTACGCTGACCTTCGCCCATGCCAGCGACCTCGTGCAGGCGGACGTGATCTCCGGGGCCGGATCGGTGGTGCAAGCGGGCAGCGGTGTCCTCGTGCTCTCGGGCGCCAGCACTTATTCCGGTGGGACCACGCTGGTCTCCGGCATCCTCGATCTCGCCGCGGCCACGACCGGCTCCTTCGGCGCCGTCACGGCAGCCGCTGCCGGAACCGGCGCGATCCGTTTCACCGACGGCGCCCAAACGCTGCGCATCGAGGGCGTGGCGCTAGGAAGCGATGCGGGTTTCGCCAACACCATCGCAGGCTTTGCTGCCGACGGCGACGTTATCAACCTGCGCGGCATCGGCCAAACGAGCACGGCTATGTTCGATTATGAGAGCAATGTCCTGACGCTGGCCGATGCCCTTGGTACGCGTGCGACGCTGCATTTCACCGGCTCCTATGCCGGTGCTCAGTTCTCAGCGGCCTCCGATGGCGCCGGCGGTACGCAGGTGACGCTGAGCCTACCGACGCTCACCGTCACTGCAGCACTTGCAAGCGACACCGGCGTGTCAGGCACTGATAGTCTCACGACCGACCCGACTGTAACAGGTACCGCTGACGCTAGTGCGCTCGTGACGTTCTCCGAAAACGGGACAGTGCTTGGTTCTGTTACGGCCGATGCGCAGGGGCACTACACATTCGGTTTTCGCGATGGATCGGGCACCGCCCTCCTGGCCGACGGCGCCCATGCCATTACAGTCACTGAAACCACCCTCGGCGCGACCGTTGCTGCAGTCCAGCCGGTGCGCCTTATCCTCGATACGGCTGCGCCGAGCCTGCAGGCGGATGCGGCGGCTGGGACCGGGGTGGTAACGACGTTGACCGGCAACGTCCTCGCGAACGACAGCGACGCATCGGGCCTTCACGTCGTGTCCCTACAGTTCGCCAGCACCCCATCTGTCGCGGTACCTGAAGCCGGTACGACACAGGTCGACAGTACGAACGGCACCCTGATGATCGCAGCTGATGGCAGCTACAGCTACCATCCGACAACGGCCGGCCAAGCGATGTTCATCGAGACGGTGGCGGATGCGGCCGGCAACACCAGCCAGACGACACTCACTCTCGACGTTGCCAAGGCTGCGATCCCGGCGGCTCTGAGCTTCGGTTTCGCGCTGACCGATGCACACTTCGATTTCAGCAGCGGTCACGATCTCGTAACTGCGCCCAACGGCATGGTCACGGATCTGACCGGTGTCGCCACCATCAGCTTCACCGATGGCACGGTGAAGGGAAATGATGGCTCACCGCTCATCGACGACCTGTTCTACGCTGCCACCAATCTCGACGTGTGGCGGGCTCACGTCGATCCGGATCAACATTATGCAGATTTTGGCTGGCATGAGGGTCGTGACCCGAACGCGGAGTTCTCGACCACCGGCTATCTCGCGGCCAACGCGGATGTGGCCAAGGCAGCCATCAACCCGCTGACGCACTACGATCAGTTTGGCTGGAAGGAAGGCCGCGACCCGGCGGCCAACTTCGACAACGAGCTGTACCTGTCGCACAATCCGGACGTGAAGGCGGCCGGTGTCGATCCGCTGACCCACTACCTGACCTTCGGGCAGGCGGAAGGTCGGCAGGCCTACGCCGCCGTCGGTAAGGCTGGCGATCTGGGTACGCATCCGGGCTTTGACGCGGAGTACTACCTTCTCTCGAACACGGACGTGGCCAAAGCGGCGATCACGGCTGGCGGCGACGGCTTCGTGTTCGCCTACACCCATTACGAGACCTTTGGCTGGCACGAGGGCCGCAACCCGAACGCGGTGTTCGACACCAAGGGCTACCTCAATGCCTATGCCGACGTGAAGGGAGCCAACGTTGACCCGCTGACGCACTACGATACCTTCGGCTTCAAGGAAGGCCGTGATCCGTCAGCCAGCTTTGATACCAAGATGTACGAGACGGCTTATGCCGACGTGGCCAACGCTCATGTTGATCCGATGCTGCACTACCTCCAGTTCGGCGCTCTCGAAGGCCGCAGTGCCTTCGCGGATGGTAAGTTCGGCTGAGGCTGACTGTACCGCTTCAAGACAATCGAGGACGGCCGGGGCAGCGATGCTCCGGCCGTTTTCTTTGGTCCTCCGCGACCTGTGGGTCTTTGATCTTCTCGTCGGGCAAACGATCGGATTACCGACATGTCGTTTAGGTTGCTATTGAGCCAACTCAGTCATTTAAACCAGGTATCCCGCTTTCCAACCGATCGGCGTCGATCGGCCGGAAGAAAGAACGTACCAATATTTGATTCGGCCCGCCGGCAATTAAATCAATAGCATTACAGATCTTAGCCAACTGCAACCATTCAATCGTTTATAATGCCGTACCAATCCCGCATTCGCCCTGGGTGTAAAGCTTGAGCGACCGAGATTCCATCATCTCGAAGAGCCGCCCGAAACTGATCCGGCGATTGTCCATAGATTTCCTTGAATGCACGTGAGCCGTGACTGATACTTGAGAAACCGATCTTTTCCGCGAAAAAGCCGATAGAGTTTGCTGTGTCCTTTCGGGATATCAGCAGTCGCAGGCGAGCGGCACGCCGACGCTTGACGATCGTTTCGACGCCACCGACGGCTTGCATTGCACGATACAAAGAAGATCGGGAAACACCGATGCTACGAGCGACAGCGTCGGAGCTCAAATCTGCCGCGAGGTTGTTGTCGATGAATATTTCCGCCCTGATACGCCGCGATAACTGCAAATTGCTTTCGCCGACGGCGTCACTGTAGGCCGAATCCGATCTTCCCTGGACCTGGCCAAGCATACTGGTGATGACGTGACCTACCCCGGCGGCCGAGGTTTCCGGGAAACTCGATGCGCAGCGGATGAAAGAGAGCACGGCTTGGCCGAGCGAACCTTTCTCACCCTTGGGAAGGATGCTTCCATGCAGATGGCGTACGTCTGGCGCGACAGCCTCGACTTGATCACGGGCCAAGATGACCGTGACGACATCACCGTCGTCCACGATCGACCGCATCGGTTGGGTCGCATCGAAGAGAACAGCGTCACCCGGGACAAGACGACGCTCCTCCCCAGGCCGACCGCTCACGACCCGGCCGGATCGTAAAACTTGAAGATAGTAGTGCTCGAAACCATCGCGCCGAATATGCGCAGGATCACGCCTATGGTCGGCGCCGATGAGTTGCCTATCGTACAGCGTCAAGCGGCCGAAATGTTGCGCGGCGATGGTTGCTTCGAATGTATCGCCGAGGAGGTATGTCGCCGCTCCGCTCGACTGGATCATATCATGGTAGAGGCCGAAGCTGTCAGCCGACACACGGCTCAAATGCCTCCGCTGGGGATTTATCGCCTGCGGGATGCCTGAACTTGTCATACTCTCGTCAGTCGGAGCGATAGAACACGTCCATCGTTTAGCAGGATAGCCGGGTTACGGCCAAGCCACGCTCATGCCGCGCTGATCCCGACGTCCATAGGCCGATCCCGAAATCGCCTCATGGACATCGGTAACGAGTCCCGGGGGGCCTGTCGCAAATGCGAACGTGCCTTCGTTCACGGATCGTTAGCCATCTCTGACCAGCTTGCCGCCTCCGCCCTGGAGCCGGCCCATGATCCTGCACGCCATCGCTGCGAAGTTGAAGCAGCGGGCCAAGACCGACTTCAAAGGCCGTCACTACGAGGCGACGCTCATCGTACAGGCCGTCTCCTGGTACCTGCGCTATCCGCTGAGCTACCGCGACATCGAGAAGCTATTCCCGGAGCGTGGCCTGGAGGTCGATCACAGCACCCTGAACCGCTGGGTGCTGGCCTACGCGCCATTGATCGAGAAGCGGCTGCGGACCTTCCGCAAGGCGCATTGCGGCTCGGTCCGCATCGACGAGACCTACATCAAGGTCCGCGGTGAGTGGCGCTACCTCTACCGGGCCGTCGACAAGCACGGCAATCCAATCGACTTCCTGCTGACCGCCAACCGCGATCTCGATGCCGCGAAGCGGTTCTTCCGCAAGATGCTGCAGGATCAACCGCTGCTGGCCCCGGACCGGATCGGCACGGATGGCGCCGGCACCTACCCGCCGGCCATCGCCGAGAGCCGGAAGGCAGGCCTGCTGCCCCGCACGCCGGTCCACTACGTCACGAAGCACCTGCAGCAGGGGATCGAGAGCGACCACTTCCGGGTGAAGCGGTCGATGCCGCGAGTGGGCGGCTTCCGCTCGTTCAACACGGCGCGGCGCACGATCCAGGGCTTCGAGGCCATGCTCTGGCTGCGCAAGGGCTTCGAGTTGGCCGGCGCATGGACGGTGCGCGAACAGAACCGGCTGCTCGCAATCTGCTTCGGACTTCCTCAGGCGAACAAAGGGTGAAAGCCGGACGCCAGAGGTCGTTCCGCGTCTCAGATCAGAGTTTGCGACAGGCCCCTTGGAATGGCGCCCACTTCGTTTACGGATCGTTAATTGTAAGGTGCCCTCCTGATCGCTGCATGAAAGATAGCGTCTTGCTTGTAGATGGGCGCAATCAGGCGGACAGGTTGCGGTATGGCGAAATTGATAGGTCTGGCGTCGACCAAGGGTGGGGTTGGGAAAACCACGATCTGCCTCAACCTCGCCGCGGTCCTCTCCCGGCGGGGCGCGCGCGTCGTGGTCCTCGATGCTGATCCAGCCGGACATGCTGCCGCGGTCGCGGAGATCGGCGCCCTCCCCTTCGAGGTTCGGCCCCTGCTTCTGGAAGAGGTGGAACCGAAGGCGGTCGCGGATTGGACCAGGGCGGTGCGGGGCACCGACGCCGACTTCGTGATCCTCGACGCGCCTGGTGCGCTTGGTCCAGCCTTCGGCGCGGTTCTAGCAATCGCTGACATGGTGCTCGTACCGGTCGGCGCTTCCATGCTCGATATCCGCGGCGCAGCCGAGACGGTCGGGATCGTCCGACGCCACCGTAAGGCAGGCGGACGAGGGCGACCCGATATCCTCGTGGTGCCGTCGCGGGTAGACCGTCGAACTGGATCAGGGCGCGACGTTGTCGGCACGCTCGCCGGTCTCACCGAACCTGTAGCCCCACCGGTGACGTTGCGAGCGATCGTCGCCGACAGCCTCTCCGCTGGCGAACTGGTCCCAGCCGACAGCCCCTCGGGCTTAGAATTCGCCGCGCTCGCCGATGCGGTCCGTGTTCGATTGGAGACCCTGTAATGGCCGCCAAGCCCCGCAACCGCGCCAGCCTTGATGCCGATGCCGTCGCGCGCATGATGCGCGAGCAGGATGAGCCGGCCGAGGCATCAGCTCCAGAGATCCCGCCGGTTGCATCAGAGCCCGAGCCCGCCGTAGCGTCACCCGTGCTGGCCGGACCGGCGGTGCTCACCCCCCGTGAAACCCCGGCATTCGATCCGGGCAAGGTAGATGGGCGTACTCTGCGCCGCACCGGGCGGGAGCCCTTCGCCACCCGGATCAAGCCGGAGACGCATGAAGCGCTCCGGCGGATCGCCTACCACCGGCGCATCACGATTGCAGAGGCTCTGGAGCTTGCAGTTGCCGCATACGATGCGGCTAGAAAGCTGCCTGCATGATAGGCGCAAGATAACAGCCTGATGCCAGGATGTTGGATGCTCAAGGCTTGGTGGTGAGCGCAACGCGGTCGCTGGTCGCCCGATCGACACATCGCGGAAGCCCCGATCAAGCGTCCAACCGACAATCGAATCTGCGTGCATGATTGCCGCAAGATAGTTTCTTGATAGACGCCTGCCTATCTGACATCGTAGGAGACGTTGACTTGGCGGCTTTGCCCAGACGACATGAGCTGTTCCGGCTCAGCTCGCCCAACGGCGAGTCGGGTCGGCATCAGGAGAGATGACCGCCGCGACGTAGACCTTGAAACGACTACGGCCCCCCTGTCGCCAAACAGGAGGGCCGCAAAATCGAGATGGCCTTGTGAGGCCGCAGACGATGCCCCTCACAAGCCACATGACCCCCACGGGAGTCAAGCGGGAACGCCAATTCCTGCATCGATAAGTCGTGCCTTGTGCCTGCCGCGGCCCGAGAGGGCTGAGGACGATGTTCTATGAGGAAATCCGCCGACAGGCGCAGGCAGCCCCGCGCGCCGCGTTGCCGGCTGTCACGTCCACGCTGTGGAAGGCGTTCGGAGAGGGGCACCTGTCCGAGGCCGAAGCCGAGGCGCTATCGGGGTTGATCGAAGCCCGGCAGTTACCCGAGCGTCCCGCGGGCTTATCTGAGCGTCCCGCAGGAGGCACCAGGAGCTGCGTCGGCTCTCGCCCGCGCACGGATGCCTCAATGGCCCGCCGTCGCCGCTGGGCAGCCTCTGGACGGCTTCCGCCGGCCATCGCGGCACGGTTCACCCTCGCCGAGCAGGCGGTGCTCTCACTCATCGCGGCTGAGACCGCCAAACGGGGCGACTGCCGGCTAACCGTGGGGCACATCGCGGCGGTTGCAGGCGTTTCCGAGACGACAGTGCGCACGGCGATCCGCGAGGCCCGCAAGCTCAGCATGGTGACGGTCGAGGAACGACGGCTTGCCCGCTTCCGCAACGACACCAACGTCGTCTGCATCGTGTCGCGGGAATGGAGGGCTTGGCTGCAGCTAGCCCGAACCGCGGAACGCCTCACCGTAGGGCAAACAGGGGGTGGGTGCAGATCCCCGCAGGGCACGAATACTCCTGTTCCTTACCCTGTGAATTCAGAGGGTTGGAAACGGCAAAAGGGCTGCCGAGGAGTGGAGGCCAGCTCTGCCGATAAGGCTAGATCAGAACCTTGTAGGTATGATGGCCCCGGTAGAGCCATCAGGTAACACCACAAAATTGGGCTTCGGCCTGACTGGCGCGGTACTTATCGAGCGTACGAGTTAGACCCAGGCTGCATACGCCGGGTGCGGTGCCGGCCGTCAGACTCGACTGGGTAAGCATGCCCGCTGCGTACTGCCTCTTCGACGTTACGCGGACCCGCAAGCCCTTTCTGATCCTCCCCCGGTTCCA
>NZ_BPQG01000014.1 GCF_022179125.1 Methylobacterium cerastii
CGCAACCGCCGCCTGAATGGTCGTATAATCACCATTGCCAGACTGATCTACAAATATCGTTGCCATAACAACAATTCCTCCCGGATTTTTTAACTTAGATTATTATGTGCCAGAGTAATCGAACGAAACCAGTCTGATTCGTCGATCATACAACCAATGACTGCGTCAGCGTAATTTCGTCAAGTGGGTATATAAAAATTAAAGATTATAAGATTGGTGTTTATGCAAGCGTCGTTGGCCCTCTCCCTGCTAATGTGCAATTCGCAGTCAGCCTACTTAGCCGTCACCCCATCGTTCCAAACCGAATGTATCGATCAAAGCAGCGCGGCTTGGCGTAGCCAGAATGGGCTGCAGCCCTAATTCCGCCGGTACTTAACTTGCAGTCGGCTGCCTCGAGCTAGCCGCCACGGGCCTGTCGCAAGCGCGAATGCGGCTTCGCTCACGGGTCGCTAGCCATCCCTGACCAGCTTGCCGCCTCCGCCCTGGAGCCGGCCTATGATCCTGTCCGCTATCGCCGCCAAGCTCAAGCAGCGCGCCAAGGCCGACTTCAAGGGCCGGCACTACGAGGCGGCGCTCATCGTCCAGGCCGTCTCCTGGTACCTGCGCTACCCACTCAGCTACCGCGATATCGAGGAGCTGCTCCTGGAACGCGGCCTGGAGGTCGATCACAGCACCCTGAACCGTTGGGTTCTGGCCTACGCACCGCTGATCGAGAAGCGGTTGAGGCAGTTCCGCCGACCACACTGCGGATCCGTCCGGATCGACGAAACCTACATCAAGGTGCGCGGTGAGTGGCGCTACCTCTACCGGGCCGTCGACAAGCACGGCAATCCGGTCGACTTCCTCCTCACAGCCAACCGCGATCTCGATGCGGCCAAGCGGTTCTTCCGCAAGATGCTTTCGGCCGAGCCGTTGCTCGCTCCGGATCGCATCGGCACGGATGGCGCCCGCCCTTACCCACCGGCCATCGCCGAGAGCCGGAAGGCGGGCCTGCTGCCGCGCACCCCAACCCACTACGTCACCAAGCACCTGCAGCAGGGGATCGAGAGCGACCACTTCCGGGTGAAGCGGTCGATGCCGCGGGTCGGTGGCTTCCGCTCGTTCAACACGGCCCGGCGCACGATCCAGGGCTTCGAGGCCATGCTCTGGCTGCGCAAAGGCTTCAGCTTTACCGGCGCATAGACGGTGCGCAAAGCAAGACCAGCTGTTGGCACTCTGCTTCGGGCTCTCCCAGGAGAACAAAGGGTGAAAGTGGGACGGCTGAGGTCGTTCCGCGCCTCAGATCCGAGTTCGCGACACGCCCATTTGAAAGAGGGGAGGGGGTCCTCCTGCACCGCTGCAGATTGTATGCGGACTGCTGAACACGCAGGCAGAAATTTGGGGCTGCTGTTCCCGAATTTTGGTGCCACTGTTCCCGTGAAGCCCTACCGTGACTCGCAGCATGACAACCGGTCGACCGCTCACTCCCGAAGAACAGCAGCGCCTCGAGCGCCGCGAACGGACGCTGAAAAACCGCCGGGGTCGGCGCAACCCCGCCACCATGCCCGACCGCCTGGCGCGCACCTCCGCGTTCGTGCCGCGCAAGATCAACCTGGTCACTGATAGCAATTTCACCCGCGTCTACGAAGTGCCAGGCTACTCGGTCGTTGAGGTGAGAGGGCGCGAACTAGGCAGCCAGCACCGAGATGCCATCTATGCCCTGTTCCGACTCAAGCGGGACAAGGTGTCCGTGCCGAACCCGGACTACCGGCCGGGCACGTTCATCTCGCCCACGTGGACCTTCTACGAGACCCGCACGAGTTGGCGTGAGCTGATCCGCGTCATGGGGCGCACCGAGCACGTCAACAACCTGCTGAGCCTCGTGCATGTGTTCCAGGAGATCCAGCAGGTCAGCGTGCTGATTCACGAAGGGCGCTCACTGGTCGAACTCGATAAGATCAAAAAGACCCGCGCCGGCGGTGCCCTGCCAGACGGTCGCGGCAGCGCCGCGCCGCTAATCACTGAAGTGACCTGGGAGGGCGCCCAGCTCGATAGCAGCGTAGTCGTGCGCTACGGACCGAGCGTGCTACACATGATCGAGAAGGCGCACTTGGTCAGCATCAACGCCGACGTACAGTTCCGTCTCAAGGGCGATCACGCCAAATCATTCTGGCCCTTCATCGACAGCCAGCCAGCGCACGCGTGGATTGATGAAACTCGTCTGGCCGAGCTAGCCGGCCGTGATCTGTGGGCGGAGAAAGAGACCAGTGCGACCCGAGCGCAGTTCCGCAAGGACTGCCGACAGGCCTTCGCCGACATGGTCGCCGCCGGCGGTCTGAAAGACTGGCGCGAAGAGATCACCGGGTCAGGCTGGAGGAAGTCGCGGCGCTATCACTACGTCCACGCCGCACCCACGCAGCTGGAGGTGGATCTTGCCCGTTCCGCCGGTCAAGCTGCTGCACAGCTTATCGCCTAAGCTACTGAAGTTGTTTATCTTTGACGGGAAGTGCAGCCCCAAATTCATGATTAGCGTGCGCAAGGTGGTCTTGAACAGGGCGCAGCCCGAGGTGTCTAATAAGTCATTGTTTTCACTGACTAGGGTCGGGAAGTGCAGCCCCAATTTGGCCTGCTGAAGCGGCCTGTAATAGACAATTTGCCCACAAGAGGGGAGGAGCACAGACCCCTATCCAGCTACCGGAACAGCAGCCCCAAATTTCGGCGGAAAACCACGCGAGCTCACCACATTCGGATCATCGAGGTACCCTGTGGATAAGGCGCCGCCCACGGGAAGTGCAGCCCCAAATTTGCGGAAGTGCAGCCCCAAACTCGGGAAGTGCAGCCCCAAACTACCGGAATCCCGGCCCCAAATTTGATGCGTAACCCCATGTTTCATCAGGGAAATTTTTATAAAGACTCTCTTTATAGATATCTAAAGAGACCTTCTTACAGACGGAGGTCAATTTCCGGTCTTTTCGAACCAAACTGTGAACCAACAGTAGACAACCTGTGATTTCCACAGGTTGTAGGTCACAACGACCGTCCCTTTTTGCCATCCGGCAAAAACCCGCTTCCCAATCCAAACCGGAAACCAGCTCTAATTAAATCTGACTAAGTCAGCCCTATAGACCAACAGGAATTACTGCCGAGAGTATGAGTGGCAAGGCGACCTGAGGGGCTTCAGGAAGCGTTTTGACCGGCGCAATCGACAAAGTGACGTCAATGACCTAAAAACAATTCCTACGCCTTCTTGAAGGGTTCGTCCCTACGCAAAAGGTAGAGGGGCTGATGCACTCGCAACGCAACCGCGCACTACGGATGGGCATGGCCGTTCGCAAAGTGAATTTTGCCGCCACTGGCCGAATTTGGGGCCAGTGTTCCGGTAGCGCCCGGGCTGCCACAGCTGCAGCAGCGAGATTACCATGCTCGCCGATGGCATCAGCCACAATCTCAGCATCCGTCGCCACACGCTGAGTCCCAGTCATAGAAGCTTAAACGGTAAGGATAGCGGCACAATCCGGTCGATTTTCTGCTGACCGCTAACCGAGACTTGGTCACCGCCATGCGGTTCTTCCGCAGAACACTTTTGGCCGAGCCGTTGCTCGCACCGGACCGCAGCGGTACGGATAGCGCCAGCACCTGCCCTCCGGCCATCGCCGAGAGCCCAAGGGCAAGCCTGCTATCGCGAACGCCGATCCACTACGTTACCAAATATCTGGAGGAGAGGATCGAGAGCGACCATTTCCGGGTGAAACAGTCTGCTCGAACCCATCGCTAGTATCCCTCCTGCCGAGGCCGAACCACGCTACTATGCCCAGGCCAAAGTCCAAGCCTTAGCAACCTGACCTAAACCAAATGGCTTTTGGGAAACTCGGCGCGATTCAAAATGGCCTTGGAGATGGATGTGTTTCAGTATCTGTTCAAACGGCGAACCGGTCACGAAAATGAGTCGTAGGGAATAGCACTACTACTATGTTCGCGTTGCAACAAAGTCGGTTATGGTTTTAAGCTCGCCCGATGTTTGCATCGAAGTCACGCTGCCTCATGTTTATCGCCATGGCGATGCTCAGCGCCCTCGCCTGCCGAGCCTTTGCCGAAGATGCGTCGTCGATCATTTGGCCGGAGCCCGGCAAGCGAGCAACGATCAGCCGGCCGTTTGCGGGCTCGACTATTACGGTTGGCGTCTCGTCGCGTACGGCTGGCGCTATCGATAGCCTGACCTGGAGCGGTACGCAGTTCATCAATGCCTACGACCACGGTCGCGAACTACAATCAGCCTCGTCTTACGACGGCTACGGTGAGTGCCTCAACCCGACTGAGGCCGGCAGCGACGGAGATGCCAAAGGCCTACGAAGTTCAAGCTTGCTCAACGCTCTCGAGATTGGGCCAACGACGCTGCTGACGCGCACACAAATGGCCTACTTCATGTCTCCAGGCCGGCCAGTTGGCACGTGCCCGCGAGGACCTGGCCCTTACAAAACATCGCGCTCGGACGACGTACTGACGAAGCGCGTGACACTAGGGGCTGCAGGCATCGCCAACGCAATAGAGTACCACGCGACCTTCACGACCGCGCAGACCCATGCCTCTGCCACCTTCGAAGTGGCGACCGCCTACATGCCGCCAGACTTCGCCCGCTTCTCAAGCTTCGACCCAACGACGGGCGAGGCTACCACCCTCTCGTCGAAGCCTGGCGAGCAGGGCATGCCGGTGATATTCTCCACCGCCGACGGCTCGCGAGCGATGGGCGTCTACAGCCCAGGCCTCCCTCAGCCCACGATGCCGAGCTTAGGTTACGGCAGCTTCGACTTCTCGACACTGCCGGGATCCGGCAATGCTACGGTCAAGTGGAACTGCGTGTTCCGCGCGACCGCTATCCCAGCAGGTGACCACACCTACACCTGCTACGTGCTTGTTGGCACGCTACAGGATGTAAAGGCCGGTATGCGGGCCCTGCGCACCGCGCTAGTTAGTATCCCGGCGCCTATTGCAAGATCAGACGCAGCCCCGACGGTGCAGGCTGAAATAGTAACAGGCGTGATGCTCTTTGTTGGGACACAACCCGGCTGCAACGCTGGCGAGGTCACGGTCGATCCCAGTTACAAGGGATGCACCACAGCGCCTGTGGGATTGACACTGGCGCTGCGTTCCTCGACGGGAGATGTGGCCGTCTATGCCGGTACGGAGGCCGGGATCGACGCGGGAGTTGTCACTAGCAACCCACGTCATCTCAATGCCAGTACGCGGCCGATCGGCTTTCTTACCAACGTCGGCTCAGGCGGGATCCAACTCTACGTCGGCACACAAGGAGGCTGCAATGCAGGAGTTGTCTCTACCAACCCGGCCCATCTCGGCTGCCGCAGCGCTTCGCTCGGAGCCGCTGCGCGTTAGATCCTGTTTCATAACGGGCTGAACAGGTTAGCTTTTGGGTAAGCGGCGGGCATCATGGGTGTTGGGAGAGTGTCTGACGCTCACCCAGGAACCCCGATGTGGACGCCCACCGATCTACGATCGGCCCGTCGCCCGCGCCGAGTTTGCGCGCGAGGGCCCGCCCTACGCAACCAGCCTTAGTGATGCCGAGTAGGCGGTGCTTGCGCCGCTTCTGCCTGCGCCTCCAGCATAGGGCGACCGTGGCGCCGGCCACTGCGCGCGGTCTTTGACGGCATCCTGTACGTGCTGCGGACAGGATGCGCGTAGCGGCATCTGCCGCTGGACTTCCCGCCGTGGAGCACGGTGCATCGTTGCAGACGCCAAGGAGGTCTCGCAACCAGACAGCTAATGCCTGATCTGCCCCCCTGCTTTGCCGAACCCATCCTGGCGTTCGCACCACTGTTCGTCCGTCGCTCGTGGCGACAGTATGGACATAAAAGAGGCTCATATTGCGGCTTAGAGTGTGCAAAAAATAGTTTCAGAGCCATTCTCTTCGATATAAGGATATAATACCTATTAATAATTTTATAAACGCCTTGAGCCATTCCACAATTGGAGCAGGTCTAGTTATAATTTTAGTGACTCAGGTAGAGGTGTTGTCAATAACATGACTTCTAGACGAAGCCGAATGGAATCTTACCTACATGTTCTTCATGCGCTAATGTTGCGTGATATGCGCACTCGTTTCGGAGGATCTCATTGGGGTTATGCGGTGGTGGTGTTGTGGCCTGTAGTACACGTTTTTTTGCTTGTACTAATTTTTGTCACCCGTAGCGTTCCGGCTCCAATTGGCGACAGTAGAGCTATATTTTTTGCAAGTGGCGCGGTCCCCGTTTTAGCATTTCAATATATTGCTCGCGAGGTTATGAAAGCTGTGCTTTCTAATCGTCCATTGACATACTATCCTCAAGTTAAACTATTTGACGTAATTTTTTCAAGAATCATTGTAGAAATTGTAACAGGATTTTTAGGACTGATAGTAATATTCTCAATACTGGTCTTGTGCGGCATTAATCCAGTCCCGGCCGATCCATTCACGGCTATGTGCGGTTATATAGCTGCGATACTACTGGGCATTGGTGTTGGCACTGTCAATGTCAGCATAATTGCATTTTTCCCGGCATGGGTAATTGGTTTTATCCTATTTACTGTTGTGATATATACAACAAGCGGTGTAATGTTTTTGCCTAATTTTTTACCAGAGCAGATTTATGAATTTTTAAAATACAATCCCGCGGTTCAGGTGATTGAATGGGTACGCCTAGGCTATTATCCTGATTTGCCGATAAATGTCGATTATACATACACATTGTTTTTTGCTTTATCTTGCCTCGTAATAGGATTGTTTTTAGAAAAACATTTAGTAAGAAAGATGACTTAAAAATATACATCTATATGGCGAAGCTTGCAGCCCTAGGGTCAAAACCGCATCAATGTGTTGCAGATGCAATGGTTTTATAATCCAAAGCCGTCGCTTGGAGTTCCGATGCGGTGATGACAGACTTGTTCTGGCTCTTCTATCAACTCTCATTGATTAGGGTCTGTTAGCGTCTGAACAGAGTTCACGCGGCTGCGTTTTTCCTTCGATGGAAGGAGATGGCATGCTGAGTGACGCGCAATGGTCCGTACTGGAGCCGATGGTGGAGGCGTGTCGTCCGCACGCCAAGAAGCCGCCCGAATGAACCGCGCCGGGTTTCCCGGAGGCTCCAACTCTTGAGAGGATGGAGCCATGACGAAGCGAACCCCACCCTATTCCCCCGAGGTCCGTGCCCGCGCGGTGCGGATGGTCCTGGATCATCAAGGCGAGCATGCCTCGCAATGGGCGGCGATCAATTCGATCGCGGCCAAGATCGGCTGCTCGGGCGAGACGCTCCGGAACTGGATCCGGCAGTCCGAGCGGGACACGGGACAGCGGGGCGGCCCGAGCACGGACGAGCGCGAGCGGATCAAAGCGCTGGAGCGCGAGAACCGTGAACTGCGCCAAGCCAACGAGATCCTGAGGAAGGCGTCGGCGTATTTTGCCATGGCGGAGCTCGACCGCCGGTCGCGGACATGATCGCGTTTATCGATGACCATCGGGCCGTCTATGGGGTCGAGCCGATCTGCAGGGTGCTGCCGATCGCCCCGTCGACGTACCATGCCCATGCCGCGCGGCGTGCCGATCCCGGGAAGCTACCGGCACGGGCCAGGAGCGACGCGGCGCTGATGGTCGAGATCCGGCGCGTGTTCGAGGCGAACTTCCACGTCTACGGGGTGCGCAAGGTCTGGCGGCAGCTCGGCCGGGACGGGATCGTGGTGGCTCGGTGCACCGTGGCGCGGCTGATGCGGGCGATGGGACTGAAGGGTGTCGTGCGGGGCAAGACGGTCCGGACGACGATCCCCGATCCGGCAGCTCCGTGCCCGCTCGACCGGGTCAACCGACAGTTCAAGGCACCGCGCCCGAACGCTTTGTGGGTCAGCGATTTCACCTACGTCGCGACCTGGTCCGGCTTCGTCTATGTGGCCTTCGTCATCGACGTCTTCGCCCGCCGCATCGTCGGCTGGCGGGTCTCCCGAACCGCCCATGCCGCCTTCGTGCTCGACGCTTTGGAGCAGGCCCTGCACGAGCGCCGTCCCCACCAGGGTGATGGGCTCGTGCACCATAGCGATAGGGGCTCGCAATACCTATCGATCCGCTACACCGAGCGGCTCGCCGAGGCCGGTGTCGAGCCTTCCGTCGGCAGCGTCGGCGACAGCTACGACAATGCCCTCGCCGAGACGATCAACGGGCTGTTCAAAGCCGAAGTGATCCATCGGCGTGGACCATGGCGGTCGTTCGAGGCCGTCGAGTTCGCCACCCTCGAATGGGTCGACTGGTTCAACACCCGTCGTCTGCTCGAACCGATCGGGAATATCCCTCCCGCCGAGGCTGAAGCGCGCTACTATGCCCAGGCCGAGGTGCAAACCTTGGCAGCCTGAATCAAACCAAATGGCCTCCGGGAAACCCGGCGCGGTTCATTTCTCGATGGCACGAATATCCGCGCCCACCAGAAGGCGGCAGGCGCCGCAAAAAAGGGGATCCTCAAGCTGAACGGGACGCACGTGAAGCGCTTGGGCGCTCTCGTGGCGGCTTTGGCACCAAGGCCTGCGTCGTCGCCGACGGCTTAGGACGTGCGGTGGCCTTCGTCCTGGCCCCCGGACAAGCGCATGAACTCCCCCATGCCGCCGCCTTGCTCGACAGCCTCCCCGGCATTCCGAAATGGGTCGTGGCCGATCGCGGCTATGCCAGCCATGCCTTTCGACAGCATGTCTGGGATCGCGGAGCACGACCGGCCATCCCCTGCAAACGCAATGAGGCGCCGGTCGCCTGTCCAGACTGGATCTACAATAACCGCAACCAAGTCGAACGCCTCTGGGCGCGGCTCAAGGAATGGCGCGCCGTCGCAACACGATACGAAAAGACAGCCCCCAGCTTCATGGACGTCCTCTGCCTCAAAGCCGCCTGCGACTGGATCAGACGCTAACAAGCCCTAACGCGAACTGGAGCGAGCGACGCGGTCGCCTTCGACAGCACCTATATTCAGGTCCACCGCTGCGCCCACGGCGGCAAAGGGGGGCAACGCGCAAGGCCTCGGCCCCTCATCCTGAGCTTGTCGAAGCGGGCACGGTGGGCAGTCCACACCCTCACCGACGCCCTCGGCCGTCGCTGTGTCCTACTGCTAACGCCGGGCAACGCCAGCGATGTGACGAGCGCCGCGGCGGTGCTGGCCGAGGCCCCGGGCGCATCCGCCGCTTGGCCGCCGACAATAGCTACGACGCCGATTGACTGCGCGCCGACCTACGGACCAAAAGCATCACAGCAGTCATACCGGGCAGGTACGGCCGTAAACGCCGCATCCGCCACGAACAGCCCCGTTACCGCGAGCGCTGGCGCATCGAGGCTACCTTCAACCGTCTCAAGGATTCCCGCCGCATCGCCACCTGCTACGACAAGCTGGCGCGCAACGACACCTTCACCCTCTCACTCGCCGCCGTCATCGCCTCCTGGTGCTGATGAAGCTCGACCCTAAGGTGGCCTGAATGGCGAGTGTGCCGGTTGCCTCGACATCGCAAAGGGTCGTGTCACCTGCGTTGCCAGCCACATGGCCGCCAACGCCCTCTATAATCCAGCCTGAAATGGTCACCTCAAATAGGATCTAAGACGATCTCAATCGCTATTCATTGAACGAACTAGGAAATTAGTAAATTTTATTCTTCAAATATAACGCCTAACGGAATGAATAATTTTTCTAATATAGTTTCCTCGAATATGTTTTAACAGATTATTATTACACTCGTTCAGCATTATTTCTAATTTTGCAGCATTAGATTTTTCTCTTGAAAGCATTTCTACAGATTGATTTAGTGACTTTTCCACCTCGAATATATTATTATTACTGATTTCGATCAATTCTTGCAAATTAATAATTCTTAAATCTTTATTATCAATGATGCTTATAGCTTGTTTGAGTTCAGCACCTTGCTCAGCGAAAGCTGAGTTTACACGGTTCAGCTCAGCACCTTGCTCAGCGAAAGCTGATTTTACACGGTTCAGCTCAGTACTTTTCTCAGCTAGAGACAAGTTGATACCAGAAAGTTCTTCCACTTTTTTAATAAGATGAGTTTCCTTACCAACGGAGGTCCATCTAGCGCCGATACTTGCAAGCCTTTCCCGTAAAACATGCGTTGCAGACCCGTTAAGGCTGCACAGTGATTTAATGAATAGACTAGGATCTTCTCCTACGGACAGCACTCCAAGCCCGTGGCCATGCAGAAATTCAAAGGAGGGATGTGCAGCTCGAAGTTCCTCCCATAAACGATAAACGCCAAAATCCCCTTGTCTTACATTTGTATCGTGGAATAGTATAACACCTCTACTTGAAAGCTTACATTTCCAGCTGTCGAAATCAGCCTTGACGGCATCATAAGTATGCAGACCGTCAATATGTAAAAGGTCTATTGAGCCATCCGAAAAAAATTTTAGAGCGTCTTCAAACTTTGAGCGAATTAATTCCGCGCAATGCCTGTATCGCATATAAACTAAGTCATGCAGACTTGTGTACACATCTTCTCCGTAAAAACCCGCTTGATGATCACCGCCCCATGTATCTATAGCATAACACCGACCTGAGATATTTGCTCGTTGCATGGCGTCGCAGAATGCCAAAAATGAAACACCGTTGTGTGTTCCAAGTTCAACAACTGTGTCTGGCCGCATTTGCTCAATTATTAAAGCAGCGAAGGGCACATGCTCCCACCAAGCGCTGTCTACTCCTATGCGCGGTGGAACGCGAAATAAAGGAGCAATATTAGAGCTACAAATTTCTTCAAACACTGCCATTTTGCTTCCTCTTCTTGCATGAATATTTTATATTATTCCGTATAATTTTAACAACTATAGAACGTATTTGGCGAAAATCAAGTTCCATAATTAATAATAATTAATATGAAATAGAAAGCTATATCATTTACAGTATCTTCGATATTTATTAATTCAATTTTTATATTAAAATTTGTAAACAAAATTCGTAGTTAATGACTGCAGTATTTAGGATGTAATTTTCCTTGGTGTTCGGCGTCTAAGGGTTTTCTCTAATTGAAATTCGTGAAGCAAGCTATTTCCTGATAGATGTTTTTTGGTTCCGGCTGTATCGCTCTCGCGGGTCACGCGCTTCTCTTCGCGGTCGGCGCGAGGCCGCCGTAGGGCGGGGGCAGGAGAGCGAGGCGTCTCATTCTGTTTCAGACCCCTTTTTATAAGGCTCGGGCGATCTGTCTGACGAGGATCATGGCCACGACGAGGGACGAAGAAGGCGAGCGCAGAAGACGGGGTAGCCTCGTGGTCGCAAGCCAGCCTGCGGCAGCGGGCGATCCAACTGAGCGTCCGCTCGATGACCCACCGCCTAGGCTGCACCGCGAAGCCCTTCTGGCCTTCCGGGGGTTCGACGATCTCGACCGTGGTGGTGGTGGCCGCGCCAAGGCGCTCGCCTCGATAGGCTCGGTCAGCAAAGCAGCGGGCCAGGAAAGGAACAGCCCACGCGATGCACGAAGCAAGGCAATCGCGCCGTGGCTGTCGTGCAGGTCAGCGGGTGAGACCCCAGCCACGAGCAGGCGGCCGTCCGGATCCGTCAGCGCATGGCGTCCTCATCCTGAGCTTGTCGAAGGGGCACCTGACGACCCGCCGGGCCGGATCGTAACCGCGCTTGCTGGCTACCCCCACGCCACCCGAGCGGGCAGCTTGCGCATCGACGACACAGCCGGTCGGGCGGGCCTCGCGTCCGACCCGCGCACGGTCGGCCAGCGTGAGGGCATGGGCGAGGCGTTCGAACACGCCTGTCTGGGAAAGGCGCAAGAACCAACGATGCACCGTGCTCCACGGCGGGAAGTCCAGCGGCAGATGCCGCTACGCGCATCCTGTCCGCAGCACGTACAGGATGCCGTCAAAGACCGCGCGCAGTGGCCGGCGCCACGGTCGCCCTATGCTGGAGGCGCAGGCAGAAGCGGCGCAAGCACCGCCTGATCCTCCCCCGGTTCCAC
>NZ_BPQG01000015.1 GCF_022179125.1 Methylobacterium cerastii
CGGCCTTCACCGTAGGCGTACCCCACCGCGACGATGACGGCGACCGAGACGATGCGGCCCTCGCTTCTGACCTTCACGTAGGTGGCGTCGATCCAAAGATACGGCCACTTGCCCTCGATGGGGCGGTCGAGGAACGCGCCGACCCGTTCGTCGATCTCCTGGCACAGGCGCGAGACCTGGCTCTTCGACACGCCCGCGCCGCTTATGGCCTGGACCAGATCATCGACCGAGCGGGTCGAGATGCCTTGGATGTAGGCCTCCTGGATCACCGCCGTTAGCGCTTTCTCGGCCATCCGGCGCGGCTCCAGGAAGCCGGGGAAGTACGAGCCCTTGCGCAGCTTCGGGATGCGCAGTTCGACCGTGCCGGCGCGCGTTTGCCAGTCCCGGTCACGGTAGCCGTTGCGCTGGACCAGCCGCTCGGCGCTCTTCTCGCCGTAAGCCGCGCCGGTCAGGCCGCCCACCTCCAGCTACATCAGTCGCTCGGCTGCAAAACCGATCATCTCGTGCAGCAGATCGGCGTCGGCACTCTTCTCCATCAGCCCGCGCAGGGCCATGATCTCGTCGGTCATCGGGGGTCTCTCGGGTTCGGGGTTGGCTCTCGCAACCCGACCCTACCCGGCAACCGCCGATGACCACCCCTCAGCTACACCACCGCCTGGGACACGACCACCGACAACACGCTGGTGACGCTGTCCGGCATGCAACGGCTGCGCCTCAAGATCCGCCGCTGCGAGGCCGAGGGCTGCGCCGGCTTCCGCAAGCCCTACCGCCCGGAGGCCGAAGGCTTACTGGCGCTGCCGCAGCACGAGTTCGGCCTCGGCGTGATGGCGCTGGTGGGAGCCTTGCGCCACCGCGAACATCGCTCGGTGCCGGAGATCCACGCGATCATGCGTGATCGCAGCGTGCCCATCGCCGAGCGCAGCGTGACGAACCTGCTCGACCGCTACGACGAGATAATGTCGAGCTGGCTCGGCGATCCTCAGCACCTGCGCCGGCCGCTTGGTGGGCAGGACCGGATCGTCCTCGCCCTCGACGGTCTGCAGCCGGATATCGGCCACGAGGTGCTCTGGGGCTACGCGACTGTCTCTCGGGGACGGTCCTGCTGGCGGGCAGCCTGCTGTCGGGGACCGCGGAGGATCTGACCGTGCGGCTGCGCGAGGTGGTCGAGGCCGTGGGCGTGCCGGTGGCGGGCGTGATCAGCGACGGTCAGCACTCCATCCGCACTATGCCCTCCGCCACGCCACATGAATGGCCAACGTCGAGCTGAGAGATCCGGTCGCTAGATGAAAAAGATGCCGTCACGAAGCCCAAAATCAGTAACGTGAACTAGTGCAACTGCGTTGGAAGAATTGCCCCCATTAGGATCATAATATATCGTTCCATTTGTATCGTTCGGGTTGGTGGAGTCATGGAAGAACAGGAAGCTGCCTACACCGGCCGGCGAATTATCTTTAGTTAAATACAGGCTTGCTGGTCCGTTGACGTGGTAGGGCCCGTAACCACCCCCGATTGATCCTTGTCCAGTATAACCAAAACCAGAGACAGAGATTTCTATTTTATCGTGCTCAGCACTATCATAAACTGTGTGAAAATCTGTAATAAATGCTGGTTTTGAAGGGGGAGCTTTAAGCACGAAAACATCGTGGCCGCCACCTCCCGTCAATGTGTCACCCGCCCCAACGACCATGCGATTATCTTTGGCATCGCCCATGAAGACTCCTAAGGTAGAGCCTGGTGCGACTGAGGCGATGCGGCCTTCCGAAAGACCTCTCGTTATGTATTGCACCTCAGCTGCAATCGGGTCGTCTCCGAATGCTGCTTGTAAGTCCTTGTAATTGGCAAGGTACTGCGCCGGATTAAAGGACGTGGTGGACCTACCCTCTTTCAAGCCATTGGTGATGTAGTGCTTTTCGGCTGAGACTACGTCCGCCCCAAACGTGCGAGCGAGATCTGGATTTGACGCCAGGTAGCGCAGTCCATCGAAACCCTGAGTCGCCCGGTGCTCTGCGTAGCCGTACTTGGCATAGTGTTCCTGTCCCGCCACTATATTTACGCCAAGAGCACGCGCAAGGTCGGGATTGGACGCTATGTATTCTAGAGCATCGAACGACTGCGTCGGTCGATGTTCCGCATAACCGTTCTTGACAAAATGCTGCGTTGCCACCGCAATATTCGACCCTAGCGCTGCTAACACATCAGGGTTCGAGTCCAGGTATTCATAGGCGTTGAAGGACGCCTCCGGTCGATGCTCAGCTATGCCATAATTCACGTAGTGCTGAGCGGCTGCTGACGGGTTCGGTCCAAAGGCACCTATCAAATCTGGGTTCGACGCCAAATATGCATATGCGTCAAACGAGCTCGTTGAGCGACCCTCGGAAAATCCAGAAGATACATAATGTGCCACGCCTGCTGCAGCGGTACGGCCCACCACGGGCAGGAGGTCGAGGTTCGAAGCAAGATACTCGTAAGCGTCGAATGTCGCCGTGGGCCGGCCCTCTTTGAAGCCGTACGTGTCGAAGTGCTGCTGGGCCACCAGAGCATTATTTCCGATGGTTCGAATTAAATCTACATTAGAGGCGATGTATCTAAGAGCATCGAACGTTGCCGTGGGTCGGCCTTCGGCGAACCCATTGTTGACATAATGCTGCTCGGCAGCAAGAGCGTTAGGACCTAGCGCCCTCAACAAATCAACGTTGGACGCTAGATACTCCCAGGGATTGAAGGAATTTGCGTTACGATGCTCGTTGTAACCATAGGATACGTAATGGCCTGCGGCCGAAGTAGGGCTTGCGCGAAATGTCGCAATAAGATCTATGTTTGAAGCCAGGTATTCGTAAACGTCGAAAGTGGATGTTGGGCGCCCTTCTTGAAATCCACTGTTTACGAAATGCTGAACGCCAGCGGCAAGACTCCCACTTAACGTGGAGATAAGGTCAGGGTTTGAAGCGAGGTACTCCGCGGTGTTAAAGGTCGCCGTACTTCGCTTTTCGTCTACGCCATTTCGGATATACTGATGAAAGGCGTTATACTGATTATTCCCAAGAGTGCGTAGCACATCTAGATTTGATGCAAGATACTGATAGGGATCAAATTGGGGCAGCGTTGTTGTCAAAATTGTTATGTCATCAAATTTTATTTGATCAATATTCGTCCCCACGTCATGCCCATCTGCGTTTACGGTTCCGACCTCGCTTCCAAGTCGGAGCGCCGTGGTTGTTGTACGCGATGCGTGAAGACGCAGAGTATTGAAGCCGGCACCTGCGTAAATATCATCATCACCCTTACCGGGATCAAACCCATCATTTTGAGCTGTCCCGTACAGAGTGTCGTTGCCAGCTGTACCATTAACTTGAAGAGGGTTTACGTAGGCGACCTGAGTATACGTCACATCATTGTTGAAATTTGACTCGGCGACGGCTTGATTGCGATTAACCCAGGCGTACAGATAGTATGTTCCTGAAAATAGAAATCCGCCAGGGTAGCTAACACCATTTAAGGTCTCACCCGGCCCTTGAGTGGGAAAGGTCATCGATATTGATTGGTCTAAAGACGATCCGGCAGCTATAGACTGATTTAAATGCACGCTGCCAAGATAAGCATTTGTCGTCGGATCATTAAGATTAGGCAGCGAAGCCATGTAAAAATCTAGGTCGAATCCGGAAGTTGGTGAGATCGCGGATCCAATGTTGGCCACGTGAATTCCGGCCACTGCCGATTGCCCACCCTGTACTGTGCTCGGGGAAAGGCTCGTAATCGATGGTGTAAGGTCAACCTGAGATATATTTGGACTGCTTTTTGTAATTGATATGGTGTAATCACCGACATAGCCGTAATCTACGACTTGGAAGCCCAAGTACGCTCCGCCCCCGCTGCCTCCTTTGCCCCAAACTGCAGACCAATCTGCGTATGAGACACTCCTAGTTCGATCAAGGCTATTTAGAAATTCGGTCGCTCCATATGGTCCGTAAGTATTATAGTATGAATAGTCTTCGAGACGACCCTGTAGCGCAATTGAGCCGCCATTAGCGTTCATCCCCGAAATCGAGACCGTAAATCCAGTTTTGTCCGGAAGAGAACCTGTGCCATTTATGACGCCAATAGCAAAAAAATCGTTCGTATCTGTGTTTGAGAAATTTCCTTTGAATGTAACTGACGAGCCGCTCGTAAACGTAAGCAGCGCCCACTTTCCGTTTGAGGCAGGGCCACTCAGATCGGCAGCCGGATTGGACGTGTCACCCTGCTGTGCCTCTATGTACGAAGAGCCAGATGTGATGGTCGCCAACGTTACCTCCACTCAGAAAATCGGTCACTGATTCATTCGGGCCAGATTGCGCCTGTGGGATTCAGAGGCGATCTTCAGTATTATAAAATTATAATTAACGATGTGACCTAGGTTTTTTTAATAGTCAATACCGACGGCAAATTTTGTTTTATCGCGTGCCTTATTTGCAACTTCAATGCGACCGTGGTCTTCGTTCCAAAATTTAATTAATTAATCACTATGTATAAAGTATTGGCGTGACGTAAAATCTAATCTGAATCCTTGAATTACCTCTTCCGTCCCACTTTCACGATCTGTTCGCCCGGGGAAGCCTGAAGCAGATTTTGAGTAGGTGGTTCTGTTCGCGCACCGTCCATGCGGCGGTGAACCCGAAGCGCTTACACAGCCAGAGCATGGCCTCGAAGCCATGGATCGCGCGCCGCGCCGTGTTGAACGAGCGGAAGCCGCCCACCCGCGGCATCGGCCCGGAGGCCTGCCTTCCTGCTCGCGGCGATGGCCGGCGAGTACGGGCCGGCGCCATCCGTGTCGATGCGATCCGGAGCGCGCAAAGGCTGCTCCCGCAGCATCTTGCAAAAGAACCGCTTGGCCGTGTCGAGATCCCGGTTGGCCGTGAGGAGCAAATCGACGGGATTCACGCGCTTGTCGATGGCCCGGTAGAGATAGCGCCACTCACCGCGCACCTTGATGTAGGTTTCGTCGAAGCGCACCGATCCGCAGTGTAGCCGGCGGAATTGCCCTAACCGCTTCTCGATCAGCGGTGCGTGGGCCAGAACCCAGCAGTTCAGGGTGCTGTGATCGACCTCCAGGCCCCGCTCCAGAAAAGGCTCCTCGATATCGTGGTAGATCAGTGGGTAGCGCAGGTACCAGGAGACGGCCTGTACGATGAGCGTCGCCTCGTAGTGCCAGCCCTTGAAGTCGGCCTTGGAGCGCTGCTTCAGCTTCAAAGCAATGACGGACAGGATCATGGGCCGGCTCAAGGGCGGAGGCGGCAAGCTGGTCAGGGACGGCTAACGATCCGTAAACGAAGGCGCGTTTGCGTTTGCGACAAGCACCGACGACTGCCCGAGCCCGTGACAACTTCAAGCCGGCGGACCGACCGCGGCAACTCGACCATATCCTCAAGCATAGACACAAAACGATCCGAACCAGGGACCGTCAGCCTCCACCATCGTCAGATCATCAAAAAGGGCGACTCCAGACACCGCTTACGATGCTTCGGCCGTTTTCTTTGGTGCTGGAGGACCCGCGTTTCTTTGGACTTGACGTCGGGAAAACGACGGTTTTCCCGACGAAGGGCTATTCGACCGGCACGGCCTTGAATGGGGATGCGCTTCTGACGCTGTCGGGTGGCGGCACGATCGATCTAGTGGTTGAGCCCTGACGGTTGAGTCCGTGTGGGGTTTCGGTTTGAGTCCCATCCCGCGAGTCCGGCGGGATGCGCAGTGGCATCTCTTTCACGGTCTCCACCTCGGATCACCTTCGGCTCAAAGCACTCGTCGCGGATCGAAACACGTCGCAGAAGCACGTCTGGCGCGCTCGTATCGTGCTGCTAAGCGCCGATGGGCTGGGGACGCATGCGATCAGAGCCGCCTTCTCCGCATCGGTGTTGCGCTGACGCGGAGCCGCGATGATCGAGGCATCGATGATTTGGCCCGACATCGCGAGGTAACCCTTACCCTTCATCCATGCGTCGAAGGCGGCAAACAGCTCGTCGATGGCACCCGCGCGGGTGATCTGCTCGCGGAACAGCCAAAATCTACACCACGCTTATGGCGAGTTCTAATTTCTTATCGTGTTGCCGAACGGCACTTATACAAAATGCAACTCAGTGGTAAAGGGATCAAACCACTCTTTGAAAAACCGATATAAAATTTTGTTAGATGTATATCAAACTCTTGAAAAAATGAAAGGTCCCTAAAATGTCCGGCTACAAAGTGAATTTCATAAAAAGTCCTTCACTATCGCTATACCCCGTAGTCAGGAACTCATCAGGACAAGTAGCTGGATCATATAATTCATCAGACTACCATTCGCATGGGTTTATTGACATTAATGATACAATATCAACTATCGATCCAACAGGAGCTATTGATACTCACGTACGCGGCATAACGTCTTCAGGTCAGGTGGGCGGGTATTTTTCATATAGCAGTGGTTATAATCATGGGTTTGTTTACAGCAATGGTAATTTTACAGTCGTCGATCCTGCTGGCTCAATTAATACCTCAATCGACGGTATAACCGCATCAGGACAATTCTTCGGAAGTTATACAAATAGTGATCGACACACCAACGGATTCACATATATCAACTCTAATTTCCAGGTTATATCTTACTCCAGCTCAGTGAATACCAACATAATTTCTATCAATGAGTCAGGTCAAATATTAGGCTCATATACAGGCAACCAATACTCATACAACTTCTTTGTATATAATAAAGGTAGTTTTAGAGATATCAATGTCAATGGACTAAAAAACGTATATTCCGCTATCATGAACGACTCAGGCCAAGTAGCTGGATTTTATAAAGACAACGATGGCCATAATCACGGATATATTGATACCAATGGCACCATAACGACTATAAATGCGCCGAATGCGAATGATACTATCGTAAAAGCCATTAATAATTTGGGTCAGGTTGCAGGAAATTTCACAGATGCCAATGGGCATAATTATGGATATATTGACACAAATGGTATTTTTGTAACGATCAATTTTCCTGGTTCGGATTCAACAAGCCTTGATTATATAAATTCTTCCGGTCAAGTAAGCGGTCATTACACACAATTAGATAAAACAAACAGAACTAACACATATCTTTTTACCTATATCAACAAGACATATGAAAAATTGGATGTTTCATCTGCAGGATATGATAGCGCGACGCCTTATATATATACCTTTAGTGATTCAGGAGTTTTAACGGGCAGCGCTACGCTCTATGGCGGCACTATAGATTATGGTTTTATTGCATCTAGCCCTCACCCTGTTGTTAAAGTCGAATATGCCTCTGTTCTGCCAGGGAATACAGTGTATGGCACAGATGGTATAAACGGAACGGGCGCTCTCGCCGGGGACAGTGATCCGAACGGAAACAGCCTCACAATTTCTGCCGTCCAGGGTGGAATGGTTGGACTGCCAGTAACAGGGACTTATGGGCATCTCACCCTCAATGCAGATGGGTCATACAACTATATAGCTGATAATGCGTCAGGTAAAATAACTGGCAACAGCTCTCTACACGATGTTTTTGGATTTACAGTCGCCAATTCCCACGGTGGGCTTGTTGAATCTACAATAGACATTACGATAAGACCTACCATTCTGATATCCGGCGATATTGCTGACTTTGCATTTAAATTCACCGATAGCACTATCTCATTTAACGAGAAGAATGTTATCGTCAACGGCCCTGATGGCTCGAGAACTGCTGTAAGCCAAATCAATCATTATACTTTCACTGATGGTACAATCAACGAGCACGCTGGTTCTGCCGTTATCGACGACCTGTTTTACTTCAGCCACAACCTGGATGTCTGGAACGCGCACCTCGATGCCACGGCGCACTACAACTCCAGCGGCTGGCATGAAGGGCGTGATCCCAACGCCGATTTCTCGACCACCGGATATCTCGCCGCCAACGCGGACGTGGCCAAGGCGGGAATCAATCCGCTGACACACTACGACGCCAATGGATGGAAGGAAGGGCGCGATCCGTCGGCCAACTTCGACAACGAGCTGCACCTGTCGCACAACCCGGACGTGAAGGCGGCCGGTGCCGATCCGCTGCAGCACTACCTGCAATACGGGCAGGCCGAGGGCCGTCAGGCTTACGCAGCGGTGGGGAATGCCGCGGATCTTGCCGTGCATCCGGGGTTCGATGCGGAGTATTACCTCCTGTCGAACACGGACGTAGCCAAGGCGGCGCTCACGGTTGGCGGCGACAGCTTCGCGTTCGCCTACAC
>NZ_BPQG01000016.1 GCF_022179125.1 Methylobacterium cerastii
AACACCAGACTTCTGCAGCAGTCTGCTAAGGTCGCGCCGACCGCGAGCGCCCTCGCCGGCCCGAGCCGTGCGGCGACGGCCGCGGCCGGCCTCGCGCGAGTGTCCCCGTCCACCGGTCGCGCCATGGTCCACACCGGCTACAACCCAGCCCTCGTCGCCCTCTCCCTCGCGATCGCCGTGTTCGCCTCCTACACCGCGCTCGACCTCGCCGGGCGCATGCGCGGTTCCGCGCGCGGGCCGCGCTGGGCCTGGGTCGCCGGGGCCGCGCTGGCGATGGGCGGAGGCATCTGGTCGATGCACTTCGTCGGCATGCTCGCCTTCGAGATGGGGATGCCGGCCGCCTACGACCTCGGCCTCACGCTGGCCTCCCTGCTGATCGCGGTGGGCGCCACCGGTGCGGCCTTCGTGCTGATCAGCCGGCCGGGCGCGGGGTTGCGCGACATCCTCGTCGGCGGCCCGCTGATGGGCGTGGGCGTCGCCGGGATGCACTACACCGGCATGGCGGCGATGCGGGTGCCCGGCAACCTCGCCTACAGCCTGCCCGTCGTCGCGCTGTCGGTGGCGATCGCCGTCACCGCCGCCACGACCGCGCTCTGGCTGACCTTCCGGCAGCACGGCGTCGGGCAGAAGCTGGCGGCCGCGTTCGTGATGGGCCTCGCGGTCGCCGGCATGCACTATACCGGGATGGCGGCGGCGACCTTCACGGCGGAGGCGGCCGGCGCCCACGCGGCCCATGCCGGCGAGGTCCATGCCGGCGGCGGCGGCGCCGGGCAGCAGAACCTCGCGCTGGCCGTCGGCGGCGCGACCTTCCTGATCCTGTTCCTCGCCATGCTGGCCTCCTCCATCGACCAGCAGCGGGTCCAGCGCGAGCTGCAGGCCAGCGAAGCGCGGTTCCGCGCGGCGGTGCAGGCGGTGCGCGGCGTGCTCTGGACCAACGACGCCGAGGGCCGGATGGTGGGCGAGCAGCCCGGCTGGGCGGCGCTGACGGGGCAGACGCCCGAGGCCTATGCCGGGTTCGGATGGGCGAGCGCCGTGCATCCCGACGACGTGGCGCCGAGCGTGGCGGCCTGGAACGCGACGGTGGCGGCGCGCCGGCCCTTCGTGCACGAGCACCGGGTCCGCGCGCAGGACGGCGCCTGGCGCCATTTCGCGATCCGCGCCGTGCCGGTGCTCGACGACCGGGGCGGGATCACCGAGTGGGTCGGGGTGCACACCGACATCACCGAGCAGCGCGAGGCCGAAGGCGAGCTGCTGGAATCCAACGAAGAGCTGCAGCGCTACGCCTACATCGTCAGCCACGACCTGCGCTCGCCGCTCGTCAACGTCATGGGCTTCACCTCCGAGCTGGAGGAGGCCCGTCCCGAGATCCGCCGCGCCCTGGGGGACCACCCGGACGCCGAGCGGATCGACCGGGACCTCGGCGAGGCGCTCGGCTTCATCCGGGCCGCCGTCACCCGGATGGAGGGCCTGATCGCCGCCATCTTGAAGCTGTCGCGCGAAGGGCGACGGCGCTTCGCCCCCGAACCCCTCGCGCTGACGAGCGTCCTGCAGTCGCTCGCCGACGCGCAGCGCCACCAGATCGAGACCGCCGGGGCGACGGTCTCCGTCGCCGCCGACCTGCCCACCATCGTCGCGGACCGGCTGGCGGTCGAGCAGGTGGTCGGCAACCTGATCGACAACGCCGTGAAGTACCTCGACGCAGGCCGGCCCGGCCGGATCGCCATCACCGCCCGGCCGGCGGGCGGCGACCGCGTGCGCATCGCCGTCACGGATAACGGGCGCGGCATCGCCCCGCGCGACCACGCCCGCGTGTTCGAGCTGTTCCGCCGCTCCGGGGTCCAGGACCGGCCGGGCGAGGGGATCGGCCTGGCGCACGTCAAGGCGCTGGTGCGGTCGCTCGGCGGGCGCATCGACCTGACCTCGACGTTGGGCGAGGGCACCACCTTCGAGGTGACGCTGCCGCGCGAGGCGGCTACAGGTCGTGAGGCACACGGCGCCCCGACGACCCTGGCCGCGGAATGACCCTGGAGGCCGCCATGAACGCCGTCAGCATCGTGATGATCGAGGACGACGACGGGCACGCCCGGCTGATCGAGCGCAACATCCGCCGCGCGGGCGTGAACAACGAGATCATCCCCTTCCGCGACGGCACCTCGGCCCTGGACTTCCTCCTCGGGCCGGACGGCTCGGGCGAGGTCAGCGCGCGGCGCCACCTGCTGATCCTGCTCGACCTCAACCTGCCCGACATGACCGGGATCGACATCCTCGAGAAGGTGAAGGCCAACCCGCACACCAAGCGCTCGCCGGTCGTCGTCCTGACCACCACGGACGACAGCCGCGAGGTCCAGCGCTGCTACGATCTCGGCGCCAACGTCTACATCACCAAGCCGGTGAACTACGAAGGCTTCGCCAACGCCATCCGGCAGCTCGGGCTGTTCTTCTCGGTGATCCAGGTGCCCGAGAACCCATGACCGGCCCTCCCCCCGCCGCGGCCGGACTGGCCGGCACGGCCCGCATCCTCTACATCGACGACGACCCCGGTCTCGCGCGCCTGGTCCAGCGCGCGCTCGGCGCGCGCGGCTACGTGGTCGAGCTCGCCGCCGACGGCGATGCGGGGCTGGAGCGGCTGGCGCAGGGCGGCATCGACGTCGTCGCCCTCGACCACCACATGCCGGGGCAGACCGGCCTCGACGTGCTCCCGGCGATCCGCGCGCTGCCCGACGCGCCGCCGGTGGTCTACGTCACCGGCTCCGAGGACAGCCGGGTCGCCGTCGCCGCGCTGAAGGCCGGGGCGGTCGACTACGTCTGGAAGGACGTGCAGGGGCAGTTCCGCGAACTGCTCGGCGGCGCCATCGACACCGCGCTGCGCCAGGAGGCGCTGCGCCGGGACAAGGAACGCGCCGAGGCGGAGGTGCGCGCGGCGCGCGACCACGCCGTGATGCTGCTGCGCGAGGTCAACCACCGGGTCGCCAACTCGCTCGCCCTGGTGGCGGCGCTGACGCACATGCAGACCAGCGCCGTCTCGGACCCGGCCGCCAAGGCGGCGCTCGAGGAGATGCAGGCGCGGATCTCGGCCATCGCCGGCATCCACCGCCGGCTCTACACCTCCGACGACGTCGAGGCGGTCGAGCTCGACGCCTACCTCGCCAGCCTCGTCGAGGAGCTGCAGGCGGCGATGCGGGCCTCGGGGCGCGACCACGCCATCCGGCTGAGCGCCGACCCGGTGCGGCTCGCCACCGACAAGGCGGTCTCCGTCGGCGTGGTCGTGACCGAGCTCGTCACCAACGCCTACAAGTACGCCTACCCCGTGGACGCGGCCGGCGAGATCCGGGTCGAGCTCCGGCGCCGGGCCGAGGACACCCTCGAGCTCGCCGTCGAGGACGACGGGATCGGCTGGACCGGCGAAGGCCGGCCGCGCGGCACCGGCCTTGGCTCGCGCATCGTCCGGGCGATGGCGACGAACCTGCGCTCGGGCCTGTGCTACGTCCCCGACCGCGTCGGCACGCGGGCCGTGCTGTCGTTCCGGGCCTGACGGGCCCTCGCGGGTCTCGGCGCGCCGGCCCGACGACCGCGACCGTCGCCCCGCCGCGCCCGATATGCGACGATGCCGCCTCGCCGCGCTCCCATCGGACCCGCCCTCATGAGCCGCATCACCACCCGCCTCGATCGCCGCACGGCCCTCGGAGCCGCCGGGGCCGCCCTCGTCGGCCTTGCCGCCGACCCCGCGGCGGCGGAGCCGGACCGAGGCGCCACGCTGTTTCCCCTGGCGCAGACGACGATCCCCGTCACGGGGCTGGCGCAGGCCTTCCCGGTGCGGCGCATCTACTGCATCGGGCGCAACTACGCGGCGCATGCCCGCGAGATGGGATCGGACCCGGCCCGCGAGCCGCCGTTCTTCTTCCAGAAGCCGGCGGACGCGATCCAGGTGGTGGAGCCCGGCACGGTGGCCGACCACCCCTATCCGTCGCTGACGAAGAACTACCACCACGAACTCGAACTCGTCGCGGTGCTGAAGTCCGGCGGACGCGACATCCCGAAGGACCGCGCCCTCGACCACGTCTACGGTTACGCGACCGGCCTCGACATGACCCGACGCGACCTTCAGCGCGGCATGGGCGACCAGAAGAAGCCCTGGGAGGTCGGCAAGAGCTTCGACCGGTCCGCGCCGATCACGCCGATCCTGCCGGCGTCGACCCTCGGCCATCCCGCGCGCGGCCGGATCCGGCTCGCGGTGAACGGCACCGTGCGGCAGGATGCGGACCTGTCCGACATGATCTGGTCGGTCGCCGAACAGATCGCCAACCTCTCCGAGGCGTTCGAACTCAAGGCGGGCGACGTGATCTATTCCGGCACGCCGGAGAACGTCGGGCCGGTCGTGCGCGGCGACGTCCTGCTCGGCACCATCGACGGCCTGCCGCCGCTGTCGATCCGCATCGTCTAGGGCATCGCCTCGGAAAAGGAGCAACGCCCCAAAAAGTGGTTGCCTGATTTCGGAAAAGACGACTCGCGACGGCTGTCCTGAATCAGGGACCTGGGACGGTGCTCTCGACGTCCGATGCGGGACGGGCGGGCGGCGAGACCGGCGGCCCCGTCCGGGTGGCGATCCACAGGACGTTCCGCGGGCCGTCTCCGCTGGCGCGCGACCGCACCCGCACCTCCTCGACGGAGAAGCCCGAGCGGGCGAGCCGCGCCTTGAACTTGCGGTCCGGGCGGCCGGACCAGACGCCGAGGACGCCGCCCGGCCGCAGGGCGTAATGCGCGCGCTTCAGGCCCCAGGCGTCGTACAGGCGGTTGTTCTCGCCCCGGACCATGCCCTCCGGGCCGTTGTCGACGTCGAGCAGGATGGCGTCGAACATGGCCGGGCCGGATTGGATCAACCGGTTCACGTCCGCCTCGTGCAGGGCGAGGCGGGGGTCGTCGAGGCTGCCGGCGAACAGGTGCGCCAGGGGGCCGCGCGCCCACGCCACCACCGCGGGCACGAGCTCGGCGACGACGATCTCCGCATCCGGCCCGAAGGCGTCGAGCGCCGCCCGCAGGGTGAAGCCCATGCCGAGGCCGCCGATCAGCACGCGCGCCTTCGGCCGGTCCCGCAGCCGCGCCGCGACGAGGGTCGCGAGCGCGCGCTCGGACTCGCAGTGCCGGTCGCGCATCAGGTCCTGGTTGCCGACGGTGATCGCGAAGGCGTCGCCCTGCCGCATCAGGCGCAAGGTGGTCTTCTCGCCGGGGACGAGACCGGTGTCGACGTGGACCCAAGGCGTCACGGATATCCTCCCGCCGCCCGGCGGCGTGGTTGCAGCGCGCTCCCTGTACCAGCGGTTCGGAGGCGCCGCGAGAGGCGCCGCGAAGGGCGCCGTCGGTGCTCGCGACGCCTACTCGGTCGTCGCCGTCACCGCGATGCGGCCGAGCAGCGTCGCCGGGTCCTCGGCCGCCGCCACCTCGGCCGCGCTGAGGCCGGCCGGCTGCAGCGGCTTCACGCCGAGCCGGAGCTGGCCGGGCCGCGTGATGAAGCGGGCCACCGCCTGGCCCAGCTCGGTGGCGCCCGGCATGGAACCCAGCATTTGCGGGATGCCGAGGCGGGCGTAGGCGGCGTACTCGATGCGGACGTCCTCCGCCGCGACGCCCCTCTGCCGGGCCTGCATCGCCAGGACGCGGTCGAGCAGGCCGCGATCCTGGATGTCGAGGTCGAGGGATTGTGCGGTGGCGCCGAGCGCCGCCCGCGTCGCCGCCTCCGGATCGCGGCCGAACAGGTCCCGCGACACGTTCCCGACGACGGCGCGCAGCTTCGCCGTGCCCATTCCGCCGCCCTCGACGGCGATCTCGTGCACGGCGAGCTGCCGGCTCGCCTCGCTCCAGGCGAGGTCGGCCCTCACGCTGGTGGCGACGGCGGTGTAGCCGAGGGCGGCGAGCTGGCCGGACGAATCCTGCCCGGACACGAAGGCCGCCGGCACGGACAGGTCACGCATCGCGAAGCGAAGCCGCGTCGGCACGCCCTCGACGAGGTCGGAGGTCACGAGTTCGAGGCCGTCGAGGGCGAAGGCTGCCGCGCCGGCGCCTTCACCGCCTGTCGTGCCGTCCTTGGAGCCATCCTTGGAGCCGTCCTTGGCTCCAGACTTCGCGACCTCGATGCGGCCGAGCCGGATCGCGCCGACCTGGGGCACGAAGCGCCGGGCCTCCGCCGGGCCGACCCGGGAACCGGTCGCGGCCGCCGCCGCCATCCCGTCGATCAGGCTGCGCAGCGAGACGTCCTCGACCGCGACGGAGGCGACGCGCGCCGTGAGGTCCGGGCCGGCGGTCTCGAATCCGTCGAGCCGCACACTTCCCGGCGCACCGGCCGCGGCGGCGAGCCCGATCCGCGCGATCCGTCCGGTCGTCCCGTGCGGGTCCGCGTAGTCGAGGCCGACCGCCTCCAGGCTGCCGACCTGGAACGCGCCGAGGAGGTCGGCCGCGGCCGCCAGCCCGCGGGCGCTCGCGCCGGCGTCGGCCTCCTTGTCGAGGCTTGCCGCGATCCGGTCGAAGGTCGCGCCGAGGCCGGCGGCGGTGCGGCGGCTGCGGGCGTCGCGCCCGACGACCCGTGCGATCCGGACGACGTCGCCGTCCGGGCTCGTCAGCGCGATGCCGTCGAGCGCCGCGCCGACGAACGCCGCCTTCAGGGCGCTGGCGTCGTCCGCCGGGTGCGGCAGGAACGGGGCGAGCAGGTGGTCGGCGTCGACCCCGGCCGTCTCGAACCGCGCGAACGCGGCGCGGGCGGGCGTTGCGCCCTCCCCGAGGGCGACCGATCCCGGCCCGACCACGACCGCACCGATCCGGCCGTCGCCGACATCCGACAGGCGAAGGTCCTTCAGGCTGGCGACGGCCGAGCCGAGCGTGATCGCGAGGTCCGGCACCACGATTTCGCGGGCCTTCATCGCCGCGAGGCGCTCGCGCAGGTCGCCGGGCGCGGCGGGGTCGAGGAGCCGGGCGACGTCCTCGCGCGTCAGGGACGTGCCGCGCACCTCGATGCGGGGCGCGGTGAGCGTCATCGCGCCGGAGACGTAGCGGACGCCCTCGGCGACGAGGCCGTCGGCACCGAGGGCGGAGATGGCGGGCGCGTCGCCGCGGGAGAAGAACTCCGACGCCCTCGGCTTGGCGGGCCGCTCCTCGGCGTCGCGCGCGAAGAAGTCGGAACTCCGCGGCTTCGGCGCCTGCGCCGACGCGACGGCGATGCAGCCGAGGATCAGGACGGCTGATGGCAGGATCGGTTTCATGGCGGAGGGGCGTCCGGGCGTCGCGGTGCATCCACGAAGCGCAGCGCGCCGGATTTGTCGAGGCCGGCGGCCGCCGCATCCCCCGACGACGCGCCGAATCCCGGCGGCCCGAGGGGCTTGCCCGCCGCGTCCCGTCAGGAACCGGTCGCGAGCGCCGCCTGCCCGCGGGCTTTTAGGGGCACGATCCGGGTGGCGCGGGCGATCCGGCGCAGGCCGAGGGCCGCCAGCAGCCCCGCGGCGGCCAGGAACGGGCTCGCGACGACGAGCGCCGCCACCACCTCGGAGCCGATCAGCACCGCGAGCGCCTTCACCATCGCATCGAGGAAGACGAAGAACGCCGCGACGAGCAGCACGACGATCGTTCCCAGAAGCGCGAGCAGGCCGATCAGTGCGCGGATGTTGCCGTCGATCTCGGTCCGCGCGAGGTCGAGCGTGCGCCCGACGAGGCGGCTCGACTCGCGCAGCATCCCGAGGGTCAGCGCCAAGGTGCTCGCGGGTGTGCTCTCGGAGGTGCGATCCTGCATCGAGGGGAGCCGTCGTCCAGTCAGAGGGGCCGGCAAGGGAGCCAGGCAAACGCGCACCACCGCGGCGCGGCTACCAACCCCGGATGCGACCGGGCGTTCCCGGTGCGACCGCCTGCGTCCGGCTTCAGCGCGGCGAGACGGCTTCGAACCCGTCCCGGAGGCGCAGGCCCGCGACCCGTCCCGCATCCCAGATCGCGGCGAAGACCGCGTGGACCGCGCCGGCGACGAGGACGAAGGCGGCGACCGCGCAGAGGGGAAGGCCGAGGAGAAGCCCGATCACAAGCCGGGCGGCGACGCGCTCGGCGAGGCGGCGTTCGAGCCGCGTACCAGGGGCGAGGTCGAGCAGGCGTTCGTAGAGCATGGGGCACCCGCGCGATCGAGGACGGCGGAATTCGGCAGGGCCGCCAGACCCGAGGTGGCGGCACGACGGCGACGCAGGAACGCGCGGGCGACGCAAGACGACGTAATGCCGGGTCAACGACGCTGCCGGGCCGCCGTTGCATGGGCGGCCCGAAAAACCGCGACGGCCGCGTCAGCGCATCCCGGGGCTGGTGAAGACCTGCGCCGCCGGGGCGATCACGACGAGGTTCCCGCACGGCGCCTGGCGCGAGAGCACCGCGCTGGCCACGCCCCAGACGAACAGGCCGCGCCGGTCCTGCCCGACCACGGGCCCGCCGGAATCGCCGAAGCAGACGCGGCCGCCGTTCACGCGGGCGACCGTCAGCCCGGTGCTCGACGCCGCGACGGGCGTCAGGCCGACCGTGCGCAGCCGGCCGACCGTGCGGCCGGACACGCCGGTCCCGGCGACGCGCAGGCTGCGGGGCACCCGGCTCGGATCGGTGGCGAGCGGGACCGGCACGCGGTCGCGCACCGGCTCGGCGAGGCGCAGGACGGCGAGGTCGAGCGACAGGGTGTTCAGGTCGACGTCGACCACGTTCGAGGTCATCTGCCCGGGGTCGGGGCTGTAGCGCGCGGTCACGCGGGCGGTGCGGACCGGCTTCACCGGCTCACTGCCGCGGAAGAACACGACGAGCGAGCCGAGCGGATCGCCGTTGACGCAATGGGCCGCCGTGAGGATCAGGTCCGGGGCGATCAGGACGCCGGTGCAGCGCGAGAGGTGCAGGCCGTCCCCGGGGTCGGTCACGGTGCCGAGCCCGACGGTGGCCTGCGCGAGCGCGTCGCCCGCCCGCCCCGCGGCGCCGCCCTCGATCGCCGCCGCCGGCGCGGCCCCGAGCGCGAGCGCGAGCAGGGGCAAGGCGAGGTAGGCGATGGCGAGGTGGGGGGTGGCGAAGCCGGGAACGGAGAGGCGCGCATGCGGGCGAGCGGCCGCTCGGGACGGGATCGAAATTCTGAGCACGCAGGCCTCGAAGATGTGGGACACGTCGTCCAGACATCGTCCGCGCCCGTCCGGGGGCAAGCGGGCGCGAGGACGCGGGGCGTCGCGCCCTCAGGAATCGCGGCGGGTGTCGTCCTTCGCCTCGAGGTCCTTCAGCATGGCGATCACCGAGCGGCGGAGCTCCGCGTCGCCGATGGATTGGAACAGCCGCAGCAATTCGGCAGGGTCCGGATCGGAGGCCTGGACGCCGGTGCGCGGGCCGAGGAAGAACGCCGTGTCGACGCGAAGCAGTTCCGCGATCTTGCCCAGCAGGATCTGCGCCCGTTCGGATCGATCCGATCCGTCGTTCCGGCCGTCCTCCACGGTGGGCTCCTTACGCCACGGTCTCGTTATGCAACCTAGAATAAACTTACAAGACTCTATAAACAGGGCAGGATGGTGTCTGTCCAGCCGCCGGACGCGATATCCGTCGCGTCCGCGACCGGCGGGCGACGGCCGGCTCCGTCGTACGGCTCCTGCGAAAGGGCTGCGCAACGCATGATCACGAAGGCCCTCGACGTCACCTACGGCCTGTTCCAGGCCTTCGACCGGGCCGGCTCGGTCGACGCGTTGGACCGCACGCTGCTCGACGCGGTGTCCAAGCTCGGCGTCGAGAGCACGTTCGCCGGCATCATCCCGATCCCCGGCACCAGCCGTCGCGACCAGGCGGCCCACGTCCTGCTCGACAGCACGCCGCCCGGGTGGACCGAGCGCTACTTCAAGGCCGGCCACCTCTTCCGCGATCCGACCATCCGCCGCCTGACCGCCGACCTGACCCCGTTCCGCTGGTCCGACATCGAGCCGGCCTACCGCGCCGACGCCGCCGCCCGGCGGGTGATGGACGAGGCCGGCGACTTCCGCCTGCGCCAGGGCTTCACCGTGCCGCTGATCACCCTCGACGGGCGCGTCGCAGGGTTCAGCTTCGGTGCCGAGCGGTTCGACCCGTCGCCGGAGCTGCGCGGCATGCTGCAGCTCGTGGCGAGCTACGCCTTCGGCCGGTCGATCGCGCTCGGCGAAGGACCGCCGCGGCCGGAGGTCCGGCTGACCCCGCGCGAGCGCGAGGCCCTGCAATGGGCCGCCGACGGCAAGACCGAGTGGGAGATCGGCGAGCTGATGTCGATCTCCGAGCACGGCGCCGAGAAGCACCTGCGCTCGATCCGGACCAAGCTCGGCACCGCAAGCCGGACGCACGCGGTCGCGGAAGGGTTTCGTCGCGGGTTGCTGAAGTAGGCGCAGCAAGCCCTCGTATCGGATACCGGTTCGTCGAAAACGGCTGCCGGCGAGGTGGCGGCGCGGCCGACCGCAAACGCGGACGGATTGATCAAATCCAGTCAAGCTGCGCCAATTTTAAGTGCAGAATAGTACGCGAACGCGTACTTTCGGAGAAATACTTAGGAACGATACTGACGGCCAATCAATGGAGGCCGTCTTGATCCATATCGTCACCCCTGAGAACGTCGATCGTTACCGCGATGCCATGGAGCAGGCCTATCGCCTGCGGCACCAAGTCTTCGTCGAAGAGAAGGGCTGGCACGACCTCGCCAAGCCCGACGGACGCGAGATCGACCAGTTCGACGACGGCCACGCCGTCCACATGCTGGCGATGCAGGAGGACCGCGTCGTCGGCTACCAGCGCATGCTGCCGACCACCCGCCCCTACCTGCTCACCGAGGTGCTGCCGGAGCTCTGCGAGGTCGAGGCGCCGCGCAGCGCCCGGGTCTGGGAGTGGACCCGCTACGCCGTGCAGCGGGACGTGCGCGACCGCGGCCGCATCCTGAGCCCGGTCGGCAGCGCGCTGCTCGCCGGCATCGTCGAGTGGGGCCTGGAGAGCGGCATCGAGTCGATCGTCATCGAGATGAACCCGCTCTGGCTGCTGCGCCTCGTGCAGCTGCATTTCCGGGTGACGCCCCTCGGCCTGCCCTGCCGGATCGCCGGCGAGGACACCCTCGCCGTGGTCGCGGCCTTCGACGTGCGCACGCTCCGGCGCCTGCGCGAGACCCGGGGCGACGCCGCCTCCGTGCTCACCGCCCGGCCCGCCCTGCCCCAGCGCCTGGCCAGCTGAGACCCGTCCGCTCCGGCGGCGCCGCCGCCGGACCCCCGACAGACGCCAACACGCGAACGCACCGATGACCCGCCAGACCCTTCCCGCCCCCACCGAGCCCGACAACCCGATGGAGCGCCTCGCCGAGATCTGCATCGAGGCGCACGGCCTGATCGAGGAAGCCGGCACGCCGGAGATGAAGGCGACCCTCGAGGCCCTCCTCGTCCGGGTCGGCTTCGGCCTCGCCGAGCGCCTCGCGACGCAGCACCCCACGGCCTGACAAGGCCTTTCGCTTGATCGAAGCGGAGGCCGTGTCAGGCAAGCCCGCGCGGCGCTTGAGCGAAGCCCGAATCCGCCATCCCGAAGGGATCGACCGGATTTGGTCTGATCCCGCGCGCCCGGCCGGTGCCGCGTCCGCCGCCGGTCCGAAGGGGCCGGCGGCGCGTCCCGTCCGGCCGCCGGATTCGTTCCTGACGGACTTGTCCACCGCTCTTCCGGCGACCTCGGAGGATGGGAAACCGACTGGTAACGGACGCCGCGCCACGGTGTCCCCCGACCAGCACCGGAACCCGGACCGATGATGACCAAGGACCAGCTCGCGACCGAGCTGAAGCGCATCGCGACGACGCAGATCAGCGACATCACGCGCGCCGTGAAGGAAGGCCAGAAGTCCATCGCCCTCAACGAGGTGCGGGACATGGCCCACCGCCTCGAACGCCTGGCCGACGCCTTCCATCCGCGGCTCATCCCGGCGGCAGACGCCGCCGACCCCGGCGCCCAGGCCGCCTGACACCAGCCCTCGATGAGCCCGCCTCATCGAGGGCTGGCCCCCGCGATTGCGGGGCGGCGGCAATCCGCCGGACCTCATGGGTCCCGACCCATGGGACTTGCCATCGACCGTCGTCGGAGGTCCGCCGGCCCACGCAACCTGAGGAACGGGGCGTTCGATCATGATCCACGCATACTTCAACATCCGCCTCGACGACGCCTTCCTGCCGGAACGCACCGGGCAGCTCGTCCAGGACGCCGAGGAGGCGCGCGCGGTGGCGCGCACCATCATCCGCCGCCTCGTCGTCCAGCACGGCGGCGAGCCGCGCCTGCTGAACGCCGTGATGGCGGTCACCGACGCGGACGGCGCCAGCATCCTCGACCTGTCGTTCTTCGAGGCGCTCTACGTCCCCGTCGCGGCGCCGGAGCGCGCGGGCGCCGGGCGTCCGCGCTCGGGCCTGCGCGGCCAAATGGCTGATGGTGTGGCGGGTCGGATGGCGGGTCGAGTGGCGGCCACGTTCGGCGGCCGGGCGGCCGCGGCGTTCGCGGGCCTGGCTGCACGGATGCGCATGCTGCCCGCGCATCCGCGTCTCGCCGACGCGCTGCCGAGGCTGCGCGCGCATCTCGCGGCGGCGTCCGACCTGCTGTCGTTCCGGCGCGACCCGCGCCAGCGCTTCACGCTCCAGATCGAACCGGGCCGCTGACGGCGGGCGGCGCTCAGCCGACGAGGGCCAGCGCCTCCGCCTCGTCCTGAGGGATCACGTCGACCTCGACCTTGAGCTTCTGCTTGCCCGAGCCGCTGACGATGCCGTCGATCGGGGCGACGTCGCCGTAGTCGCGCCCGCGGGCCACGACGATGTGGTCGTCGCGCACGCCGATGCCGTTGGTCGGATCGAGGCCGAGCCAGCCGTCGCCGCACCAGACCGCGACCCAGGCGTGGCTCGCGTCGGCGCCGCGCAGGCGCGGCCGGCCGGCCGGCGGGATCGTCCGGAGATACCCGCTGACATAGGCCGCCGGCAGCCCCATCCCGCGCAGGCCCGCGATCATCACGTGGGCGAAGTCCTGGCAGACCCCGGCGCGCAGGGCGAAGGCCTCCGAGAGCGGCGTGTGCACGTCCGTGGCCTTCGCGTCGAAGCGGAAGTCGGCGCGGATGCGCGTCATCAGGTCGAAGGCGGCGCCGTAGGCGCTGCGCCCGGGCGAGAAGCTCTTTCGCGCATAGTCGGTCACGTCGGGCAGCAGCGGCACCCGGGCGCTGGGGAACAGGAAGTGGACCGGCGCGTCCGCCCCGAGGTCGCGGGACGCGATCGCGGCCGCCCGCGCCGCCTCCCAGCCGCGGCCGGATTCGGGGGCGGGCGGCGGCGCGCGCTCGACCCGCACCTTCGACAGCGCCTCGACCCGGAACCGGGTGTGCGGCGCGTCCAGGGTGATGCCCACGGTCTCGATGCCGAACGTGTCGCGCCGGATCACCGCGGTGGCCGGGCTCGGGTCGATCGTCACCACGCTCTCGATCACCGACTGGCCCTCGCCCTCGGCGGGCTTCAGGCGCAGCGAGCAGCGCGCGAAGCTCACGGGCTTCGCGTAGGTGTAGGTGGTGACGTGGCGCAGCGTGTAGATCACGCCAGCCCCGCCAGCTTCTCGGGCCGCAGGGCGTGGGGGCCGTTGGGGAAGTAGCGGCCGGCGATGGTGTCGGCGAGCCGCTCCAGGTCGTCCTCGATCCGCGTCAGCCCGACGACGTCGAAGTCGGCGGCCTCGCCGCTGCGGAGCGCCGCCACGATCCGTGCGGCCAGGCGGCAATGCGGCTCGGGGATGCCGTCGGCCGAAAGCGCCGGCAGCTCGGCCAGGTGCCGGCCGATCGCCTCCGCCTGGAAGGCGACCGAGCGCGGGTTGTAGGGGTCGAGGAGCACCATGTCGCGCACGGGGTCGAGGGCCACGCCCTGCATGTAGCGCGCGCCGTAGGTGACCTGCGAATCGGTGAGCGACAGCAGCACGCCGAGGCAGTCGGCCCCGGCCTCGTCGTGGGCGAAGGCCAGGGTGAAGGCGCTGGTGTTGATCGCCCGCTCGATCCGCCGCCCGAGGTCGACGAAGTGCCATCCGGCGGCGCGGTTCATGTTCTCGTGCGTCAGCCCGGAGAGCGCCGCGATGTGGCTCAGCGCCCGCTCGGCCCGCCCGAGCAGCTGCGATTCGGTGAACGCGCGGGCGGCGTCGAGGGAGAGCAGGTCGATCAGGTCGGCGAGCACCCGCCACGCCTCGCCCGAGAGCCGGGCGCGCAGGGTCGCCGCGTTGGTGCGCGCCGAGATCACGTGGGCGCGGGCCGAGCCGTGCACCTCGCGCCCGACCAGGGCCTCCTGCGCCAGCGCCGCGGTCGGCATGTCAGCGGACCGGGTCGCGCCCCATTCCTCCAGCAGCGCGCGGATGCGCAAGGCGGTGGGGGCCTCGGTGTCGCCCGAGATGTCGGTGACGACGGCGTCGCCCACGCTGCGCAGATGCGCCAGCGTCAGGCGGATCACCGCCTCCGCGCGCTCGACGTAGCGGCCGAACCAGAACAGGCTGTCGGCCGCCCGCGAGGGCAGGTGACCGGAGATGCGCCGCACCCGCGGCGTGGCCTGCTGCCCGAGATGCCGGACGTCGACCGGGTTCTCGGAGAGGATCCAGACGTCGGCCGAGCGGATGCCGAGGCGCATCTCGATCGGGTCGACGTTCTCGCGCTCGGAGACCCGGCAGAAGCCGCCCGGCATCACCCGCCAGCCGTCGGGGGTGCGGGCCGCGAAGACGCGGAGCGCGAAGGGGCGGGGGACGAGGTGCAGGCCCCGGTCGGTCCGCTCCCAGGCCGGCATGGTCGAGAGCGGGCCGAGGTCCTGGCCCACGAAGTCGAACGGCCGGTCCCGGAAGGCCGCGAGCACCCGCTCGCGTTCGGCCGCGAGCGCCTGCGGCCCGAGGATCGCGTCGCGCCCCGCCCCGCGCTGCGGCGTGGCGGCCGGGCGCAGCGTCATCGCGTCGAGGTTGTCCCGGACGTGGGCGAGCCCGGCGGGATCGCCGCACCACCAGGCCGGCGGGCTCTTCAGCTTCAGGCCCTCGCCGAGGAGGCGCTGGGCGATGCCGTCGAGATAGGGGCTGAGGGCCGCCGACTCGACCACGCCGGAGCCCGGCATGTTGGCCATCACCAGGCTGCCGTTGCGCAAGGCCTCGATCACCCCGGGGATGCCGAGCCGCGAGGCCGGGTTGAGCTCCAGCGGATCGAGGAAGTCGCCGTCGATCCGGCGCCAGACCGCGTCGGCCCGCTTCAGGCCGGAGACGGTGCGCACGTGCAGGCACCCGTCCTGCATGACGAGGTCGTCGCCTTCCACGAGCATCAGGCCGAGATAGCGCGCGAGCGCGGCCTGCTCGACGTAGGTGCTGCTGTAGGGGCCCGACGTCAGCAGGCAGATGCGCGGGTCCGAGCGCGCGGCGCCGGACGCCAGGCCCTCGCGGAACGCCTGGAAGAAGGCGGGGAAGCGCTCGACCTGCAGGCTTTCGAGCACGTCCGGGAAGGTGCGGCCGAGCACCATCCGGTTCTCCAGGGCGTAGCCGAGGCCGGAGGGCGCCTGCGTCCGGTCGGCCAGCACCCGCCACGCCCCGTCCGGCCCGCGGCCGATGTCGGCGGCGTAGAGCTTGAGCCAGCGCCCGCCGGGGGGCGAGACCCCCTGCAGCGGGCGCAGGAACTCGGGGCTGCCGGCGACCACGGCCGCGGGCAGCAGGCCGTCGGCGACGAGGCGGCCCGGCCCGTAGACGTCGGCGAGGACCGCCTCCATCAGCTCGGCCCGCTGGATCAGCCCGGCGCTCAAGCTCCGCCACTCGGCCGCCTCGATCACCAGCGGCAGCGAGCCCAGCGGCCAGGCATGCTCGCGCTGGTCGCCGTAGATGCGGAACGAGATGCCGGTGTCGCGGATGTGGCGCTCGGCCGAGACGAAGCGGGCCATGATCTCGGGCTCGGAGAGCCGCGCGAGCCGTTCCAGCAGCCGGGGCCACGCGCCGCGCGGGCGACCGTCGGCGTCGCGGTACTCGTCCGGGCGTCCGGGCTCGGGCCGATAGCCGTCGGTCCAGCGGGCGAGCCGGTCGGGCTCGTCCGCCGCGTCCGGCCCGGTCGCCGCCTGATACCCCGCCGTGACCTGTGCCGCCCCCAGCGTCGAGCTCATGTCGGTTTCGGCGTTCTCAGGTCGAGGGTGTGGGGGAATTCGGGGTTGGTCTCGGGCGCCGGCATCGCGACCTTGCCCGGCGTGTGGCCGTGGGCCTGGAAGCGGGCCAGCCGCCGCCCCTCCGCCTCGTAGGTGTTGACCGGATGGGTCTCGTAGTTGCGCCCGCCCGGATGGGCGACGTGATAGCGGCAGCCGCCGAGCGAGCGCCCGCTCCAGCTGTCGAGGATGTCGAAGGTCAGCGGCGAGTGGGCGGGGATCGTCGGGTGCAGCGACGAGGCCGGCTGCCAGGCCTTGAACCGCAGGGCCGCCACCGCTTCGCCGTTCGTGCCGGTGCCGGTCATCGGCAGGCGCCGGCCGTTGCAGGCGATGACGTGGCGGCCGGGCACGAAGCCCTCGACCTTGACCTGCAGGCGCTCCACCGAGCTGTCGACGAAGCGGACGGTGCCGGCACTGGTCCCCTCCTCGCCCATCACGTGCCACGGTTCCAGCGCCTGACGGAGCTCGAGCTTCACGCCGCCATGCTCGACCCGGCCGAAGACGGGGAAGCGGAACGCGGCCTGCGCCTCGAAGGCCGTGGGGTCGAAGTCGTAGCCCGCGGCCCGCAGATCCTCCAGCACGTCGAGGAAGTCGGCCCAGAGGAAATGCGGGAGCATGAAGCGATCGTGCAGGCCCGTGCCCCAGCGGACACAGCCGCCGACCTGCGGCTCGCGCCACAGCCACGCCACCAGCGCCCGCAGCAGCAATTGCTGCGCGAGGCTCATGCGCGGGTCCGGCGGCATCTCGAAGGCGCGGAACTCGAGCAGGCCGAGCCGCCCGGTCGGCCCGTCGGGCGAGTACAGCTTGTCGATGCAGATCTCGGAGCGGTGGGTGTTGCCGGTGACGTCCACGAGGATGTTGCGGAACACCCGGTCGACGAGCCAGCGCGGGATGTTGGGCTCGTCCGGGCCCGGCACCTGCGCCAGCGCGATCTCCAGCTCGTAGAGGCCGTCGTGGCGGGCCTCGTCCATGCGCGGGGCCTGGCTCGTCGGGCCGATGTAGAGGCCCGAGAACAGGTACGAGAGCGCCGGGTGGCGCTGCCAGTACAGCACCAGGCTCTTCAGGAGGTCGGGCCGGCGCAGGAACGGCGAGTCGTCGGGCGTCGCGCCGCCCATCACCACGTGGTTGCCGCCGCCCGTCCCGGTGTGGCGCCCGTCCACCATGAACTTTTCCGCGCCGAGCCGCGTCTGCCGCGCGTCGGCGTAGAGGTCGGTGGTGATCGCCACCGCCTCGCGCCAGGAGGTCGCCGGGTGGACGTTGATCTCGATCACGCCCGGGTCGGGGGTGACCTTGATGACGTTGAGGCGCGGGTCGAAGGGCGGCTCGTAGCCCTCGACGTGGATCGCCAGCCCGAGCTTGTCCGCCGCCGCCTCGAGCACGCCGATCAGCTCGAGGTACTCGTCGGCGCGCTGGGTCGGGGGCATGAACACCCGCAGCGTCCCGTCGCGGGGCTCGACGGCGAGCGCGGTGCGCACCGCGACGCCGGTGATGCCGCCGCCGTTGACGGTCGCCTTCCCTGCCTCCTTGCCCGGCCCCTCGCCCGGATGTCCCTCGCCCGGATGTCCCTCGCCCGGATGTCCCTCGGGCAGGGGATCGCGCGGCTCCAGCGGGTCCTGCGGCTGGTAATAGGGGTAGTGCTCCGGCGGCACGTGCGGGAGCGAGCCGAGCGGCAGGCGGAAGCCGAGCGGCGAGTCGCCGGGCACCAGGAAGGCCTGGCCTCGCCGGAAGGCCCAGGCCTCCGAGATCCAGACCCGGTCGGAATCGCCGTCCTTGCCGGTGGGCAGGCTCGCGAGCGGCAGGACGAAGCCGGCCGGATTGCCGAGCCCCCGCTCGTAGACGCGGCTGATGCGCGAATCGAACTCCACCGAGCCGCTCTTGGCCTCCTGCGTCGTCACGTTGACGGGAAGCTCGGCGGTCTTCTCCTCCCAGTGCGCCGGGTCCTCGTAGGCCGGCATCACGTAGTCGCCCAGGCCGAAATGCCCGGCGACCGCGTCGATCAGCTTGCGCGCGGCGTCGGCGTCGGCCGACTTCGGGGCGTCCTCCCGCGCGATCAGGTCGGCGTCGCGCCAGATCGGGCGGCCGTCGCGGCGCCAGTAGAGCGCGAAGGCCCAGCGCGGCAGGCTCTCGCCCGGATACCACTTGCCCTGGCCGTAATGCAGCATGCCGCCCGGCGCGAAGCGGTCGCGCAGGCGCCGGATCAGCTGGTCGGCCAGCCCCCGCTTCGACGGGCCGACGGCGGCGATGTTCCACTCGGGCGCCTCGAAGTCGTCGATCGAGACGAAGGTCGGCTCGCCGCCCATGGTCAGGCGCACGTCCTGGGCGACGAGGTCGGCGTCGACCCGGTCGCCGAGCACGTCCATGGCGGCCCAGACCGCGTCCGAGAACGGCTTGGTGATCCGCGGGCTCTCCTCGACCCGGGTCACGGTCATCTCGAAGCCGAACTCGACCTTGGCCGGCTCGGCCAGCCCCGAGATCGGCGCAGCCGAATGGTAGTGCGGGGTGGCGGCGAGCGGGATGTGCCCTTCCCCGCAGAGCAGGCCGGAGGTGGCGTCGAGGCCGATCCAGCCCGCTCCCGGCAGGTAGACCTCGGCCCAGGCGTGCAGGTCGGTGAAGTCGGTCTTGGTGCCCTCGGGGCCGTCGACCGCGGTGGTGTCGGGCACGAGCTGGATCAGGTAGCCCGAGACGAAGCGGGCGGCGAAGCCGATGCGGCGCAGCACCTGGACGAGGAGCCAGCCGGAATCGCGGCACGAGCCGCTCTTCAGGGTCAGGGTCTCGGCCGGCGTCTGGACGCCCGGCTCCATGCGGACGCCGTAGGCGACCTCGCGGCTGATCTGCGCGTTCAGCGCCACGAGGAACAGCACGGTGTTCGGCTCGGCCGGCAGGCGCGTCAGGAAGTCGTCGATCTCGGGCCCCTGCGCGTCGTCGAGGACGCGGTAGGGCGCGAGCTCGGCGACGAGGTCCGGGGCGTAGGCGAAGGGGCGGGTCTGCGCGTAGTCCTCGACGAAGAAGTCGAACGGGTTGATCACCGACATGTCGGCGGTGAGGTCGACCTCGATCTTCAGCTCGCTGGTCTTCTCCGGGAAGACCAGCCGGGCGAGCCAGTTCCCGTTCGGGTCCTGCTGCCAGTTCACGAAGTGGTTCTCCGGGGTCACCTTGAGGGTGTAGGAGGGGATCTTCGTGCGGGCATGCGGCGCCGGCCGCAGGCGGATCACCTGGGGACCGAGCGCGATCGGCCGGTCGTAGGTGTAGTGGGTGACGTGGTGCAGGGCGGCTTTGATCGACACGGGCACTCTCGTCTGGGCGAAGCAGGTGGCGGCCGGACCGAATCCGGCGGTGCCCTCGTCTTCGCCTTATGCGGCAAAGGGGGGGAGGCAAGCAATTTCCATGCGGCCTCCGGCTCCCTGCGGCGCGCCGCGTGAATTCCGCTCCGCCCGCCTCTTCGCACGCCCCTTCGCCTGCCCCTTCGCCCGCCCGGGGAACTTTGCCGGGCAAGCCCGTTTGATGCGGCGAGGGCGGGCCGCCTGCCTGCGCTCGCCGACATCTGCCGACGACGCCTTCGACGACAGGGTGCTTGCCCGCCTCGGGCGCCGGGACCCGCCATGAAGATCTTCCAGTGCCAAGCCTGCGACCAGCCGCTCACGTTCGAGAGCACGGCCTGCGACAGCTGCCAGCGGCGCCTCGGCTACGTCTGCGAGGTGCACGAGATCTCGGCGCTGGAGCCGTCCGGGCAATCGGCCCATCCCGGCTCGGGCGCGGCGCAGACCTTCCACGCCTACGCGCGCCCCGGGCCGCGCTACCGGTTCTGCGCCAACGCCCGGCACGCGGCCTGCAACTGGCTCGTCCCGGACGACGCGCTCGAGACGTTCTGCGTCACCTGTCGCCACAACCGCGTGGTGCCCGACCTGACGCTCGCCTGGAACCTGACCCGCTGGCGCCAGGTGGAGGCGGCCAAGCACCGGCTGTTCTACTCGCTGCTGCGCCTCGACCTGCCGCTGGCGACGCGGGCCGCCTACACCGACGGGCTCGCCTTCGACTTCCTCGTCGACCCGTCCGAGAGCTTCCTGATCGGGCCGCCGGTGCTGACGGGCCACCTCAACGGCCTGATCAGCATGAACATCGCCGAGGCCGACGACGTCGAGCGCGAGCGGCGCCGGATCCGCTTCGGCGAGCATTACCGCACCCTGCTCGGGCACTTCCGTCACGAGATCGGGCATTACTTCTGGTACCTGCTCGTCCAGAACAGCCCGCACCTGTGGACGTTCCGCAACTTGTTCGGCGACGAGAGCCTGAACTACGTCGGCGCCCTGCAGACCCACTACGCCCACGGCGCCCCGAGCGATTGGGAGGAATCCTACGTCTCGGCCTACGCCACCAGCCACCCGTGGGAGGACTTCGCCGAGACCTGGGCGCACTACCTGCACATCGTCGACACGGTGGAGACCGCATCCACCTTCGCGCTGCAGCTGCGGCCGCAGCTGCGCCGGGGGCCGAGCGAGCCGGTGGTGATCGACTTCGACCCCTATCGCACCCCCGACCTCGACAAGCTGATCGCGGCGTGGCTGCCCCTCACCTACGCGGTGAACTCGCTCTCGCGCAGCATGGGCCAGCCGGACCTCTACCCGTTCCGCCTGACGCCCGCGGTGATCGCCAAGCTCGCCTTCGTCCACGAGCGCATCTACGCGGTGCGCGGCGACATGGGTCCCCAGGCCGGCGCCGAGGCGGGCGCCGACATCCTGCGCGCGGTGATCGCGGGGTTGCGCCAGAAGGTGGCGGTGCCGAACGCGTGAGCGCTGCGGGCACCCTGCGTCCGGCCGCGGCGAAGGGCCGTCTTCCTCAGGCGGATTTCGCCGCCCGGTCCGCCTTGAACGCCGCGTGCTCGGCGAGCAGGTCGCCCGACAGCGCCTTGGCGATCAGCGCGCGGGTCTCGGCCACGCCGTAGAGCGCCACGAACGAGCCGAAGCGCGGGCCGCGGGCCTCGCCGAACAGCACGTTGTAGATCGTGGTGAACCACGCCTGCGACACGCCGGGCCGCCCGTCCGGGCTCTTGCCCTTGCCCGACAGGTCCGGGAAATGCCGCCGGCCGACCTCGTAGACCACCGCCTGGAGGCCTTCCGGATCGGTCGAGCCGTCGTGCTCGGCGAGCGACGCGGAGAGGTCCTCGAGGGCTGCGCGCTCCTCCGGGCTCGGCGCGCGGTAGCTCTTGGCCGGGCGCACGAAATCGCGAAAGTACGCCAGCGCGTGGCCGACGAGCCGGTCGAGGCCGGGATGGGTGTCGGGTCCGACGTCGGCGGCATAGCGGCGGATGAAGCCCCAGAGCACCCCCGGCTCCTCGGCGTTGGCCACCGCCACGAGGTTGAGCAGCATCGCGAAGCTCACGCCGCCCTTGGCCCCGCCTTCCGCGCCCTCCCCGATCCGCTCCGGCGCGGGCGGGTTTCCGGCATGGATGTGCCAGACCGGGTTGCCCAGGCGCAGCTTGGCGTCCTGCCCGGCGTAGCGCTCGGAGAAGTTCAGGACCTCGTCGACGTGCCGCGGGATCACGTCGAAGAACAGCCGCTTGGCCTCGCGCGGCTTGTTGTACATGAACAGGCTCAGGCTCTCGGGCGTGCCGTAGGCGAGCCAGTCGTCGATCGTGAGCCCGTTGCCCTTCGACTTCGAGATCTTCTGGCCCTTCTCGTCGAGGAACAGCTCGTAGTTGAAGCCTTCCGGCGGCTCGCCGCCGAGCGCCCGGGCGATCTGCCCGGAGAGCTTCACCGAGTCGATCAGGTCCTTGCCCGCCATCTCGTAGTCGATGCCGAGCGCCACCCAGCGCATCGCCCAGTCGGGCTTCCATTGCAGCTTGGCGTGGCCGCCGGTGATCGGGGTCTCGTAGGCCTCGCCCGTCTTCGGGTCGCGCCAGGCGAGCGTCCCCTTGTCGGCATGCACCGCGTCGATCACCACCTGCATCACTTCCCCCGTCACCGGGTGAAGCGGCAGGAACGGCGAGTACGAGGCCGAGCGCTCGGCGCGCAGCGACGGCAGCATGATCGCCATCACCGCGTCGTAGCGCTCCGCGACCCGCATCAGGGCCTCGTCGAACGCACCGGAGCGGTAGCACGCGGTGGCCGAGCGGAACTCGTAGTCGAAGCCGAAGGCGTCGAGGAAGCGGCGCAGCTCCGCGTTGTTGTGCGCGCCGAAGCTGTCATGCGTCCCGAACGGATCGGGCACCCGGGTCAGCGGCTGGTTGAGGTGGCCGGCCAGCATCGCGCGGTTCGGGACGTTCTCGGGCACCTTGCGCAGGCCGTCCATGTCGTCGGAGAACGCGATCAGCCGGGTCGGCACGGCGTCCTTCGTCAGGACCCGGAAGGCGTGGCGGACCATCGAGGTCCGCGCCACCTCGCCGAAGGTGCCGATATGCGGCAGGCCCGACGGGCCGTAGCCGGTCTCGAACAGCACCTCGTGCTTGGGCCGGCGCTCCAGCCGCGCCACGAGCTTGCGCGCCTCCTCGAACGGCCAGGCGGCGGCGTGGGCTGCGGCCTCGATCAGGTCGGGGTCGAGGTGGAGAGGCGCGGACATGGGCTTCGAGACGCTTCGCGTGTGACATGGGGTTTTTGCGGGTGCGGCACCCTAGAGCATTTTCGAGCGAGGGGGATGCCGGCTCGCGTGAAGAAAATGCAATCCCGCAACAAGTGAGAATATTTTCGGTGATGCAAAGATCACTGAAAATGCTCTCGTGCGGTTTACCGCGATGCGAAATCCGAAAAGGACCAGAACGCAGGGCGCGAAGAGCGCACCGCGGAGCGAAAGCCCAAACCCAAGCCCGCGGAGGCGGGCGCCGGCGATCGAGGCGTCAGGAACGCAGGGCCGGCGCTTTCGAGCGATGGCCCTGAATCAGAACGGGCTCACGGGGAAGAACCGCAGGTACAGCTCGGTGTACTTCCCGTCGTCCCACACCCGCTGGAGCGCGTCGTCCAGCGCCCGCGACAGGGCCGCGTCCTCCTGTCGGGTGATCAGCCCGATGCCTTCGCCGAAGTAGCGGTTCTCCAGGTAGTCGCCGCCGGTCAGGGCGCAGCAATTGCCCGCCTCCAGGCCGCCGACCCAGAGGGCGAGGCCGAGCCCGTCGGCGAAGACGTAGTCGGCCTCGCCGCGCTTCACCGCGCCCTCGGCGGAGGCGAGGTCGGAAAACGGCTTCGCCTCGGCCTTGGGAAAGAACGCCTGGAGGTAGGCGGCGTGGGCGCTGCCGCCGACCACCGCCACCGACTTGCCCGCCACCGACTTGCCCGCCACCGACTTGCCCGCCAGCGCGCCCGCCGAGGGAACCGGCAGGCCGCGGTCGACGCGGGCGGCGAAGCGCGCCGGCCACCGGAAATAGGGCCGCGTCGCGGCGAACGTCGCCCGCAGCGTCGGCGTCAGCGGGATCGCGGCGGCGACGACGTCGCCCTGCTTCTCGGTCAGGCCGTCGAGAAGGGTGTCGAAGCGCCGGGCCTGCACGGTGCAGGTGATCGCCAGCTTCTCGCAGACCGCGCGGGCCAGCTCCACCGCGAAGCCGGTCGGGTTCCCGTCGGGGCCGGCGAAGTGCAGCGGCGGGAACTCGTCGTCGGTCAGGAAGCGCACGGCCCGGCCGGTCTGCGGCGCCTCGACCCGCTCGCCGCGGCTGCGCGGGTTCCAGAAGTTGGGCACCGTCACCGCCGCGGGCGCTTGCGGGGCGGCAACGGGCTGGGCGCCGGCCCGCGGCATCGCGGCGGCGCAGGCGAAGAGCGCTAAGAGAATAGTCTTTGAAAAGGACATCGTCCTTGCACCCTGAGCGCGCGCGCCTATGATCGCGGAGCGCCGACGGCGCGATGGGGAGGGGGTCCGGCTCACGTCCTCGCCTTAGCACGTCCTGGAGCCGACGGCAGCCGGCGCCCCGTGTCGTTCCTCCGCTTCCTCGGCCCCTCCCCCGGCCCACCGGCTTTGCCGCCGGAGATCGCGTTCCTGGCGGACGCGGGCGTCGATCCAGAGCTGCTGCGTCGCGCCGCGGATTTGGCCGAGGCGAGCGGGACCGACGCGGCGACCGCCCTTCTGCGCGCCGGGCTGATGGACGAGGAACCGTATTACCGGGCCCTCGCCCAAGCCCTCGAGGCCGAGTACCTCGACGGGCCGATCCCGCTCGGCATGGGCGCGCGCTTCCCCGACAGCCTGTCGCTCGGCATGGCGCCGCTGGTGCTGGGGGCGGGCGCCCCGGCGGTGCTGGCGCCGCGCGGGCGGCAGATCGCCGAACTGCTCGCCGGGCGCAGTCCGCGCGGGCGGATGCCTGCGGTGACGAGCCCGACGCGCCTGCGCGCGGCCCTGTTCGCGGCGATGCCGAAAGCCATCGCCGAGTACGCCGCCGACGACCTGGAAGCGAAGGCGCCGGGTTGGGCCTTCGGCACCCGGCCGCTCGGGCCGGGTCTGGCGCTCGCCGCCCTGATCGCCTGCGCCGGCACTCTCGCCTTCGAGGCCCTGCCGCCGATCCTTGCCTTGATCCTCGTCGTGGCGGCGCAGACGCTGTTCCTGGCGATGGCGATGTTCCGCGTCGGAGCCCTGTTCATCCCCTCCCCGACCGTGCCGCCACCAGTCGTCGCGCCCTTGAACGACCGCGACCTGCCGACGTACACCGTCCTCGTGGCGCTCTATCGCGAGGCCCGCGTGGTGCCGCGCCTCGTCTCGGCGCTGGCCCGGTTCGACTACCCGTTGGCCAAGCTCGACCTGAAGTTCGTCGTCGAGGCGGACGATGCCGGCACTATCGCCGCCCTCGCGCGGATCCCGCTGCCCGCCCGCTTCGAGGTGATCGCGGTTCCCGACGGCCGGCCGCGGACGAAGCCGCGGGCGCTCAACGTCGCCCTGCCTCTCGCCCGCGGCGAGCTGCTCGTGGTCTACGACGCCGAGGACGTGCCCAACCCGGGCCAGCTGCGCCTCGCCGCCGAGATCTTTGCGCGGGCGCCCGCCAGCACCGCCTGCCTGCAGGGCCGCCTGGTGATCGACAACCCGGAGGATTCCTGGATCGCCCGGTGCTTCGCCCTGGAATATGCCGGCCTGTTCGACGTGCTGAACCCGGCGCTGGCGCACTGGCACCTGCCGATGCCGCTCGGGGGAACCTCGATGCACGTCCGCACCGCGGTGCTGCGCGAGCTGCACGGCTGGGACGCGCGCAACGTCACCGAGGACGCCGACCTCGGGATGCGGCTGGCCTGCGCCGGCTACCACGTCGGCGACCTGCCGAGCGCGACGATCGAGGAGGCACCGATCGTGCTGCGGGCCTGGCTGCACCAGCGCGTCCGCTGGATGAAGGGGTTCCTGCAGACCACCGTCACCCACGGCCGCAACCCCATCGAAACCTATCGGCGCCTCGGGCGCCTCGACACGCTCTGCGCCGCGACGCTGATTCCCGGCGCGGTCGCCTCCGCGCTGGTCTACCCGGTCTTCCTCGTCTGGGCGTGCGCCGACTTCCTGCTCTTCGAGATTCCGGTCGCACCCGAGTTTTGGCGCAACCTCCCCATCGGCGTCGCGATCACCCTGTTCCTGTCAGGCATCACGGCCCTGATCCTGCCGCCGGCGCTCGGATGCATCCGCCGGGGCTGGTGGGACCTCCTGTGGTTCGTGCCGGTGATGCCGTTCTACTTCGCCCTGGTGAGCGTCGCCGCGTGGCTCGCGGTGATCGAGTTCGTCCGCGCGCCCTCGCAGTGGAACAAGACGGAGCACGGGCTGTCACGCACCTCGCGCAGCGGCGTGCTGCGTCCGCGACGCCCGGCGGCGTGAGGCCGGGCCGCCTGGGGCGGCCGATCAGATCCGCTTGGCCAGTTCCGCCGCCGTCTCGTCGGCCGGGCGCATCAGGTTGAGCGCGCCGAGGAAGCGGTTCTTGCCGTCCATCACGTAGACCAGGGCGGTGTGCTCCATCGTGTAGTCGCCGTCCCTGCCCGGCACCTTGCGGCTGTAGGCGCGATAAGCCTTCACGGACGCCGCCACCTGGGCCGGGCTGCCGGTGAGCCCGGTGATCCGCGGATCGAAGCTCGACAGGTAGGCCTTGAGGCTCGCCGGCGTGTCCCGATCCGGGTCGACGGTGATGAAGGCGACCTTCATTGCCTTGGCCTTCGGCCCGAGCGCCGCCAGCACGTCCGAGATCTGCTGCAGGGTCGTCGGGCAGATGTCGGGGCAGTGGGTGAAGCCGAAGAACACGAGGTGCGTCGCGCCGGCGAAGTCGGCCTCGGTGACCGCCTTCCCGTCCTGATCCACTAGCGTGAACGGCCCGCCGACGCTCGAAGCCGCCACCTCCGTCCGTTCCGGCATCAGCGTGAACACGGCCGCGGCCGTGAGCCCGACGAAGCCGAGCACGAAGGCGATGATGGGCAGGAGGGAGCGGCGCATGGAGGTGACCTTCTCGCGAAGGCCGCTGGAACAGCATGGGCGGCCGCGGGTGGCAAGGTCGGGGCACTTCTAAGGACCCTGGCGCTTTGCCTCAGGCCTCGGTATCCACCGCCACGGCCATCCGCCTGGACGCCGGCGCGCCGATCAAGCGCCGACCGCGTGAGGCCTCGACCAACGCGGTCAGGACGCGACGGAGCCCGCTGCTTCGAACGGCGTCGGCAAGGCCACGTCGTCGAGGGCGGACGAAGCCTTCGTGTGGCGCAGGGCTTCGCCGATCATCAGGATCGCCGGACCGTCCAGGCCTGCCGCGTCCGCGCGGTCGGCAAGGTCGAAGGCCGTGCCCGTCACAACCTGCTGATCGGGGCGGGTGGCGTTGAAGGTCAGGAGCGCCGGCGTCGCGGGCGCGAGGCCTTCGGCGACCGCGCGCTCCAGCAGCACCCGCAGGGTGCGCTTGGGCATGTAGACCACGGTGGTGACCGAGGGATCGGCAAGCGCCCCCCAGTTCAGGTCGTCTGGCAGCGCGCCGCGGCGGTCGTGCCCGGTGACGTATTGCAGGCGGCGCGCCGCGTCGCGGTGGGTGAGCGAGACGCCGAGGGAGGCCGCCGCACCCTGCGCCGCGCTGATCCCCGGCACCACGGCGACGGGGATGCCGGCCTGCCGGCAGGCCTCGATCTCCTCGCCGGCGCGGCCGAAGATCAGCGGGTCGCCGGACTTGAGGCGCACCACCTGCTTGCCGGACTTGGCGAGCGAGACCATCAGCGCGTTGATGTCGTCCTGGCGGCAGGACGGCCCATGGCCGGTCTTGCCCACCAGCATCGTGCGCGCCTCGCGGCGGGCGTAATCCAGGATCTCGGGGGCGACGAGGTCGTCGTAGAGGATCACGTCGGCGTTGCGTAAGGAACGCAGCGCCTTCAACGTCAGCAGCTCGGCGTCGCCCGGCCCGGCGCCGACGAGCGTCACCGCCCCGCCCTTGGGCGCGGATTCGGTCTGCGCGAGCAGCCGTTCGAGGTCCGCGTCCGTCGGCGCCCGGTCCGGCTCGGCGAAGGCCAGATCCGAAAACCGTTCCCAGAAGCCGCGGCGCTCGGCAAAGCCGTGGAAGCGCGCGGTGACACCCTCGCGCCAGTCCCGCGCCGCCGCGACCCAGCGCGAAAACCCGCGCGGCAGCATCGCTTCGATGCGCGCCCGCACGGTCTGCCCGAAGACCGGCACCGCGCCTTCCGTCGAGATGCCGACCACCAAGGGCGAGCGGTTGACGATGGCGCCGAACTTCACGTCGCAGAGATGCGGCCGGTCGACGGCGTTGACGATGGCGCCGGTGCCGCGCGCGGCGGCGACGAAGGCAACGCACTCGGCCTCGTCATCCATCGCGCCGATGCAGAAGGCCGAGCCCCACAAGTCGTCCGGCGCCCAGGCGCGCTCGTGTAGGGTCACGCTGCCGGCGACGACCTCGCCCGGCACGCTTCGCATCTCTTCGCTCGGCTCCGCCGCGTAGACGTCGACGTGGGCGCCGGCGGCGGCGAGCAGCTTCACCTTCCAGGGCGCGCCGCCGTTCGAGCCGGCCAGCACCGCGCGCTTGCCCTGCAGCGGCACGAAGACCGGGAGGACGGCGAGGGGTTCGAGGCCGGCGCGGGTCTCGCGCGGCTGGCGGGGCGTGCTCATGAGGGTCGGCTTGGATCTCGTCTGGGTCACGGACGAACCTGATGCTACGCGGCGTCGCGCGCAAGCGCCTCGGGCAGCAGCTTGCGGATCTCAGGGATGCACGAGCCGCAATTCGTGCCGGCCTTGCAGGCTGCGCCCACCGCCTCGACGGAGCCCGCGCCGCCCGTGATGGCCGCCGTGATGACGTCGAGCCCGACCCCGTGGCAGGCGCAGACCACCGGTCCAGCGCCGGCGGTGGCGGCGCGGCCCGAGAGCAGGGCGCGGCGCTCGGCCGCGCCGGGCACCGCCCCCGCGAACAGGGCCTTGGCCGCCTCCCAGTCGGGCCGGCCCGCCTCGGGACCGAGCGCGAGGCAGGCGACGAGGCGCTCGCCGTCGTAGACCGCGCAGCGGTAGCGGCCGCGGGCGTGGTCGGCGTATTCGGCGAGCTCCAGCCCCTGGAACAGGCCGCGCATCAGCAGCATGGCCTCCCGCGATCCCTCCCGCGTGGCGAATTGCAGGCCCGAGCCGCCGCCGATCGCCGCCCGCGCCCACCACCACCCGGCCGGCGTCGTCACCGGGTCGCGGCTGAGCAGGAAGCCCCGCGAACGGTAAGAGGCCGCCGCGATCGCCGCCGGCGTCGCCTTCAGCTCAGGCTGGCCCGAAAGCGGATCGGGCACGCCCCGGACCAGCGCCCCGACGCGGGCCATCGAGGCGTTCGAATCGTTCCAGTGCATCGGCATGAACAGGGTGCCGGGCGCCACCGCCTCGGTGACTATCACCTCCAGCTCGGCCGCGCCGTGCGCGGTCGAGACCCGAGCGAGGCCGCCCTCGGCGAGATTCGCGGCGGTGGCGTCGCGGGGGTGGACCTGGACGAAGGGCACCGGGCGGTGGGCCGAGAGCCGCTGGCTCTTCCCCGTCCGCGTCATCGTGTGCCAGTGGTCGCGCACGCGCCCGGTGTTCAGCACGAACGGCATCGTTTCGCTCGTGGCCTGGGCCAGCGCCGGCGCCTGCACCGCGACAAAGCGGGCGCGCTTGTCGAAGGTGAAGAAGCGTCCGTCCGAAAACAGCCGCGCCTTCGTGCCGCCGCGCTTCGTCAGGGGCCACTGCACCGGCAGGTTCGTCTCGTAGGCGGCGTCGCCGATGTCGGCGAGTGCGCCGATGTCGAAGTCGCGGGTGCCGTTGTTCTCGAAGGCCGAGAGCGCAGCATGCTGGCGGAACACCGCCGCCGCCGAGGTGAAGCCGAAGGCGGCGCCGTGGCCGAGGCGGCGCCCGACGTCGGCGAGCACCGCCCAGTCCGGCCGCGCTTCGCCCGGCGCCTTGAGGAAGCGGCGCTGGCGCGTGATCCGGCGCTCGGAATTCGTGACGGTGCCGTCCTTCTCGCCCCAGGCGAGGGCCGGCAACAGCACGGTCTTCTTGGCCGTCGCGCTGGCGGTGTCGGAATCGGCCATCACCTCTGAGACGACGAGCAAGTCGAGGCCCTTCAGGGCGTCCTTGATCACGTCGGCCTGCGGCATCGAGACCAGCGGGTTGGTCCCCATCACCCAGAGCGCCTTGATCTTGCCGCGTGCGATCGCGTCGAACAAAGCCACCGCCTTCATCCCCTCGCCGGTGATGAGGTTCGGCGCGTTCCAGAAGCGGCGGACCTTGTCGACCTCCTCGGGTGCGAAGTGCATGTGGGCGGCCAGCATGTTGGCCAAGCCCCCGACCTCGCGCCCGCCCATGGCGTTGGGCTGGCCGGTGAGCGAGAACGGCCCCGCCCCCGGCTGCCCGATGCGGCCGGTGGCGAGGTGGCAGTTGATGATGGCGTTGCCCTTGTCGGTGCCCTGTGCCGACTGGTTGGCCCCTTGCGAGAAGGCGGTGACGACGCGCTTCGTGCCGGCGAACAGGTCGAAGAAGGCGGACACGTCCGCCTCCGACAGGCCGGTCGCCGCGGCGGTGGCGGCCGGCGTCGGCGCGATGGCGCGCGCCCGCTCGAGCGCGCCGTCGTAGCCGGAGGTGTGGTCGGCCACGAAGCGGGCGTCGCAGGCGCCGACCCGGTCGAGATGCACCAGCAGCCCCGAGAACAGGGCGCTGTCGGTGCCGGGCCGGAGGCCGAGGAACAGGTCGGCCTCCTCGGCGGTCTCGGTCCGGCGCGGGTCGACCACGATCAGCCTGGTGCCGCGCGCCGTGCGCGCGTCCACCATCCGGCGGAATAGGATCGGATGGCACCAGGCGGTGTTGGAGCCGACCAGCACGATCACGTCGGCCTCGTCGAGGTCCTCGTAGCAGCCGGGCACGGTGTCGGAGCCGAAGGCGCGGCGGTGCGCGGCGACCGCGCTCGACATGCACAGGCGCGAGTTGGTGTCGACGTGCGGCGTGCCGATGAAGCCCTTCGCGAGCTTGTTGGCGACGTAGTAATCCTCGGTGAGCAATTGCCCGGAGAGGTAGAAGGCGATCGCGTCCGGCCCGTGCTTCTCGGCCGTGCGGCGGAAGGCGCCGGCGACCGTGCCCAGCGCCGATTCCCAAGACGCCCGCACGCCGTCGACGTGCGGATGCAGCAGGCGGTTCTCCAGGCCCAGCGTCTCGCCGAGCGCCGAGCCCTTGGAGCACAGGCGGCCGAAATTGGCCGGATGCGCGGTGTCCCCGGCGATCCCGGCGCCGCCCGTCCCGTCCGGCGTCGCGATCACGCCGCAGCCGACCCCGCAATAGGGGCAGGTGGTCCGAACCGCTGCAGCCTGGCTCGAGACCTTGGGCTCCGGCACGTGCACGGTCATGGCAAGGTCCTCGTGGTTTCGACGTCTTGGTGGTTTCGACGTCGGCCGGCGCGGCGGAGGGCAGCAAGAGTCGGGCCGGGCATTTGCGGAGTCTTCCTCCCCCGCAGAGGGGGGAAGGGAAGAACCGTCGCCGCTCAGTACACGTCGGCCTGGTAGCGACCGGCCTTCTTCAGGGTGCCGAGATAGGCCACCGCCTCGTCGGGCGACTTGCCGCCGTGCTGGGCGGCCACGTCGATGATCGCGCGCTCCACGTCCTTGGCCATGCGCTTGGCGTCGCCGCAGACGTAGAAGTGGGCGCCGCCCTCCAGCCACTTCCACAGGTCGGCGCCGGTCTCGCGCATGCGGTCCTGGACGTAGGTCTTCTCGGTGCCGTCGCGCGACCAGGCCAGCGACAGGCGGGTGAGCACCTTGTCGTCGCGCATCTGCGTGAGCTCGTCCTTGTAGAAGAAGTCGCTCGCTTGGCGCTGGTGGCCGTAGAACAGCCAGTTGCGCCCCGGCGCCTGCGTCGCCGCGCGCTCGCGCAGGAAGGCCCGGAACGGGGCGATGCCGGTGCCGGGGCCGCACATGATCACGTCGGTGGAAAGGTCCGCGGGGAGCGCGAAGCCGTGCGCCTTCTGCAGGTAGATTTTGGCCCGGGTCTGCTCGGGCATGCGCTCGCCGAGATGCGTCGAGGCGACGCCGAGCCGGAGGCGCGAGCGGTGGTTGTAGCGCACCGCGTCCACCGTTAGCGAGACTTTGCCCGCATCCATCTTCGGCGAGGACGAGATCGAGTAGAGCCGCGGCTGCAGCTCGTCGAGGGATTCGAGGAACACCTCGGCGTCGGGACGCGCGCCGGGGAACTTGTGGAGCGCGCCGAGTACGTCGAGGTAGGCGGCGTCGCCGTCCGGGTCCTCGCCGGCCGAGAGCGCCTTGGCCTTGCGGCGGGCCTCGCCCGAGGTCAGCAGCGAGAGCAGCTGGTAGAGACCGTCGGGGGCGGCGCCGAGCGAGTAGTCGGCGATCAGCCGGTCGCGGAGCGTCTTGCCGCCGATCACCCGCTCGGGGCGGGCGCCGAGCTCGGCGATCACCGCGTCGGCGAGCGCCGGCGCGTTGGCCGGGAAGAGGCCGAGCGAGTCGCCGGCCTCGTAGGTGATCGGCGTGTCCCTAAGGTCGAACTCGACGTGCCACGTCTCCTTCTCGCCGCCTGGCTCGTTGAGCCGGCGCCGGCCGAGGAAGATCGCCTCGACCGGGTTCTCGCGGCAATAGCCCAGCGGGCCGAGGTCGATGGGCTTGTCCGCCGCCGCCGCCTCGCCTGCGGCCGCAGCCGGGGCGGCCGCGTCGCCCGTGCCGAACTCCTCGTCGAGCTTCTTCAGCATCCGGAGCGTCTCCTTGCCGCCGGGCTGGCAGAGGTTCAGACGCGCTTCGCTCTTGAGGAAGATGGCGTTGGCGTAGTCGGCGCAGTTGTAGCCGCACTGGCCGCAATCCTGCTGGGCCATCGCCGCCATGAGCTTCTGCGGCTCGGGCCGGGCCTTGGCCATCTCCATGCGCTCAGTGATCGGCATCGACGGGTCGTGCCAGGGCGCGTCGTCGTTGTCGGCGAGCTTCGGGCCGCCGGGCATCTCGGCCGTGCCGATCGCGGTGGCGCCCTCGACCGCCGGGCCGAGGAGGGCGGCGAAGTAGCCCGAAAGCCACGAGCGCTGGTCGGCGGAGAACGGGGCGTTCTCGGGAACGAGGACGAGGGGGGGGGAGACGTGCTCGCTCATGCGGCTGCCTTGAGGGCTGGCTGTTCTTCGGCAAGGTCGCGCAGGGCTTCCGGCCCCGTTCGCGCCGTGAAGGTCTGGAAGCTCTCCTCTGGCCCGGTGCGGCGGGCGAGGTAGGTGCGCAGCAGCGCCTCGACGCGTGACGGCGCGTCCTCGGCCTTAATCGCCGTCCAGATCCCGGTGCCGATCTTCGGGTTCTCGGCGAACCCGCCGCCGACCACGACGTCGTAGCCAGGAACGGTGTCGCCCTCCTCCGAGACCACCACCTTGGCGCCGATCAGGCCGATGTCGCCGATGTAGTGCTGGGCGCAGGAATGGTGGCAGCCGGTGATGTGGACGTTCACCGGCACGTCGAGCTCAGGGAGCGTCGCCTCGACGTGGCCGGCGATGATCATCGCGTCGCCCTTAGTGTCCGCGGCGGCGAACTTGCAGCCGTTCGAGCCGGTGCAGGCGACGAGGCCCGAGCGGATGCCCGCCGCCTTGGTGGTGAGGCCGAGCGCCGCCACCCGCGCCTCGACCTCGGCGACCTTGACGTCGGGCACGCCGGAGAACAGGAAGTTCTGCCAGACCGTCATGCGGATCTGCCCGTCGCCGCATTCCTGCGCGATCCGCGCGAGCTCGCGGACCTGATCGCTCATGATCTTGCCCACCGGCAGGATCACGCCGATCCAGTTGAGGCCGGGCTGCACCTGGGCGTGGACGCCGACATGGGCGAACCGGTCGGTGGCTTTCCGCGGCACGACGTGGGCCGGATCGACCCGGTCGAGCTTGTATCCGAGCTTCTCTTCGACCGCGGCGAGGTACTTGTCGAAGCCCCAGGCGTCGAGGACGTACTTCATCCGGCTCTTGTTGCGGTTCGTCCGGTCGCCGTTCTCGATGAACACGCGGATGATCGCGTCTGAGACCTTGTTGCAATCCTCGGGCTTCAACACGATGCCGGTGTCGCGGGCCAGATCCCGGTGGCCGGAGATGCCGCCGAGCACGAGGCGCATCCACACGCCCGGCGTGACGCTCGCGCCCTCCAGCACCTCGATCGCCTGGAAGCCGATGTCGTTGGTCTCCTCCAGCACCGCGACGATGCCGCCGCCGTCGAAGGCGACGTTGAACTTGCGCGGCAGGCCGTAGAGCGACTGGTCGTTGATGATCCAGTTGTTCCAGGACTTGGCGAGCGGGCGGGTGTCCAGAAGCTCCTGATGATCGATGCCGGCGGTGGGCGAGCCGGTGACGTTGCGGATGTTATCCGCACCCGAGCCGCGCGCGGTCAGCCCGATGTCGACCAGCCCGTCGAGGAAGGGCTGGGCGTGCTCGGGCGCGATGTGGCGCACCTGGAGGTTGGCCCGCGTGGTCACGTGGACGAAGCCGCCGCCATGCGCGTCGGCGAGGTCGGCGACACCTGAAAACTGCCAGTGGTGCAGGATGCCGTTGGGGATGCGCAGGCGGGCCATGAACGAGGTCTGGTTCGGGGCGACCCAGAACAGGCCGTGATAGCGCCAGCGGAAGTTGTCCTCGGGCTTCGGCGCCTTGCCCGTCGCCGCCTCGACCTTCAGCCGGTTGTGGCCCTCGAACGGGTTCTCGGCGCGCTTCCATTTCTCCTGCTCGCAGAGCTTGCCGCCAGCCTTCACCGTGGCGTCCTGCGCCTTGATGTGGATCGCGTCCGGCCCGGTCGGCTCGGGCGGCGGACCGCCCTGCCCGATGGCCAGGCCGCCCGTCAGCCGGGCGGCGGCCACGCCCGAGGCGAAGCCTTCGAGGTAGCGCTTCTGCTCGGCGTTGAAGTCTTCAGCCATGGTCCGCCTCCTTCACGCGGCCAAGATCCTTGCTCACGCGGCCAAGGTCTCGGCGAGGGGGTCGGCCGCCGTCGCGGGGCGCCCGAACATCAGGTCGTCGATCTGGTCTCCCACCGGTTCGCCGGTGCGGATCAGTGTCTTGCATCGGGCCTGCTCGCCGATGTCGCCGACGAAGACCGCGCCGATCAGGCGGTCGCGCTCGATCAGGAGCTTGCGGTAGAGGCCGGCGCCCGGATCGCTCATCACGATCGCCTCGGCGGTCTCGGGCGTGTCGACGACGCCTGCGGAGAACACCGGCAGCCCCGAGACCTTGAGGCTCGTGGACAGCGCCGTGCCGGAATACCGCGCCTCCTGCCCGGAAAGGTGGCGGCTCAGGGTCTCGGCGTGCTCGTAGGCGGGCTCGACGAGGCCGTAGACCATGCCGCGGTGCTCGGCGCATTCGCCGAGCGCGAAGATCCGCGGGTCCGAGGTGGTCATCCGGTCGTCGACCTTGATGCCGCGGCCGGTCTCGAGCCCTGCGCCCTGCGCCAGGGCGAGGTTCGGGCGCACGCCGACCGACATGACGACGAGGTCGGCCGGCAGCACCGTGCCGTCGGCGAGGATCAGGCGCTCGACCCGGCCGTCGCCCTCGACGCGGTCGGTGTCGGCCTTGAGCAGCACCTTGACGCCCCGCGCCTCCATCGCCCGACGGACGAGGGTGGCGGCGGAATGATCGAGCTGACGCTCCATCAGCCGGTCCATGACGTGGAGCAGGGTGGTGTTGACGCCGAGCCGCGCCAGCCCGACCGCGGCCTCCAATCCGAGCAGGCCGCCGCCGATGACGATGGCCTTGGCGTGCTCGACCGCCGCCTTCCGGATCGCCGACACGTCCGCGAGGTCGCGGAAGGTGATGATGCCGGGCAGGTCCATCCCGGGCTTGGGCAGGCGGATCGGCACGGAGCCCACCGCCAGCACCAGCTTGTCGAAGGGCAGCACGTGGGTCTCGCCGACGACGACCAGCGCGTTCTCGCGGTCGACTTGCGTCGCGGGGGCGCCGGTGATCAGGCGGATGCCGTGGCTCTCGTACCAGTCGAGCCCGCGGAAGGCGCAAGCCGCCTCGTCCACTTCGCCGCCGAGCAGGGAGGACAGCAGCACACGGTTGTAGGCGGCCACCGGCTCGGCGCCGACGACGGTGACGTCGTAGCGGCCGGGCGACCCTTCGGTCAGCCGTTCGAGGAAGCGCAACGAGGCCATGCCGTTGCCGACCACGACGAGCCTCTCGCGCGGAATCTCCGCCGCTGGAACCTGATCCGTCTGCGCTGTGAGCATCAGTGGAAGGGTCTCGTCCTCGAAAAACTGCGCGGGCACGTCCGCCACGAAAAAAGCCGCCGCCGATCGACCTCGGGCGAGCGTATCCGCCCGCGAGGAGACATCGGTTCAGCGGCCTCGCTGACGGTGTTGCCCGTCGTCGTTGACGGGGCAGGCGATCTCAGCAGGTTCCGTGCCAATTCGTGAGGATACGGTTCGCCCGCTGTCGCCGGGAACGCGAACGGCACCTTCGCGGGCCTTTCGATCACACGCGTGCGCTGCACAAAGATCAGGCTATTGAGCGCTGATCAGGCAGGCATGTGCGAACGCGACGGCTCCGGCTTAGGGGGGCGGTCGCGATGCGCTTCGGCGGGGTCGAGGCCCGCTGCGGAGGCTAGATGAGGGTCGAGAGAGCGGCCATCAGGCCGACGACGGGAACCGCGCCGATCAGCAGGACCCAGCGCCACGGATGCGCGGCCTTCGCGCGCCGGTTGTCGTTCATCGCCCGCGGCGCGCGTCCACGGTGCCGAACGTAGGCCGAAAGATCGACGCGTCCGCGCGAGGCGGGACTGGACGAGGCGGTGTCGAGCTTGCGGCAACCTGGCATGGCAGAACCATAACTGCGTCGCGGCGCCCGCGTTCCGTTGCGATCGTCGTGCCGGTGCGGTCCGGAGGGCTCAGGCCGGGGACAGCCCGGCCGCTGCGTAGAGGTCCGGCCGGTAGACGGCTTCCGCGGCCGGCAGGAGGTCCTCGGCCGGCATCTGCCCGGCGGCTCGCATCTGCGACAGGATCCAGCCGACATGGGCGGCGCGCGGCTCCTGCGCCGCCGCGTCGAGGCGCAGGTAATCGGGCGCTTCGCGCTCCCGGCCCGGCCCGTCGAGGACGATCGTCCCCTCGAAGGTGCGGGCGATCAGATGGGGGTCGAGGTTCAGGTAGGGCCGCCGCGCGAGGCGGTGGGCGAGCTCGGTGCGATTGGCCGGGTCGGCGCACCAGCGCCCGGCGTGGGCGACGGCCCGCACCAGGGGCGGGATCGCGCCCTCGAGCCGCGGCGCGACGGCGAGCACCTTCTCGGGCGCGTCCGGGGCCACCTCGCAGCCCAGCGCGGCGATGCGCCCGAGTCCGGCCGCGACCGCCACCGCGTTCCAGGGCGCGCCGGCGCAGAAGCCGTCGACGATCCCGCGCGATAGGGCTTCGACGCTGTGCTGGGGCGGCACCGCCACCAGGCGGACGGCGGCCGGGTCTAGTCCGCCGGCCTCGCAGAACAGCCGGAGCTGGTAGGTGTGCGAGGAGAACGGATGGACCGTGCCCAGCGTCAGCGGCCGGCCGGCTTCCCTGCGCGCGCCCGCCATCCGGGCGAAGGCGCCGGCGACGTCGGCGAGGCGCTCGCTCTCCGGCGCCATCGTGGCCCAGAGGGGGTTGGATAGGGTGATCGCGTTGCCGTTCAGGCTGAGCGACAGCGGCACGATCAGGTCGGAGGGCGGCCCCGACAGGGCGAGCGCGCTCGCCAACGCCAGCGGCGCCAGGATGTGCGCGGCGTCGAGGTATCCGAGCGCCAGCCGGTCGCGCAGCGTCGCCCAGGACGGCTCGGCGGTCAGCTCCAGGTCGAGCCCCTCGGCGCGGGCGAAGCCCATCTCGTGGGCGGCGATCACGGGGGCTGCGTCGCAGAGGGGCACGTAGCCCAGATGAAGTCTCATCTGCGAAGCCTCCTCGGCGAAGTCACTGGCGCCCTCATCCGAGCAGGTCGGCCGCGGTGACGATCGCCCGCGCGATGTCGGCGATCTTCCGCTTCTCGTTCATCGCCTTCTTGCGCAGCTGCTTGTAGGCCTCGTCCTCGGACAGGCCCTTCATGCTCATGAGGATGCCCTTGGCGCGCTCGATCAGCTTGCGGTCGGCGAGTTCGCCGCGCGCCTCCGAGAGCTCCCGCTGCAGGCGCGAGAACGCGTTGAAGCGCAGGATCGCAATGTCGAGGATCGGCTTGATCCGCTCGGGGCGCAGGCCGTCCACGACGTAGGCCGAGATTCCTGCGTCGACCGCCGCCTGCATCATCGTGGCGTCCGAGCGGTCCACGAACATCGCCACCGGCCGCTCGACGTGGCGCGCGACGCCGGACATCTGCTCCAGGATGTCCCGGCTCGGGCTTTCCAGGTGGATCACCACCACGTCGGGGGCGAGCGCGGCGACGCGCTCCATCAGGTCGGCGGTGTCGGCCATCACCACGACGCGACCGATCCCGGCGGCGCGCAGGCCCTCCTCCAGGATCGCGGCACGCGCCCGGCTCGGATCGATCACGGCGACGGTGAGGCTGGTGTCTGACATCTAGGCCCGGTGCTGGGCGACAAATCGGATCGCGGCGACGCATGCCGCCGGCTGCCCCGCAAGGCAAGCGTCGTGCCCCGGATCGCCAGGGCGATCGCTTGAAAGCGCCGGCTCTTTTTTCTTCGGTCTCGATCAACGGCGCCTGCCTCCACGGGTTTGGGCTTTCGCTCCGCGGGGCGCCCTTCGCGCCCTGCCGGATCGCTCCGGGCAACGGAGCGGAAAGGAAACGGTCTAGCTTCCGCCGCAAATCGGGATCACCCAGGCGGTCGTCGCGACGGTCGAGGAGGTTCGAAGCATCGGATGTCGAAGCCAGACCCCTTCGCGACCCTGGACGGCGGCGGTTCCGGCCGGCTTTCCCTCCCCTTCCTGCCGACCCTGGCTACGGCGCTCGTGATCGGGGCAGCCTCGCTCCTGTGCCGCGAGCCGGCCCAGGCACCGGCCGTCCCGGCGCCCTCCGCCTCCGTCGCGCCCCACGCCTTCCATGCGGCGGCCCCGGCCGAGGCCGCCCTGCCCCGGCCGCCGGCCGCGATCGCCTTCGCGCAGTTCCCGCCGAGCCTCGTCCTGCCGGAGATCCGCACCGCGTCGCATCCGGTCGCGCGGGTCGCGACGACGGCCGTGACGCCGCGCCGCGCCTGCTCCGGACCGCGCTGCGCCGAGGGGCCGCCGCGCCGGCCCGACCCGTTCTCCGAAATCGTCCGGCCCTCACCCGTCGAGGCCGAGGCGCAGGTGCGCGACGGCCTGCTGCCGGACCTCGCCCTGCCCTTCGCCCCGGCCGTGCGCGCGGTCGGGGACGCCGCCGCCTACCTGCGCACCGGCGCCTCCGCACTCGGCAGCCCGGTTTCGGTCCTGGTCGACCGTTTGGACTGAGGGCTTTCCGCCATGCTGCGCTGCGGCCGTCCGGCCGCGTGCGCACCGTGACGGGCGCCGTGATTAGCGTCTTGGGCGGCGTCCGTTTTCCCCGTCGCGCCCTGGACCGCATCGCTTTGCCGAACTAGGTGCAGTGCATCGGACGGCGCCCGTCGCCGGCCGCGACGGATCCGCTTCATGGCCGCACGCATCGAGGACTACGCGCTGATCGGCGACGGCCGCACCGCCGCGCTGATTAGCCGGCAGGGCAGCGTCGACTGGCTGTGCTGGCCGCGCTTCGACGCCTCCGCCCTGTTCGCCGCCCTCCTCGGCACCGAGGAGCACGGGTTCTGGCGCCTCGCGCCGCAGGCCGCCCACGTCGAGACCCGCTGGGCCTACCGCGAGGGCAGCCTCGTGCTGGAGACCCACCACAAGACCCGCGAGGGCGAGGTGCGTGTCGTCGACTACATGCCCGTCGGCGACGGGTCGCACCTGATCCGCCTGGTCGAGGGCCTGCACGGCCGCGTGGCGATGCGCATGGATCTCGCGATGCGCTTCGATTACGGCTCGGCGGTCCCCTGGGTCTCGCACAACGAGCTTGGCGACCTCCGCGCGATCTCGGGGCCGCACAAGGCGGTCCTGCGTACCAAGGCGCCTCTGCGTGGGCATGGGCAGACCACGGTCTCCGAGTTCACGGTGCATGCCGGCGAGGCGGTCGCCTTCACCTTGAGCTACGGCGCGAGCCACGAGGAAGACCCGGCGCCGATCGAGCCGCGCAAGGTGCTCGCCGCCACCGACCGGTTCTGGCGGGACTGGTCCGACCGCTGCGCCAGCGGCACGCCCTGGGACGCGATGCTGAAGCGCTCGCTGCTGACGCTGAAGGCGCTGATCTACATGCCGACGGGCGGGATCGTGGCCGCGCCGACGACGTCGCTGCCGGAGGACCTTGGCGGCGTGCGCAACTGGGACTACCGCTTCTGCTGGCTGCGCGACTCGACCTTCACTCTCCTCGCGCTGATGGATGGCGGCTTCCTCGACGAGGCCCGCGCCTGGCGCGACTGGCTGCAGCGCGCGGTGGCCGGCAACCCGGAGCAGGCGCACATCCTCTACGGCATCGCCGGCGAGCGGCTGCTGCCCGAGATCGAGCTCGACTGGCTGCCCGGCTACGAGGGCTCGAAGCCGGTCCGGGTCGGCAACGCCGCGGTCTCGCAGTTCCAGCTCGACGTCTACGGCGAATTGTTCGACGCGCTCTACCAGGCGCGGATGCGCGGCATGCCGACCGACAAGGACGGCTGGCGCGTGGGCCTCGCCATCATCGCCCACCTGGAGAAGGTCTGGAGCGAGCCGGACGAGGGCATCTGGGAGGTGCGCGGCGGGCGCAAGCACTTCGTCCACTCGAAGGTCATGGCCTGGGTCGCCTTCGATCGCGCGATCCGCAGCCATACGGGACAGGCCGACGCCCCCGACGCGCCGGTCGCGCGCTGGAAGGCGATCCGCGACCAGATCCACGCGGAGGTCTGCGAGAAGGGCTTCGATCCGGAGCTGAACAGCTTCGTGCAGTATTACGGCTCGAAGAAGCTCGACGCGAGCCTGCTGCTGATCGCCCATATGGGCTTTCTGCCCCAGGACGACCCGCGCGTGGTCGGCACCGTCGAGGCGATCGGCCGGGACCTGATGCGCGATGGCTTCATCCTGCGCTACGACACGCGGGGCCAGACCACGGACGGGCTGCCCGGCAACGAGGGCGCATTCCTGCCCTGCACCTTCTGGTACGCGGACAACCTGATCGGCCTCGGCCGCCGCGCGGAGGCCCGCGCCCTGATCGAGCGCCTGATCGGCATCTGCAACGACCTCGGCCTCGTCTCCGAGGAGTATGACGGGAAGGCCCGGCGGCTGGTCGGCAACTTCCCGCAGGCGTTCACGCATGTTGCGCTCGTGAACACCATCCTCAATTACAGCCGGGCCGAAGGGCCTGCGAAGGAGCGGGGCGGCGCGGACGATTCGGACGCGCCCGCCGGCCGCGATTTGCGCGTGCACCAACCGCACGCGGTCGCGAGCGGTCTCGCGCCGCAGTGACGACAACGGGAAAGACGACACCATGAGCGGAGCTGACACCGTGCCCAAGACGGCGCTTTCCGAGATCGACAAGCTCTCGATCGACACCATCCGCACGTTGGCGATCGATGCGGTGCAGAAGGCCAATTCGGGACACGCCGGCGCGCCGATGGCGCTGGCTCCGGTGGCCTACACCCTGTGGAACCGATACCTCCGCTACGACCCGGCGCATCCCCACTGGCCCAACCGCGACCGCTTCGTTCTGTCCTGCGGCCACGCCTCGATGCTGCTCTACGCGCTGCTGCACCTTGCAGGCGTGGCGGAAAAGGACGGCGGCAACGCGCCGGCCGTGACGCTCGAGGACATCAAGAAGTTTCGGCAGCTCGACAGCCGCACGCCGGGCCACCCGGAATACCACTTCACCACCGGCGTCGAGACCACCACAGGGCCCCTCGGCCAGGGCGTGGCGAACTCCGTCGGCATGGCGATGGGCGGCCGCTACCTCGGTGAGCACCTGAACCGGCCCGAGCTGCCGCTGTTCGACTACAACGTCTACGCGATCTGCTCGGACGGCGACCTGATGGAGGGCGTCGCCTCCGAGGCCGCCTCGATCGCCGGGCACCTGCGCCTGTCGAACCTGTGCTGGATCTACGACAACAACACCATCACCATCGAGGGCCACACCGAACTGGCCTTCGGCGAAGAGGTCGCGACCCGGTTCCTCGCCTACGGCTGGCAGGTGCTGCGCGTCGCCGACGCCAACGACGTGCATTCGATCTCGGGTGCGATCGAGACCTTCCTGCAGTCGAGCGACCGGCCGACGATCATCATCGTCAACTCGATCATCGGCTTCGGCGCGCCGAAGAAGCAGAACACGTCGAAGGCCCACTCGGACGCGCTCGGCGAGGACGAGGCCAAGGGCGCCAAGCGCGCCTACGGCTGGCCGGAGGACGCGCAGTTCCTGGTGCCCGACGGCGTGCAGCAGAACTTTTCCGACAACATCGGCAAGCGCGGCGCCGAGCTCTACGACCAGTGGCAGGGCTTCCTGACGGCCGCCAAGGACGCCGACCCCGAGCACGCCGAGACCCTCGACGCCTTCTTCGAGGGCCGCCTGCCCGAGGGCTGGGACCGGGACATCCCGGTGTTCGAGCCCGACGCCAAGGGGCTCGCGACCCGCGAATCCTCTGGAAAGGTGTTGAACGCCATCGCCCAGCACGTGCCGTTCATGCTCGGCGGCTCGGCGGATCTGGCGCCCTCGAACAAGTCGAACCTCACCTTCGAGGGGGCGGGCTCGCTCACCCCGTTCGAGCCGGGCGGCCGCAACATCCACTTCGGCGTGCGCGAGCACGCCATGGGCTCGATCGTGAACGGGCTCGGGCTCTCGGGCCTCAGGGCCTACGGCGCGACCTTCCTGGTCTTCGTCGACTACATGCGCCCGGCGGTGCGGCTGGCTTCTTTGATGGAGTTGCCGGTCTTCCACATCTTCACGCACGACTCCATCGGCGTCGGCGAAGACGGGCCGACCCACCAGCCGGTGGAGCAGCTCCTGAGCCTGCGCTGCATCCCCGGCCTCGTGACCCTGCGCCCCGCCGACGCCAACGAGGTCGCGGAAGCCTACCGCGTGATCTTCTCGCTGAAAGACCAGCCGGCGGTGCTCGCCCTCTCGCGCCAGCCGCTGCCGACCATCGACCGCACGACCTTCGCCAGCGCGTCGGGCGTCGCCAAGGGCGGCTACGTGCTCGCGGGCGGCGACGCGACGCCGGAGGTGATCCTGATCGGCTCCGGCTCCGAAGTGCAGCTCTGCCTCCAGGCCTACGAGAGCCTGAAGGCCGAGGGCGTGGCGGCGCGCGTCGTCTCGATGCCGTCCTGGGACCTGTTCGAGCGCCAGGACGAGGCCTATCGCGAGAGCGTGCTGCCGCCGGCCGTGCTGGCCCGCGTCGCCGTCGAGCAGGGCTCGGTGATCGGCTGGGACCGCTATGCGGGCTCGGCCGGCACGATCATCGGGATGCACACCTTCGGCTCCTCGGCGCCGATCAAGGACCTGCAGGCCAAGTTCGGGTTCACGCCGGAGAAGGTGCTGCTGGCGGCGCGAGACCAGATCGCCAAGCACAAGAACGATCACAACGCCAAGCACTGAGACAAGCACTGAGACAGGCACGCGTACAAGCACGCGTACAAGCACGAGTCCTGGGCATCGCGACCCAGGCCTGCGCTCCACGCCGGAGCCAAGGCCTGGGTCCGCGGGTTGATCTCCCGAGCGGGGGGTCGACGACACGACGAACCGAGACCGACGACTTTGCGAGGCATCGACATGAACGCGCTCAAGGCCCTGCACGCCGAACAGGATCAGGCGGTCTGGCTCGACTTCGTCGCCCGCGGCTTCGTCGCCAAGGGCGAGCTCAAGGCGCTGGTCGAGAACGACGGCCTGCGCGGCGTGACCTCCAACCCCTCGATCTTCGAGAAGGCCATCGGCCATTCCGACGAGTACGATGCCAGCCTCAAGAGCGTGATGGAGCAGGGCGACAGCCGCGTCATCGACCTCTACGAGGGCTTGGCCATCGCCGACATCCAGGCGGCGGCCGACGTGCTGCGCCCGGTCTACGAGGCGTCCGACGGCGCAGACGGCTACGTCAGCCTCGAGGTCTCGCCCTACCTCGCCCTGCAGACCGAGGACACGCTGGAGGAGGCTCGCAGGCTCCACAAGGCCGTGGCGCGCGACAACCTGATGGTGAAGGTGCCCGCGACCCCGGAGGGCATCCCGGCGATCCGCCAGCTCACGGCGGAAGGCATCTCGATCAACGTCACCCTGCTGTTCTCGCAGGGCGAGTACGAGAAGGTCGCCCGCGCCTTCGTCGACGGCCTCGCGGAGCGCGCGAGGAACGGCGGCGACGTCTCGCGGATCGCGAGCGTGGCGAGCTTCTTCATCAGCCGCATCGACGTGCTGGCCGACAAGCTGCTCGACGAGAAGGCCGCGGCGGAAGCCGACCCCGAGCGGAAGGCCGCCCTCGAAGCCCTCAAGGGCAAGGTCGCGATCGCCAACGCCAAGCTCGCCTACCAGCGCTACAAGGCGGTGTTCGCGGACAGCAAGTGGACGGCGCTGGCCGAGAAGGGCGCCAAGGCGCAGCGGCTGCTCTGGGCCTCCACGGGCACCAAGAACAAGGCCTACCGCGACGTGCTCTACGTCGAGGAGCTGATCGGCCCGAACACCGTCAACACCATGCCGCCGGCCACGATGGACGCGTTCCGCGACCATGGCGCGGTGCGCAACGCGATCGAGGAGGACGTGGCCGGGGCGGAAGCCGTGATGGCGCGCCTGGCTGAGGCCGGCATCGACATCGACGCGATGGCCAAGCAGCTGGTCGAGGAGGGCGTGCAGCTCTTCGTCGACGCCGCCGACAAGCTGCTCGGCGCGGTCGCCGGCAAGCGCGTGGCGCTGCTCGGCCATCGCCTGAACGTCCAGAGCCTGAAGCTCGGCGACGCGCTGGCCGCCGAGACCGGCAAGGCGGTCGAAGCCTGGCGCGCGAGCGGTGCGATCCGCCGCCTGTGGGCGCACGACACCACGGTCTGGTCGGGCGCCGACGAGGATCGGTGGCTCGGCTGGCTCCGCATCGTCGAGGACGAGCTGGAGAAGGCGCAGGATTACGCCGCGCTCTCGGCCTGGGTTCAGGGGCAGGGCTTCGCCGACGTCGTCGTGCTCGGCATGGGCGGGTCGAGCCTCGGCCCCGAAGTGCTCGGCCTGACCTACGGCAACCGCGACGGCTTCCCGAAGCTCTCGATCCTCGATTCCACCAATCCCGACGAGGTCCGCGCGCTCGAGGCCACCCTCGACCTGCCGCGCACGCTGTTCGTCGTCGCCTCGAAGTCCGGCTCGACCTTGGAGCCGAACGTGTTTCGCGACTACTTCCTGGCGCGGATGAAGGCGGTCGTCGGCGAGCGGGCGGGCGAGCACTTCCTCGCCGTCACCGATCCCGGCTCGGCGATGGAGAAGGCGGCCAAGGCCGACGGCTTCCGGCGGATCTTCTACGGCGTGCCGCAGATCGGCGGGCGCTACTCCGTGCTCTCGGCCTTCGGCCTGGTGCCGGCGGCCTGCGTCGGCATCGACGTGACGGACTTCCTGGAGCGGGCGCGGATCATGGTCCGCTCCTGCGGCCCGGCGGTGCCGCCGACCGAGAACCCCGGCGTGCTGCTGGGCGCCGCGATGGGCACCGCTGGTCTGGCGGGTCGCGACAAGGTGACGATCGTCGCCTCCCCGGGGATCGCCAGCTTCGGCGGTTGGGCCGAGCAGCTGATCGCGGAGTCGACCGGCAAGCAGGGCAAGGGCCTGATCCCGATCGACGGCGAGCCGGTCGACGTGCCGGCCGCCTACGGCCACGACCGCCTCTTCGTCTACCTGCGCCTCGACGGCCATGCCGACGAGCGCCAGGACGAGACCCTGCGCGGCCTGGAGCGCGAGGGCCATCCGGTGGTGCGCATCACCCTCGACACGGTGGAGCAGCTTCCGCAGGAGTTCTTCCGCTTCGAGATGGCGACCGCGGTGGCCGGCGCGCTGCTCGGCATCAACCCGTTCGACCAGCCCGACGTCGAGGCGAGCAAGATCGAGACGAAGAAGCTGTTCGAGGCCGCCGAGGCGAGCGGAGCGCTGCCGCCCGAGACGCCGGTGTTCGAGGACGAGACCATCGCCCTCTACGCCGACACGGCCAATTCCGGCGCGCTGCCGGAGGCGGCCGACGGGCTGGAGGCCGGGCTGAAGGCGCAGGTCGCCCGGCTCAAGGCCGGCGACTACCTGGCGCTCCTCGCCTACGTGCCGCGGAACGAGGCGAACCACGCCGTCCTGCAGCAGGCCCGCTTGGCGATCCGCGACGCGCGGCACGTGGCGACCTGCCTGGAATTCGGGCCGCGCTTCCTCCACTCGACGGGCCAGGCCTACAAGGGCGGCCCCGACACCGGCGTGTTCGTGCAGATCACCGCCGACCCCGCCGAGGACCTCGCGATCCCGGGGCGCAAGCTCGGCTTCGGCACCGTGGTCGCGGCGCAGGCGCGCGGCGACCTGTCGGTCCTCGCCGAGCGCGGACGCCGGGCGCTGCGGGTCCACATCAAGGGCGGCGACGTCCCGGCCGGCCTGAAGCGGATCGCCGCGGCCCTGACCGCCGCGGCGGGCTAAGCCTCACGACGGATCGCCGCGCCCGGGGCCCCTCGCGGGCGCAGCCGGGTGCGGCGGGCCGCCACCGACAGAGCCTCACAGAGCCTCAGAGGAGTGCCAAACATGCAGCTCGGGATGATCGGCCTCGGCCGGATGGGCGGCAACATCGTCCGGCGCCTCCTGCGCGACGGGCACACGGCGGTGGTCTTCGACCAGAACCCGGAGGCGGTGAAGGCGCTGGTCGAGGCCGGCGCGGTCGGCGCCGACAGCCTGGAGGACTTCGTCTCCAAGCTCGACGTCCCGCGGGCCGCCTGGGTGATGCTGCCGGCGGGCGCGATCACGGAAGCCACGGTGAAGGCGCTGTCCGGCCTGATGCAGGCCGACGACGTGATCATCGACGGCGGCAACTCGTTCTACGGCGACGACGTGCGCCGCGCGGGCGAGCTCAAGGACCGGAGCATCCACTACGTCGACGTCGGCACCTCCGGCGGCGTCTGGGGGCTGGAGCGCGGCTACTGCATGATGATCGGCGGCGACAAGGCGGCCGTCGATCGCCTCGACCCGGTCTTCGCGACGCTCGCGCCGGGGATCGGCGACATCCCGAAGACGCCGGGGCGCGACGGCCGCGACCCCCGCGCCGAGCAGGGCTACATCCATGCCGGCCCGAGCGGGGCAGGCCACTTCGTCAAGATGATCCACAACGGCATCGAATACGGCCTGATGCAGGCCTATGCCGAGGGCTTCGACATCCTCAAGCACGCCGACAGCGAGGCGCTGCCCCCCGAGCGCCGGTTCGACCTCAACCTCGGCGACATCGCCGAGGTCTGGCGCCGCGGCAGCGTGGTCTCGTCCTGGCTCCTCGACCTGACGGCGAGCGCGTTGGCCACCGACGAGAAGCTCGAGGACTATTCCGGCTACGTCGAGGATTCCGGCGAGGGCCGCTGGACGATCAACGCGGCGATCGAGGAATCCGTGCCGGCCACGGTGCTGTCGAACGCGCTCTACCGCCGCTTCCGCTCGCGCGAGGACGCGTCCTACGCCGACAAGATGCTGTCGGCGATGCGCAAGGGGTTCGGCGGCCACCAGGAGCCCAAAAAGTCATGATGGGCGCGCTGCCGCCCGACGCCGTGGTCCTTCCCGATGCCGACGCGGTGGCCCGCGAGGCTGCCGAGCGCCTGATCGCGGTCTGCGAGGCCTCGCGATCCGAGCGGATCGCGATCGCGCTGTCCGGCGGATCGACGCCCAAGCGCCTCTACGCCCTGCTCGCCGGGCCGGACCATGTCGGCCGCGTGCCCTGGGACCGGGTCCACTGGTTCTTCGGCGACGACCGTGCCGTGCCGTGGGACCATGCCGACAGCAACGTCCGCATGGTGCGCGAGGCCTTCGGCCACGGCACGGCTTTGTCGGCCGCGCACCTGCACTTCATCCCGACCGACCTCGGGCCGGAGGTGGCGGCCGAGGCCTACTCCCGCACGCTCCTCGCGTTCTATGGCGCCGACCGGCTCGACCCCGCCCGTCCGCTGTTCGACTGCGTCCTGCTCGGCCTCGGCGAGGACGGCCACACCGCCTCGCTGTTTCCCGGCAAGCCCGCCCTGTCCGTGACGGACGCCCTCGTGGCGCCCGTGCCGGAGGCCGGCCTGACGCCGTTCGTGCCGCGGGTGACGCTGACCTTCAAGGCGATCGCCTCCTCCGCCCTGATCCTGTTCCTGGTGGGCGGCGCGGGCAAGCGCGAGGCGCTCCGGCGGCTCGCCGCCGGCGAGGACCTGCCGGCGGGCCGGGTGACGAGCCGGGGGCGGATCGAATGGTTGCTCGATGAGGCGGCCGCCGCCTGATACGGCCTCCGCTCGATCGAAGCGGAGGCCGTATCAGGCAAGCCCGCGCGGCGCATCCCGCGCGGCGCATGAGCGAAGCCCACATCCGCCATCCCGAAGGGATCGACCGGATTTGGTATGACGCCGCCGGAGCCGTCATCGAATCCGGCGGCGGCGATCTGGTCAGCGATGGCGGCGGTGATGACGGTGACGGCGCATCATGTGCGGGCGCGCCATCATGCTGCCGCGGCGGGCCATCCGATGCTGGCCGGCGAAGGTGCTGTTGCCGGTCGCCGCGGCGTTGCGGGAGAGGCCGTCGCCGGGGGCCGCCTGGCTCGGCATGTTCGTGCCGGCGAGTAGGCCGATGGCCAGGGTCGCGCCGAGGAGGATCTTCTTCATGGTGGTTTTCCGTCCGTGATCGTTCGTTCGCCCTGCTCGAACGGCGTTCGGAGGGCCGGGTTCCCGTTGATCGTACCATCCTGCCGCCCGTGCCTGCCGCCCGTGTCTCCCGCCGCGGTCGAAGGCGTGGCCTTCGACCCTGCGGGGCCAGGCGTCGGGCCGGGCGGGTCGGCACGGCGGAGGACGACCGGTGCGGCGCCGCCACCGCATCCACGGCGTGACCGGCCCATGCTCTAACCGCCTGCGTGGCCGCTTTTTCTGCACGCGAGCCGGTATCCACCGCGCTCGAAAATGCTCTAGGGCAGGATACCGATGAGGGCAGGACACCGATGCGGGCCGGTCACCGATGCGGATGGCGGCCCAGGGCCGAGGCGGTCGACGGGGAGCGGGGACGAAGCATGCGCGACGGATTTCGGACGCTGATCCTGGCGGTGCTCGCCGCCCTGCCCGCGGCGGGGCCGGCCTCGGCGCAAGCCGCCAAGCCCGCCTTCGTGTTCACCGGCATCCCGGATCAGGACGAGAGCCGCCTGGTCGAGCGCTTCGGCAAGGTCGCGCGCTACCTCGAAGCCAAGCTCGGCGTGCCGGTGACGTACATCCCGGTGAAGAACTATCCGGCCGCCGTCACCGCCTTCACCAACGGGCAGGTGCAGCTCGCCTGGTTCGGCGGCTTCACCGGCGTGCAGGCGCGCAAGGCGGTGCCGGGCTCCCAGGCGATCGCGCAAGGCGCGGAGGACGCCGCCTTCAAGACCTACCTGATCGCCAACGTGAAGACCGGCCTCCAGCCGTCCAAGGACTTCCCGAAGGACATCGCCGGCAAGAGCTTCACCTTCGGCTCGCGCGCCTCGACCTCGGGCCGCCTGATGCCGGAATACTTCATCCGGCAGGCCTTTCCGGGCAAGACCCCCGAGCAGGTCTTCCCGACGGTGGGCTTCTCGGGCGACCACAGCCGGACGATCCAGCTCGTGCAGTCGGGCGCCTTCGCCGTCGGCGCGGTCGACTATTCGGTCTGGGACCTCGACGCCAAGGCCGGCAAGGTCGACCCCAAGGCCGTCACGGTGATCTGGGAGAGCCCGACCTTCCCCGACTACCAGTGGACGGTGCGCGGCGACGTGGACGCGATCTACGGCGACGGCTTCACCGCGAAGCTGAAGGCGGCGCTCGTCGGCATCGCCGATCCGGCGATCCTGGAGCCGTTCGGCCGCTCGAAATTCATCCCCGTCGACAACGCCGCCTACGCGCCGCTGATCGCGGTGGGGCAGTCCACCGGCCTGCTCGACTGACCGACACGATGGCAGACCCTGCGATCCGGCTCGTGGATGCGGGCGCCGCCTACGACGGGCGCCCGGTGCTCGCCGGCATCGACCTGACGATTTATCCGGGCGAGCGGGTCGCGCTGCTGGGGCGCTCGGGGGCGGGCAAGTCGACGCTGATCGGCCTGATCCAGGCGCAGAGCCCGGAGCGGGTCGCGCTGGTGCCGCAGGCGGCGGCCCTCGTGCGGACCCTGTCGGTGTTCCACAACGTCTACATGGGCCGCCTCGACCGCCGCTCGACCCTGCACAACCTGCGCACCCTGGTTCGCCCGGCCGCCGCCGACCTCGCCGAAGTCCGCGCGGTGCTGGCCCGGGTCGGCCTGGCCGAGAAGATCCGCGAGAAGGCGGGCGCGCTGTCGGGCGGGCAGCAGCAGCGGGTCTCGGTCGCCCGCGCGCTCTACAACGGCCGGCCGATCCTGGTCGGCGACGAGCCGGTCTCGGCGCTGGACCGGATGCAGGGCGCAGCCGTGCTCGCCGAGATGGCCCGCGGCCACGAGACCCTGGTGGTGGCCCTCCACGACGTGGCGCTCGCGCTCGCCCACACCGACCGGATCGTGGTGCTGGAGGCCGGCCGCATCGTCCTCGACGCGCCCGCCCGCAGCCTCGACGCGGCGGCGCTGAGCCCGTTCTACCAGGCGGCGGCGTGATCGGGCTTCAACGCCCTGGCTACGCCGCGACCAGCCTGTGGTTCGCGGGGGCCGCGCTCGCCGCCTTGTCCCTGGCCGACCTCCACGTCACCAGCCTGAACCCCTGGGCCGACCTCCAGCGGCTGCTCGCCGGCCTGTTGCGGCCCGACCTGCTCTCGGTGGAGGGCTGGAGCGTCGTCTACACGGTCGCCTTCGCGGTGCTCGGCGTGACGTTGGGCGCCGGCGCCGGCTTCCTGCTGGCGATTCCCTTTGCGCGGTTCCGCGCGGTCCGCCTCCTCTGCGCCGGCCTGCGCGCGGTGCACGAGCTGTTCTGGGCCCTGCTGCTGATGCAGGTGTTCGGGCTTTCGGCCACCACCGGGATCCTGGCCATCGCCCTGCCCTATGCCGGCATCTGCGCGAAGGTCTACTCGGAGATCATCGAGGAGGCCGACCTGTCGGCGCTCCGGGTGCTGCCCGCGGGCACCGGCGCCGTCTCGGCCTTCCTCTACGCCCGCCTGCCGGAGGTCGCGGGCGCGTTCCGGCACTACACCCTCTACCGCTTCGAATGCGCCATGCGCTCGACCCTGGTGCTCGGCTTCATCGGCCTGCCGACCATGGGGTTCTACCTCGAATCCGCCTTCCGCCAGGGGCGCTACGCCGAGGCCGGGGCGCTGCTGCTGGTGTTCTACGCGCTGATCGGCTCGCGCCGGCTCTGGGTGCGGGCGAACACGGTGCCGGTGCTGATCGCGGCGAGCGCGCTGGCGCTGCCGGCCACCGTCGGCACCACCAACGTCGGCGCCAGCCTCGTCCGCTTCCTCACCCACGACGTCGTCCCCGCGCCCTTGCGCAACGCGAGCCTCCTCGACCCCGCCACCCTGCCCCGGCTCTGGGCCTGGTTCTCGCCGATCCTGACCGGCCAGATCCTCCCCGGCGCGGTGCAGACGCTGGTGCTGGCGCAGATCGCGCTGGTCGCGACCGCGCTCGGCGCCCTCGTCCTGTTCCCGCTGGTGTCGCGGCGCTTTTCCGGCCGGTTCGGCGCGCCCGCGGGGCGGGTGCTCCTCGTGGTTTTGCGCTCGACGCCGGAATACATGCTCGCCTACGTCCTGCTGCAGACCCTCGGCCCCTCGATGCTGCCGGCGATCCTGGCGCTGACGATCCACAATGCCGGCATCGTCGGCTACCTGATGGGGCGCCACGCCGACGCCCTACCCTACCGCGCCGACGCGCCGACGGGCCTCAACCTCTACGCCTACGAGACCGTGCCGCGGCTCTACGGGCAGTTCCTCGCCTACCTGCTCTACCGCTGGGAGCTGATCCTTCGCGAGAGCGCGATCTTCGGCATCCTGGGCGTCGCGACGCTGGGCTTCCACGTCGACGCCGCGATCTCGGAATTGCGCCTCGACGTCGCCACGGTGCTGATCGCGGCCACCGCCGCGCTGACGATCGCCGTCGATGCCGGCTCGCGCGCCCTGCGCAAGGCCCTGCGCCTCGACACCCTGCCGACGCGCCTCGCCGACCCGGTGAAGGCGCCCGCCCCCGTCTTGCCCCCCGCCTTGCCCTAAAAATCGGACGCGACCCATGCTTGAGGCGACCCCGCTCACCTGCGCGATCCTCGACGACTACCAGGGCGTCGCCACCACCCTCGCGGACTGGTCCCCGCTCCGGGACCGCGTCGCGCTGCGCCCCTTCCGCGAGGGCTTCACGACCGAGGACGCGCTGGTCGCGGCCATCGCCGACTGCGAAATCGTGGTGATCATGCGCGAGCGCACGCCGTTCCCGGCCGCCCTGTTCGCGCGCCTGCCGAAGCTCAAGCTCCTGGTCACCTCCGGCATGCGCAACGCGAGCATCGACCTCGCCGCGGCCAAGGCCCACGGGGTCGTCGTCTGCGGCACGGCGAGCGGCTCCGCGCCGCCGGTGGAGCTGACCTGGGCGCTGATCCTCGCGCTTGCCCGCCGCGTCGTGCCGGAGGCGAACGCCCTGCGGGCCGGCGGCTGGCAGACGAGCGTGGGCGCCGACCTCGCCGGCCGCCGCCTCGGATTGCTGGGCTTGGGCAAGATCGGGACCCGCGTCGCCCGGATCGGCCAGGCCTTCGGCATGCTGGTCTCGGCCTGGAGCCCGAACCTCACGGAGGCGCGGGCGGCCGACGCCGGCGTGGCGCTCTCAGTCTCCAAGGCGGCGCTGATGGCCGAGAGCGACGTGGTCTCGCTCCACCTCGTGCTCGGCGACAGCACCCGCGGGCTGGTCGACGCCGCGGCGCTCGCGCTGATGCGGCCGCACGCCCTGCTGATCAACACCGCGCGGGCGGGCCTCGTCGACGGCCTGGCGCTGCAGGCCGCCCTCGCGGAAGGCCGGATCGGCGGGGCCGGCCTCGACGTGTTCGAGATCGAGCCCCTGCCGGCGGACTCGCCCTGGCGCAGCCTGCCGAACCTGCTGGCCCTGCCCCATCTCGGCTACGTGAGCGAAGCCAACTACCGCACCTACTTCACCGAGGCGGTGGCCGACATCCAAGGGTTCCTCGACGGCGCGCCGGTGCGGGTGATCGGCTAGGCCTCCGCGTCCTGCCCGGGATCGATGAAACGCACCACCCTCCAGCCAGGGCCCGTCATTCCGGGGCTGCGAAGCAGAGCCCGGACCCGGAGGGCCGCGCCGAATGCGTGCAATCCAGAACCACAGGTTGTGATCTAGCGCGTGCGGTCGGCGGCTGTGGATCCCGGGCTCGCCTGCGGCGCCCCGGGATGACCGATCCCGAACGCCGCCACCGCTTCCGTACTGAGTCCTATGACAAGACGATAACGGCGCTTCTCACGAAGCGGTCCAACCTGTTCGGGGAGGCGTCCAAGCTGCAAGACCGGATCGCTGAGATCAAGAACGACGTGTCGGCCTTGGACCAGGTTCTCGGCTCACTCGGCTACGAGGGCGATCTAGACGCCGCCATGCCCTGTTAGAAGCGCGAAGTTCTATTCGGGCGGGGCCGAACTCACCAAGGGCATCCTAGACACAATCAGAGAGGCCACAGGGTCGATGACGAGCCGGGAGGTCCGCAGTCCGTCCCATCACTTACCAGCCACGACGCCCGCAACAGCAAGCTCATAACAGAGCACACCCGCCTGGCGTCGAAGGCACTGCGCCATCTATCAAAAAACGGCGCAGTAAGATGCTCAAAGGATCAAAATGGGAATCTAGTCTGGGTGACTAAATCTGATCGTCCTGATCAGAAGCCTCTTCGAGCCTCTTAGCGGTGTCCGAATCACCGTAAAGTGATTCGAACGACTCACGTATTCCTACGCTCCACCGTTCAATATCAGCATCGACCTTCGCTAAGTCGGCCGACAGCCAGTTTTCGTCTAGCGCATTCACGGCGTTTCCCCTCGCTGCCCGCAATCGAGCTGGCGCCTGGACACTACCACTGATTAATGTACCTTTCACCAAGTTTGTTCCCATTGCGTTCGGTATCCTGCTCATGCTGCCTACTGCCCAAGCGCCCGAACTTGTCTTTGGCCTCTGTTCACCAATCGGAACAAAGAACAAGAAGTTCGTTGAGATACTGAAGGCAAATCTACTTAAATTTCATTACCAGTCACAGGACTTTAAAGTCACTGAGCTGATGAAGTCTGTTAAGATCAAAGACATGGTGTTAAAAGACACCCCGATCGAAGATCGTTATACAACTCACATAGAATGCGCAAATAAGTTTCGCGAAATCACAGGCCAAAACGGCGCTCTTGCGATGCTGTGTTGTTCGGCGATTAGCGCATATAGGCAGAAGAAAGGTAAAAATTACCTCGAAGGTCAAGCTTATATATTTGACCAGTTTAAAAGAGGTGAAGAGATAAAGATCCTACGACAAACTTACCAGAAAGCGTTTGTGCTGATTTCGTTGTATTCCGGAAAAGAAAATAGAATAAAATATCTTAGTCATTGTATTTCAGCAGACCATATCGAATCACGGCCCAGCGTAGATCATGAAGGCGATGCTAAAAAACTAGTTCGACGTGATGAGGACGAGCAAGGGCAGTCTCACGGACAGCGGTTAGCAGACGCGTTTGCCCTGGCGGACTTATTTATCAACCTCGACAATGAGCGTGAAGCTGAAGAAACTTTAAATCGATTTCTTCTTGCTTTTTTTGGATCAAATAAAATCAGTCCAAGCAAGGATGAATACGGAATATATATTGCTAAAAGTGCAGCCTTGCGATCTCTTGATTTATCCAGGCAAGTAGGGGCGGCCATTTTTTCAGCCAATGGGGAGGTGCAGACCCTAGGCTGCAATGAGGTTCCGAAAGCAAACGGCGGAACCTATTGGAGTTCTGACGCCGACGACGCTCGAGACTACACGCTTGAAGGCGATGAAAATGAGCGTATCAAGCGGGCTATACTTGCCGATACTGTCAGACGCCTTGCGTTGTCCGGTTTTATATCAGATCAATCTCAGGTGGACGAACTGGTTTCGAAAGTAATAGCGGAATCTAGCAAGAAAGATAGCCCACTAAAGGGTTCACAATTAATGGATCTATTGGAATTTGGTCGAATAATCCATGCTGAAATGTCTGCTATATCAGACGCCGCAAGGCTTGGAATACCAATTAAGGGGTCAATATTATATTGCACTACTTTTCCATGCCATATGTGCTCAAAACATATCGTAGCTGCGGGCATTGGTAGAGTGCTTTACATTGAGCCATACCCGAAAAGCTATGCGGAGCAACTGCAACAAGATTCGCTATATGTAGGAACGGGCGCTAACAAAACTCAAAAGGTTCAGTTTTCTCCTTTCATTGGTATCTCCCCTTTGCGCTTCCGAGACCTGTTTGAGAGGGGTAAGCGCAAAGACGACAAAGGATTTTTCAGCGACTGGATGGAAGGAAAGCCAAAGCCGCTTGTCGATTACACAATAGCAATTTACCTTAATAGTGAGGAAGAAAAAAGAAAACTTATAAAAGAAATATTGGCAGAATTGCTTAGGAAGGGAGAGATCCTGGAGTTTTCAGATCACGATGTAAGTCAGCAGGTTGAAGCCGCGCAGCAGCTTACCGTTGCCAGTAGCCCTTCCACTGACGCCACACCGGATGCGTGAGGGCGGCGATCGTCGCCTCAGGTACTGGACGCCGTTTCTGACGCGTCGGTGATCCTCGCGCCAAGCCATCTCACCAGCATAGGCACCGAGGTAAGCGCCGCTGACGCGGTGGTGAACGCCCATCTCGTCGCGGTCGAAGGCGGGCGAAGAACGACTCCGCCTGATTGGTGCAGGCGTCTCTCTCGGAATAGCTCTGGCTGCGATGGATGCGCTTCGTGAGGAAGCGGTCGTGAAGGCGATCCCAGCCGGCGGCCTCCTCATCGCGCATGGCATCTTGACGAAGCGCGCGGTCATCCAAGGCAAACCCGTCATTCCGGGGCACCGCAGGCGAGCCCAGAATCCAGACTCGCAGGTCGCACTTCAGCGAGCACGGTCGGCGGATCTGGATTGCACACCTTCGGCGCGGCCCTCCGGGTCCGGGCTCTGCTTCGCAGCCCCGGAATGACGGTGGAGAATTGTAAGGCGCCTTCGTGAGCCGTTCCGGCCTCATGCGAAGGAATCGTCAGTCCCGTTCGATCCGTCGCTCACCCCTTCACCAGCGGGCAGCCGCCCTCGTTCAGCGGGCGGAAGACGTCCTTGCCGGGGTTGACCGCCAGGATGTTGTAGAGGTCCCACTCGCCCTTGGATTGGGCGGGTGTCTTGACCTCGAACAGGTACATGTCGTGGATCTTGCGCCCGTCGGCGCGGATCGTGCCCTTGCCGAACAGCGGGTCGTCGGTCGGCATCTCCTTCATTTTTGCGACGACGGCCGCGCCGTCCTTCGCCGAATGGAGCGCGGCCACCGCCTTGAGGTAGTGCAGGAAGCCGCCGTAGACGCCGGCCTGGTAGGCGGTGGGCTTGCGGCCGCCGTCGCGCTTGGCGAAGCGCTCGGAGAAGGCGCGGGTCTGGTCGTCCAGGTCCCAGTAGAACGCCTCCGTCAGGGTCAGCCCCTGGGCGATCGTGGTCCCGAGCGCGTGGATGTCGGTCGAGGAGATCAGCAGGGCGGCCAGCGCCTGCCCGCTCTCGCGGATGCCGAACTCGTGCGCCTGCTTGATCGCGTTGGCGGCGTCGCCCCCGGCGTTGGCGAGCCCGATCACCTTGGCGCCCGACCCCTGCGCCTGGATCAGGAACGACGAGAAGTCGGCGGTCGGGAACGGCGTCTTCACGGTGCCGAGCACCGTGCCGCCGTTCTTGAGCACCACCGCGCGGGTGTCGCGCTCCAGCGCGAGGCCGAAGGCGTAGTCGGCGGCGAGGAAGAACCAGGTGTCGCCGCCGCGCTTCAGCATCGCCTTGCCGTTGCTGGTGGCGAGCGCCACCGTGTCGTAGGTCCAGTGCACGGTGTTGGGGGTGCATTGCGCACCGGTGAGGTCCGGCGTGCCGCCGCCGGAATTCACGAACACCTTGTTCTTCTCGCGGGTGATCGCGTTGACGGCGAGCGCCACCGAGGAGGTCGGCACGTCGAACACCGCGTCGACCTCGTCGCGGTCGTACCATTGCCGGGTCAGCGCCGCGCCGATGTCGGGCTTGTTCTGGTGGTCGGCGGAGACGATCTCGACCGAGAGCCCGTGCTCGGCCGGCTTGAAGTCCTCCAGGGCGAGAAGCGCGGCGATCACCGCGCCCTCGCCGGTGGAATCGGAATAGACGCCCGAGCGGTCGTTGAGCACGCCGATCTTGACGGGGGCGAGGTCGGCCTGGGCGAGATTCTGTGGGGCGGCCTTGTCCTGGGCGAGCGCGGCGTGCGCGCCGGTCAGGCACGCGGCCGCGATGACGAGGTGACGGATCATGGCGTCTCTCCCGGGGACGCCGTCGGCGGCGTTCATCGCCGCTCGACCCTCGCGTCCGGACGCCATTGAGCGCGAAAGCGGGCCCGGTGTCAGCCTCCCGGCATGCCGGATCGGGCCGGCTGTAACGGGAGCCCGGATCAGCCGGCCGCCAACCCCGGGATCGGCAGGCCGAAGGCCTGCGCCAGCAGGACCGCGTTGAGGCAGAGCACGAGGGCCGCGCCGGCCAAAGCGGCGACCTGCGTCGCCCGGCCGTTGGCGAAGGCGCCCATCAGGTCGCGGCGCCGGGTGAACAGCACGAGCGCGACCATCGGCACCGGCAGCGCCAGGGACAGCACCACCTGCGACAGCACCAGCGCGCGGGTCGGGTCGACGCCGATCCCGATCACCACGAAGGCCGGCACCATGGTCGCCAGCCGCCGCACGACCAGCGGCACGCGCCAGCCGAGGAAGCCCTGCATCACCATCTGCCCGGCCATCGTGCCGACCACCGAGGACGACACGCCCGACGCGATCAGCGAGACCAGGAACGCGCCCGCCGCCGCAGGACCCAGCAGCGGCGTCAGCGTCTTGTAGGCCTGGTCGATCTCGGCGACCTCGCTGTGGCCGAGGTGGAAGGCGGCCGCCGCCATGATCACCATGGCGATGTTGACGAGGCCCGCGAGCGCCAGCGCCACCACCACCTCGCGGTTCGAGTAGCGCAGGAGCACGCGCCGGTCGGCGTCGTCGCGGACCCCGCCGCGCCCCTGCGTCAGCCCCGAATGCAGGAACAGCGCGTGCGGCATCACCGTCGCGCCGATGATGCCGACCGCGATGGTCAGCGCCTCGGCGTCCGGGATCCGCGGCGTCGTCAGGCCCCTGGCCGCGTCGGCCCAGGCGACCGGGGCGACGAACAGCTCGATCGCGTAGCAGAGGCCGATGGTGGCCACCATCGTGCCGATGACGATCTCCATCCAGCGAAACCCCCCGCGCTCCAGCAGCAGGATCGCGTAGGTGACGATTGCCGTGACCACCATGCCGGCGAACAGCGGCATGCCGGTGAGCAGCGACAGCCCGATCGCGCCGCCGAGGAACTCGGCGAGGTCGGTGGCCATCGCGGCGAGCTCGCTCACCGCCCACATCGCGAGGCGCACGGGCTTGCGGAACTCCGCGCGGCAGAGCTCGGCGAGGTTTTGGCCCGTGACGATGCCGAGCTTGGCCGAGAGCGCCTGGAACAGCATCGCCACGAGGTTGGCGGCCAGCACCACCCAGAGCAGGCGGTAGCCGTACTTGGCGCCGGCCTGGATGTTCGTCGCGAAGTTGCCGGGGTCCATGTAGGCGATCGAGGCCATCACGGCGGGCCCCGTGAACAGCAGGAACCGCCCGCGCCCGACGGCCCGCCCGTCGAGCACGTCGCGGATGCCCTGCTCGGTGCGCCGGCTCAGGTTTTCGCGCTGCGGCGCGATCCGGCGGCCGGCCGGCGTCTCCGCGAGGGGTTGGTCCATGGACGTCGCCGCGCTTCCGCACGGCCCCGTGCCGCGCCTTGTATAGCATGAGCTATAAAGATGCGCCCGGGCTCAAGGTCAAGGGCGATTCTTGCGCCGCGCCGGGGCTCGCCTTCCGCCGCGCTTTTGCTAAACAGGGGCCTCGCGCCGCAGCCGACCGGCTTCCCGGTGTGTCCGCAGGGATCGCGCGCAAGGACGCCGCAGGGCGTCCGCCCACGCGACCTGCTCGAGGGGAGAGAGCCGGCACCATGCAGGATCCGCCACGATCCGAGCCCGCGCTCATCGATCCGGAGGTCCACGTCGAGAGCTTCCGGCAGGCCCGCGAGGCCCGGCGCTCCGAGCTCGTCGAGGACTACGTGGAGTTGATCGCCGACCTGATCGGCGACGGCGGCGAGGCGCGCCAGGTCGACATCGCCGCCCGCCTCGGCGTGGCGCAGCCGACCGTCGCCAAGATGCTGAAGCGGCTGGCCGAGGACGGGCTGGTGCAGCAGCGCCCCTATCGCGGGGTGTTCCTCACAGAGGCCGGCCGGGCGCTCGCCAGCCAGGCGCGCGAGCGCCATCGCATCGTCGAACGCTTCCTGTGCGCGCTCGGCGTCAGCCCCGAGACCGCGCGCCGCGACGCCGAAGGCATCGAGCACCACGTCAGCGGCGAGACCCTGGAGGCGTTCCGGCGCTTCAGCGAAGGCCGGCCCGACGCGTGACGGTCGTTGCCTTCGACCGGGGTCGAAGGCGTCCGCCGCACGGGCGGCGGCGCGCGTTCGCGCTTGCGGACGGCCTCCGGCCGTCCGGACGGGCTTCGTCGTGGGGTTCGAGGCCGGTCACCCGAACAGGTCGACGGTGGTGAAGCCGCGGTCTTCCAGGCGTTCGGCGAGCACGCGCCGGTGGCAACGCTCCGGGTCGCGCTCGAAGCAGAGCAGGCAGGTCGGCGCGGCCTCGGCCATCCGGGCGAGCTCGTCCAACGCCAGCCCGCCGTCGGCGGTGTCGAGCACCGCCTCGCGGTAGATTTGGCGCATGAGCGTCGCGTCGTGGGCGCGGGCGGCCTCGCGGCCGGCCTTCGGCGTGCCGAGGCTGCGCAGGTGGGCGTAGGCGAGGCCCGCCTCCTCGATCCCGGCCTTGAGCGCGCCCTTCGAGAACCCGCGCTTGCGCGAGTTGGCCACCGCCCGCACGTCCGCGAGCAGGCCGCATCCGGCGTCGCGCAGCGCCCCGGTCAGGCGCTCCGGGTCGAGGCCTTCGTATCCTATGGTGAACAGAACCTTACCCAACCCGAGCCCTCCGAAGAAGCGAGGCGGCGGCGTGACTTAACCGAACCGGCGCGCGGCGCGCGGACGCCGTCCACGCGGTCATGTGTCTCGGCCGACACGGGTTCCGGAATTCCGCCGCATTGACGGCAAAAGTCTGTTAACCGCCCCGGGGTCATCGAATACCTCTGTTGTGGCGCTTCACCAGATGGCGGGCCGGGCATCGATGTCGCTGAGGAATGCTCGACCCGTGGATCTCGCTCCGACCTCGGCCGGCCTGCGCGCCCTCGCCAAGTCCACCTTCGCCAAACGCATCCTCGCGGCGACGCTGCTGGCGAGCCTCGCGGCGTGCGCGGCCAACAACGACTTCTACCCGACGAACGGCGACGCGAAGCCCCATCCGGGCGTCGCGCGGGCCAAGAGCCATCCGATCCAGGGCATCGACATCTCGAAGTGGCAGGGCAACGTCGACTGGGCCTCGGTCCGCGCCGCCGGCACCCAGTTCGCCTTCATCAAGGCGACGGAGGGCGGCGACCACGTCGACGACCGCTTCCGCGCCAACTGGGACGCGGCCGGCCAGGCGGGCGTGCCCCGCGGGGCCTACCACTTCGTGTTCTGGTGCCGCTCGGCCAAGGAGCAGATGGACTGGTTCAAGAAGAACGTCCCCAACGATCCGACCGCCCTGCCCCCGGTGCTGGACGTGGAGTGGAACGGCCACTCGCAGACCTGCCCCAAGAAGCTGCCCAAGGCGCAGGCCCTGGCGATGACGACGTACATGCTCGAGGAGATGGAGCGGTACACCGGCAAGCGGCCGATCATCTACACCGACATCACCTTCCACAAGGACGTGCTCGAGGGCGAGCTGCCCGACTATCCGCACTGGCTGCGCTCGACCGCCGCCGAGCCCGAGCAGCGCTTCGCCAACCGCAAGTGGATGCTGTGGCAGTTCACCTCGACCGGCCGCGTGCCGGGGGTGCGCGGCGACGTCGACCGCAACGCCTTCTACGGTACGCCGGCCGAGTGGGCCTCGTTCCTCTCGACCGATTGCGACCCGCGCGAGCACGGGCGCCTCGCCCAGCAGGGCCTCTGCACCGGCAAGTAGTCCTCCCGTCCGCGCTTGCGCGGACGGGTCGCCGGGTCCGCGGCGCGTGCGCGGCGGAAAACCCGCGCGCCGACGCTGAAAAATCATCGAATTCGTGCATGTTCTGTCAACTAATGGACGGACCGGACCGTCGCATGTCCTGTAGGTTGTGACGTTCCAACTCCTACCGTCGAATCGCATGCCGGCCGCGTCCTCTTCCCCGTTCGACGGAAATCGCCTGCTCCAGGACCTGCAGGACGCCGACCGCGCCCTGCTGGCGCCGCATCTCGAACCGACCACCTACGCCAAGGGCGACGTGATCTTCGCCGCCGGCACCGAGGTCGGCGCGATCACCTTCCCCTGCCGGCAGACGGTGGTGACCCTGCTGATCGCGATGCAGGACGGCCGCAGCGCCGAGACCGCCACGATCGGTTGCGAGGGCGCCGTCGGCGGCGTGGTCAGCGACGGCCGGGTGCCCGCCTCCACCAGCGCCGTGGTGCAGATCGGCGGGCCGGCCCTGCGCCTCGACGCGGCGCACCTGCAGGAGGCCAAGCGCCGCTCGGCCACCCTGCGCGCCCTGTTCACCCGCTACTCGGACTGCCTGCTCGCGCAGGTGCTGCAATCGGTGGCCTGCAACGCCCTGCACCCGATCGAGGCGCGCTGCCTGCGCTGGCTGCTGACCCTCCAGGACCGGATCGCGGGCGACGTGCTGCCCGTGACCCACGAGCAGCTCGCGGCGATGCTCGGGGTCCAGCGCACCTATCTCACCCGCATCCTCAGCACCCTGCAGGCGCAAGGTCTGCTCCGCGTCGGGCGCGGCCGCATCACCGTCCTCGACCGGGCCGCGATGGTGGACGCCGCCTGCGAGTGCCACGGCGCCGTCCACCGCCACTACGACACCGTCCTCGGCGCGGGCCACGCCGTCGCAGGACCTTCGGAGCGCGCGGCCCAGCCCGGCCGCGACGGGATCGCAGCGAGGCGCGATGCCGCCCGGTGACGCCCGCCCGGACCGGGTCGCGCTGGTGTCGGCCCACGCCGCCGCGCCGCCGGCCGAGACCGGGTTCGACGACACCGTGCTGCTCGCGCGCGAACTGCTCGGCGCGCCGGCCGCGTTCCTCGCCCTCGCCGACGGCGCGGGCCTGCAGGTGGCGGCGCAGCTCGGGATCGCCGCGCCCGGCGGCCGGGCCCCGGCGCGCCTGATCGAACGGGGCGGGCTCTGCCAGGAGCACGTCGAGCAAGGCGAATCCGGCATCCTGTCCGACCTCGGAGGCGCCGGCCCCCGCCCGTTCCGCTTCCTCGCGGCGCTCCGCCTCGAATCGCGCGCGGGCGTGCCGCTCGGGACGCTCTGCGTGCTCGACGACGCCCCGCGCGCCGGCCTCACCCCGGGGCAGGAGGCGGGCTTGCACGCGCTCGGGCGCCGCACGGTCGGCCTGCTGGAGGCCCGCGCCGCCCTCGACCGGCGCGAGGCGCGCCTCGCCCGGCAGCGCCAGGCGTTGGAGGCCAGCGCCTCCACCACCGTTCGCCTCGGCGAGAGCGCCCTGCTGATGCGGCTCGCCGTCGAGGCGACCGGGATCGGGATCTGGGACTACGACCCGGTGGCCGACCACCTCGATTGCGACGTCGCCGCCCGCCGGCTGCTCGGGATCGGCGCGGCGCAGCCGGCGAGCCTCGCCCGGAGCTTCCTGCGCACGATCCACGCGGACGACCGGGCGCGGGCGGCGGCCGACCTGCGCGCCTCCCTCGACCCCGCCGGCGACGGGCGCTTCGGCGGCGACTACCGCCTGGCGCGGGACGACGGCGCGGCGCGCTGGGTCGCGATCTGCGGCCGTCCGGTGCTCGCGGGCGGCCGCGCCAACCGGATCGTCGGCAGCGTCCGGGACGTGACGGCGCGCAAGGCCGCCGCCCTCGCCTCGGAGGCGGTGCGCGAGCGCTACCGCCTGATCGCCCGCGCGACCAGCGACGCGATCCGCGACTGGGACCTCGTCGCCGACGCCGTCACCTGGAACGAGGCGCTGCAGACCGCCTACGGCTGGGACCCCGCGGGCGCGGCCGCCACGGGGGCGTGGTGGCTGGCGCAGGTCCACCCGGCCGACCGCGACCGGGTCGAGGCGGCGCTCGTCGCCGCGATCCGCGGCGGGGGCGACGCCTGGAGCCTCGAATACCGCTTCCTGCGCGCCGACGGCCGCCACGCCGAGGTGCTCGACCGCGGCTACGTGATCCGTGCGCCGGACGGCACGCCCCTGCGCATGGTCGGCGCGATGCTCGACCTGACCGAGCGCAACCGGGTCGCCGCCGACTTCCGCGCGATCTTCGAGGGCGCCAACGTCGGCATCGTCCAGATCGACCCGCACACCCTGGAGGCGCTGAGCGTCAACGCGAAGCTCTGCGCCATCTGGGGCGCGCCGGCCGCCGCCATCGTCGGCCGGTCGGTCGCCCGCTGGACCCCGCCGGAGGACGCGACCGAGCGCGACGCGCTGCACCGCCGCCTCGCCGCCGGCGAGGTCATGCGCGAGACCCTGGAGAAGCGCTACCGCCGCGCCGACGGCCGCATCATCTGGGGCCGGGTCAACCTCGTGTCGCAGGCGCTCGGCGACCGGCTGCAGATCACGGCGATGATCGAGGACATCACCCTGGAGCGCACCACCGAGGCGCGGCACCGCGCGCTGATCGCGCTCGGCGACGCCCTGCGCGACGCCTCCGGCCGCAGCGAGGCGATCGCCGCCGCCGCCGCGATCCTCGGCGCGACCCTGGGGGCGATGCGCGCCGGCTACGGCGACGTCGACGTCGCGGCCGGCCTGTTCCGGGTCGAGTCCGCCTGGACCGCGCCCGGCATCCGCCAAGCCAAGACCCTTCCGCCCGGCCCCCTTCCGCTTGGCCCCCTTCCGCCTTGCCCCCTCGCCGCCTTTCCCGAGACCCTGGCGCGCCTGGCCTCGGGCCTGCCGCAGGCGATCCGCGACATCGCCGAGCCGGCGCTCGCGGACGACGCCGCGGCCTATGCCGGCATGGGCGCGCAGGCCGCCGTGAACGTGCCCTTGATCCGCCTCGGTCGGCTCGCCGGGGTGCTGTTCGTGCACGATCGCGGCCCGCGCGACTGGGCCGCCGGCGAGATCGCCTTCGTGCGCGAGGTCGCCGAACGGCTCTGGGGCACGCTCGGGCGGATCCAGGCCGAGGACCAGCAGACGCTGCGCAACCGCGAGCTGAGCCACCGCCTGAAGAACACCCTCGCGATGGTCCAGGCCATCGCTTCGCAGACGCTGCGCAACGCGCCCGACTTCGAGACCGCCAAGGAGGCGCTGGCCGCCCGCCTGATCGCGCTGGGCAAGGCCCACGACATCCTCCTGACCGGCGCGCGGGAGAGCGCCGGCATCGGCGCGGTGATCGCCGGGGCGCTGGCGATCCACGACGACGGCCAGGCCGGGCGCTTCGCCCTCGACGGGCCGGCGATCGAGGTCGGGCCGAAGGCGGCGCTCTCGCTCGCGCTGATGATGCACGAGCTCGCCACCAACGCGGTGAAGTACGGCGCGCTCTCGGTGCCGGGCGGTCGCGTCGCCGTGACGTGGTCGCTCGAGGCCGACGCGATGGTGCGGATGCTCTGGACCGAGCGCGGCGGCCCGAAGGTCGCGGCGCCGACGCGAAAAGGGTTCGGGTCGCGGCTGATCGAGCGTGGCCTCGCCGGCGCGGTCGGCGGGTCTGTCGGCCTCGCCTACGAGCCCGAGGGGGTGGTCTGCCGCGTCGAGGCGCCGCTCTCGGGCTTCGAGGCCGCCGAGTAGGACCCTGGGGCGCGGCACGAGCGCGGGATGAGATCGCCCCGCCAAAGCGTCTCTTTCGGGAACCGCCACCCGATCCCACATCCGTGCAGATGCTTTTCCGCCGCGCGAGAGCCGACAGCTTGAGCGACCTGCCCGGTCTGGAGACCGCGCGCCTGACGATCGACGGGCTGACGCCCGACGACGCGGAGGCCCTGCGCAGCCTCACTGACGACCCGGCGATCACCGGCGCCGTCGACTTCCTGCCCGCGCCCTTCACCCTGGCCGACGCCCGCGCGCTCATCGCCTCCGGGCGGCGACGCGAGGACCGGTTCTTCGGCGCGCGGACGCGCGAGGGCCGGACCCTCGTCGGCGTCGTCGGCACGCACCTGCGCGGACCCGGCGCGATCGAGATCGGCTACTGGGTCGGCGGCGCCGCCCGCGGGCGCGGCCTCGCCACGGAAGCGGTGACGGGCATCCTGGGCTCGCTGTCGCGCCGCTTCCCCGCCCGCCTGATCGTCGCCGAATGCCGCCCCGGCAACGTCGCCTCCTGGGGCCTCCTGACCAAGCTCGGCTTCCGCGACACCGGCGAGGAGGGCCACCGCCCCGGCCGGCGGCTGATGGCGCTGCGGTGCGGCTGATGCTCCGGGTGGCCGCGACCGCGTGGCCGCGACCGGAACCCGGAGGCGCGTCGAAGCTTGTCCGTTCGGAGCGATCGGAACGGAGGCGGCAATGGGTGAAGATCTCGTGGTGTTCGGCCTCTCGGCCCTGACATTCGTCGGCTTCGTGTTCGGTTACGCGACATCCCAGGCGTAGGCGCCGGGCTGCGGACCGTCAGGCCTCAGCGCACGGAAGCGGCCGCCCCGGCGGGCATCGCCTTGCCGCCGCGATAGATCACCAGCGTCGCGAACAGCCCGAGGGCGCCGCCGAGCGACATCCACAGGCCCGGCGCCGCCTTGTCGCCGGTCGCCTCGATCAGCCAGGTGGCGACCAGCGGCGTCATCCCGCCGAACAGGGCGGTCGCGAGCGAGTAGGCCAGCGAGAACCCGGCGGTGCGGACCTCCACCGGCACCACCTCGGTCAGCGCCACCACCATGGCGCCGTTGTAGCTGCCGTAGAGGAACGAGAACCACAGCAGCACGGCGAGCATCGCCCCGAAGCTGACGTGCCCGACGAGCCAGGTGAGCGCCGGGTAGGCGGTGAGCAGGGTGAGCGCCGAGAACACGATCAGCAGGGGCTTGCGGCCGATCCGGTCGGACAGCGCCCCCATCACCGGCAGCCAGAACAGGTTCGAGACCGCGACGCAGAAGGTCACGAGCAGGCTGTCGGTGTCGGTGAGCTTCAGGACGCTCTTGCCGAAGGTCGGGGTGTAGACGGTGATCGTGTAGAACGCGATCGTGGTCATCGCGACCATCAGCATGCCGAGCAGCACGATCCGCCAGTTCGCGGCGAGCGTCCGGAAGATCTCCGCCGCCTCCGGCCGGTGCTTGCGCTCGGCGAAGGCCTTGGTCTCCTCCAGCGAGTTGCGGATGTAGAACAGGAACGGCACCAGCGCGCAGCCGATGAAGAACGGCACCCGCCAGCCCCATTCCGACATCTGCTCCGGCATCAGGGCATGGTTCAGCCCGTAGCCGATCGCCGCCGCCGCCATGATCGCCACCTGCTGGCTGCCCGACTGCCAGGAGACGTAGAAGCCCTTGCGACCGGGGGTCGCCATCTCCGACAGGTAGACCGAGACGCCGCCGAGCTCGACGCCCGCCGAGAAGCCCTGGAGCAGGCGCCCGACCAGCACGAGGCCGGGCGCCAGCAGCCCGATCGTGGCGTAGCCGGGCACGAAGGCGATCAGCACGGTGCCGGCGGCCATGATCGCCAGCGTCGTGATCAGCCCCTTCCGGCGCCCGACCCGGTCGACGTAGGCGCCGAGCAGCACCGCGCCGAGCGGCCGCATCAGGAAGCCGGCGCCGAAGGTCATGAAGGTGAGCATCAGCGAGACGAACGCGTCGCCCGACGGGAAGAACGCCTTCGCGATGTAGGTCGCGTAGAAGCCGAACAGGAAGAAGTCGAACATCTCCAGGAAGTTGCCGCTGGTGACCCGCAGCACCGCCCCGACCTTCGATCCGGTCGACCCCTCGTATGATCCCGCCACGGCCTCGCCCCCTCTGCTTCGGCCGCGGCCGTTCGGAGCACTGTTCGCCGGGACGGGCGCGGGCTCAAGGCGAGATCGTGAGTCTCCCGGACTTTTGTGATGGTTCGGACGTGCGGAGCCGCTACTCGGCGGCCGCCGCCTGGGGCACCGTGCCCGCGATCCAGGCCGAGAGGTCGGCGCGCGCCCGGTCGGTCAGGGCCTGGCGCTTGAGCATCGCCTTCTCCGGCCCGCGCAGGCGCTTGCCGGTCTCGTTGCGCGGCATCGCGGCGAGCGGCGGGAACAGCCCGAAGTTGACGTTCATCGGCTGGAACGAGCGCGGCTTGGCCGGCGCCTTCACCAGCGCCTCGGCCGTCTCCTCGCCCGGCTCTTCGGGCACGTCGTCGAGGATGTGGCCGCCGGTGATGTGGGCGATCAGCGCGCCGAGCGCGGTGGTCTGCGGCAGCGGCTCCAGGGCGCGGCCCTCGGCCTCCGCCACGGCGAAGCGCCCGGCCATCAGGCCGATCGCCGCGCTCTCGACGTAGCCCTCGCAGCCGGTGATCTGGCCGGCGAAGCGCAACGACGGCCGGACTTTCAGGCGCAGGGTCGCGTCGAGCAGGCGCGGGCTGTCGAGATAGGTGTTGCGGTGGAGCCCCCCGAGGCGGGCGAACTCCGCGTTCTCCAGGCCGGGGATGGTGCGGAAGACGCGGACCTGCTCGGAATAGGTCAGCTTCGTCTGGAACCCGACCATGTTGTAGAGGGTGCCGAGCGCGTTGTCCTGGCGCAGCTGCACGATGGCGCAGGCCTTCACCTGAGGATCGTGCGGGTTGGTGAGCCCGACGGGCTTCATCGGGCCGTGGCGCAGGGTCTCGGCGCCGCGCTCGGCCATCACCTCGATCGGCAGGCAGCCGTCGAAGTAGGGCGTCGAGGCCTCCCACTCCTTGAAGCCGATCTTCTCGCCGTCCACGAGGGCCTGGATGAACGCCTCGTACTGCGCCCGGTCCATCGGGCAGTTGATGTAGTCGGCCCCCGTGCCGCCGGGCCCGACCTTGTCGTAGCGCGACTGGAACCACGCCTTGTCCATGTCGATCGAGTCGCGGTGGACGATCGGGGCGATGGCGTCGAAGAAGGCGAGCGCGTCGGCGCCGGTGATCGCGCGAATCCCCTCGGCGAGCGACGGCGCGGTCAGCGGGCCGGTGGCGACGATGCACGGCCCCCAGGCTTCCGGCGGCAACCCGGCGACCTCTTCGCGGACGATGGTGACGTTGGGATGCGCTTCGAGCGCGGCGGTGACGGCGGCGGAGAAGCCGTCGCGGTCGACCGCCAGCGCGCCGCCGGCCGGGACCTGATGCCGGTCGGCCGCGCGCAGGATCAGCGACCCGAGGGTGCGCATCTCCTGGTGCAGAAGGCCGACGGCGTTGCCGTTCGGGTCGTCGGAGCGGAAGGAGTTGGAGCAGACGAGCTCGGCCAAGCCTTCGCCGTGATGCGCCTCGGTGCCGCGCACCGGCCGCATCTCGTGCAGGACCGCGTGGTGGCCGGCTTCGGCGATCTGCCAGGCGGATTCGGAGCCTGCGAGGCCGCCGCCGACGACGTGGATGGTGTTTCTAGAGCTGGACATGCCCCGGGATACCGGAACGGGCCGGCCCGAAGCAACGGGCCGGCAGACGTCCGGAAGATCAGCCGCGGGCGATGCCTTGGATCTCGAAGCGGTTGATGCCGAGGTCGGCGAGGTCGCGATCGGACAGGCGGGACAGCTCGGTGACGGTCTCGCGGTAACGGAGGTAGGCGCGGAAACGGCTGAGGACGCTACGGGCGGCGGACATGACATTGACCTTTGTTCAGGCAGACGGTGACGACCGCGTGGGCACCGATGCCTCTTGTTGGTGCAATGCACATATAAGCTTGCTGCAGCGCAGCGGCAGGCCGCGCTCGGTGAGCCTGCCATGCAGCTTCGACATGCGCCGCACAACGATTTGGCAAGGTTTTGGAAAGCCTGTTTTCGAGGCTGCCGCGCTGGCGGAGTCGCGCGCATAGGTCGCGGGCGCGTCGTGGCCTGCTCGGATGGCCAGGTCGGGGCGGATGATCTTGCGGTCGTCTGCGCTGAATCGGGGACGCCGGTCGATGCGCCCGCGTAAGACTGTCGTTCCGCGCGATGATCTTGAAAACGACGGCGCCGCACCGCGGAAGATCCGCGATGCGGCGCCGTCGTGGAGGGCCCGGCGTGCGGGCCGTGCGGGGTTTCAGTAGAAGTGGCGCGGCCCGTAATAGGCCGGGCGGCCGTAGAACGGGCGCGGCGGGCCGTAGCCGTAGGGGCCGTAGCCGGGCGGGCGCCGCCAGTACGGACGCGGGCCCCAGTTCGGCCGGCACATGCCCCAGGGATTGGGGTGGAAGCCGGGGCCGCAGCCGCCCGCGACCGTCTCGATCAGCGCGCCGCCGGACAGCGGCGCCAGCGGCAGCGCCTGAGCGGCGGGTGCGAGGAGCACCGCTCCTGCCAGGCCGGCTGCCGTGGCGAGGCCGGCCACACCAAAAGTCTTCACGTGCGTCATGACGCGATCTCCTTCGATGTCCGGCCAGGAAGGGAATGGCCGGGCAGCGGGAAATCTACGTCGTCCCGGATGAATTTCCACTGACGGACGTGTTGTCGGGCGTACAGCCAAGCCTGGTGGCCAAGCCTCGCAGCCAAGCCGAGGCGGCCGGGTCAGTGCAGCGGCGGGCTCATCAGGAAGCGCTCGCGGTCGCCAGAGACCAGGATCGGCTTCATCGCGCGGCCGTCGCGGCGGATCGTCAGCGGCACGCGCACGCCCGCCTCGCCGAGCGCCCAGACGCTGCGGAAGAAGTCGGCGAGGTCCGCCACCGGCTCGCCCGCCACCGCCTCGATCACGTCGCCCGCGCGCAGGTCCGCCGCCTCGGCCGGGCCGTTGTCGGCCAGCCCCATCACCACGACGCCGTCCTCGCTCTCGGTGGCGTAGAGGCCGAGCCAGGGGCGGGCCGGACGGTTGGCGCGCCCACGCGAGGTCAGGTCGTCGAGGATCGGCGGCAGCAGGTCGATCGGCACCACCATGTTGATCGCCCGCGGACCCGACGTGCCGCCCTGCTGGAGCTGGAGCGAGCCGATGCCGAGGAGGTCGCCCTCCGGGCCGATCAGCGCGGTCCCGCCCCAGTTCGGGTGCGAGGGCGCGGTGAACAGCGCCTCGTCGAGGACGTACTCCCAGTAGCCGGCGAATTCCTGCCGGGCGACGATCTGCGCGGCGACGCAGCGCTGGCGACCGCCGGCCCCGGCCACCACCGCCCGGTCGCCGATCTTCAGGCTGCCGGAGGAGCCGAGCTTGAGCGCCGGCACGCCCAGAGGCCCGAGGGCCTGGACCAGGCCGAAGCCGGTCGCGGCGTCGAACCCCATGACGTGGCCGGGCACGGAGCGGCCGTCGTTGGTGGTGAGCCACACGCTCTCGGCCTCGGTCACCAGGTATCCGATGGTCAGCACGAGGCCGTCCTCGCCGATGACCACGCCGTTGCCCGCCCGCTCGGTGCCGAGCGTCTCGGCGGTGAAGGCCTCGGCCGGCACGCGGGCGGAGAGCTGGACCATCGCCGCCAGCGCATGGTCGAGGTCGTAGCCGTAATCGCCCGGCTTCGGCTGCGTCGAAGCCGGGATTTTCCAGTCACCCTGCGAGGCCATGCCGCGTCGGTCCTTCGAGATGTCTGCGCTCCGGCGCGGGGCCGGAGGGTCGGTCGAATGTTTCGGATACGCACGCGGCGTACCTTGATCAGGGGAGATAGGACGCGCCGTCGGCGAGCGACACCCCGGCAGGGCGACGCGGCGGCGGCGTGCGAGCGCGACCGTCATGGGATGCCGCCTTTCCGCTTTCGCATCCCGCGGGAGAACCGCGGCAATCGGGGCGCCACGGCTTCTCATCACCGCAGAATGCGCTAACCCTTGCCGCAACGGTCCCGATCGATCGCCCTCGCCGGCGGGAGGACCTGCGAACGGGACGGGGGACGATCTTTGGGCGACGACGCCACCCTGCAGCGGATCCTGCGCGCGATCGCCGGCGGCGACGCGGGCGCGCTGCGCACGCTCTACGACCTGACCTCACCGAAACTTTACGGGGTCATCCTGCGTATCCAGCGGGATCGGAGCGTGGCCGAAGATGTGCTGCAGGACGTCTACCTTCGGGTCTGGCAGGCGGCAGGTTCCTACGCTCCTGAATCAGGGCGGCCGATGACGTGGCTCTGCGCCATCGCGCGCAACCGCGCCATCGACGGGATCCGCCGCAAGGGCGAGGTCCAGGGACCGGTGCGCGAGGACGGCGAGGACTGGGTGGAACGTCTCATCGACCCGCACGACACCGAGGCGGCGATCGTCGGGCGCGGCACGCTCACGGCCTGCCTCGCCCGCCTCGACGCGGCGCAGCGCGCCTGCGTGATGCTGGCCTATTGCGAGGGCTGGTCGCGCGAGGAGCTGGCCAGCCACTACGACCGTCCCGTGAACACCATCAAGACCTGGCTGCACCGCTCGCTCGGCGCCCTCAAGGGCTGCCTGGAGGAGCAGGCATGAGCGCAGGATCCATGGGTGCCGGACCCGAAATCGAGCGCGACCAGCGCGCCGCCGAATACGTGCTCGGCACGCTCTCCTTCGACGAGCGCGCCGCGTTCGAGCTGGAGCGCGCCGTCGACCCCGCCACCGCCCGCGCGGTGACGGCGTGGGAGGAGCGCCTCGGGCCGCTGGCCCTCGCCGTGCCGGACGAGACGCCGCCGGACCACGTCTGGCCCGGGATCGCCGGGGCGCTGGCGCGCGCCGCGGCGCCGGGGGCTGCCGCGGCTTCGCCTGCGCATCCGCCCACGCCCGCCAACGACGACCGCGTGATACGCCTCGGCGCCCAGGTCCGGCGCTGGCGCCTGGCCGCGGGCGGCACGGGGCTGCTCGCCGCCGGGCTCGCGCTGTTCGTCGCGGTCGGCGGCCGGCGCGACGAGCCGGCGCCCGGCACGCGCTACCTCGCCGTGGTGCAGAGCGGCGGCGCGCTGCCGGCCCTGGTGCTGCGGATCGATACGAAAGCCGGCACCGCCGAGGTGCGCCCGGTCGGCGCCGAGACCCCCTCCGGCAAGAGCCTCGAGCTCTGGTACATCGGCGCCGGCGCCTCGCCCAAGGCGATCGGCCTCGTCGGCCCCGCGGCGACCCGGATCGCCCTGCCCGCGGAGACCGCGGCGAGCGGACTCATCGCCGTCACGGTCGAGCCGCCCGGCGGTTCGCCGAACGGCACGCCGACCGGACCCGTGGTCTATTCCGGCACGCTGATCCGCGAGTGAGGCGGACGGCCCGGCGGCCTGGGATGTCTTGACGCCGAGACGTCCTGACCTTCGAACGAAGAACGCCCCGGACCGCGAGGTCCGGGGCGTTCTTCGTATCGTGCCGCGGTCCGGCGTCTGGGCCGGACCGCGGCCGCGCCATCAGGGCTGCAGCACGCCGTTGATGACGTGGATGACGCCGTTCGACTGCATCACGTTGGCGATGGTCACGGTGGCGGTGTTGCCCTTGGCGTCGGTCACGTAGACCTTCTTGCCCTTGGAGGTGACCACCAGGGGCTCGCCCTCGACGGTCTTGAGCTGGGCCTCGCCGCCGCCCTTCTTGACCTCGGCCATCAGCTCCTTGGCGGTGTAGACGCCGGAGACCACGTGATAGGTCAGGATCTTGGTGAGGGTGGCCTTGTTCTCGGGCTTCACCAGCGTCTCGACCGTGCCGGCCGGGAGCCGGGCGAAGGCGGCGTTGGTCGGCGCGAACACGGTGAACGGGCCCGGGCCCGACAGGGTGTCGACGAGGCCGGCGGCCTTCACGGCGGCGACCAGCGTGGTGTGGTCCTTGGAGTTGACCGCGTTCTCGACGATCGTCTTGTTGGCGTACATCGGCGCGCCGCCGACCATCGGGTTCTTGGCGAAGGCGGCGACGGGCGCGGCGCCGAGGGCGAGCGCGAGCGCGAAGGTGGCGAGGCGGGAAGCGTGATGCGACGTCATGGCGTGTCCTGACCGTTCGTAGGACCCCGGCGACCGGGGGTTACGGGCGCTCTTACGGGACGTCGCGCGGAAAGGTTTCGGCGCGGGCGCGTTTCCGGCGCCGCCAAGCGTCCGAAAACGAAAGACCGCCCGATCCTCGTGGATCGGACGGTCTTTCGCTTCAGGCCCGATCCGTCGCGGATCGGGCCGTCGGGTCGTGCGGCTCTCAGTACTTGCGGACGAGGGG
>NZ_BPQG01000017.1 GCF_022179125.1 Methylobacterium cerastii
GGGAACGGCTCCGGGGTCTGGTTCAGAGGCGCACGCTTTCGCCGAACCGGGATCCACTTCGGCGGCGCGCGCGCGTGAGCCGACCTCGGCCAGCGCGTCGATCAGCGTGCCGACGCCCTTCTCGACGTTGATCCGCCCGAGATAGCCGAAGGTCATCGGCTTACCCGTGCGGTCGATGCGGCGGCGCGCCTCCGGGTCGCCGTCGGGCACCGTGCAGGAATAGTAGATCACACGGCGCCGCTCCGGGGCGAGGTGGCGGAACAGGCCGTGGTCGACATGGGTCTGGAGGATGCGGGTGCCGACGCTCGCCACCGCGTCGATCCAGCGGTTGGTGAGCTGCTTGGAGGCGTTCACGACCTTGCAGCCGAGGTGCCAGTGCGTGCACGGCGCGCCGTGCTTGAACATCGCGGCGTTGCCGCAGATCAGGTCGTACTCGCAGACCGTGTGGACGATCGGGATGGAGCGCTTGGCCGCCTCGCGCCAGACCAGGGTCGAGATGTCGAGGAGCGAGTGGGTGTTGACCACGTCGGGCCGGAAGTCGTCGAGCACCCGGCCGAAATCGGCCGCGACCGCGAAATTCCACTGCTGCTTCAGCTTGGCGGCGTTGCGCGCGAAGCGGCCGTGCTGCGCCCAGTTCTCGAGCCAGAAGTCGTTGTGGTGGGCCATGCGGTAGACCGTGACGCCGTTGCGCACGGTCTTCGCCTCGGCCTGCCGCTCGATGCAGGCGGCGGCGACCGTGTGCCCGAGGCCGGCGAGCTCCTCCGCCAGGTGCTCGACGGACCGCTCGGCGCCACCGACGATGTGCGGCGGGTAGAGCGAGCTAAGATGCAGGATGCGCATGGCGCCTTGATCCTTGGAGTCGCGATCCGTCGGCGAGGGCGGGCTCAGGGCTGAGGAGGGTGCGGTAGAGGTCGAGGTAGCGGGCGGCGACCGCCTGCGGCCGGGTCCCGGCGGTGACCGCCGCCGCGTTGCCGAGGCCGGACGCGAGGCGGGCGGGGTCGGCCACGACCCGCGCCATCGCGACGGCCAGCGCCTCCGCGTCGCCAGGCGGCACGAGCCAGGCGGGATCGCTCGTCCCGACCTGCTCGGCGATGCCGCCGACGGCCGTGCCGATCACCGGCACGCCGCGGGCGTAGGCCTCGGCGACCGTGCGCCCGAAGGCCTCGGGCCAGACCGGGGGGACCACGAGGCAGTCGAGGCGGTCGAGGAAGGCGTCCGGCGCCACGAACCCGTCGAAGGCGACGGGCAGGCCGGCGGCGAGGCCGACGTAGCGGTCGAGCCCGTCGGCGGCGCGCCCGGCGATGCGTAGGCGCCAGCCGCCGGGGGGCAGGCGGCGGCAGGCCTCGAGCAGGGTGTCGACGCCCTTCGACGCCTCGATCCGGCCCATGTAGCCGAAGGTGATCCCATCCGAGGGCAGGGCGCGCGGGGCCGGCGGCGACCCCGCCTCGATCGGGTTCCAGATCACCTGCCGCAGGGCCTCCGGCACGTCGCGGAAGTACCCGGCCGCGAGGTGGCGGGCCAGGATGTCCGCGCCGACGCCGACCACCGCCTCGACCGGGCGCTGGCAGACCCGGTGCAGCAGCGCGTAGGCGCGGCACTTGGCGTGCTGCCGTTGGCAGGCCCGGCCGTCGCGCACCATCGCGCCGTTGCTGCACAGGCTCGTGAAGTCGTGCAGCGTGTGGACGACCGGAACCCCGAGGCGGCGCAGCATCGGCCAGATCCGCGGGGTCAGCTCCGACAGGGAGTGGGTGTTCACCACGTCGGGGGAAAAATCGCGGACCGCCGCCTCCATCGCGGCGAGCGTGCGCCCGTCCCACTGCACGGCGAGCTTGTAGCGCAGGCGGTCGAGCCGTCCGTGCTCGGCCCAGTCGAGGACGTGGAACGGCGTCCCGTGGCCGAGGCGGTAGATCGTCGCCGCGTCCGACCGCTCGGGCGGCTGGGCCCGGCGCGACAGGCAGGCGACGCCGACCTGCGCCCCGAGGCCCGCCTGCATCCGCACGAGGGTCTCCACCATCAGCTCCGCCCCGCCGACCTGTTCGGGCTGAAACAGCGAGGTGATGTGGAGAATACGCATCTGTTCGATCTGGCGGTGCTAGATCGACCCTAGTGCGGGGTTATTGCCAGTCGATGAAGCGAATCCTCCTCAACATGCCGAGCCAGTTCGGGGGCAAGCCGTCGGGCGTCGCACGGGTCGCGTTCGCGCTCGTCGAAGAGCTCGTCCGGCGCCCGGACCTGGCCGTCGTGCTGCGCTCGCCCTGGACCCGCGACGCGCTCCCCGCCGCGTTCCGCGACGCCGTCGAGGTCGTGACCGTGCCGCGCCCGCGCATCATGGTCCTCGACGTTCTGGCCCAGCTCGTCACCGTCCCGGCCTGCTGCCGGCGGCACGCCATCGACGTGGTGCTGAACGTCGACCCCTACGGCGCGGGCGCCGGGGGGCGGGCGCGGGTGGTCGTGGTCCACGACCTGTACTTCCGCACGATCCCCGAGAGCGCCGGCCCGCGCGAGGCCTTCACCACCGACTGGATCTTCCGGCTGATGCTGGCGCGCAACCACGCCGTCGTCGCGGTCTCGGATGCGACCCGGCGCGACCTGGAGCATCACTATCCCGCGGCGCGCGGGCGCGTCCGCGTGATCCCGTCCGCCTCCGTGCTCGACTCCTCGGCGCTCGCCGTGATGGACCCCGCGGAGGTGGCGGGGCACTACGTGCTGGCGGTCGGAAACGCCACGCACAACAAGAACTTCGGCCTGCTCGCCGAAGCGGTGGCCGCGCTCGGGCCGAGCCATCCCGACCTCGCCGTCGTCCACGTCGGCGAGGACCCGGCCGACGCCGTCGCCGGGACGCTCCGGCGGCTCGGGGCGGCCACCCGGGTGGTCCGCCTGTCGCGCATCGACGACCGCCGGCTCGCTGCGCTCTACCGCGGCGCCCTATGCCTGTGCGTGCCGTCCTTCGCCGAGGGCTTCTGCCTGCCGGTGCTGGAGGCGCAGGCTTTGGGCTGCCCGGTGGTGTGCTCGGACCGTTCGGCGACGCCGGAGGTGGCGGGGGAGGGCGCGCTGACCTTCGATCCCAGCGACGCCGGCGCGCTGGCCGCATGCCTGCGCCGGCTCCTCGACGAGCCGGGCCTGCGCGAGGCCCTGGTCGCAAAGGGCCGCCGCAACGAGGCCCGCTACACCTGGGCCGCCACCGCCCGCGGCTACGCCGACCTGCTCGACGCCGTGCTCGCCGACGCGCCGCCCCGCCCGCGCTGACGGCGAGGCCCAGGCCGGCGCACGCGCCGTCCGCGTTTCCCGATGGCACGCGGCCTCGAATTCACGGCGATCGGTATAGTTAAGATTTACCACGTCGGGGAAATAGGCAGTCTTACGCCTGTCCTGCGGCCTTTCAGCGGTCGATATTTCTAAAACCGCAAACATCTCAACCTAACGAAAGCATAGGTCGCGATCGTTCAGGGCACTCAACCTGACGGTCGCATCCGCCAGCGGCGTCCCATCGCCGTCCCTCTCCTTCGAGGTCTCGAAGATGCGCGTCGCGGTCGTCCATGATTGGCTCTACGTCGTCGGCGGCGCCGAGAGGGTGCTGCGCGAGATCCTGGCGATCTATCCCGACGCGGACGTCTTCACGCTGTTCGACTTCCTGAGCCCGGCCGACCGCGCCCGGATCGGCCTCGGCGCCACGCAGACGAGCTTCCTGCAGAAGATGCCGTTCGTGCGGACCCGCCACCGGTCGTACCTGCCGCTGATGCCGATCGCCGTCGAGCAGTTCGACCTCTCGGCCTACGACCTCGTCATCTCGAGCAGCTACGCCGTCGCCAAGGGCATCCTGACCGGGCCGAACCAGGTCCACGTCTCCTACATCCATTCGCCCATGCGCTACGCCTGGGACATGCAGCACGACTACCTGCGGGAGAGCGGATACGACCACGGCGTCAAGAGCATGGTCGCCCGCATGATCCTGCACCGGATGCGCCTGTGGGACACCCGCACCGCGAACGGGCCGGACGCGGTGGTGGCCAACTCCGCCTTCGTCGCCCGGCGCATCCGCAAGGTCTACGGCCGCACCGCGGAGGTGATCCATCCGCCGGTGACGCAGTCGGCGACCCGCGCGGACCTGCCGCGGAGCGAACACTTCCTCGTGGCGAGCCGCCTCGTCCCCTACAAGAACGTGCTCGCGGTGGTGCAGGCCTTCGCGCTGATGCCCGACCTCAAGCTCGTCGTCGCGGGGACCGGTCCCGAGGAGGCGCGCCTGCGCGAGGCGGCCGGGCCGAACGTGACATTCGCCGGCTACCTCGCCGACAAGGAGCTCCGCCGGCTCATGATCACGGCGCGCGCCTTCGTGTTCGCGGCGGAGGAGGATTTCGGGATCATCCCGGTCGAGGCGCAGGCCGAGGGCACCCCCGTCCTGGCGCTCGGCCGCGGCGGCGCGCGCGAGACGGTGGCGACGCTGGCGCCCAACCGCTCGGGCATGTTCTTCGCCGAGCCCGAGCCCGCGGCGATCGCGGCCTGCGTCCGCGAGTTCATCGAGCAGGAGGGCACGTTCTCGCGCGCCGCCTGCCGCGCCCAGGCGGCGCAGTTCGCCCCGGAGGTGTTCCGCGCCGAGTTCGCCGGCTTCGTCGACGCGCAGATGGCCCTCCACCACGACCTCGGCGCCGGCCGGGAGCGCTCCGGCCACCGCCTCAAGGCGCTCGCCTGAGGTTCTGGCCCGGGCCCGAGGCCCCGGCCCGACGGCATCCGCCACCCCCGGCCCGCGCGACGCGGCCGGACCTTTCGCTCACCTCGCACGGCTTCCGCGCCCCTGCCCGCGGACCGGCACCAGACCCGGTGGTCGACGATGACGACGTCCTACCTCAGCCCGATCCAGACGGCCGGCCCGGCCCCTTCGCGGGCGGCCGAGAACGGCCAAGGTGCAGGCCAAGGTGCAGGCCAAGCTGCAGGCCAAGCTGCAGGCCAGGCGACCAACCAGGCCGCCGGCCTGGTCGCGGCGATCCTGCGGCGGCGCGGCCTGTTCGCGGCGGTCTTCGCCTCCGTGATGGCCGTCGCGATCCTGCTGCTGATGGCGGCGCCGACGCAGTACCTCGCGGTCGGCTCGGTGATCGTGGCCGAGCCGGAGCCCGGCAGCAACAACCCCAACGCCTCGGTCGCCTGGATCCAGAAGCTCGGCGACCCGGCCGACATCGAGAGCCAGATGCTGGTGATCCGCTCGCCGCGGATGATGCGCCTCGTCGCCTCGGGCGACGTGGTCGAGAAGGTCGTGGCCGAATGCCGGCAGAGTGCGCGCGGGGGCCTCCTCGCGGGCCTGATGCCGCAAAGGGACGACGGCTGCGACAGGCTGCGCGGCAACGCCGACCTGGTGGTCGACACCCTGCAGCGGCGCTTCGTCGTCACCGGCGCGGGCCGCTCGCGCGTCATCAACATCGCCTACCGGTCGCCGAACGCCGAGACCGCCCAGGCGCTGACCAACGCGCTGATCACGACCTTCCTCGACGACCAGCGCGGCGTCCTCGCCAACAGCCGCGAGGCGGCCACCGAGTGGTTGTGGAAGGAGGTCCGCCAGCTCGACGCGTCGTTGCGCGCCGACGAGGCCAAGATCCAGGCCTTCCGCCGCAGCAAGGGCCTGATGTCGGGCGCCAACGCGCCGATCACCTCCGAGCGGCTGAGCACCATCACCCAGCAGCTCGCGGCGGCCGAGACCGCCAAGGCCGACGCCGCCGCGCGCCTGGCCGAGATCAACGCCGACCAGGCCCGCGGCTCGATCGACGCCCCGGCGGTGCTGGCGAGCCGCACCATCGGCGACCTCAAGCAGCAGATGAACGTGGTGGCCGCGCAGATCGCCAACGCCGGCACGGTGCTGGGGCCGAACCATCCGACGCTGCAGGCGATGCGCACGGAGCTGGCCGGCCTGAAGCTGCGCGTCGAACGCGAGGTCGCGAGCATCGGCGCCGGCCTGAAGAAGACCTACGACGCGTCGAGCGCGCTCGCCAAGTCGCTGCGCCAGCAGATGGAGGGCGCCAGGACCGACGCCGCCGCCGCGATGGAGAACGAGTCGGTCGCCGCCGGCATGGTGCGCAACGCCGAGATCAAGCGGGGCCAGTACGCCGACCTGTACAAGCGCGCCAACGAGCTCGAGACCGAGCGCCGCATCCTCGTCGGCAGCACCCGCCTCGTCAGCCTCGCGGACGTCCCGGCCGCCCCCGTCACCCCGAAGCCGCCGCTGTACCTCGGCGCCGGCTTCGTGCTCGCCGCGGCGCTGGCCGCCGCCGCCGCGCTACTCCGCGACCGCGCCGACCGCAGCGTGCGCACCTCGACGCAGGTCGCCGCGGTCGCCCACGCCCCGGTCTTCGCCCAGCTGCCGCACCTGCGCGCGGCCGGCGGGACGGCGCGCCTCGGACGGATCGGCGCCGCCGGAGCCGACCTGCCGCTCGCCGCCGCCCTGCGCGACGCGCGCGCCGACCCGCTGATGCAGCAGGTGCTGCGCAACCTCGGCGCCCGGCTGATGCTGGCCGGCGCCGACGGCCGCAGCCGCGCGATCCTGCTGACCTCGGGGGCGCCGGGCGAGGGCAAGTCCTTCACCACCCTCGCGCTGGCCCAGCTCAACGCGGCGAGCGGACGCCGGGTGCTCGTGATCGAGGGCGACCTGCGCCGCCCGGTCTTCGAGGCCGCCCTGGACCTGCCCGCCGGCCCCGGCCTCGCCGGCATCCTGCGCGGCGAGGCCCTGCCGCGGGAGGCCGTGATCGCGACCGCGACGCAAAACCTCGATGCCATCCCCGCCGGCACGCCGACCACGGATTCGACGGAGCTGCTGATGGGCGCGCGCATGACCGAGCTGCTGGTCTGGGCGCGCAAGTACGACCTCGTGCTGATCGACAGCCCGCCGGCCGCGATCCTGATGGACGCCCAGATCCTGGCGCGGCAGGTCGACGGCGTCCTGTGCTGCACCCGCTGGGGCCGCTCGCAGGTCTCGGCGATCAGCGCCACCGTCGCGGGCCTGCGCGAGGCCGGCGGCGACGTGTTCGGGCTCGCGATCACGATGGTGCGTCCCGACGACCACCCGTTCTACGACACCGGGCACGAGCCGGCGCGCCGCTACCTCGGAGCCGCGTGATGCGCCGCCCGCGGGTCGTGTTCGTCAGCCACACCGGCACGATGTCGGGCGCCGAGATGGTCCTGTGCGACGCCGTCGCCCCCTGGCGCGGCGCGACCGCCTTCCTGTTCGAGGACGGGCCGCTCGGGCCGGCCTTGCAGGAGCGGGGGCTGACGCTCGTGCATGCGCGCCACGGGGCCGGGCTGTCGGCGCTCCGCCGCGACGGCTCGCTCTGGCGGTCGATCCCGCTCGCCGGCAGGCTCCTGGCGACGGTCCTCGCGCTGGCGCGATGCGCCAAGTCCCACGACGTGGTCTACGCCAACTCGCAGAAGGCCTTCGTCCTTTCGGCGCTCGCCACCGCGCTGGTGCGCCGCCCCCTGGTCTGGCACCTGCACGACATCCTCGATCCCGCGCATTTCGGGGCGGCGCAGCGCGGGCTCCAGGTCCGCCTCGCCAACGCCCGCGCGACCCGCGTCGTGGTGCCCTCCACCGCCGCGGCGGACGCCTTCGTCGCATCGGGCGGGCGCCGGGACCTCGTCGAGGTGGTGCCCAACGGCCTCGACCTCGACGGCGACCCCGGCGACCCGGCCGACCTGCGCCGGAGCCTCGGGCTGCCGGACGGGCCGCTGGTCGGCGTGTTCAGCCGGCTCGCCCCGTGGAAGGGGCAGCACGTGGTGCTCGAAGCCCTGGCCCGTTCGCCCGGCACCGCCTGCCTCGTCGCCGGCACCGCCCTGTTCGGCGAGGACGCCTACGCGGCCGGCCTGCATGCGCTGGCGGCCGAGCGCGGTCTCGCCGACCGCGTCCACTTCCTCGGCCAGCGCGAGGACGTGCCGCGCCTGATGCGGGCGGTGGACGTGGTGGTCCACCCCTCCACCGCCCCCGAGCCGTTCGGGCGCACCCTGGTCGAGGCGATGCTGGTCGGCACGCCGGTGATCGCCACCGACGCGGGCGCCGCGGCCGAGATCCTCGACCGGGGCGCGGCGGGAACCCTGGTGCCGCCCGGCGACGCCGCCGCGCTCGCCGACGCCATCGCCCGCGTCCTGTCGGCTCCGCCCGAGATCGGAGACCAGGTCGCCCGGGCGCAGGCGACCGCCCGCGCCCGCTACGGCGCCGCCCGGATGCAGGCGCGCCTGGCCGACCTCATCCGCCGCGCCGCGGGCGGCGAGGGAGCCTCCGCCGCGATCCCGGAGATTTCGGCCGACGCGCCGGCGAGGACGACGCGATGAGCACGGGACGCGCCGGCACCCTCGACCGGCCGGCGCGGCTCCACCGCCGCGACGGCGTGCAGAACCTGCGCCTCGACGGCCTGCAGATCCTGCGGGCGGCGGCGGCCGTGATGGTCGTCCTGCTCCACGCCGAGCTGCTGGTGTCGCTCCAGGCGGAGGCGCGCGGCCTCGCCATGCCGCGCCTGACCGCCCTGCCGCTCGGGGCCGGCGTCGACCTGTTCTTCGTCATCTCCGGGTTCGTGATCGTCTACGCCTCGGAGCCGCTGTTCGGCGCGCCCGGCGGGGCTGCGACCTTCCTGAGGCGCCGCCTGCTGCGGATCGTACCGCTGTACTGGTTCGCCCTCGCCCTGCGGCTCGCCGTGCTGCTGGCCTTCGCCGCCGCCGGCCATGCCGCCGCGCCGAGCCTGGCGGACGTGGCGACCTCGTACCTGTTCGTCCCGTTCGACACCCGCGGCTTCGGGCCGGACTACCCGTTCCCGATCCTCGATCTCGGCTGGACGCTGAACTACGAGATGCTGTTCTACCTCGTCTTCGCCGGGGCGATGGCGCTCGCCGCGCGGACGACGCCGAGCATGACCGCGACCGCACGCGAGCGGGCGGCGCTGGCCGCCGTGGCCGTCCTCGCCGGCGGCGTGGCCCTGGCCTGGCTTTGGCCGCCGGCCCTCGACCAGCTCCGGTTCTGGCTGCGCCCGATCGTCCTCGAATTCGCCGCCGGCGTCGGCCTGGCGCTGCTGTTCCGCCGAGGCGTCCGGCTCGGGCGCGCGGGCGGCGTCCTGCTCTGCGGCCTCGGCCTCGCCGTGTGGGCGACGATCGACCTGTCCGGGTTCGCCGGGTCGGACGCGCCCGGCAATTACGGCTGGGCGCGCACCCTGGTCTGGGGCGGCGGCGCGGTGCTGGTCGTCGCCGGCGTGGTCCTGGGCGACCTGCGCTTCGATGCGCCTCCGTTCCGGGCGATCGCGCGGATCGGCGACGCGTCCTACGCGCTCTACCTGCTGCACCCCTTCGTCTTCCTCGCCGCCAAGGCGATCCTGCCGCGGCTGCCGCTCGGCGCCGGGCTTCTCTGGCCGCTGGCGCTGCTCCTCGTCGCCGTCTCGGTCGCGGCGACCGAGGTCTTCCACCGCCGCGTCGAGCGGCCGGTGCTGCGCTGGCTGCAGGGCGGACCGCGCAGGCCCGCCGCACCGGGCGTGCGGGTGGGAGCCGGCGCATGACGGCGCCCGCGATCCCGGCCCGGGCCGCGCCCGGCCACACCTTCGCGCTGCTCGACGGGCTGCGCGGCGTCGCCGCGATCCTGGTGGTGGTCCGCCACGCGCCGAACCTGTTCGGCCTCCAGCCCGGCGCGGTGGAGACGCATCTGGCCGTCGACCTGTTCTTCGTGCTCAGCGGCTTCGTCCTGGCGCACGCCTACGCGGCGCGGGTCCGCGACGGGCTGCCGGCGCGCGCGTTCCTGCGCATCCGGGTGATCCGGCTCTACCCGCTCTACGCGCTCGGGCTCGCGCTCACCGTCGCGGTGGCTCTGCTCTCCTTCGCGGTCGGGCAGGGCCCGGGCTTCTCCCCCTCGGCGCTGGCGCTGTCGACCCTGTGCTCCGCGCTGATGCTGCCGACGCCCCCAGCGGTCTCGACCCTGCCGGCTGCGATCTTCCCGCTGAACTTCCCGTCGTGGTCGATCTTCTTCGAGCTGATCGCCAACATGGCGTTCTTCTACGGGCTGTCGGCCCTGTCGGCCCGGCGGCTCGCCGCCTTCGTGGCGCTGGCCTTCGCGGGCCTCTGCGCCGTCGCCCTCCAGGCCGGCGACCTCGACGTCGGCTACACCTGGAACGAGGTCCACGCCGGGCTGATCCGGGTGATGTTCGCCTTCCCGGTCGGCGTCCTGCTCTATCGCCGCTGGATCGCGCGCGCGAGCGGCGCCCCGCGCCGCCTCGCGTCGGGCAACGCCGGCGCGGTCGCCTGCCTCGCGGCGCTGACGCTGGTGCTGGTCGTGCCGGTCCCGGCCCTGGTCAAGCCCGTCTACGACGTGCTGGTGGTGGCTTTCGTGTTTCCGGCGCTGGTCTACGCCGCCGCCGGGATCACGCCCGGCCCGCGGCTGGCCGCCCTCTGCCTCAAGGCGGGCGCGGCCTCCTATCCGCTCTACATCCTGCACGCGCCCTGCGTCGCCTGGGTCGAGGCCGTCGGCCGGCGCATGCCGGGCGTCGCCGACCGGATCGCCGCCCCCTATGCCGGGCTCGCCTTTCTGGTCGTGCTGCTCGCGGCCTGCCTCGTCCTCGTCCGCGTCTACGACGCGCCCGCGCGCCGACGGCTCGGGCGCCTCGCGATCCCGAAGCCTGACCAAACCTTGCGGGCGGACCGGACCTTGCAGGCGGACCGGACCTTGCAGGCGGACCGGACCTTGCGGGCGGACCGGACCTTGCGGGCGGACATCGCGCGGTCCTGAGAGCGGCCGGCCCCGGCGGCCAACCCGCGCAGGCGGCCGCGGGCGGGGCGGCCTCGCTTTCCCCATCCGGCGACGCGGCGTATGAGGACGCCCCCGAACCGTTGCGAGACCCCATGTCCGTCTCACCCGTCGCGGCCCCTTCGATCGCCCCTCACGCGACCGGTCCCGCGCGCGACCCGGCCGCCGACGAGGCCCTCGACCCCGACGCGATGCGCCGGCCGCTGCCGGACGCGTGGTACTGCGTCGGCCAGGCCTCGGGGCTGACGGGCAAGGCGCTGCGCGCGGTCGAGCTGAACGGCGAGCAGATCGTGATCGGGCGCGACGCGTCGGGCGCGCCCTTCGCGCTCCGCGACCGCTGCCCCCACCGCGGCATGGCGCTGTCCAAGGGCGGCTTCGACGGCGCCGAGCTGGTCTGCCCGTTCCACGGCTGGCGCTTCTCCACCGAAGGCCGCTGCCGCGACGTGCCGACGCTCTCCGAGCACGACGCGGCCGACTTCTCGAAGATCGTGGTGCAGCGCTTCCCCGTGGTCGAGAGCGCCGGCTTCGTCTGGGTCAACCCGAACCTCGGGGCGCCGGGCGAGACCGCTTCCCTGCCGGCCCTCGACTTCGACCCCGTCGGCTCCCTCGTGGTCGAGCTCGTGGTCGAGGCCTCGTTCGACCTGACGACGCTGAGCCTCGTCGATCCCGGCCACGTCGCCTTCGTCCACGATTCCTGGTGGTTCCGGCCGTCGAAAGAACTGCGCGAGAAGAAGAAGACCTTCCGGCCGGTGCCGCACGGCTTCGTCATGTCGAGCCACGCCACGACGACGAGCTCGCCGGTCTACCGCCTGCTCGGCGGGGTGCCCGACGTCGAGATCGAGTTCCGCCTCCCCGGCGTGCGCCTGGAGCGGATCACGGCGGGGCCCAAGCGCCTCGCGAACTACACCTTCGCGACGCCGCTGACGGCGAACCGCACGTTGCTGACCAACGCGCTCTACTGGAACATCCCCGGCCTCAACCTGCTGAAGCCCGTCGCCCGCCCGCTGATGCGCCAGTTCCTGACCCAGGACCAGCAGGTGCTCCAGCACGCCCAGGCCGGCCTCGACCGGAAACCCACCATGGTGCTGTTCGGCCAGGGCGACCTGCCCTCGCAATGGTATTTCCGCCTGAAGCGCGAGGCGCTGGAAGCCGCCCGCGCCGGCCGCCCGTTCGAAAACCCACTGGAGACGCGGGAGCTGCGCTGGCGCTCGTGAGGGATGTCGGGGGAGACCCACGGCGTGTTCAAGCCGGGCGGATGCCGGCTCGCGCGAAGAGATTCGACCCCACGACGAGATAGGGCGTCCTCCGTGATCCGGAGGCCCTGGACGATGCTCTCGCGCTCGTCTTCGGGAGCGGGCTCCGCGCCGTGCGGGAAGCGGCCTTCGGCCTGTCGTCGCGAGTCAGACCAAATCCGGTCGATCCCTGCGGGATGGCGGATCCGGGCTTCGCTCAGGCGCCGCCCGGGCTGGCCTGAGACGGGCTCCGCTTCGATCGAGCGGAGGCGGCCGTCTCGGACGTTCCGCCTGCGACCCCTGTCGACGTTCCATGGACCGGGCGGCGGCTTCACGGGCGTCGCAGGGTACGATCCGACGGGTTCACTCCAAACCGTCCTCCTGCGGAACGGTGTCGCCGAACGGCACCGTGAGCACCCGGTCGCCGGCCTCGTCGGTGACCTCGAACGAACACACCATCCAGTCGCGGATCATCGTCAGGCGGTCCTGCGCGATCATCTTCCGGGCGACCGACAGGGCGTGCTCCCGGGCCGCCGCCACGTCGGCGAGCTCGTCACCCTCTTCATCGATCGCCAATCCCGAGACGCCGTCGCGGTGTCGAACGTTGAAGAAGAACCGGGGCATCAGGTACTCTCGATCAGCCGCGCATACTCACGCTCGGGCAGGCCGTAGCCTTCCTCCACAACCGCCTCCATCGCCGGGCGATCCAGGATCGTGATGCGACCTCGCCGCGCACGGATCAGGCCGTGCCCCTCCAGGGCTTGGATGGCCAGGGTGGTGGTGCTGCGCTGCGCGCCCAGCATCGTAGCGAGGAACTCGTGGGTGAGCGCGAGGTCGTCGCCGTCCAAGCGGTCGTGGCACATCAGCAGCCAGCGGGCGAGGCGCACGTCGATGTTGTACGCGGCGTTGACGAAGGCGGTCTGCGCCGTCTGGAGGATCAGGGTCTGGACGTAGCGCAGCAGCAGCTTGCGCAACGATGGGCTCGCGTCGACGGCCGCTTCCAGATCCGCGATGCCGATCGCCAGCATCTCGCCCGCGGACTGGATGAAGTGGTGGAACGGCGTCCGATCCCCGCCGAGCAGTACGGGCGAGGCGCCGACGAGGCCCTCGCGGCCGATCAACCCGACCTCGACCTTGCCGGCGCTTCCGCTGACGATCGAGGAAAAGCCGTTCTCCGGGAAGAACAACGACCGGATCGGCTCGTCGGGCGCGATCACCGTCTGGCGTAGCTCGGCGGTGAAGCGCTGCAGGTGCGGCTGGAGCAGCGCGAAATCGTCGGCAGGCAGGGCCTTCAGCAGGCGGTTGCGGACGGTGGCTTGCTGAGGCTGGGACACGGCGCTCTCTTGCGGGGGAAGGGCAAGAGCACGGTGGTCTCCTTAGAGCCCGTCCGATAATGTCTGGCCGGGGTTGAGTGGCCGGGATGGCGGTGATTCCAGAAGGGTGCTGAAGCCTGACCTGGACGTGCCATGTGGACCCCGACCACTCGCCGGCAGCATAGCCGTGCGCGCCTGCGCTACGAAACCGATCTGACGGATGGCGAATGGGCGGTGATCGCGCCGCTGATGCCGGAGCCCGCCTCGCGTGGTCGCCCGCCCATCTGGACAATGCGGGAGGTCCTGAACGCCATCTTCTACGTGCTGCGCGGCGGCATCGCGTGGCGGTTGATACCAAAGGATCTCCCTCCGCGCAGCACGACGTTCGGCTACTTCAGCCGCTGGCGAGACGAGGGATTGTTCGGGCGGATCAACCACACCCTGGTCATGGCCGACCGGGAGCGGGCCGGTCGCGAGGCCTCGCCGACGGCGGCCGTGCTCGATAGCCAGAGCGTGAAGACCACGGAGAGCGGCGGCCCGCGCGGCTACGACGCTGGAAAGAAGGTCAAGGGCCGGAAGCGCCAGGCCCTGGTCGACACGGACGGGCGCGCCCTCGTGCTCGATCCGCAGGCCGCCGACGTACAGGATCGCGATGGGGCCAGACCGGTGCTGCGCCTGTCGCGGCGGACCTTTCCGTTCATCGCCAAGGCCTTCGCTGATGCAGGCTATGCCGGCGACAGACCCGCGACCGCCACCGTCATCACCATCGACATCGTGCGCAAACCCAAGGATCAGGTCGGCTTCGCCGTGCATCCACGCCGATGGGTCGTGGAACGCTTCTTTGGCTGGATCAGCCGCAACCGTCGCCTTTGGAAAGACCCGGAGGCGACCCTCGCCTCGGCCCAAGCCTTCCTCTACGCCGCTGCCGTCATGATCCTCGTTCGACGGCTGGGACGCGCCTCATGACTTACCGGACGGACTCTAAGCGACTGCGCCCGGAACCACCGGCAGACGACGGACGAAGTATCCGAGCATCTTCGATCTAGTCAAATGTCAGGACTAATACCAAACCCCGTTGAT
>NZ_BPQG01000018.1 GCF_022179125.1 Methylobacterium cerastii
ATGAGCCCGCAAGAGACGCGATGAGCCCGCAAGAGACGCGATGAGCCCGCAAGAGACGCGATGAGCCCGCAAGAGACGCCGTGAACCTGCTCGGGCCGCCGGGAAGGCTTGCACGGTCGCCGAACCCGCCCCAGGGTGCCGGCGCCATGACCCCTGCCCGCCCCCACCCTCAGCTTCGGACCCTGCGCCGCCTCGCCCTGGCCGCCCTCGCGTTCGGGCTCGGGGCGGGTCCGGCCGCGGCCCAGAGCCTCACCGTCGACCTCGGGACGGGCGGCGCGAGCGAGCGCGCGCTGCAGCTCGTCGCGCTTATCACCGTGCTGGCGCTGGCGCCTTCGGTGCTGATCATGGCGACCTCGTTCACGCGGATCGTGGTGGTCCTGTCGATCCTGCGCTCGGCGCTCGGCACCCAGACCGCGCCGCCGACGACGGTGATCGTCAGCCTCGCCCTGTTCCTCACCGCCTTCGTGATGGCGCCGACCGGCCGCGAGGCCTACCGCGCCGGCATCGAGCCGCTGCTCGCCAACCAGATCACGCAGGTGCAGGCCTTCGAGCGGGCCTCGGCGCCGTTCAAGACCTTCATGCTGAAGAACGTCCGCGAGAAGGACCTGAAGCTCTTCCTCGACATGGCCAAGGTGCCGGTGCCGTCGGGCCCCGAGGCGGTGGGCCTCGAGATCGTCACCCCCGCGTTCTTGATCTCGGAGCTGCGCCGCGCCTTCGAGATCGGCTTCCTGCTGTTCATCCCCTTCCTGATCATCGACCTCGTGGTCGCCTCGGTGCTGATGGCGGTGGGCATGATGATGGTGCCGCCGGCGACCGTCGCCCTCCCCTTCAAGCTGATCTTCTTCGTGCTCGTCGACGGCTGGACCCTGGTCGCCGCGTCGCTGGTGCAGAGCTACGGCGGGAGCTGACGCGCGTCGCCCCTGCGTTTCCCGCCCGACGCGATTTGACGACCCGGCCGGCCCGGCCCATCCTCGCCATGTCGGTCGACACCATCCATCTCATGCGGCGGACCGATCCTAGCGCTCCGCTGCGGGATCTCGACGACGTGCGCGTGCTGGCCAGCGTCGTGACCCTGGACGGCGACACGATCCCGGCGGGCACCGAGGGAACCGTGGTCGCGGTCTGGGGAGCGGGCGAAGCCTCCGAGGTCGAGTTCTCCGAACCGCTCGGCCCACTCGCCACCGTCGGCGCTGCTCAGCTCGCTCGCACGGAGCGCGCGATTCCGTGATCGACGAGGGCTGGTGGCCGGTCCTGGAAATCCCGGACCGCAAGCTGGTCGATTATCTTCTGAACCTCGCTCATCCGATCGGCGGACCCAAAGCGCGCTTCTTCCTGTCCTTCGGGTTCGATCGGGCCAAGCCTGACGAGATTGGCCGTGCCTCGCTGGCACAGGCCGACGCGCTGTTCGGCACGGATGCGCTCCGTTTCGTTGAAATCGACGGACGGATGCGCCTCGTCGTCGAGGGGCCGGTCGTTGCCCCGGACGGGCGGCGGCCGCACGTCCGCGTCGTCTGGCAGCGACAGGCGACGATCGCTTGGCGCCTCATCACCGCGGTGCCGCTGACGCGCTGAGATCGCCGGCCATGCAACGGGGCGACCGATCAGCGGGGAACGCTCGCGGCAACCGCATTCATCCCGACACGGATCAGAGTTCGATCGGTCGCGTGATGCTCAGCCCGGCGGAGTCCCCTGCCCGTCGGCGCGCTTCTCGGCTTCGCCGCGGGGGGGAAGCGCGGTGTCCGGGTAGCGCTTGCGGTATTCGGCCAGGAAGGCCGCCAGCGTCTCGGCGTTCGTCGCCTTCTGCGCGATCTCGCGAAAGCCGGGCTTTCTGGTCGCGTCGGCGCTCGTCAGCAGCGCGAAGGTGCGGGCGTCCGCGCTCTCGGCCATGGCGCCGGCGAACTTGGCCTTCAGCCGCTCCAGCCCGATCGGCTCGCCCGCGAGGTCGTAGGCGATGCCGGCGCGGATCACGTCGGAGCGGGTGGCGTCGTCGAGCGCCTTGCCGGTCCGCCACGCGTCGCCGAGCAGGGCCTCGTGCGCCTCCCCGGCCTCGCGCCAGCGCCGGGCCGACCACAGGATGTCGGCCCGCAGCCGCACCGCATCGGGGCCGGCCTCCCCCTCGATCGTCTCCAGCGCCAGATCGGTCCGCGACAGGTCGGAGAGCGCGCGCGCGCGCAGCAGCGCCCGTGCGCGCCGCAGGTCGCGCGGGAGCTCGGGCAGGTAGGTCCCCTCGATCGCCTCCAGCGCCTTCAGCGGCTTCCCGTCCATCAGGCGGATCGTGGCGAGCTGGGTCGCGACGCTCGACCGGGCCGGGCCGGTGAGGCGGTGGTCGAGCTGGTATTGCAGCAGCTCGGCCGCCGGATCGAGCAGGTCGAGGCCGACGAGCCGTTCGGAGAGGCGCCGCACGATCGCGTCGCCGCGCCGCCCGATCGGGGCGAACTCCTTGAAGTCGAAGTACAAAGCCACCGCGTCCACGCCGCCCAGGGCATCGCCGCGCGGCGAGAGGTACAGGTCGTCGAACAGGGACGCCGCCTCGTCGTGCAGGGCCCGGTTCGACGCGGCGTCCGGCGCGATGGCGTCGATCGCGCGGACGGCGGTGAAGGCCTCGCGATAGCGCCCGGCCGCCATATAGAGGCGGGCCAGGCCCGCGGTGATCGCGTCCTCGATCTCCCCGCCGTGCCAGGTGATCGCTTGGCGTTCGAGGCGATCGATCGCCTCCGCGGGTGTGAGGTTGCCGGCGTCGCGGCCGAGCAGCGTGCCGCGCAGGGCCGCCGCCGCAGCCACCGGGCGCTCGCCCGATTCGGCCAGGCTGTCGTAGGCCTCGAGCGCCGCCTTGGTCCGGTCGGTCGCCTCGTCGATGCGCGCGCGGACCAGGGCGACGCGGTCGCGATCCAGGTGCGACAGGTCGGACGTCGTGAGCAGTACGATCCGCCGCGACGCGGCGTCGATGTCGCCGGTCTCGATCGCCGCTTCCGCCGCAAGCGTGCGGAGCGTCGCCTGGAGGGCGAGCGGGTAGCGCTCGAGCAGCGGCATCGCTTGGGAGAGCCCCTCCTCGGCCTCGCGCCAGCGGCCCGCCTGCCCGTCGGCGACGGCGCGCCACAGCACGGCTTCCGGGTCGCGCGCCAGCGTCCCGGCTGCCAGCGCCTTCCGCACTTCGGCGTTGCGGCCCATGCCGGCGAGCGATGCGGCGCGCAGGATCGCGGCCTCGCGGCTGCTCGCCACCACCGGGTCGTCGGCGCAGGCCAACTCCAGAGTCGTCAGGGCCTCGGCGGCGAGGCCGTTGGCGAGCAGCGTGCGCGCCAGCATCACGCGCATCGGGCCGAGCGTACCGGCCGAGGCCGCGATCGAGGCCGCGAACTGCGTCCGGATCGTCTCGCGCACGTCGCCGAGCCGCGCCTGCTCCCAGGGCTCGCGCTGGATCGCCAAATCCGACACCTCGGCGAGCGGTGCGTCGGGCGGGCGTGCCACGGCCGAGATCGCGAGGCCGCCGTCGCGCCCGACGACGACGCCGTCGAGGTCGGGGCGGACGGTGAGGTCGTCGGCCTGGGCCAGCACGGCGACGCCGAAGCGGCTCGGCAGCAGCTCGAAGTCGACGAAGCGCTGCCGCTTGGCGATGCCCGCGGGCTTCCAACCCCGCGCCGTCACGACGGCGACGCGTTCGCCGTCGAGGTCGAGCCAGGCGGCGCCCCCCGGCTGCGGCAGGCCGATCGCGACGCGGGAGCGCCCGGCGGCATCGGGGAGGCGCGTCGGGGCCAGGGTGTCGCTCGGGCCGAGGTTGTCGCCCGCGATCAGCTCCCAGGCGCCGGCGGCGGCGCCGGCCCTCACCGGCACGAGGTCGAGCAGGGCGCCGGCGGGCACCGCGAAGCGAAGCACCGTCTGCCCTCCCATCCGCAGCGGCTCGCCGACGGCGCGCAGGGTGCCCGTTCCGGCAGCCGGGAGGGCGACCGGCTCGGCGGTCTCGAAGACGAGGTTGGCGATGCCGCCGCGCTCGAAAAGGGCGACCGGCGGGCGCTTGGCGAAGGGGAAGACCAGGCCGGAGCCGGCCTGACGCTCGGGCGGCTCGGCCAGGGGCGGACGGGCGGCGGCCTCCGAGGCGCCGGAGCGGGAACCGGGCGCCGGAAGGTCGGCCTTGGTGGGGCTCTTGGCTCCCTCACCCTTGCCTCCGTCACCCTTGCCTCCGTCACCCTTGCCTCCGTCACCCTTGCCTCCGTCACCCTTGGACGCTTCGCTTTTCGCCGCTTCCTTGGGCTCGGCCTTGCCGGCGCCCTCGGCCCTGGCGGCGGCGAGCTTTACGACCTCGAACGCGGTCGCGTCGGCCTTGGCCGGGTCCTTCTTCGCGACGATGTCGAACACCACGGCGCCGTCGTCGCGGTCGGTGGAGACCGTGAACCCGTCGGCGACCGCGACCGCGAGGCCGGCCGAGGCGTCGTCCGCGGTCGCGGTGAGGCGCGCCATGTCCGGCCGCAGGCGGCCTCGGGTCTCGGACAGGTCGAAGCTGTAGGCGCCGGGCACGCGCAGGCGAGTGGCGCCGCCCTCCGGGTCGATCGTCGCCGCGACGCCCTCGGGCAGGCGCACCGTCAGGCGGGTGAGCGTCGGCAGCTTCGCGACCTCGACGCCGAGCGGGCGGCGCACGGGGGCGGGGTTGCGCGCCTTCAGGATCGCCTCGGCGGCCCGGGCGCGGCGGGCGAGGTCGGCGACGACGTCCGGCGGCAGGGGCGGCGGCAGGGCGGTCCAGTTCTCGGGCAGCAGGTCGACGAAGACCTTCTCGCCGGCCTCCTGCACGTTGACGCGGATCGGCCGCTGCAGGGCCAGCCGCAGCCCGCTGCCGTCGGGATCGCGCCGGACGGCGGCGAGGTAGCCGGGCAGCTCGGAGACCAGCCGCTCCGGTCCGGCCTCCGTCCGCTCGTCGTAGTTAAGCACCAGCACGCCGCCGGAGAGCCGCGCCTTGATCGAGACCGCGCCGTCGAACGTGAAGGCGATGCGGGCGTAGCCCTGCGCCTCGGTGCCGGAGACGGCGAGGAGCTTGGCGGCCTCGGCCGGAAGCCCGAGGCCTGCCAGCATCGCGAGCGCGAGGCCCGCGCGGCGGGGCATGCGGCGGACCCTTGGTCCCGTCTCGAGCCACCCGCCCATCGATACGCCGCACCCGGGGGCGGCGGGCGCCCCGGACAAGGGACGCAACGCTCCGACGCCGCTGAGGGCCGACACTGCCGGATCGCGGCTAACGCACGCTTAATCGTGGTTTCGGACGCCGTCCCGCGCCGTCCCCGCGCGCCTCAGTCGAGACGAGGGTCAGCGTTTCACGATGAGGTTCGGGACGATCCGGCTCGACGGGCCGAACGTCTCGATCGCGCGCCTGCAGTTCGCCGGCACGTCCTTCTGGTAGGTCTCGGAGAACGAGCGCGCGACCATCGCCAGCTCGCCCTGCTCCAGGTCCTTGGGGTCGATCCCGAGGCGCTCGACGGCGCCCTTCAGGAGGACCGGATCGCCCTGCAGGTCCGGGCATGAGCTGTTCGTAAAGCCGACCAGCCCGGTGAGGCGCGCGGCCATGACGCGCTTCTTGTCCATCGGAGGGGCGTCCGGCATCGAATCGGGCGGGCCGCCGGAGGGAGCGGCCTCCTGCGCGACGAGGGGGGTGGCGAGGCAGGCCAGCAGCCCCGCCAGGATCATCGTGTCGCGCATGCTCGGCCCTCTCGTCGTCTCGCCTGCCCGGGTCGGCGGCCTTGCCGGCCGCTCTCGGTGTCTGCCGTCCGTCGTCGGATCAGTTGGTGAAGGCGATCGCCCGGTCCCAGACCGCCGCGAACCCGCCGAGCGGCACCGCGATCGGCTGGGGCTCCTCGTTGCTCGGTTTCACGCCGATCACTTGGAGGGTCTTGGCGGTCCGCATCGCGTCGGTGGCAAGCGTCGGGAAGCTGATCGGCACGAGGCAGCCTTCCGCGCTGCACGAGATGTAGGGCGCGCCCTTGCCCAGCACCACGTCGTCGAGCTTGAACGTGACGCCCGGGTCGATCGAGAGACCGAACGGCATCAGGATCAGGCCCTCCGCCCGCCCGTCCTTCGGCGTCCGCAACTCGAAGGCGAACAGGCGCTTGCCGGTCTTGTTGTCCCCTTGCGACTGCATCAGCATGCAGGCCGTATTCGTCTCGGGCCGGGTGCAGGTGAGGGTCCACTCGCCGTAATTCTCGGTGATCGAGAGCGCGCCTGCGGGCCAGACCGGTGCCGGCTTGGCGGCGGCTTTGGCGTCGGCCGCCGACGCGGGCGTCGCGGCCGGACTCGCCTTCGGTGCCGGCTTCGGGGCGGGCGGGCGCGGCTTCGGCTTGACCTTGGGGGGCGCTGCAGGCGCGGCGTCCGGCGCTTCTTCCTGCGCGGCGGACGGGACGGCGCCCACGGACAGCGCGATCAGGGAGGCCGCGAGGAGCGCGGCGAGGCGCGCAGAATGGCGAGATGCGCGGATCGGCGACATGCGAGACTAGGCCCCCTCGGCCGACATGGCTTCGAGGAAGGCGCCTAAAGCCCGGGGCGGGGCGGCGCAATCCGGCGCCGCCGGATTTTCCGGCGCGGCGGTCGGATCAGGCGTGCGGAAGCGTCTCGGCGGCGCGGGCGCAGCGACGCTCGAACGCGTTGCGGCCTTCGCGACGGAGGGCGCGGACCACCGTGAAGGCGAGGGTCAGGAAACCGGGATCGCGATCCTGGGGCTCGTCGGCGGGGGCCGGGACGTGCGCGGTGAGGACGGACAGCATGGGCGACTCCGTGCGACCTGCGACCCGGGACGGGTCTTCGATCGATCTTGCGATGCAGCATGCGATCGTTGTGCGGTGCACGCAACGCACCGGTTCGAAGGTCTCGCATGCAGAGGTCGCATGCATGCGCAACACTTCGTCAACACCTCTGCGGTTCGCGCGGGCGCCGTGCGGTTGACCCTTGCGGCATGAGGCGGCACTAGGTCCGGCATCCACGCGGCGCCCTGCGACGGCCGAGAGCCCGGAACGGCAGCGCCGCCGGGCGGCCTGAGGGGACGTCGCGTTCGCGGACGGGCCCGGCCTGTCGCCCCATCGTCACATCGGCCGCCTAACCCGAGCCGCCTCTGCGCGCCGCGCACATCCGAAGGACCGCCCCCGCCATGACCGATACGCCGCAGCCAGGTTCGAACAAGGCGCCCGTCCACGGCCGCATCAGCGGGCCCATCGTGATGATCGGGTTCGGATCGATCGGCCGCGGCACGCTGCCCCTCATCGAGCGCCACTTCGAATACGACCACGCCCGCTTCACCGTGATCGACCCCGACGATTCGCATCGCGCGCTCGCCGACAAGCACGGCCTGCGCTTCGAGACGGTGGCCCTCACCCGCGAGAACTACCGCGACGTGCTCACCCCGCTCCTCACCGAGGGCGGCGGCCAGGGGTTCTGCGTGAACCTGTCGGTCGACACCTCGTCGCGCGCGATCCTGGAGCTGTGCCGCGAGCTCGGCGCCCTCTACATCGACACCGTCGCCGAGCCGTGGCCGGGCTTCTACTTCGACAAGGACAAGAGCCAGGGCGACCGCACCAACTACGCCCTGCGCCAGGACATCCTCGACGCCCGCGCCGCCAGCCCCGGCGGCACCACCGCGGTCTCGTGCTGCGGCGCCAACCCCGGCATGGTGTCGTGGTTCGTGAAGCAGGCGGTGCTCAACATTGCGAAGGATACCGGCGTCACGACCCCCGAGCCGAAGTCCCGTGAGGAATGGGCCGCGCTGATGCGCGAGGTCGGCGTCAAGGGCGTGCACATCGCCGAGCGCGACACGCAGCGGGCCAAGCACCCCAAGCCGCAGGGCGTGTTCGTCAACACCTGGTCGGTCGAGGGCTTCGTCTCCGAGGGCAACCAGCCGGCCGAGCTCGGCTGGGGCACGCACGAGACCTGGATGCCCGCGAACGCGCGCGAGCAGGAGAAGGGCTCGCGCTGCGCGATCTACCTGCTGCAGCCCGGCGCCGACACCCGCGTACGCTCGTGGACGCCGACGGCGCAGTCGCAGTTCGGCTTCCTCGTCACCCACAACGAGGCGATCTCGATCTCGGACTACTACACGGTCCGCGAGGGCGATCGGGCCGCCTACCGCCCGACCTGCCACTACGCCTACCACCCGGCCAACGACGCCGTGCTCTCGCTCCACGAGATGTTCGGCAACGCCGGCAAGGTGCAGGAGAAGCACCACATCCTCGACGAGGACGAGATCGAGGACGGCATCGACGAGCTCGGCGTGCTGCTCTACGGCCACAAGAAGAACGCCTACTGGTACGGCTCGCAGCTCTCCATCGAGGAGACCCGCCGGATCGCGCCCTACCAGAACGCCACCGGCCTGCAGGTGACCTCGGCCGTGCTCGCCGGCATGGTCTGGGCGCTGGAGAACCCGGAGGCCGGCATCGTCGAGGCCGACGAGATGGACTTCCGCCGCTGCCTCGAGGTCCAGACCCCGTATCTCGGGCCCGTCGTCGGCGTCTACACCGACTGGACCCCGCTCGCCGGCCGCCCCGGCCTGTTCCCGGAGGACATCGACGCGAGCGACCCCTGGCAGTTCCGCAACGTGCTCGTGCACGGCTGAAGCCGGCCGTCCGCGATCGTTGCGGACGCCCCCCGGAATGCTACCATCGCGGCCTCACCGGAGGAGGCCGCGATGGCTGTTGCCCGACGGCGCGACACGCGCATGGGCGTCGCCGAGTACCGGGACTGGGTCGAAGCCAAGCCGGATGGCGAGCGCTGGGGACTGCTCGACGGCGTGCCGGTGCTGATGTCGCCGACGAGCGGGCGGCACCAGCGCATCGTCGCGAATCACGCCCGGCGCCTCGACGACCTCGCCGAGCGGAGGGACGCGCACGCCCTCCCCGGCCTCGCCGTCCTCAGCGAAGCGATGGACGACTTCGCGCCGATTCCCGACATCGTCGTGCAGTGCGGGCCGCTGCCGCGGGACGGCTACACGCGGGACCCGCTCGTCGTCGCGGAGGTGCTCTCGCCGTCGACGATGAGCATGGATCGAGGCCGCAAGACCGACTTCTTCCGGACGGTCGCATCGATCCGGACGTTTCTGATCGTCTACCAGGACGCGCATCGCGTGGAGGTCTTGCAGCGGGACGCCGGCTGGGCGATGCGGATGCTCGGCCAGGGCGAGGCCGTCGACCTTCCCGAACTCGGCGGCACGCTCGCGGTCTCCGACATCTATGCCCGGGTGGAATTCTGATCGTTCGCGGATGACGTCGGTCGCACGCCGACCCATCTCGTGACATTCTCGCCCACGTGGTTCGGAGGCTCGCATGGCAGTCGCGGCAAAGCGGGACGACCGCATGGGCGTCGCCGAGTACCAGGACTGGGTCGCTGGCCGCCCGGACGACGAGCGCTGGGAACTGCTCGACGGCGAGCCGGTCCTGATGCCGCCGCCGAGCGAGCGGCACCAGACCATCGTTTTCACCTTGTCACGAAGGCTCGCCGAACTCGTGGAGCCGAAGGGCTGCCGCGTCGTCCCCGGCATCGCCATCGTGAGCCGGCACATGCACGACTTCGCACCGATCCCCGACGTGGTGGTGCGTTGCGGTCCGATCCTCCCGGACGGCTACGCTTCCGATCCGGTCCTCGTCGCCGAGGTGCTGTCGCCCTCGACCATGAGCGCCGACCGCGGCCGCAAGACCGACTTCTACCGCGCCGTCGAAAGCCTTCAGGTCTTCCTGATCGTGTACCAGGACGAACCGCGGGTGGAGGTCTGGCGGCGCCAGGAGGGAAACGCCTGGCGCAAGCAGGCGCTCGACCTCGACGGCGCGATCGAGCTGCCCGAGTTCGGCGGCGCCCTGCCCGTCGCAACCGTCTTCGCCGGTCTGTCGTTCTAGAGCATCCTCCTCACGCGAGCCGGCATCCACCGCGTTCGCCAGTACTTTGACAAACTCCCAGCAGGTCGTCGCCCTTGCCCCATTTCGAAGACTTCTACGCCGACAAGCTGCGCGGCGGCCTCGGCCTCACCGATGCGGAATCGGTGATGGACCTGCGCGGCGCCAACCGGGCCACGGCGGAGGCGTCGCTCAACGAGATGCTGGAACGCAGCCGCTTCGCCAAGGGCAAGACCGTGGCGATCCGCCTCGACCCGCCGCCCGAGGGGGGCGGGGAGACGCTGTTCCAGCCGGCCGGACGCCTGCTGCTGGACGCCAAGCGCCGCGGCTTGGTCGACCGCCTGCAGACGCTGCCGGCCGGCGACGGCCTCGGGTTCTACGTGGCATTGTCCGGGAAGCCGCAGCGCGATCCGGCGTGAGCGGCCCTTCCGGTCGCTCGTCCACCCGCTTTGCTGGGCGCAACACGATCGAGCGCCTGGCCCGCTTCGGCTTCTGCGCCCGCGGCGCCGTCTACTGCGTCGTCGGCATGCTGGCGGTGCTCGCGGCCGTCGGCGCCGGCGGCAAGGCCGGCGACAGTGCGGGTGCGCTGCGCTTCGTGCTGCTCGGCCCGCTCGGCCCCTGGATCGTCGGCCTGATCGCGCTTGGGCTCTGGGGCTTCGCCGCCTGGCGGCTGGTCGAGGCCGTGACCGACGCCGACCGGCGCGGCACTTCCCCCAAGGGTCTCGCGGTGCGGGGCGCTCACCTGATCAGCGCCGGCATCTACGCCGGCCTCGGCTTGACCGCGGCGAGCCTCGCCCTCGGTCTCGGGCTGCAATCGGACGGCGATGGCCTGCAGGACTGGACCGCCTGGCTGCTGGCGAAACCCTATGGCCGGGTCGCGGTGGCGCTGATCGGCCTCGGCGTCGTCGGGGGCGGCGTCGGCTTCCTGGTGAAGGCGGCGCGGGGCGACGTCACCGAACGGCTCGCCCTCGACGCGGCGCGGCAGGCCTGGGCTGAGCCGGTCGGCCGGTTCGGCTACGCCGCCCGCGGCATCGCGTTCCTGATCATCGGCGGCTTCGTCGTCGTCGCGGCCTGGTACCAGGCCTCCTCGGAGGTGAAGGGCCTGTCGGGGGCGTTCCAGGCGCTGCGCGCCCAGCCCTACGGACGTGTCCTGCTGGCGATCGTGGCGGCCGGCCACGTGGCGTTCGGCGCCTTCGGCCTGATCCAGGCGCGCTACCGGCGGATCGACGCACCCGACATCGACCAGGCCGACGACGCGGTGGCGCGGGTGGTGCGCCCGGGGGCCTGACGCCCGCGTTGACACCGCCCGAGGCGGAGCCGATACCGCCGCGGAACATCATGCAGCAGCGTACCTACAAGACCGCGGTGATGGTGGTCCACGACCTCGTGGCGACCGCGCTGGCCGTGGTCCTCACCTTCGTGTTCCGCTTCACCGGCGACGCCCTCGCCGAGCGCCTTCACGCGCTTCCGGTCCTGCTGCCGCCGTTCCTCGTCGTGGCCGGCCTCGTCTACCGGCAGTTCCGGCTCTACCGCACCAAGTGGCGCTTCGCCTCGCTGCCAGACCTCGCGGGCATCGTCCGCGCCGCGAGCGTGCTCGCCTTCGGGCTGCTGGTGCTCGACTACGTGCTGGTCTCGTCGGACCTGTACGGGTTCTACTTCTTCGGCAAGATCGCCATCGTCCTGTACTGGGTCTTGCAGATCTTCCTGCTCGGCGGCACGCGGCTCGCGTTCCGCTACCTGAAATACGCCCGCTCCAAGCAGTCGAGCGCCCGGTCCGCTACGGTGCCGACCTTGCTGCTCGGCCGCGGCGCCGACATCGAGACCCTGCTGCGCGCCATCGAATCCGGCTCGGTGCGCAAGCTCGTCCCGCGCGGCATCCTCTCGCCGCGCGCCGACGAGGCCGGGCAGACCATGCGCGACGTGACCGTGCTCGGCGGCTTCGCCGACCTGGAGCGGGTGGTCGGAGAGCTGGCCGCCCGCGGCCAGCCGGTGCGCCGCCTCGTCGCGACGCCGAGCGCCCTGGCGCCGGAGGCCGAGCCCGACGACCTGATCGCCCGCGCCCGGCGCCTCGGCTTGCCGCTTGCGCGGGTCGTCAGCCTCGGCGAGGGCATGCGCGACGCCGAGCTGGCGCCGCTGGAGATCGAGGACCTGTTGCTGCGCCCGACCGTCGCGATCGACCGGCCGCGGCTCGAACGGTTCCTCGCCGGCAAGCGCGTCCTCGTCACCGGCGGCGGCGGCTCGATCGGCTCGGAAATCTGCGCCCGGGCGCTCGCCTTCGGCGCCTCGGCGCTGATGGTGGTGGAAAGCTCGGAGCCCGCACTCCACGGCATCCTGAGCCAGCCGGCCCTGCTCAACGCCCAGGCCGAGGTTGCCGGCTCGCTCGCCGACATCCGCGACCGCGAGCGCCTGCACGCGGTCTTCACCGAATTCCGCCCCGACTACGTCTTCCACGCCGCCGCCCTGAAGCAGGTGCCCTACCTGGAGCGCGATTGGAGCGAGGGCGTCAAGACCAACGTGTTCGGCTCGATCAACGTCGCCGACGCGTCGGTGGCGGCCGGCGCCCGCGCCCTGGTGATGATCTCCACCGATAAGGCGATCGAGCCGGTCTCGCAGCTCGGCGTCACCAAGCGCTTCGCCGAGATGGTGGCGCAGGCCCGCGACGCCGAGCAGGCGGCGATCCCCGGCCACCCGACCCGGCTGATCGCCGTGCGCTTCGGCAACGTGCTCGGCTCGGTCGGCTCGGTTGTGCCGGTGTTCAAGGCTCAGATCGCTCGCGGCGGCCCCGTCACCGTCACCCATCCCGACATGGTCCGCTACTTCATGACCGTGCGGGAAGCCGCCGACCTCGTCCTCACCGCAGCCTCGCATGCCGACGGCGAGGCGCGCAGCCTCGTGCCCGGCGCTGCCGACCAGCGCGCGGCCGTCTACGTCCTCAAGATGGGCCAGCCGGTGAAGATCGCCGAGCTCGCCGAGCGCATGATCCGGTTGGCCGGCTTCGAGCCCGGCGCGGAGATCGAGCTGGTGTTCTCCGGCGCCCGGCCCGGGGAACGCCTGAACGAGATCCTGTTCGCCCGCGAGGAGCCCCGCGTCAGCCTCGACGGCATCGACGGGGTGATGGCGGCCAAGCCCGTCTTCGCCGACCGCGCCCGCCTCGACGTCTGGACGGCATCCCTGCGCGAGGCGGTGGCGCGCGGCGACCGGGCCGCCGCCGAGGCGGTGTTCGAGGCGGCGATCCCGCATTTCCGCGAGCGCTTCGACAAGCCGGTCGAAGCCGCCCCGGCGAGCCCGGACCAGCGCGCGACCGGAACAGTCCACGCCGAGCCCTGTTGATTCGCGAACGTCCCGGTCGGGAACTATTCCTCGCCCCGCAGATTGAGGCGACGACCGAACCGAGCGCAGTTTCCGAACAGGGAGCGTGCCGAGAGAAGGACGAAGCAATGCGGACGAAGACGGTACTCGCTGGCCTGATGATGGTTGCCGGACTGGGAGTCGCCGGGCTCGCCGCCCCCGCCTCGGCTCAGGGCATCCAGATCGGACCCGGCGGCGTCCGCGTCGACCCCGGCTATCGCGAGCGCGGCCCGCGCGACGACGTCGACCTCAGCCGCGGCGAGGCGATCCGCATCGCGCGCCGCCAGGGTCTCACCGACGTCGACAACGTCGATCGTCGCGGTCCGCGCATCATCGTCCGCGGTTCGGACCGGCGAGGCGACGACATCACCGTGGTGGTGGACAGCCGCTCGGGCGACGTGATCGACGTCCGCCGCTGACATCGGCGCCTCGGCATCGTAACAAAGACCCCGGCCGCGAGGCCGGGGTTTTCTTTTGGCCGAGGCCTGATCGATGATGTCGTCCCGCGCCGGTGCATTCGTCGTCGCCGTCTCGGTGGTGACCTTCGGGTCCGTCGCCGCCCGGGCCGAGAGCTGCCGCGCCAGCGTCGGCGAACGCGACTCCGCCCGCCTCGTCGAACGCTGCCTCGCCGTTTCGCCGGCGACGCATCCGCCCTGCAACGCGTCAAACGCTTGCGCGCTGATCGAATCCGAGATCGTCCGCAGCTGCCGCCTGTTCGACGACGGCACCGCACCCGCATTCTGCCGGGACTACTGATTTGCGGACGCGTGTCCCCGCGCGAGCCGGGCGAGGCCGTCGCGGGTCGTGCCGGCCGGCGCCCAGCCCAGCGCCGACAATCCGTCGCTGCGCGCGACCAGGTTCTCGGCCAGCCGCGAGAACAGGGCCTCGCGCCCGGTGAGCCGGCAGGCGAGCCCGATCGCGGCGGAGGGCAGCGGAACGAGGCCGGGCCTCCGGCCGAGTCCGGCGCGCAGGGCCGTCAGCATCTCGGGCAACGTCTGGGCATCCGGGTCGGCGACGACCAGCGGCCGGTTCGGCGACGTGTCCGTTCGCAGCACCGCGTCGATCGCGGCCGACAGGCTCTCCACCGAGACCAGCGATCGGCGCCCGGCGAGCGATGCGAGCGGCAGCGGATACGGCGAGCGGGCGAGCCGCACCAAGGCGGCCATGTTGCCCTTCACCCCCGCGCCGTAGACGAGGACGGGCCGCAGCGCGACCCAATCGATGCCGATGGCGGCGAGCGCCCGCTCGGCGTCGAGCTTGGACCGGCCGTAGGCGTCGGTCGGGGCCGGGTCGTCGGCCTCCGTCACCATGCCGGGCGCGGTCGGGCCGGCTTGCGCGCGGATCGAGGACAGGAACACGAAGCGGCGCACCCGCGCGCGCGCGGCGGCCTCGGCCAGGCGCTGCGTCGCCTCGGTGTTCAGCGTGCGGTAATCGTCCTCCGGCGCGCCCGACATGGCGTGCGCGAGCCCGGCCGAATGGACCACCGCGTCGACGCCGGCCAGCGCCGCCGCCATGTTCATCGGCCGGGTCAGGTCGCCGACGACGGCGCTCGAAGCGCCCTCCGGCATCGCGTCGACCGGGCGGCGCAGGAGCAGGCGGACGCGGTAGCCCCGCGCGGTCAGGTCCCGCAGGACATGCCGACCGATGAAGCCGGTCGCCCCGGTCAGCGCGATCAGTTGGCTCAAGGCACCCTCGTTCCGTCCGCCGTCGGCGCCCGCGAGAACCGGATCAGCAGGGCCGCGACCAGCCCGCATCCGGCCGCCAGCGCACCGAGCGTGACGACCGGCGACGGCCAAAGCAAGGTCGCGGCCGCGAGGGCGGCGAGGGCGAGGTTGAGCGCGAACACCCGTCCGACCACGCCGCCGACCGTGAGGCCGTTCGTGGTGGCCCGCTGGTAGAAGTGGCTGCGATGGGCCTGCCACACCGGCTCCCGCCGGGCCGCGCGCCGGATCAGCGTCAGGGTGGCGTCGGCGAGATAGTAAAGCGGCAGCAGGATCGCCGCGGCGAGCCCGCCTTCCAGGGCGAGCCGGTACAGCAGCCAGGCGAGGATCAACCCGAGCGGCAGCGAGCCGACGTCGCCGAGGAAGAGTTTTGCCACCGGGCGGTTGAACGGCGCGAAGCCGAGCATCGCTCCGAGCAGGGCGGCGGCGACCAGGATCGCGGCCGGCGGCAAGGCGCCGAACCTGCCGAACAGGGCCAGGGCGGCGGCGACGGGCACCGTCTCGGCCACGCTCATCCAGTCGAGCCCGTCCATGAAGTTGACGAGGTTCACGAACCAGATGCCGGCGAGCACCGCCAGCGTGCGCTCCACCGCCGGCGGCAGGGCCGGAACCAGCCGCCCGTCGACGCCGGCCACCACCCCGCCGACCACGACGGCCTGCAGCATCAGCCGCGCCCAAGCCGGCAGCGGCCGGATATCGTCGACGGCGCCGACGAGCGCCAGCACCACGGCGCCGAACCCCAGCACCAGCACGTCCCGGCTCGCTTCCGGCGCGGCGATTAGCAACCCGGTGACGGCCAGCGTCGCCGCGACGACGGCGATCCCCCCGCCCTGGGGCGTCGGCTCGGTGTGGCTGGAACGGGCGTTGGGCCGGGCCAACGCGTAGCGCACCAGCAGCGGTCGCAGCCGGACGATCAGGCCGGCACTGAGGGCCGCCGCCATAGGAACTGCGATGAGGGGAGCGAGCATGACGCCGCTCTACGCCGGCCGGCCCGACGGGTGAAGCCGCCGGGCGCGCATGGCCTCGCCCCGGCGGCGTCGCCGCCTCAATAGACCTGCGCGGCCTCGTCCTTGGCGGCGCCGGCGGTGCGGTTGGTCTTGTCGATCGAGCGCTCGACCACCTTGCAGAGGCCGATCATGATCGTGTCGATGACGTAGTCCTTCGGGGTGTAGACCGCCGAGACGCCCATGTTCTTGAGCACGAGCTCGTCGTCGGGCGAGATGATGCCGCCGACGACGAGGGGGATGTGGTCGAGGCCGGCCTCGCGCATCTTCGCCTTCACGTCGCGCACCAGGGGCACGTGGCTGCCCGAAAGGATCGAGAGCCCGACCACGTGGGCGGCGGTCTCCTTCGCCTTCGCGACGATCTCGGCCGGGGTCTGGCGGATGCCGTCGTAGGTCACGTCGAAGCCGACGTCGCGGGCGCGGAGCGCGATCTGCTCGGCGCCGTTCGAGTGGCCGTCGAGGCCGGGCTTGCCGACGACGAGGCGCGGCTGCTCGCCGAGGCGCTCGCCGAGGTCGGCGATCAGGAGCTTCGCCTCCTCCGCCGCGCCGGACGAGACGGTCTGCAGGGTGACGCCGGTCGGCGCGCGGTACTCGCCGAACACTTCGCGCAGACGCTGCCCCCATTCGCCGGTGGTGACGCCGGCCTTCGCGGCGGCGATCGAGACCGGCATGATGTTGGCTCCCGAGCGCGCGGCGGCTTCCAGCTCCTCGAGCGCCTTGCCGACGGCGGCGTCGTCGCGCTTGGTGCGCCATTCGCGGATGCGGGCCTCGGCCTCCATCTCGACGGTCTCGGACACGGTGAAGATCGCGCCCTCGCCCGCGGTCAGCGGCGAAGGCTCGCCCTGCTGCCACTTGTTGACGCCGACGACGATCTGGTCGCCGGCCTCGATCGCCGAGATGCGGCGAGCGTTGGATTCGACGAGCGAGCGCTTGAGTGCGCCGGTTTCGACCGCGGCGACCGCGCCGCCGATGCCGCCGATGCGCTCCAGCTCGGCCCGGGTCTCGACCTTCAAGGCCTCGACCTTGGCGTCGATCACCTTCGAGCCGTCGAAGATGTCGTCGTATTCGAGGAGGTCCGTCTCGAAGGCGAGGATCTGCTGCATCCGCATCGACCATTGCTGGTCCCACGGGCGCGGCAGGCCGAGCGCCTCGTTCCAGGCCGGAAGCTGCACGGCGCGGGCGCGGGCCCGCTTCGACAGCGTCACCGCCAGCATCTCGATCAGGATGCGGTGGACGTTGTTCTCAGGCTGCTGTTCCGTGAGTCCGAGACTGTTGACCTGCACGCCGTAGCGGAAGATGCGCTTCTTCGGGTCGTCGATGCCGTAGCGCTCCTGGGCGATCTCGTCCCAGAGTTCCGAGAACGCCCGCATCTTGCAGATCTCGGTGACGAAGCGCAGGCCCGCGTTCACGAAGAACGAGATCCGGCCGAACACCTCGGGGAAGCTCTCGGGATCGAAATCGGGGTCGTCCCGCACCGTGTCCAGCACCGCGATGGCGATGGCGAGCGCGTAGGACAGCTCCTGCACCGGCGTCGCCCCGGCCTCCTGCAGATGGTAGGAGCAGACGTTCATCGGGTTCCACTTCGGCACTTCCTTGGTCGTGAACAGGATCACGTCCTTGGTCAGCCGCAGGCTCGGCGCGGGCGGGAACACGTAGGTGCCGCGCGAGAGGTATTCCTTGATGATGTCGTTCTGCGTGGTGCCCTGCAGCCCCGAGAACGGCGCGCCCTGCTCCTCGGCCACCGCGAGGTAGAGCGACAACAGCCACGGCGCCGTGGCGTTGATCGTCATCGAGGTGTTCATCTGCTGCAGCGGGATCTGGTCGAACAGGGTCCGCATGTCGCCGAGATGCGCGATCGAGACGCCGACCTTGCCGACCTCGCCGCGGGCGAGCTCGTGGTCGGGGTCGTAGCCGGTCTGGGTCGGCAGGTCGAAGGCCACCGACAGGCCGGTCTGCCCCTTGGCCAGGTTGCCGCGGTAGAGCGCGTTCGACTCCTTGGCGTTCGAATGGCCCGCATAGGTGCGGATGATCCAGGGCTTGTCGCGCTGAGGCTTGTCGCGCTTCACCTCGTCGACGCTCGCGCTCGCGCTCATGTCACCCGTCTCCGCTGATTTGTTCGTCGCGCGGCCCGCTCGCCCCGCCCCTTGCGGCGCACCGTAGCGAAGCGGCCGCGAGCCGTCATCACATGCCGGGCGTCGGCTTTCGTTCCCGTGGCGCGCTGGATGCGCAAAATTCTGAGGGCGGCCGCTAAGGAAATTTGAGGACGTGCGCGTCCCGGAATCGGTGCGCGCTGCTGGACAAGGGCCGGCCTGTCCAGGGTTCGGTGATCGGCTACAGGTACCAGGTGCAAGCCGAATTCTTTCACCGAGGTCTTGAGCGTTCAGACGAAGTGCACGGTCCGCGAATAGTTTTTGGTCGGCAACCAAGTTAATTTTGTATCCAGCGCGCCTCGGCCTAAGCCGGCGCCATTTTTCTTGTCGGTCGCCGGGTTCCTGGCCTTTTGGACGACTTGCAGACCCTTGGACGCCCTCTGCTTCGTCGTTATAGCGCTAAGCCGGAACCGCGGCGTCGTCAGAACCGCGCGTGGACACGAAACGATCAGGAGAGCGACGATGGCTGCCAGCGCGGCATTGCAACCGGCCGGTGCCGGGACGGGCGAGGTCAAGGACCTCTACGAGATGGGCGAGATCCCGCCGCTGGGCCACGTGCCCGCCAAGATGTACGCTTGGGCGATCCGCCGTGAGCGGCACGGGCCGCCGGAGCAGTCGCACCAGCTCGAAATCCTGCCGGTCTGGGACATCGGCGACGACGAGGTGCTGGTCTACGTCATGGCCGCCGGCGTGAACTACAACGGCGTCTGGGCCGGCCTCGGCGAGCCGATCTCGCCCTTCGACGTGCACAAGGGCGAGTACCACATCGCGGGCTCGGACGCCTCCGGCATCGTTTGGAAGGTCGGCGCCAAGGTGAAGCGCTGGAAGGTCGGCGACGAGGTCATCGTCCACTGCAACCGCGACGACGGCGACGACGAGGAGTGCAACGGCGGCGACCCGATGTTCTCGCCCTCGCAGCGTATCTGGGGTTACGAGACCGGTGACGGCTCCTTCGCCCAGTACTGCCGGGTGCAGTCGCGCCAGCTCATGGTCCGCCCGAAGCACCTCACCTGGGAGGAGGCGGCCTGCTACACGCTGACGCTCGCCACCGCTTACCGCATGCTGTTCGGCCACGCGCCGCACACCGTGCGCCCGGGCCAGAACGTCCTCGTCTGGGGCGCGTCCGGCGGCCTCGGCGTGTTCGCGGTGCAGCTTTGCGCGGCGTCCGGCGCCAACGCCATCGCGGTGATCTCCGACGACACCAAGCGCGACTACGTCATGAGCCTCGGCGCCAAGGGCGTGATCAATCGCAAGGAGTTCGATTGTTGGGGCCAGCTGCCGAAGGTCAACTCGCCTGAGTACAACACCTGGCTCAAGGAAGCCCGCAAGTTCGGCAAGGCGATCTGGGACATCACCGGCAAGGGCAACGACGTCGACATCGTGTTCGAGCACCCGGGCGAGTCGACCTTCCCGGTCTCGACGCTGGTCGCCAAGCGCGGCGGCATGATCGTGTTCTGCGCCGGCACCACCGGCTTCAACATCACCTTCGACGCCCGCTACGTCTGGATGCGCCAGAAGCGGATCCAGGGTTCGCACTTCGCCCACCTCAAGCAGGCGTCGGCCGCGAACCAGTTCGTCCTCGACCAGCGCATCGACCCGTGCATGAGCGAGGTCTTCCCCTGGGATAAGATCCCCCAGGCCCACACCAAGATGTGGAAGAACCAGCACGCCCCCGGCAACATGGCCTGCCTCGTCAACGCTCCGCGCGCCGGCCTGCGCACGGTCGAGGACGTGATCGAGGCGGGACCGCTCAAGCGCTGAGCCCCCGCGCGGGCCGGCCGAGCGGCCGGCCCGCTCCCAATATCTCTCATCGGTCGCATGGCCGGAACGCGTCTCGCACCTCTTGTCTCCGCCCGGTCCGGCATCGAGAAGGGCCGAGCTTGGGCGGGAGGGTACGGACGTGGCTGGCGACGACGAGTCTTACGTATACGACGAGGCCACCGGCGAGTGGCTGGCCCCGGGCGCGGCTGCCGCGACCTCCGCGCGGGCGGAGGTGCGCGACGCCTCCGGCAACCTGCTGACTGATGGCGACTCGGTCACGCTGATCAAGGACCTGAAGGTCAAGGGCGCCAACCAGACCCTGAAGCAGGGAACGGTGATCCGCGCGATCCGGCTGACGGACGATCCCGAAGAGATCGACTGCCGCCACGACGCGATCAAGGGGCTCGTCCTGCGCACCGAGTTCGTGCGCAAGCGATAGCCTGCCGACGGCGCTACCGCTTCGTCTCGGTCCCCGGCAGGTGGCGCCCGTAGCTTTCCTGCTTGGTCGCCTTCTCGGTGATCAGGTCGGCATAGGCCTGCCGCATCTCCGGGGAGACCGAGACCGTGCGCGCCTTCTCGGCCTTGCGCTTGGGCGCCTTCTTGAAGGTGTTGTTCGTCTCGCTCATGCCCGGCCTCGCTTCGGGATCGTTGGGATCGGCGTGCCCGGGTCGGGATCGCCCGCGGCAGGCCCATCGCAAGGGAACGCGACAGACGAAAGAAGGCGGGGCGGCTTTCGCCGTCCCGCCTTCGTGTTTCTATCGTCCGAGGAAGATAGAGGCCAGTCGCTGGAGCAGGCCCCGCGGTGCGGGCGGAGGCGCGCTCTGCCCAGGACTGTCCCCGATCTAAGCGTTCGCGGCGAAGGGGTGGGTCGCGGACTTGCGCTGTTCGGTGACCGTGGCGGCCTTCGGCTCGCCGGAGACGGCGCGCTGGATCGACAGCTTGGTGGCCTCGTAGTTGTACTTCTGGATCTTGGCGTCGTCGGCCGCCTCCCAGTGGATGAACACGCCGACCAGGATGAACAGGTCGTCGGCCTCGTCGGCGGGGATGATGCCCTCGGCGACGGCGTCCTGCACGGCCATGGCGACGCCATGCTGCGCGGGGCCGAACATCTGGACGGCCTGGCGGGCGTCGTTGATGGTCACCTTGTTGAACATCAGGGTGTTGGGCTTGCACGGCAGGTTCGGCGCGATGACCGCGAGCAGGCTGGTGAAGCCGTGCTTGTTGTTCACGAGGCCGTTGCAGAAGGCCGTCTCGGCCGGCGAACCGCGCGGTCCGATGATCAGGTCGATGTGGGCGACCTCGTTGCCGTCGCCGACGAGGGCTTCGCCGACCTGGACCTTGGTGATCTTTGCCATTCGGGTTTTCTCCCTGGATTCCAAACTCGAGGACCGCGGCCCGTCGTGTCGGGCGCGGCCGGAAGCCATCCTTGTTCGCGACGCCCGGCCTTGGAAAAGCCGGGCCGGTTAGCCCGGATAGCGGCGCGGACCCTACAGCGCGGTCCGGCCCGTCACAACCCATGGCAACGCGCTGGAATCGATATTAAAAGTGCGGCCCGGCGCTTGACGCGGGGAACTTTTTCAGGCGACGCGCGCCGCGTCCGCCAACCGGGCGCCGGCGGATGCCAGCGCGTCGGCGAAGAGCGTCGCCACCGTGAAATCCGCGCTGGTGCCGGGATTGATTCCGGCTGCCTTCCAGGCCGCGTCGAGGGCGAGCAGCGGCGCGACCGGCCGGGTGCGCAGATCGAGCCCACCCAAGGCCGCCACGGCCTGCGCACGAACGGATTCAGCCCGCTCCGCCCCGTGCTTGCGCGCTACGTGGCTGTCGGGAAAGGCCTGCAGGTAGGCCAGATGCACGGCGGTGGTGCACCAGGCCGGATCGAGCCCCTGCCCGCGTGCGCCCGCCAGCGCCGGAAGCCCGACCGCGAACAGGTCGCCGAATCCGTCGACGTAGGCGCGGGCGATGCGGTCGCGCGGCGCCGCCTCTTCCATCGCCGCTCGCAACGAATCCGGGGCCGGCGCGGCCACGTCGTGCCGGGCGGCCTGGCCTAGCCCGCCGGGGTTGGCGAGGCGGATCGCCTCGAAGACGCCCTGCGCATCTGCCGGTTCGAGCCCGGCCAGCACCGCGGCCACGGTGCTCGCGCGCTCGGCGGCCACCGCAAGCGGCGCGCAGAGCAGGAGGATGCCGAGGTTCGTGTTCTGGCCGACCGCGGCAAACGTCGCCGCAACCGCATCGCGGACCCGTGCGCCGACGCCGGTCCCGGCACCCGCGAGTGCCGGTGCCGAGGCGGCGGCGCTGGCGACGAAGTCCGACACCGCCATCCGGTGCCCGGCCGCGTAGGCATGGACGTTGCCGGGCTTCAGGGCGTCGAGCTCGGCCAGGCACGCCGCCTGGTACAGAGCCGCGATCGTCGCCGGCGCGAGGCGCATCAGGCGACCACGAGGCGCGGCCGGTGCGCGGCGCGGACGGCGGCGACGAAGCCGCGCACGACGGCGCCGGCGATGTCGACCTCGCAGACCTTCTGCAGGCCCGACCACGCCGGCATCGAGTTCACCTCGAGCACGAGGAAGCCGCCCTCACCGTCCTCCACCAGGTCGATGCCGGTGTAGTCGACGCCCACCGCGGCGGCGGCGGCCTCGGCGAGCTCGGCGGCGCGCGGCGGCATCGCCCAGGACAGGGGCCGGCCCCCAAGGTGGACGTTGGTGATCCAGCCGTCGCCCTCGCGGATCATCCCGGCGATGGCGCGGCCTTCGCACACGAAGACCCGGTAGTCGCGCCACAGCCCGTCGCTGCGGGGGACGTAGCGCTGGAGGTAGTAGACCCGCGAGACCGCATCCTCCGGCGGCAGGTCGTCGGGCCGCTCGATGAGCTGCAAGCCCTCCCCTTGCGAGCCGAACAGCGGCTTCAGCACCAAGGGACGGCCGGGACCGGCCTCGCGCGCGACCACTTCGGCGGCGGCGGCGCGCTTGGAGAGCACGAAGGTGTCGGGCGTCGGCAGGCCGGCGCGGGCGATCATCAGGCTGGTCGCCGCCTTGTCGACGGAGCGCTCGATCGCGACGGGGCCGTTCCAGACGGTGACGCCGGACGCGACGAGCGCATGCAGCACGCCGAGACGCATCGTCGTGGCCTCGAAGGTGCCGCCGGCGATCGTCCGCAGCAACACGCCGTCGGGCAGGGTCTCCGGGAAGCCCGGTACCCGCAGCGGTTCGCCGCCGCCGGTGACGATCGCCACGTCGGCGAGCGAGAACAGCACCGGCTCGACCCCCTGGGCGCGAAGCGCCGTCAGGAGCCGGGCCTTGTGCCAATTGCCGTTGTCGGCCGCGAGCGCGATGCGCATGCTGTCGTTCACCCTAACGATGGTTCAGGCCGCCGGCTCCGCCGACCCGCAGCGCCCTCACGCTCCACGCCGTCATCCCGGGGCCGCGAAGCGGAGCCCGGAATCCAAAGCCGCCGACGGCGCCCGAGCTTGCCGCCTCGGCGGATCTGGATTCCGGGCTCGCCTGCGGCGCCCCGGAATGACGGTGGCGGGGAAACCCAGGGAGAGCCGTAGGCAAGGGCCACCGTTTCGAGAAAGCCGGCCTCGTCCGATGCTACGAGAACGACGCCTCGACCAGCTCCGGCATCAGCTTGCCGCCGCGGAAGGTGGCGCCGGTGCGGATCGAGGTGACGATCGCCTCGGCCGGCGAGAACAGCGCGCCGTCGATCTTGTAGAAGTCGCCGTTCACCCGCGAGAAGATCTCGGCGAAGGGCGCGCCGTGGTCGCTCGACGTGGTCGAGGGCAGCTGCTCGGCGAGCTGCTTGGCCTCCGCGTCGTCGGCGTCGACGTAAAGCTGGACGCGGCCGCCGTAGATGATCGCGTCGTTGGTGCGGCCCATCGCCTTGATGAAGTCCGGGTGCTGCGGCGAGAGCGGGGCCGAGCCGATGCCGTCGACGATCCGGTGCAGGTCGAACCCGACCGTGTGCGCCTTGTGCAGGGCGACCTCGAGAACGCGGGCGACGACCTGGGTCGCGCCGGCGAGGCTCTGGGTCGGCGCGAAGATGAAGGTCAGGTCCTCCGGCCGCAGGGAGCACGCTTCGGCGACTTTTGCGACGACGCTCGCGGGCGGGCCGCCGGCGGCTTCGAGCACCAGGGCCGTCTTCTCGGCGGTGTCGCGATAGCCGAGCTCCTTGTAGAGGTCCTCGACCACGGCGACGGCGCGGCCCGGGCCGGAGCCCAGGGCGAAGAAGCCGGAATCGCCGTCCTCGTCGGCCAGCGACCAGCCGGCATACTGGCTGCCGAGGCAGGCGAGCACCGGGTCGGTCGCGTGCACCACCACCGAGTACGGCCAGGACGGGATCGGGCCCGACGGGCTGATCGAGACGGTGCCGAGGCCGCCGAGGCAGATCTCGGCGATACGGCGCCCGGCCTCGATCGAGCCGCGGGCCGAGGCGCCGGCGTCGACCATGCGCGCGCCGCCGGGCTCTTGCGTGACCGACAGGCGCAGCACGCCGGCGTCAGCGACGAAGCGCTCCACCAGGGGTGTCGCGAGGGCGTTCAGGCTCGGCTGTTTGGTGCTCATGTGTTTCCTCCTCGGACAGCCGGTCGCGCAAGCTGGCGATCCGGGTCCACAATTCTTGTCGTGCCGCCGGCCCGTCCGGCCCCCCCGCCAGGACGGTGCAGAGCGGTGCGTCCCGCGTCACGCGTGTCCCGGCGCGGGGCCGGTCCCGCACGTGGTCCGGCCAGGCGACCGCCGGGATGACGGCGTGATCCCGCGCCGCGTAACAGATCTGGGACGCCGCCGCATCCTCCGGGGCGGGTCCGAGGGCGGGCGCCTCGCCGAGGCAGGCCGCGACGTGGGCGCCAAGCAGCGGCACGCCGCGGCGGTCGAGGACGTCGAGGGTGGCGCCGGGGCGCGGGTTGATCTCGGTCAGCCGCCAGCTCGTGCCGTCGGACAGGACGTCGGCGCTGGCGAGCCCGCGCAGGCCGGTCGCGCGGACGAGGCGCCCGGCCGCCTCCACGATCGCCGAGACGATCGCAGGGGCGAGCGGCGACGCCTCGTTCCGCCCCGGCGCCAGCGCGCCGGCGTAGCGGTAGGGGCGCAGGGGCGAGGCTGCGCTCCACTGTTCGGTGAGCGCGAGCACGTGGACCTCGGACGCGTCGGCGAGAAAATTCAGGGCGAAGGCCCGCCCCGGCACCCGCGCCTGGAAATACGCGCCCGGCGGGGCCGGCCCGCGGGTCGCGGCCCGGATGTGGCCCCCGCCCGAACCGCCGGCGCGCTTGAGCAGCCACGCCTTCGGTTCGTCGAGCCGCGCCAGCGTCACGGCCGGATGGGGGATGTCGAGACTTCGGCAGAGGGCCGCGAAGCGCAGCGGGTCCTTCAGGGCCGAGACGGCGGCGGCGCCCGCGCCGAGCAGGCGATGACGCGCGCCGATCGCGTCGATCAGAGCCGGCGCCGCCTCGAACCCGCTTCCCAGGATCACGCCGAGCGGTCGCCCGCCGGCCACCGCCGACAGCTCGTCGAGGCGCGCAAGGACCGCTTCCCCGAGGCGCCCTGTCCCGAATCGGCCCTCCAGCGGGCGATGCGCCTCCGCCAGCTCCAGCGTGTCCGAATCGGCGAACAGGTCGGCGACGAAGGGGCGGAACCCGGCGCGGCGCGCGGCCTCGGCCAGCGCGCGGCCGGATTGCGCCGCGATCAGGACCGCGTCGCCGGCCATGCCAAGGTCAGCCGGCGACCTCGACCGCCAGGGTGTAGGCGTCGCGGAAATCGAGGCAGAGCGGCGTCTCCGAGGCGAGCATCCGCCCGAACAGCTGCTTCTGCGTCTGGTACTTCACGTTGCCGACCGCGAGCGCGCCGATGCCGACGCCCTTGCCGACCGGTAGCGCCACGTCCACCGCGTTGACGTCGATACCGGCGATCCCGGCCGGGGGCACGGCGTTGACATCGGAGGCGACGAGCAGGTTCGGCGCGAAGCTCAGGTCTTCGGCCGAGAGGATCGGGATGCCGGCGGGGCCGGCCGACAGGATCACGTCGGCGTCGGCGATCCCCCTGCGGCGGTCGTCCGGGGTGGTGCCGTCGACGGCGCCGACCTCGATGCCGAAGCGCCACTTCATGGTGAAGGCGATCTTCGAGACGCGCTCCTCGCCATCGTGCCCGACGATCACCGTCTTCGCGCCTTCGAGCGCGCCGATCACCGCGGCGACGTAGGCCACGACGCCGGCGCCGCCGAAGATGACGATGCGCTTGTCCTTCAGGCCGGTGCCGAATTTTTCGCGCAGCGCCCGCGAGACCTGCGCCACCATCGCCGCACCGGTGGTGAAGGATCCGGCCGGGTCGGCGAACAGGTGGTTGGCGAAGGGCGGCACGAAGGCCTTCTTGGCCCGGTCCATCATGTCGAGGGCGTCCTCGGCGTTCTTGCCGCCGATGAAGATGCCGGTGCGGGCGCCGTCGCCGGGCGCGCGCGAGAAGATCGAGTCCTGGGTCAGCGAGACCACGTCGGGCAGCGTCACGTCGGTGTAGGTGACGATGGTCTCGAACCCGGCATCCACGGCCATGTTCACGTCGAACGGGCTCATGTGCTTGAGCGGCGTCAGCATGTGCAGGATCGAGCGGGCCATGGCGTTTCCCTGTCTGGTGCGAGGAGCGTCGTTCGACGTCGGTGTGAGTCGCAATCGCGGCTCGTGGTCAAGCGTAACGGTTCAGGCGTGACGAATCATGCGTCCGCGATCTCGGCGCCCGCGTTCCGGCCGCGTGCGATCAGGAAGCGCAGCGGGCCCGGCCGCGCCAGCCCGGCGACGAGGGCGTTCGCCTCGGCCTCCGAGGGCATCAGCGCGAAGCCGGTCGGGCCCCAGGAGCTCTGGCCGTAGCCGGCCACGCCCTGGTCCGCGATCGTCCGCAGCGCCTCGGCGACGGCGGGGCTCGCGTAGCGGCCGCCCTGGTGCGGGGCGAAGTGGTCGCCGATCAGCCGCTGGATCTGGGTGATGCCGGCGCCGAAGCCCTGGTGCTCGGCGAGCACCGCGGCCGGCATCACCTGCATCAGCACGATCCGGCAGATTTCCGCGGCCTGGCGCTCGGGGAAGCGCGGCAGCTCGGCGAAGGCGCGCTGCTCGCGCGAGCCGTGGATCCCGGTGGCGCTCTCGTCCAGGATCAGCACCACGCGCCACGCCTCAGGATAGGAGAGCCGCGCGATCACCGGTGGTGGCGCACCGGTGGCGTCGCGTCCGCCGTCGACGATGAGGCCGCCCTCGGTGAAGGCCGACAGGCCGACGCCGGAGCGGTTGCCCCGATCGAGCGCGTTCGAGAAGTCTTCCGCCGAGAACGGCTTGCCGGAGAGCTTCGCCAGGGCCGCGGCGACGCTGAGCGCGAGCTGGGTGCCGGAGCCGAAGCCGGCATGGGCGGGGATCGCCTCCTCCACCCGGATCGCCACCGCCTCCGGCACGCCGAGATGGCTCGCCGCCGCCTGGACGTAGCCGCGCACGCGCGCCTCCTCCGGCCCGGTGACGCTCAGCGTCTCGGCCGCGGTCGCGGTCAGGCGCACGGCGGGGGCGTCGATCGCCAGGCCGATGCTGCCGAAGCGACGGCCGAGGCCGCCATGCAGGTCGAGGAACCCGAAATGCAAACGCGCCGGCGCGTGGACGCGAACGGAACGCGACGCGGCGGCCCAGGATGGGCTGCGGTCGGATTCCGACATGTCGATGCCTTCCGCGATGCCTTCCGCGATGCCTGCCGCCTTCGCCACGCCGCCTCGCCCTGTCGTCGCTCCGAACCTCCAGGAATGGTCCGCGCGGAAGCCGGCTTCTCCCATGGAGGCGCCCCGCCGGGCAACCGCCTGACGGAGCCGGGCGCCCGCAAATCGCGGGCAAAGGGTTGCCTGCGGCGTGCGAGCGATGCAAACGTGCCTTCCAGCGCAGGCATTCCGAGTGCCGCCTGGGCGGGATCGCATCCCGTTCGGGCAGGCCATTCCGGCTTCGACGGCTTTTCCGCCGTCCTCCCCGGTCTTACGGCGACGATCTGCGACGCCTCCAGAAACGGTTCGGGTGAGGACGCATGACAGCCTGGGTGAAGGGTGACGCGACCGATGCGGAGGGCGCCATCGCGGCCGCCGCCGCTTTGCTCGCCGCCGCGCACGCACCGGTCTTCGCCGGCCTGAACGCCGACGTCGCCGCGATTCGCGCAGCCTACCGCCTCGCCGGCACGATCGGCGCCTCCCTCGACACGCAAGGGGCCGCCGGCACCTATGCCGACCTCGGCGCGCTCGCCCGCGTCGGTGCGATGACGACGACCCCGGCCGAGGCGCGCGGGCGCGCCGACGTGGCGCTCGTCGTCGGCGCGAAGCCCGAAGCCTCCGCCCTCGTTGCCGCCCTGCGCGGCGGCAAGCCGGTGCGCGGCCGGGCGGCCGGAGCCGACCGCCAGGTGCTCTCCGTCGGGGGCGCCTCCGCTGAGACCCTGCCCTCCGACCTCGCCCTGCTCCGCGCCTACGCGAAGGGCCACCTGAAGGACGAGTCGCCGCTCAACGGGATCGCCCGCGCCCTCTACGCCGCACAGTACGGCGTGGTCCTGTACGACCCGGCCGAGCTGGGCGAGCTCGGCGTCGAGATGTTGCAGGGTCTGGTGCGGGACGTGAACGAGGTCACGCGCTGCTTCGCGCTCTCGCTCGGTGATTCCGACCAGGACCGCGCGGTCGTCCAGGTCTCGGCCTGGACCACGGGTCAGGCCCCGCGCACGGGCTTCGGCCGCAAGGTGCCCGAGCACGATCCCTGGCGCTTCGACGCCGTGCGCCAGGTCTCGGCCGGGGAGGCCGACGCCGCGCTCTGGCTCTCGTCGCTCCCGGCCGCGCGCCCCGATTGGCTCGGCGCCCTGCCCTCGATCGCCATCGTCGGCGAAGGCAGCCCCGAGGCCGTGCCCGGCACCGCCGAGATCGTCATCGCGGTGGGCGTGCCCGGCGCAAGCGCGGGCGGCGTCCTCTGGAACGAGGGCCGCGCGGCCCTCACCTACCGGCCCGGCGCGGGCGGCGGCCCGTCCGCCGCCGACGTGCTGGCGCGCATCGAACACCATATCGCTGGGAAGGATTCCTGATGCTGATCCGGATCCAGGGCGGCCGGGTGGTCGACCCCACGGCCGGCCGCGACGGCGTCGGCGACGTCTGGGTCGAGGACGGTCGCGTCGTCGCCCCCTCCGAGCGGACGCCCGACCGCACCGTCGACGCGACGGGCTGCGTGGTGATGGCCGGCGGCGTCGAGGTGCACTCGCACATCGCCGGCGGCAACGTCATCACCTCGCGGCTGCTGCTGCCGGACCTCTACGTCAGCGAGACGGCGCCGAACGGCCACCCCTTCGCCCATGCCGGCGGGGCGGCGGCCTGGATCGGCGCCGCCTACGCCAAGATGGGCTACACCACCGCCGTCGAGCCGGCGATGCCGCCGACCCACGCGCTGGCGACTCAGCTCGAGCTCGCCGACATCCCGCTCCTCGACCGAGGCGCGCTCGCGGTGATGGGCAACGACGACCAGCTGCTGCAACTCTTGCGCGACGGCGAGAGCAAGGACGCGATCCGCGACCTCGTGGCGCTCAACGTGGCACAGAGCCGGGCGCTCGGCGTCAAGTGCATCAACGCTGGCGGCGCCTCCGCCTTCAAGGACGGCGTGCTGAAGCTCAGCCTCGACGACGAGATCCCGGTCTACGGGCTCTCGACGCGCAAGATCATGGGCTCGCTTCTCGACGCGGTCGAGGAGATCGGCGTGCCGCACCCGCTGCACGTCCACTGCAACAACCTCGGCCTGCCGGGCGCCGACGACAGCTTCGTCGAGACGCTGGAGGCGGCGGAAGGCCGGCGCATCCACTTCGCCCACGCGCAGTTCTACGCCTACGGCGCCGCGGACCCGGCGAACCCCGGCACCGGCGGCTTCCGCTCAGCCGCCCGCCGCATCGTCGATGCGATGCACGCGAACCCGCACGCGACGCTCGACATCGGGCAGGTGGTGTTCGGCCAGACCGTCACCGTCTCGATGGACATCCTGCGCCAGTTCGGCGGCCGCAAGGGCGCCAACCCGAAGAAGTGGGTGCTGAACGCGGGCGACGCCGAGGGCGGCGGCGTGGTGCCGTTCCTCTACAAGCCGCGCGGGCCCACGAGCTCGCTGCAATGGGCGATCGGCCTGGAGATCATGCTGCTCTCGAACGAGCCCGAGCGCACGATCCTGACCACCGACCACCCGAACGGCGGCCCGTTCACCGCCTACCCGCGCATCATCCACCTGCTGATGGACAAGGAGGAGCGCGACCGCGAGATCGCGACCTTGCCCAAGGTGGTGCACGAGCGCTCCTCGCTGCCCGAGATCGAGCGCGAGTATTCCTTCTCCGAGATCGCCGAGCTGACGCGCTCCGGGCCGGCCAAGCTGCTGGGCCTCGCCGACCGCGGGCACCTGCGCGACGGCGCGCGCGCCGACATCGCGGTCTACCGCGAGGACAAGAACCGCACCGCGATGTTCGCGAGCGCCAAGCTCGTGCTCAAGGACGGGGTGGCGATCGTCGAGGACGGCGAAATCGTGAACTGGCATGTCGGCCGTTCGCTCTCGCTCGTCGTCGAGTCCGACAAGGCGATGGAGCGCCGCACCGACGCCTACCTGCAGGACCGGTTCGGCCAGGGCCTCGACAGCTTCACTGTCCCGGATGCGGCCTTCCCCGAGGCCGAGGTGTTCGAGGACGTGGCATGCCGGGCATGAACGAGCGGCTTCGCGTGAGGGACCTGAACCCGAATGTCTGACCTCACCCTCAACGGCATCCGCGTCGAGGACACCTTCGCGGAGGCGTTCGACGTCGCCGGCACCGCGATCGTCGTCACCAACGACACCGCGAAATGGGCGATGATCGCCGCCACCACGATGACGGGCTTCGCCACCTCGGTGATCGGCTGCGGCGCCGAGGCCGGGATCGACGCCGAGCTCTCGCCCGAGGAGACGCCGGACGGTCGCCCGGGCGTGCGCATCCTGCTGTTCGGCTTCGAGCCGAACGGGCTGAAGGAGCAGCTCCTGAAGCGCGTCGGGCAGTGCATCCTCACCTGCCCCGGCACCGCATGCTTCGCCGGCGTCGAGGGGCCGACCAAGATCAAGCTCGGCGGCGCGATCCGCTACTTTGGCGACGGTTTCGCCATCGCCAAGCGCCTGCCCGACCACACCGGCAAGATGCGCCGCTACTGGCGCATCCCGGTGATGGACGGCGAGTTCCTGTGCGAGGATTCGGTGCGCGCGGTCGACGGCGCGGTCGGCGGCGGCAACCTGCTGTTCCTCGGCCGCAACCACGCCGAGACCCTGAAGGTGGCCGAGGTCGCCGTGGAGGCCGCGAAGGCGATCCCCGGGGCGATCCTGCCCTTCCCCGGCGGCATCGTCCGCTCCGGCTCGAAGGTCGGCGCCCGCACCAAGGGCATGATGGCCTCGACCAACGACGCCTACTGCCCGACGCTGAAGGGCCGGGCCGGCTCGGCGCTGCCGGCCGAATGCGGCGTGGTGCTGGAGATCGTCATCGACGCGCTGACCTCTCAGGGCGTTTCCGATTCGATGCGGGCGGCGCTGCACGCGGCGACCGAGGTCGGCGCGCAGCACGGACTCGTGGCGATCACCGCGGGCAATTACGGCGGCAACCTCGGGCGGCACCATTATCGCCTTCGCGATCTGCTTGAAAAGAATCCTGCCGTGAAGGAGACCGAAGCGTGAGCGTCCTCTCCCTGCGGCAGGCCCCCCCGGAGCGCCTCGACTTCCTCAATATCGCCCCCGCGACCCTGGCCGCGCTGTCGCAAGGCGAGGCCGAGCGCCTGCCGATCGGCACCACCCGGCGCGGCCTCGTCCTCGGCGACTGCTTCCAGGTGTCGCTCGACGGTGGCGACAGCCTCACCATCGAGGGCGGTCACGAGCGCCTCGACCGCGTCGGGGCCGCGCTCGGCCAGGGCACGATCCGCGTCGTCGGCGATGTCGGGCAGCGCCTCGGCGAAGGCATGGCCGGCGGCACGCTCACCGTCACCGGTAACGCCGGCCCGTATGCGGGCACCGGCGCGACCGGCGGCACCATCACGATCGAAGGCGATGCCGGCGACCATGCCGGCGGCGCGGTCTACGCGGCCAAGGCCGGGCTCGACGGCGCGACGCTGATCGTCAAGGGCACGGCCGGCCGCCACCTCGGCGACCGCATGCGGCGCGGGCTGATCCTCGTCGAGCGGGCCGGCGACCACGCCGGCTCGCGGATGATCGCCGGAACGATCGCGGCGGGCTCCGTCGGCGACCACCCCGGCTTCGGCATGCGCCGCGGCACCCTCCTTCTCGGCAGCCACGGCCGCCTGACGCCGACCTTCGTCGAGACCGGCACCCACGACCTCGTCTTCCTCCGCCTCCTGGCGCGCTCGCTGCAGCGCCTAAGTCCACGCCACGCCGAGATCGCCGCCGGCCCGCTCCGCCGCTACTCCGGCGACCTCGCGACGATCGCCAAGGGCGAGATCTGGGCGGCGGCTTGAAGCGCGGCCCCTCACATGGAGGGGCATGCCGCATTCACACCGCGTCGAACGCGTCCGCCGAGGCGACTGGATCGCAGGTCACTTATCGCGGTCCCCTCTCCCCGAACGGGAGAGGGGACCCACGTTCGATCAGGCGACGCATTGGGATACGTGAAGGCGAGCCTCCGAATGGGCGGATGAGCCGCGCTGGACATGCGGTGATTCGCGTCGGCGCGCCGCGAGATATCTCCGTTTGCCGTGCCGCGGCGGCGCCTTAAGGTCGGCGCAACCCGGCCACGGAGCCGGGACGATGCGAGGACGCCCCGCCGATGCTGATCCTGCTGTCCGCCTGCCTGCTGTCGCAACCGACGCAGTGCCACGACGACCAGATCCCGATGTCCTACCAGGGCACCAACCCGTTCATCTGCCTGCGGCACGCCCAGAGCGTGCTGGCCGAATGGCAGGCGGCCCACCCCGAGCTCCACGTCGCGAAGTGGCGCTGCGCGGTGCGCGGAACGGTGCCGAGGGACCTGTGACCGGCGTCCGCCGAAGCTGAACGGTTGCCGACCCACGCGCTCGCGCACGGTTCAGACTCGGGCGATCATCCTCCGGACTTCGATGGCCGCCGGCCACGCACTCCGCGAGGACATGTCGTGTCGCTTCTCCGTTTTCGTCTGGCCGGGCTCTGCGCCTTGGCGCTTGCCGGCCAGGGCCTCGCCACCGCCGCGCGGGCCGCGGACTTCGACGGCCCCTACCCGCCGCGCCCGCCGGAATACGCCGAGCCCGCGTATCGCGAGCCGCCTCCCCCGCCGACGTTCCGCCGCCCGCACTTCACGGTCGGGCCGGACTTCGAGCCGCCCGAACGCTGCCGCAGCTTCGTGAAGCGCCGAATCTACGCGTACGGCGAGGAGGTTTTGCGCCGGGTTCGCGTCTGCGACGAGCCCGGCGGTTACGACGAGGGTCCACGGCGGCGGCCGGTGTTCTACGACCATCCGCCGCGTCCGCCGGCCGACATCCCGGATCGCGAATGGGGCGGTCCGCGCTGGTAGCCGGGCGTCAGGCGCGGATCGGCGCCTTCTTCAGCGCTGCGGCGAAGGCCTTGAGCTGGCGGTTCAGGTCCGCCAGCTCGTTCAAAGCGATGGTCTTGTGGCCGTCCTTGACGGCGCGCTCGATGTCCTCGACCTGCGAGGCGGCGAGGCGCCGGAGTGCGGTGGCGACTTGGTCACGGGTCAACGGCGCCTCTCCCGGCACGACGCTTGGGGGAGGTTCGGTGATAGGTCGACAGGCTTAACCGTTGGTGTGCGAGCCGCCTGCCGAGGCGCGGATCAGTCGTCCGGCGTCGTCGTGGGCGGCGCCAGGGCGGCCTGCGCCGCCTGCAGCCCGGCGCGCGCCTTCTCCATCGCCGCCGCCTTCGCGCCGGCCTCGGCGTTCAGCGCTTCGAGGAAGGCCCTCCAGTCCGCACGCAGCGCCGGCGGCATCGCGCCGTCCAGCCGGTCGCGTAGGTGGGCGGCGCGAGCGCCGGGGCTGTCCGTCGGCGCGGCCGCATCCGACTCGTAGATCCCGACGCCGCAGACCTGGTCGCCGGCGCGGGTGTAGTAGGTGGTCTTCGGAAGCGCGACGGTGCTGCCCGGCTTCGGAAAAAGGTAGCGGATCGCTGAGACCTGTCCCGGCGCCGCCGTCTCCATCATCGTGCGGATGAAGTAGGTGCCGTCGCTGTCGTGCAGGTCGCGCACGTTCTGGCCCTGCAGGACCGGGTTGGGGTGGGCGCTCATCACCCCGTCCGGCCCGACGCAGAACACGTAGGTGTCCGCGGTGCGAAATCCCGCCTCGCCCTTGGTAAAATGCGCGAGCGCCGCCGGCTTGTCGGCCGCGAGCGCCGCGACCACGTGCTTTAGCATCCATTTGGCGCTCGCTTCCGCGCCGACGTCGCCACAGGACGTCGGCGCCTCGCCGTCGCCGCAGGCGCGGGCGCCCTGGGGCGAAGCCGCCAGCCCAAGGGCGACGAGGAGGGTCAAGGCGAAGGTCGAACGGAACGGTCCCATCGGTCGCGCCTCGACGGTCGAGCGGAGGCACCTGCGCGGCGAAGGCACCATCGCAAGGGATCCTCGCGCAAAGGAGCCTCACGCAAGGGAGCCTCGATTTGTCCGGCCGACGACTGTTCGCCGTCGGCCTGGACCTGACGATCGACAGCATCCATCGATTTTTTCAAATCTTCAAGCTCGAAATGCAGGCATCGCGCGGCCGAAAAACAATGCATCGTCTTCGACGGCGCCACCCTTCTTAAGAAGGGCGGCGCCGCCTGCTGGGATCAGGTCCGCCAGGGGTGGGCCGGAAGCGCGGTCTTGCCGATCGCGCTGGCGCCGGCCTCGGCCACCGCGTGGTCGTCTTCGACGGTCGAGCCGCTGACGCCGATGGCGCCCGACATTTCGCCGTCCGCGTCGACGATCGGGATGCCGCCGGGGAAGGTGATCAGCCCCTCGTTCGAGTGCTCGATGCCGTAGAGGGGCTTGCCCGGCTGCGACAGCGCGCCGATCTGGCCGGTCATCATGCCGAAGAACACCGAGGTCTTGGCCTTCTTCTGGGCGATGTCGATCGAGCCGACCCAGGCGCCGTCCATCCGGTAGAACGCCTTCAGGTTTCCGCCGGAATCAACGACCGCGATGCACATCTGGGTGCCGAGCTCGGTCGCCTTGGCCTTCGCGGCAGTGATCGCGGTTTCCGCCTGCTCGATGGTGACGTGCATGGTGTTCACTCCCTGTTGGCGCCGCCAGGCCGGGGCGCGTCGTCCCCGCGGGGTCGGCGGGGATACCAATCGACAACGGCCGGGTTTGCGCCCGGTGCCGAAAACGAGGACGGCCGCCCCGGATGGTCCGGAGCGGCCGCGGATTGATCGACGTCTGCGGTCCTTACTTGGCCGACATCGCGTTGGCCTTCTCGATCAGCGCCTCGGCCATGCGGATCGAGGCGATGTCGATCAGGCGGCCGTCCAGCGAGACGGCGCCGCGACCGGCCTTGGCGGCCTCTTCCATGGCCACGAGGATACGGCGGGCCTTGGTCACCTCGGCCTCGGACGGGGTGAACACCTCGTTGGCAAGGTCGATCTGCGAGGGGTGGATCGCCCACTTGCCCTCGTAGCCGGCCGACGCGCAGCGGCGGGCAGCGGAGGTGTAGCCGTCGGGATCGGAGAAGTCGCCGAACGGGCCGTCGATCGGGCGCAGGCCGTAGGCGCGGCAGGCGACCAGCATGCGCTGCTGGGCGAACAGCCACGGGTCCTGCCAATGGGTCTCGCGCTTGCCGCTCTCGTCCTTGTCCGTGAGCACGCTGTAATCGGGGTTCACGCCGCCGATGACTTGGGCGCGGGCGCGACAGGAGGCGGCGTAGTCGGCCACGCCGAAGGACATCGCCTCGAGGCGCTTGGAGGAGGTCGCGATCGCCTCGACGTTGGCCATGCCGAGCGCGGTCTCGATCAGCACCTCGAAGCCGAGCTTCTTCTCGCGCTTCTTGGCCTGCTCGATCTGCGTCACCAGCACGTCGATCGCGTAGACGTCGGCCGGCACGCCGACCTTGGGAATCAGGATCATGTCGAGGCGCGGGCAGGCTTCGACGATGTCGACGACGTCGCGGTACATGTAGTGGGTGTCGAGACCGTTGATGCGGATCATCATGGTCTTCGTGCCCCAATCGATGTCGTTGAGGGCTGCGATGATGTTGGTGCGGGCCTTCTCCTTGTCGTCCGGCGCGACCGCATCCTCGAGGTCGAGGAAGATCACGTCGGCGTTCGAGGTGGCCGACTTCTCCATGAAGGTCGGGTTCGAGCCGGGCACGGCGAGCTCGGAACGGTGGAGCCGCGGGGTGGCCTGCTGGACGAGGGTGAAGCTCATGGGTCTCTCCTGATGGGGTGGATGTCGTCGGAGCGCGGGCGCAGCTAAGGGGCCCGCGCGTCGTGTTTCAACATGGGCCGCGTCGCACCGCGCGACAGGCCCGGCGGAACGTTTTCAGCCGGTGGCGCCGAAGCCGACGGCGATGCAGTTGATCGAGAGCAGCAGGGCGGACTTCACCGCCTCGCGCTTGTCTTCGTCGGCCTCGGCGCGGAAGCGGCGCAGCAGTTCGACCTGCTCGCGGCCGACCTGGTTGATCGTCGGCAGGCGTCCGGTGAGCCTGTCGCGGAACAGCGGCGCGCGCTCGGCCAGCTCCCGGCCGCCGGTGATCCGCAGCACCATCTCGCGCGTCAGCGCGTACTCGGCGTCGATCATCCCGAAGATGCGCTCGCGGATCTCGGGGTCGGCGACGAGGCCGGCGTAGTCGCGGGCGATGCCGAGGTCGACCATCAGCAGCGTCTTCTCGACCTCGTCGAGGATCAGCCGGAACAGCCGGCATTCCTGGAACAGGCGCTTGAGCAGCGCCTCGCCCGGGTCGCCGCGCACGTCGAGGAAGCTGCGGATGCCCGAGCCGACGCCGTACCAACCGGTGACCACGTGCCGGTTCTGCGCCCAGGCGAACACCCAGGGGATCGCGCGCAGGTCGCTCAGCGACTTCGCGCCGAAGCGGCGCGCCGGTCGCGACCCGATGTTGAGCAGCGCGATCTCGTCCAGCGGGCTCGCCGACTGGAAGTAGTCGACGAGGCCGTCGGCCTGGAGAAGGTTGACGTAGGCCGCGCGCGAGGCGCCCGACAGCGCCTCGAGGGCGTCGTCGAACTCGTGGCGGGGCTGGTTCGCCCGCTGCCGCTCGGATTGCAGCGCGTGCTCGAACACCGAGGCGGCGAGCAGCTCCATCTGGTAGGCGGCGGTGCCGCGGTTGGCGTACTTGAACGAGACCACCTCGCCCTGCTCGGTGGTGCGGAAGCGGCCGTTGATCGAGCCAGGCGGCTGCGCGTCGATCCCGCGCTGGGTCGGCACGCCGCCGCGGCTTACCGAGCCCCCGCGTCCGTGGAAGAAGGCGATCGGCACGCCGGCTTCCTTGCCGAGCGCCGTCAGCTTGGACTGCGCCTTGTACAGCTCCCAGTTCGAGGCGACGAAGCCGCCGTCCTTGTTCGAATCCGAGTAGCCGATCATCACTTCCTGCACGCCGCCCTGCCAGCGGGTCGAGCGGCGCACCACCGGGACGGCGATCAGCTCCTTCATGATCGCAGGCGCCGCGCGCAGATCCTCGATGGTCTCGAACAGCGGCACGATCGGCAGCGGGCAGATCTCGGTGCCGGCCGCGTCGAGGTAGAGCCCGGCCTCCTTGGCCAGCAGGTACGCGCCGAGGATGTCGGGGACGGAGCGGGTCATCGACAGGACGAAGGCGCCGAAGGCCTCGCGGTCGAGGGTGTCGCGCATCTCGCCGACCAGCGCGAAGGTGGCTAGGGTCTCGCGGGCGTCGTCCGGCAGGCCCTCGAACGAGGTCTCGCCGGTCCGCGGTCGCGCCAGCTCGGCGACGAGCCAGGCCTTCCATTCCGGCGCGTCGAGGTCCGGCGGCGCCTTGCCGCCGTTCTGGCGGGCATAGAGCGCGTGCAGGGTCTTGGTGGTGCGGGTGGTGTTCTCGCGCAGGTCGAGCCGGACGGTGGAGAATCGGAAGATTTCCACCATCCGCCGCACCGGCCGCACCAGGTCGGTGGCGAGCGAGGTGCACTTGGCGTCCGAGAGTCCCTGCTCCAGGGTGCGCAGGTCGTTGATCAGGCCGTCGGCGCTCGGGTAGTCCGGACCGTTCGCGCGGCCGCCCTCGTTGCGCCGGATCGTCGCCTCGAGCTTGCGCAGGATGCAGGACAGGTATTGGCGATAAGCCTCGCCCGGGTTGCGGCCGGCGATCGCCTTGGCGTCGCCGCTCTCGGACAAAGCCCGCGCGAGCTCGGCCCGGAAGGTCTCGGGGACGGGCATCGAGCGCTCGGTGAGCGAGAGCACACGGCCGAGATGCAGCACGCCGTCGCGGTAGCGCTTGAGCGAGGCGAGGGCGTTCCACTTCAGCGTCTCGCGGGTGACGCTCGCGGTGACGTAGGGGTTGCCGTCGCGGTCGCCGCCGATCCAAGAGCCGAACTGGAAGAAGGCCGGCACCTCGAACTTCTCGTCCGGGTAGTACTGCGCCAGCGACTCCTCGAGCGAGTAGACCACCTCCGGCAGCATCTCGAACAGGGTCTCGTCGAAGAAGTGCAGGCCCCAGGAGACCTCGCGCTCGACGGTGGCCTTCTCCAGGTGCAGCTCGCCGGTCATCCAGACGAGCTCGATCTGGTCGCGCAGCTCGTTCATCAGGCCGTTGCGCTCCCGCGTGGTCCAGCGCGGCAGTTCGAGCTCGCGCAGCACGAGGTAGATCCGCCGGAACTTCTCCAGCACGGTCACGCGCTTGCCCTCGGTGGGGTGGGCGGTGATCGTCGGGCGGATGCGCAGGTCCTTCAGCAGCGCATGGATTTGATGCGCGGGGATGCCGCTCGCCGAGGCCTCGGCCAGCACCTTGGCGAACGAACCGCCGAGGGCCGAGCGGCCTTCCGTGCGCTCGACGTGCCGGCGCCGGCGCATGGCGACGTTCTGCTCGGCGATCGACAGCAGCTGGAACCAGATGCCCTGCACCTGGAGGGCGCGGGCCAGCATCTCGGGCGTGAAGGTCGAGATGTCGGCGGTTCCGTGCAGCACCGCCTCGAGTTCGGGCTCGTGCCGGCGCGCCACGTCGAGCAGCGCGTGGAACAGGATGTCGAGCGCCTCCTTCGACGAGGTGCCGGTGATCACCGGCGGCGCGAAGGCGTTCTCTTCGGCATGGCTGAGGGACGCGTGGAGGGTCTTTGGCATCGGATCAAGCCACCTGGGGCGGATGTCGTTCTGGCGGGGGTGGCACCGCGCGGCCCCCTCTCCCGTGCGGGAAAGGGTTGGGGTGAGGGATGCAGGTCCATCCGGAGAGGGCATCCCCCTCATCCTGTCCCTCACCGGACGGGTGAGGGAACTCGCGCTTTCAGGTTCGCGCGTCGAGCGTTACGCCGCCCGGCGCATCACCTCGGCCACGGTGTCGCCGAACGAGCCCGGGTCCGGCGCCACGGTGAGGCCGTAGGAGCGCATGATCTCGGCCTTCTCGGCGGCGCTGTCTCCGGTGGCGGAGATGATCGCGCCGGCATGCCCCATGCGGCGGCCCTTCGGCGCGGTGAGGCCGGCGACGAACCCGATCACGGGCTTGGAGAAGTTCGCCTTGATCCAGGCCGCGGCCTCGGCCTCCTGCGGGCCGCCGATCTCGCCGATCATCAGCACGGCCTCGGTCTCGGGGTCCTGCTCGAACAGGGCGAGGTGGTCGAGGAAGGACGATCCGTTGATCGGGTCGCCGCCGATGCCGACCGAGGTCGAGATGCCGATGCCGTGCGCCTTCATCTGCGAGGCGGCCTCGTAGCCCAGCGTCCCCGAGCGCGAGATCACGCCGACGTTGCCCTTCAGGTAGATGTGGGGCGGCATGATGCCGAGCATCGACTTGCCGGGCGAGATGATGCCGGCGCAGTTCGGGCCGACCACCATGGTGCGGCGCTCCTTGGGGTAGCGCATCAGGTAGCGCTTCACCCGCATCATGTCCTGGGCCGGGATGCCGTCGGTGATCGAGCAGACCAGCTTCAGCCCGGCGTCGGCCGCCTCCATGATCGCGTCCGCGGCGAAGGGCGGGGCGACGAAGGTGATCGAGGTGGTGGCGCCGGTGGCCTCGACCGCGTCCTTCACGGTGTTGAACACCGGCAGGCCGAGATGGGTCTTGCCGCCCTTGCCGGGGGTGACGCCGCCGACGACGTTGGCGCCGTACTCCTTCATCTCCTTGGCGTGGAAGGTGCCCTTGTCGCCGGTGATGCCCTGGACGATGATCGGGGTGGTCTCGTCGATGAGAATGCTCATGGCGGGTTCCTTCGCTTATCTCACGGACGTCAGTGCTTGGTGCCGTCGCAGGCCTCGACGGCCTTGCGCGCGGCGTCCGACAGGGTCTCGGCGGTGATCAGGTCGAGCCCGCTCTCGGCGAGGATGCGTTGCCCGGCCTCGACGTTGGTGCCGGCCAGCCGCACGATCAGGGGCACCTCGATCTTCACCTCGCGGGCCGCCTGGACCACGCCCTCCGCGACCCAGTCGCAGCGGTTGATGCCGGCGAAGATGTTGACGAGGATCGCCTTCACGTTCTTGTCCGAGAGGACGAGGCGGAAGGCGGTGGCGACGCGCTCAGGCGAGGCGCCGCCGCCGACGTCGAGGAAGTTCGCCGGCTCGCCGCCCGCGTGCTTGATCATATCCATCGTCGCCATGGCCAAGCCCGCGCCGTTGACGATGCAGCCGATCTCGCCCTCGAGCCCGATGTAGCTGAGGTTGTGCTCGGCGGCCTGGGCCTCGCGCGGGTCGCCCTGGGACGGGTCGTGCATGTCGGCGATGTTGCGACGCCGGAACATCGCGTTGTCGTCGAACGACATCTTGGCGTCGAGCGCCAGCACGCGGTCGTCCTTGGTGACGACGAGCGGGTTGATCTCCAGCATCGTGCCGTCGCAATCGCGGAACGCCCGGTAGGCGTTCATGATCGTCTTCACCGCGGCCGAGACCTGCTTGATGTTGAGCCCGAGCTGGAACGCGATCTCGCGCGCCTGGAACTGCTGCAGGCCGACGGCCGGCTCGACCACCACCTGGATCAGCGCCTCGGGCTCGTTCGCCGCGATCTCCTCGATATCCATGCCGCCGCGCTGCGAGGCGATGACGCGGACGCGCTCGGCCTTCCGGTCGAGGACGTAGCCGAGGTAGAGCTCGCGCTCGAACGGGTCGGCGGTCTCGACGTAGACCCGTTGCACCGGCTTACCCTCAGGGCCGGTCTGCAGGGTGACGAGGCGCTTGCCGAGAAGCTCGCGGGCTGCGTCGCGGACCTCGTTGTAGGTCCGGCACAGCTTGATTCCACCGGCCTTGCCGCGGGCGCCGGCATGGATCTGCGCCTTCACCGCCCAGAACGAGCCGCCGAGCTCGGTCGCCGCGTAGACGGCCTGGTCGGCACTGAAGGCGACGGCACCCTTGGGAACCGCGACGCCGAAGCTCGCGAGCAGTTCCTTGGCCTGGTACTCGTGCACGTCCATCGGGCGCCTCCTTCCGTATTGTTCTTCGATACGGTTCTACGCCCTCATTTTACTTTGGGGGAGGCCGATGCCGCATCAAATTTTTTTGCATTCTCGTTGAGTTCGCCTTGATCGGCGAAGGAATGCTTGGATTGTGCTTGCTGCGACGCAGCATATCGCGGCCGAGACGGGTCGCGAACCACGCGGCATCGGATCGACGGCTTCCGTGAGAACGCCGCCGACCCGGACGCGCCTCAGTTCACCTTGGCCTTGACCACGTCGTAGACCTTCTCGTTGAGGTCGCCGGCGTCGCCGAGCAGCCCTTCGAGTTCCTTCAGGCGCGCGTCCGCGAAGTCGCGGTCGTCGAGGCCCTTCGCGTTGACGTAGACGTTGAGGGCGGCGCTGCGCAGGCCGGCATGGGCCGTGAGCACGGCCACGCCCGCATCCGAGATGACGTTGAGGTTGCCCTTGTCGGCCACCACCTCGGCGAGGTCGATCACCGCGCGGCAGGCGCGGCAGCAGGCGAGCGGAACGTCGGTGGCGACCTTGAGCGCCGCCTGGATCTTCTCCGCCCGGGCGGCCTTCTCCTCGTCGGTCGCCTTCGGGAGCCCGTAGGCGCCCATCACCGCGTCGAAGGCGGCGACGTCCTCGGCGATCATGCCGGTGAGCTGCGCCCGCAGTGCCTCGGACTGCGCGAGCATGTCCTCGAGCTCGGCCTCGACCTCGACGTACTTCTTCTTGCCGATGGTGAGGTTGCACACCATCGAGACCAGGGCTGCGCCCATGGCGCCGGAGATGGCGGCGGCACCGCCGCCGCCGGGGGTCGGGGCGGCGCTGGCCAGCCCGTCGAGGAAGGTGGCGATCGTATCGTGCTCGGCCATGCGCCCCACTCCCTTTGTTCAGGCCATCTTCTTGGCGAGGGCGTAGATCTCCTCGGCGTCCAGCACCTGCTCGGTGCTGTCGAAGAGCTGCCCGACGCAGGCGCGGTGGAGCTTCAGCTTGAGGCCGCCGATCCCCAACGCGCCGAACGACTTCTTGCCGTGGCGATCCTTGCCCTTGTCCATGGCGTCGATGCCGCCGAAGCCGAGCGGCGGCTGGGCGTTGTAGTCGGCCACGAACTCGATCGAGGCCTCGTCCTTCCAGGCCGATTCGGGCAGCAGCTCGATGCCGATGGCGCCGGCCGAGAACACGAGGTTCTTGCCCTTGACGATCTCGGCGCGCGAGGCCTCGTCGGGGGTGGCGGCCGCGGTCACGGCGACGCCGAAGCGCTTGTTGACGGCGTCGGCCGCGGCCTGTGCCCGGTCGAACTGCCGGGCGGCGATGACGACCTCGGCGCCTTCCTTGGCCAGCAGCGCGGCCGAGCGCATGCCGACGGGGCCGGTGCCGGCGAGCACGACGGCCTTCTTGCCTTCGAGCGAGCCTGCGGCCTTCGCCACCAATGCGACGCCGGCTGCGGCGGTGGTGTTCGAGCCGTTCGAATCGAGCATGGTCGAGACGCGGAACGGGCCGAAGAAGCGTTTCTTCACCGCGGCGAGGACGGCCTCGCCGGCCGCCATGTTGCCGCCGCCGACGAAGATCGCCGTCGACTTCTTCTCGGAGCCGCCGCGGGTGTAGATCGTGCCGTCGACCAGCGCCCCGACGTTCTCCGGGGTCACGCCTCCGTAGCCGGTGATGTGGTCGGCGCCGCCGTCGTACCCGACGACCGTGTCGAACACGGACGGCATCGCATCGGTGTCGAACAGGAACAGAAGCTTCTTCATGGTGCGTCCTCTCGTCCGCGTCTCGGCGCGGCTGGCGTTTGGTGTTGAATTCGAGGTTCGGGCGCCCTCCCCCGCGACGTCACTCCGGGGCGCCGAAGGCGAGTCCAGAATCCAGAGCCGCGGATGCGGACGGTTGGAACAATCCCTGCGTGTCTAGCTTCCGGGCTCCGCTTTGCGGCCCCGCGGTGAGACTTCCGACGCGCTTCGGGGCCTAGACCACGTTCTGCGGCGTGCCGGCGACGTAGGCCTCGACGTTGTCGACGAGCTGGTCGGCCAGGATCTGCATCGCCTCCTTGCTCGCCCAGGCCACGTGCGGCGTGACGATGAGGTTCGGCAGGTCGAGGTCGCACAGGATGTTGCCGTCCTTGGGCGGCTCCTGCACCACCACGTCGAAGCCGGCGCCGCCGATCGTGCCGGCCTTGAGCGCTTCGGCGAGCGCCGCCTCGTCCACGAGGCCGCCGCGAGCGGTGTTGATGAGGATGGCGTGCTTCTTCATCTTCGCCAGCTGCTCGGCGCCGATCATGTTCCGGGTCTCGGGCGTGAGCGGCGCGTGCAGCGTGATCACGTCGGACTGGGTCAGGATCGTCTCGAAGTCGACGAGGCCCTCCTGCGGGAAGACGTCGTAGGCGATGACCTTCATGCCGAGCGCCTCGGCCCGCTGGCCGATTGACTTGCCGAGCGCGCCGTAGCCGACGATGCCGAGCGTCGAGCCGGCGATGTCGTGGATCGGGTAGTCGAAGTAGCAGAACTGGGTGGACTTGTTCCAATCGCCCCGGCGCACCGAGTTGGCGTACGGCACGATCGCCCGCCGCAGGGCGAAGATCAGCGCGATGACGTGCTCGGGCACGGTGTTGAAGGCGTAGTTGCGGATGTTGACGACGGTGATGCCCTGAGCCTTGGCCTGGGCCTTGTCGACCACGTCGGTGCCGGTGGCGGCGACCGCGATGAGCTTGAGGTCGGGGAGCTGCTTCAACGTGTCGGCGCGCATCGGCACCTTGTTGATCAGCGCGATCTCGGCGCCGGCCAGCCGGGAGACGATCTCCTCCGGCGTCCAGGTCGAATCGTATTCCTTGTAGTCGTGCGGGAAGTTGAACGGCCGGACCGTGGCGTCGAGGGACTCGCGGTCGAGGAATACGATCTTCTTCGTCATGGAACGCCTTTCATGCGACGGCCGGATCGAGTCTCAAGCCCGCGACGCGTCGGCCGCGGCGATCCCGATCCAGTTCGAGATGATCCCCTCTCGTCCGGGTGTGCGCGGGGGCGTCGCCGCCCCCGCGCGATGGCCTTCGTCGTCAGCCGCGGGAGAGCGGGTTTTCGCGCAGGTAGCTCGACGCCGCCGCGACGCCCGAGCCCGGCGTGACGTGCACGCCGCAATCGATCATCGCCATCTCGGCGCCGGCGATCGCGCCCAGCAGCGACAGCTCGTTCAGGTCGCCGAGGTGGCCGATGCGGAACACCTTGCCCGCGACCTGGCTGAGGCCTGCGCCCAGCGAGAGGTTGTAGCGGTCGTAGGCGTGCTTGATGATCTTGGCCGCGTCGACGCCCTCGGGCGCCAGGATCGCCGTCACCGTGTCGGAGTTCCACTTGGGCTCCTTGGCGCAGGTCTTCAGGCCCCACGCCGCCACGGCCTGACGGGTCGCCTCGGCGAGCACGTGGTGGCGGTGGTAGACGTTGTCGATGCCCTCTTCGCGGATGCACGTCAGAGCTTCGCGCAGGCCGTAGAGCAGCGGCAGCGGCGGGGTGTAGGGGAAGTAGCCGGTGGGGTTCTGCTTCAGCTGGTCCGACCAGGCGAAGTAGACGTGGCCGAGACGGTCGTTGCCGCCCGCGCCGCCGCCCTCGGAGATCTTGATCGCCTTGGCGCTGGCGCAGAGCACGCCGAGGCCGGCCGGCAGCATGAAGCCCTTCTGCGAGCCGGCGATGGCGCAGTCGACCTTCCATTCGTCCATCTTGAACGGCAGCGAGCCGATCGACGAGATGCCGTCGACGAACAGCAGCGCCGGGTGGCCGGCGGCGTCGATCGCCTTGCGGACGGCGCCGATGTCGCTGGTGACGCCGGTCGCCGTCTCGTTGTGGACGACCATCACGGCCTTGATCTTGTGGTCGGTGTCGGCGCGCAGGGCCTCACCGATCTTCTCCGGGTCCGCGCCGGTGCCCCAGGCCTCGTCCTGCACGATCACGTCGAGCCCGAGGCGCTGGGCCATGTCGACCCAGAGGTGGCTGAACTGGCCGTAGCGGGCCGTCAGGACCTTGTCGCCGCGGCAGAGGGTGTTGGCGAGCGCCGATTCCCAGATGCCGGTGCCGGAGGACGGATAGAAGATGATCGTGCCGGCCTCGGAGCCGAACACGATCTTGGCGTCCTGGAACAGGGGCTTCACCAGCGCCGGGAAGTCCGGCGAGCGGTGGTCCTCCGAGGGGACGTGCATCGCGCGCAGCACGCGGTCCGGGATGTTGGTCGGGCCGGGAATGAAAAGGTGGTTGCGTCCGGGGCGCCGCGTTGCAGCCATGGGTGTGTCCTCCGATTACCAAGATACGTTGGCCGGCAAGCCGGCGTCAGGAACGATGCGCCGGCAGGCGGCGCATGGGCGTGTGGTGATCCGTGGGCGTTCTGGCGAGCGGTGTGCCGAACCGGCGCGGCCGGAAGCGCGCGGGATGGCTGTCCCGCGCGGAACTTCCGCGTCGTCGGTCGGTCGCATCGCCGGGCGATGCGGAGCGGCGGAACGGTCTTGCACCGCTCGCGGTCGCGGCATGGATCCATGCCGGTCGCCTCCGATAGCCTTCGTCTTCCTTGCGTCGGCCGTGCCCGGCGCGCAAGCCGCTCGACGCGGATCCTGCACGCCGGAATTCCGACGACCTTCGGCACTGTCCTCCCCGTCGTCCCGCCCCGGGCCACGATTCAAGTCGACCCATCCGGCCGCCCCGCCACGAAGGCAAGGCCGGCCGCCCGGGTCGGCGATCCCTTGGCCGTCTCCGGCGCCCGCCTTTCGGCAGGTGATCGCTTTGCGTCCATTATGGACACCGAAGCCTCACAAGCAAAACTGGAAAAACTTCCCGGATGGCGAAAAAAAATTGTCGTGCACTGCAACAATCGCGCGAAGGACCTTCGTGTTGCTTGCTGCATCGCAGCATCGAACGGACGCCACCGTCATCAAACTGAGACGCGTTTCCGGTTTGGCTCGGCCGAAGACCGCCGGGAGATGCTCGTGGCCGACGACACGGAAGGGACGACCCGCGTCCGCAGCCTGTTCCTCTCAGACCTGCACCTCGGCACCCGTGGCTGCCAGGCCGGGCTGCTGCTGGACTTCCTGAAGGACTACGACGCCGACACGCTCTACCTCGTCGGCGACATCGTCGATGGCTGGCAGCTCCGCTCGGGCTGGTACTGGCCGCAGGGGCACAACGACGTGGTGCAGAAGCTGCTGCGCAAGGTGCGCAAGGGCTCGAGCCTGGTCTACGTGCCGGGCAACCACGACGAGTTCCTGCGCGACTACATCGGCACCACCTTCGGCGGCATCGAGATCGCCGAGAGCCGCATCCACGAGGCGGCCGACGGGCGGCGCTACCTCGTGATCCACGGCGACCAGTTCGACATGGTGGTGCGCCACGCCCGCTGGCTCGCCCACCTGGGCGACGGCGCCTACACCGTCGCGCTGTTCGTCAACACCGGCCTGAACAAGCTGCGCCGGCGCCTGGGCCTGTCCTACTGGTCGCTCTCGGCCTGGGCGAAACTGAAGGTGAAGAACGCGGTCAACTTCATTGGCGCGTTCGAGACCTTCCTCGCCGACGAGGCCCGGCGCCAGGGCGCCGACGGGGTGATCTGTGGCCACATCCACCACGCTGCCGACCGGCACATCGACGGGTTGCGCTATCTCAACACCGGCGACTGGGTCGAATCCTGCACCGCCCTCGTCGAGCATTACGACGGCCGCATGGAGGTGCTGCACTATCCGACCATCCTCCGAGCCCGCGCGGCGGAGGCCGAGCGTGCGGCGCTTCCGGCGCCGGACCGCCGGGCCGTCGCGTGAGGCTGCTCGTCGCGACCGACGCCTGGGCGCCGCAGGTCAACGGCGTGGTGCGCTCGCTGGAGCGCATGGCCGAGGCCGCCCCCGCGCGCGGCTTCGAGCCGTTCTTCCTGACCCCGCGCGACTTCCGCTCGCTGCCGATGCCGGGCTATTCCGAGATCCGCCTCGCCCTCGCCGGCGCCCGCGGCATCGGCGTGGCCTGGGAGCGGATCGACCCGACCCACGTGCACATCGCCACCGAGGGCACCATCGGCCACGCGGTGCGCCGGCTCTGCATCGCCAAGGGCCGGCCCTTCACCACCAGCTACCACACCCGTTTTCCCGAATACCTCGCCGCCCGCGCGCCGATCCCGGAGGCGTGGAGCTACGCCTGGCTGCGGCGCTTCCACCGAGCCGCCAGCGGCACGATGGTCAGCACCGCCTCCCTCGAACACGAACTCGCCGGCCGCGGCTTCCGCAACCTGATGCGCTGGACGCGGGGCGTCGACACCGAGCTGTTCCGCCCGGCCGAGCCGGAGGCGCCGCCGCCCAAGGCGCTCGACGGGTTGCCGCGCCCGATCTTCCTGTTCGTCGGCCGCGTGGCGGTGGAGAAGAACGTCGCCGCCTTCCTCGGCCTGGACTTGGCCGGCAGCAAAGTGGTGGTCGGCGACGGGCCGGACCGCGCCCGGCTCGCGGCCGCCCACCCGCAGGCGCGCTTCCTCGGCACCCGCACCGGCGCGGAACTCTCCGCCCTCTACGCCGCCGCCGACGTGTTCGTGTTCCCGAGCCTCACCGACACCTTCGGCATCGTGCTGCTCGAAGCGATGGCCTGCGGCCTGCCGGTGGCGGCCTACCCGGTGACCGGCCCCCTCGACGTCGTCGCCGGGACCGGCGCCGGCGTGCTCGACGCCGACCTGCGGACGGCGTGCTTGGCCGCCCTACGCATCCCGCGCTCCCAATGCCGCGCCGAGGCGCTGCGGCGGACATGGGCCGAGAGCGCCCGCCAGTTCTTCGGCAACATCGAGAGCGCGCACGCCCACGCCGCCGACCTCGCCCTGCCGGCAGGCGCCGAGGCGGCGCTGCTCGGCTGACGGGGTGACGGGCCGAACGAGGAATGCGAAGGGTCGCGGCCCCGTGGAGACGCGACCCGCCCCGTGCCCCCCTTCGATCCCGCCCGCGCCGCCGAATATCCCGCCGTCATCGGCTGCGACGAGGTCGGGCGCGGGGCCCTGTGCGGCCCGGTGGTGGTCGCAGCGGTGTGGTTCGACCCCGTCACGATCCCACCGGACCTGCTCGCCCGCCTCGACGACAGCAAGCGCCTCAAGGAGCCTTTGCGCGAGGCGCTGACGCCGCTGATCCGAGCGCATGCGCGCGTCGCGGTGGCTGCCGGCTCGCGGGCGCTGATCGACCGCGTCAACGTTCGCGTCGCGACCCTCGACGCCATGCGCCGGGCGGTGCTGAAGCTGTCCCTCGACGCGCCGGTGCTGGTCGACGGGCGGGACGCCGTCCCGGGCCTGTCGCAGCCCTGCCGCGCCATCGTCGGGGGCGACGGCGCGGTGCCGCAGATCGCCGCCGCCTCGATCGTCGCCAAGACGTTCCGCGATGGGCTGATGCGGGTGCTCGCCCGGCGCCATCCGCATTACGGCTGGGAGCGCAACGTCGGCTACGGCGCCCCCGTGCACCTCGCCGGCCTGAAAGCTCACGGCCGCAGCCCGCACCACCGGCTCAGTTTTACGCGGGGGTACGGCGAGGGCGGCAGTGGGACGGGGCTTGCGAAGGATGTCGCAGCGGTGCCCGTCCCCTCTCCGTGAGACTTCGGCGATGCCGAACCTGGCACGGGTTCCCCTCTCCCCGCGTGCGGGGAGAGGCCCGGCTGCACCTTGTCGTGCAGCCGGGTAGCGCAGGCGCAGGCGAAGCGGCGGTGATGGGGGCGACGGATAGGGTTCCTCCGTTGCAGCCCCCTCACCGTCGGCTGCCGCCTCGCTTTGCCGACGACGAGGTCGGCAAAGCCCTTTCCCGCGCGCGGGGAGAGGAGATGCGCGCAAGGCGAGCGCCAGAAGCGGAAGCGTGCGAATCCTGTGCCCGAATGGGGGAAAACGCGGCCCCCTCGCCTCCCGTCACAACAGCGAAAACTGCTCCCCCGGCTTGGCGAAAGCTGAGGCGTCGAGGGTGATGCGCGCCTTCGCGTAGCCGAGCCGCGTTTTCGCCAGGCGCATCCGCGTCGCGATCAGGTCGGCGTAGGCGCCCTCCCCGGTCATGCGCTTGCCGAAGGTGGCGTCGTATTCGCGGCCGCCGCGGGCCTGTGCGATCAGGGAGAAGACGTGACGTTGTCGCCCGGGATAGTGCTCGGCGAACCAGTCGGCGACGAGGTCCTTCAGTTCGTGTGGCAGGCGCAGCAGCACGTGGTTGGCCTCCCGCGCCCCGCAGGCGCGCGCCTCGGTCAGGATCGCCTCGATCTCGTGGTCGTTGAGCGAGGGGATGATCGGCGCGACGATCACCATCACCGGGATGCCGGCTTGGCTGAGCGCACGAATCGCCTCGAGGCGCTTGCGCGGATGCGGCGCGCGGGGCTCCATCTTCCGGGACAGCACCGGATCGAGGGTCGTCACCGAGACCGCGACCTTCACGAGGTTCCGCTCGGCCATCCCGGCGAGGATGTCGATGTCGCGGGTGACGAGGTTGGATTTCGTCACGATCCCGACGGGATGGCGCAGGCGTGCCAGCACCTCCAGCACGGCCCTTGTGATGCGGTGCTCGCGCTCGATCGGCTGGTACGGGTCGGTCGCCGTGCCGAGCGCGATGGTCTGCGCCTCGTAGCCCGGCGCCGACAGCTCGCGCTCCAGCAGGCGCGCCGCGTCCGGCTTGGCGAAGAGCTTTGTCTCGAAGTCGAGCCCGGGCGACAATCCGGTATAGGCGTGGTTCGGCCGCGCGAAGCAGTAGACGCAGCCGTGCTCGCAGCCGCGATAGGGGTTGATCGAGCGATCGAACGGGATGTCGGGCGAGGTGTTGCGCGTGATGATCCCGCGCGCCCGCTCCAGCGTCACCTCGGTCCGTCGCACCGGCCCGGGCTCGTCGGAAGGCCAGCCGTCGTCCAGGCTTTCGCGCCGGATCGCCTCGAACCGACCGTCCGGGTTGGCGGTGGCGCCCCGTCCGCGCACCGAGTCCTGCGCCGGCGTCGTTGCGGCGAGCCGGCGTGGGCTCGATTCGAGTTCGGACACATGGCGGGGTGCGGACATCGTGATGGGGGCGCCCCGGCGTGAAAGCTGTCTACAATAGAACATAGCAGGAACGAAATCGACGGGATACGCCTCGATTTTAGGCAAGTTCTCAGCGTTTGTGGCAACCGCGCAACGCAAGCGCGTCGCGTCGCGGCCGAGCGTCCTCGCTGGCCGAAAATACGTTATGCGCGACCATGATCTCCGCCCTGGTTCTCGTCGCCGACCCCGGCGACGCCGACGCGCTCGACCGTCTGGCCGACTCCCTGGGGGCGCTCGTGGCGGGCGTCGCCGCCGGTCTCGTGGGCGATGCGGTGATCGTGGCGGCGGCGATGGACCCCGGCGTCGACACCATCGCCGACGCCACAGGTGCCAGCCTCGTGGTGATGCCGCCCGGAGCGAACCCCTGGGTCGCGGGGGCGGCTTTGGCGCGCCGCGACTGGGTCTTGTGCCTCGAGGCCGGCGACGTGCCGGGGGATGGCTGGATCCGCACCCTCGACCGGTTCGTCGGCACCGCGGGCGCCGACTCCCTCGGACGGCTGTCGCGTCCGCATGCGAGCCTCGCGACGCGGCTCGCGGTCTGGGCCGAGGCGATGGTCGGCGCCGGGGTGGCGCGGCCCGGCGACGTGGTCCGGCGCGACCGCCTCACCGAGGCCGGCACGTTCGCGCCTCGGCTGACGCCGCGCCGGCTCATCGCCCGGATCGACCGGGCGTGAGGGTCACGCGGTGACGGAGGCGCCCCGGCGCAGGTGCTCGTCGAGGCGCGGCATGATCTCGACGAAGTTGCAGGGGCGGTGCCGGTAATCGAGCTGGCTCGCGAGGATGCCGTCCCAGGCGTCGCGGCAGGCGCCGGGCGACCCCGGGAGCACGAAGACGTAGGTCGCGTTGGCGACCCCCGCCGTCGCCCGCGACTGCAGCGTCGAGGTGCCGATCTTGTCGTAGGAGATGCGGTGGAACACCGCCGAGAAGCCGTCCATCCGTTTCTCGAACAGCGGCTCCAGCGCCTCCGGCGTCACGTCGCGCCCGGTGAATCCGGTGCCGCCGGTGGTGATCACCACGTCGACGCCGGGATCGCGGGTCCAGCCCTCGACCGTCTCGCGGATCGCCGAGACCTCGTCGGGCACGATGGCGCGGGCGGCGAGCGCGTGGCCGGCTGCGGTCAGCCGCTCCGCAAGGGTGTCGCCGGAGCGGTCGTCCTCCGGCCCGCGCGTGTCCGAGACGGTGAGCACCGCGATCGACAGGGGGACGAAGCTGCGGGCAGGCGTGTCGGGCATCGAACGGTCTCCGAGATGTTCGCCCGGAATATGGGCCGTCGGCGCCGATTGTCCCATCCGTCGCCGCCGTGGCGGATCGCGGGCGCGATCCGTGGTATCGGCCCGACGACATGACCGATCCCATCGAACTTCGCGGTGCTCCCATGGATGCGTCCCCCGTCCGCCTCACCAGCCTCGCCCATGGCGGCGGATGCGGCTGCAAGCTCGATCCCGCGATCCTCCGGTCGCTGCTGGCCGACCAGCCGATCGCCGGGCCGTTCGAGCGCCTGCTCGTCGGCAACGAGACCGCCGACGACGCCGCCGTGTGGGCGCTCGACGACGGCACATGCGTCATCGCCACCACCGACTTCTTCACGCCGATGGTCGACGACCCGCGCGACTTCGGACGGATCGCCGCCACCAACGCGATCTCCGACGTCTACGCCATGGGCGGCCGCCCGATCATGGCGCTCGCCATCCTCGGGATGCCCGTCGGCAAGATCGCGCCCGAGGTCGTCGCCGAGATCCTGAAGGGCGGCGCCGCGACCTGCGCCGAGGCCGGCATCCCGATCGCCGGCGGCCACTCGATCGACACGCCCGAGCCGATCTACGGGCTCGCGGTGATCGGCATCTGCCGCCGCGAGGACGTGCGCCGCAACGCCGACGCGCGGGTCGGCGACGTGCTGATCCTGACCAAGCCGCTTGGCGTCGGCGTCTACTCCGCCGCGATCAAGCGCGACGCCCTACCGGCGGGCGGCTACGCGGACTTCGTCGCGACGACGACGCTGCTGAACAAGGTCGGCGCCGAGCTCAGTCCCGATCCGGACGTCCACGCCATCACCGACGTGACCGGCTTCGGCCTGCTCGGGCACGGGCTCGAGTTCGCCCGCGGCGCCGGCTGCCGCCTCGCGATCGACTGGGCGGCGGTGCCGCTGCTGCCCGCGGCCGAAGCGCTCGCGCGGGACGGCTTCGTCACCGGCGCGTCCCACCGCAACTGGACCGCCTTCGGCGCCGACGTCGCGCTGCCCGACGGTTTTCCCGAATGGGCGCGGCACCTGCTCACCGATCCGCAGACCTCCGGCGGCCTGCTCGTCGCCTGCGCGCCCGAGCGCGCCGACGAGATCCTCGCCCGCATCCGCGCCGCCGGGCATCCGGCCGCGGCGATCGTCGGGCGGGCGGAGGCGGGTGCGGCCGGCATCCGCGTCGCGCTCTGAGGCTGCACGCGGAAGGCGATCTTCACCAATCGCCGGGCATGGTCGCGGCCCCGCGACGCGTCGCGCAGAGCCGCCCGCCCCCGTCGTGACCGCCCGTTCCCCCGATCCGAACCGCAGCGCCACCTACGGTATCGCGGACTGGCCCTACGGCCGGTCCGAGGGCCTGCTTGCCCGACCCGGCAGCCTGCCGGCCGGGCGACCGTGGCCGCGCCTGCGCGTGCTCACGATCGCGTCCGGCGACGAGCCGCGGCTCGCGGACGGCGTCGCCTCGGTCGCCCGGCAGGATTACCCGGAGTGCCGGCACGACGTGGTGCCCGCCGGATCGGCGCCTTCCGCCGCGATCCTCGCGGACGAAGCGGTCGACTACGTCCTGGTCCTTCCCGCCGGCGACCTGCTGGCACCCGGCGCCCTCGCGGCGCTCGCCCTGGAGGCGGCGCTGAGCGGCGCCGGCGCGGTGGCCGGCCTACGCGTGCTGTTCGACGGCGCCGTGACAAGCCTCGACGTGCCTTCGCTGTCGGGGGAGGACACGAGCGAAATCCCGTTCACCGGCGGCGAGGTGCTGTGGCGTCGCGATGCGCTCGCGGCGTTGCCGGGCCTCGACCTCTCCGACGCCGGCTGGGCCGCGCACGCCTGGGCGGCGGTCGGCCGAACAGCGCGCGGTTTGGCTCGCATCGGCCGGCCGGTGCTGCTGCAGTTCGATCGGTTGGGCGAACGAGAGACCGATTCGACCCTGAGTACAGATGCATTCCAGCCGGCGCCTCTCCCTCCTCCCTATGCGGGGGGAGGGAAAGCGTTACGGCTTTCCCAGGATTCGTCGCAGTCCCCAACCCTCTCGATCGCCTCCCTCACCGGCACCGGCCATGCCGGTGGGGCGGGCATCGCCCATCGGCGGCTCGGTGAGGCGTTGCGGCTGGCCGGGCATCGCGTCGTGGACGTCGTGCTCGCCGACGAATCGCCGCCGGTCGCCGCGGAATGGACGGACGCGTTTCCCGTCGCCGAGGCGGCGATCGGCGCGGGCGGCCACGACCTCGTGCTTGCCGGCAACCTGCACGGGGCGACCCGGAGCCTCGCGATAGCCGGCCGCCTCGCCGCCGACCGGCCGGTCGCGCTCGTGCTGCACGACCTGTTTCCGCTGACCGGGCGCTGCGCCCATCCGCGCGGCTGCCTCCGAATCGAAACCGTCGGCTGCGACGCCGCCTGCCCGACGCCCGATGAATACCCGCAGCTCGCACGGCGGCGCATCGCCGGCACGCACGCGGCCAAGCGGGCGGTGCTCTCCCTGCGGGACGGGCCGATCCTCCTCGCCAACTCCGCCTGGACAGCCGCGCGCGCCGCGGCGCTCGCGCCGCCCGGCACCGTGGTCGCGCCCCTGGCGCTGGCGTTTCCGACCAACGTCTTCCGCCCAGGCGACAGGACTGCTTTGCGTCGCGCCCTCGGCCTGCCCGCCGACGACCTGCTGATCCTGGTCTCGGCGGTGGTCCTCGACGGGCCGGACAAGAACGTCGGCGACCTCGCCGAGGCCCTGCGCCGCGTCGCCGGCCCCGGCATCGGCTTCGTCGCGATCGGGCGCCTCGACCACCCGGCCCGCCTCGCCCTGCCGAACCTGTTCGCGCCGGGGCTCGTCGCCGACGAGGCGCAACTCGCCGTCTGGTACGGCGCCTGCGACCTCCACGTCACCGCGAGCCGGCTCGAGACCTTGGGCCAGACGCCGATCGAAGCGGGCCTGTGCGGCACGCCGACGCTCGCCTACCGCACCGCCGGCCTGACCACCTCGGTGATCGACGGCGTGTCCGGACGGCTGGTTCCAGTGGAGCCCGGCGCGCTCGGCGACGCCCTGGTCGAGCTGGTCGCCGACCGCGCAGACCTCGCCCGCCTCGGCGCCTTCGCGCGAATCGCCCTGGAGAGCCGGTTCAGTCCCGCGGCCTGCGCGATGTCGCTCGACCGGGTCTTTCGCGAGCGGGGGATGGTGCCGAGCCACGGCCACCGCGTGCGGTTCGCACCGGAGATGCTCGGCCAGTTTCCCTTCGCCGCGATGCCGGCGGTCGCCGCCACCGGCCTCGTCGCGGCGCAATCCGGCCCATTCGTCCGCGGCCTGCGCCGCGCCAAGCAGCGCCTGCTCGGCCGCAGGTTGCCGCCCTGGGCGCGGCGCGGCCTGTACTGGGCCGCCCGCCTTCGATCCCTGCGCGGAGGCCGTCGATGAACGGCCCGATCTACCTCGACCAGACCCATGTCCGCGGCCACGTCACCGGCATCGAGCGGGTCGCGCTCGACCAGTTCACGCCGGCGATGCTCGGCCGCGAGGTTAGGCCGTTTCGCAGCCGCGGCCTCCCCGGGATGATCCTCGCGCAGCAGGTCGGCCTGCCGCTGCGGGCGGCGCGCGAGCCCGACGCGCAGTTCCTGATGGCAGGCTTTCCTCCCGGCCCGCTGATGGCGCCGTTCTCGAAGCGCTGCATCCTCTGCGTCTACGACACCTTCCTCCTCGACCGGCCGCAGGACTTGGCCTGGAAGAGCCGGCTCTACATGGCCCCGGCCTTCCGCTTCGCGATGCGCTGGGGCCGGCGCTTCCTCGTGATCTCGCGCAAGACCGGCGCGGACCTGCGTCGCCACTGCGCAGACGACGCGCTGGTGGCGCTGCTGCGGCCCGGCGTGCGCGACGTGTTCGGCCTCGCCGGCCTGCCCGGCCCAGCCACCTTCCACCCCGGCGCGCCCCTGCGCCTGCTGGCGATCGGCACGATCGAGCCGCGCAAGGACTACCCGGCCGCGATCGCGCTCACGGCCGCCCTGAACCGTGCGGGCGTGTCCGCCGAGCTGCACGTCGTCGGCCGCCTCGGCTGGGGCCGCCACGCCTTCCTCGACGACCCGCCGCCGTTCCTGACCTGGCACGGCTATGTCGGCGACGAAGCCCTGCGGGCGCTCGCCGGAAGCGCCCACCTCCTGCTCTCGACCTCGAAGGCGGAAGGGCTCGGCCTGCCGTTGCTGGAAATCCAGCACGGCGGCCTGCCGGTGGTCGCGCCCGACGACGCGGTGTTCCGCGAGGTGCTCGGCGAATCCGGCCTGTTCATCCACCCGTCCGACCCGGAGGGCTCCGCAGCCACGCTGATCGAGGCTATGCGCTCCGGCCGGCTCGGCCAGGCCGCGACGGATGCGCGCGCGAACGTCGCGCGCTGGAATCGCCTCGCATCGCGCGATGCGGACGCCTTCCGCGCCTACCTCGTGGAGGGCGCCTCCGCCTACGGACCCGACAGCCTCGTTCCGCCGGCGGCGGTCAGTTCCGAGGCTTGACCGCCGAGACGTGAGCCGGACTACGTATTGAAGGTCGAACCGTCGTATCGTTAAGCATGAAACCGTATCGGCAGCTTCCGAAGCCCGGTTCGGACTTGTCTATAAGGCGACGGGAAAGGTTTTGCTTGGCCGTATGAGGTCGGCGCGCGGTCCGCGAATTGCTGAGATGCTGTCGAACAGTGCGGGCGCCCGCCGCTCCCTGTTCAAGGCGGGACAGGACCGCTCCGATACGGGATCGACCCGACGCCATGCCGGGTACGTGAGGGACAGAGACCGATGTTCGATTTCTCGACCCCCGTGCGCGGCGAGCCGGTGGACGTGACCCTGCCGCCGGGCTTCTCCGATCGGACCGACGCGGGCACGATCCTGCGCCGCCTGTGGAGGGGCGCGAGCTTCATCGTCCTCGGCGGCCTGTTCATGGTCGCCGCCGCCGTCGCGTTCCTCGGACTGCTCACCCCGGTCTACACCTCCAGCATCCAGATCCTGGTCGACCCTTCCGACCTTCGCGTCGTCGACAACGACGTCAGCGCGCGCACGCCCCAGGCCGACAGCGGCGTGTCGCTCGCCGAGAGCCAAACCAAGGTGATCCAGTCGGACAACGTCCTGCGGCGCACGGTCGAGAAGCTCGACCTCGCGCACGACGACGAGTTCGCCAAGCCCGATTCCGACAACCCGACGATCGTCTGGCTGCGGACCGCTCTCGGCATGCTGCCGCCCCCCGGCAGCCGCGACCCGGTCAACGTCGCGATCGACACCCTGCAGACCAAGACGACCGTGCGCCGGGCCGAGCGCACCTTCGTGATCGACGTGCTGGTCCAGTCGCGCGATCCCGCGAAGGCGGCCAGGATCGCCAACGCCATCGGCGACGCCTACTTCGCTGAGGAGGCCGGCGCCCGCACCGAGGCCGCGCGCCGCGCCTCCGACGCCCTGAACGGCCGCCTGTCGAGCCTGCGCCGCGACGTCGAGCTCGCCGAAGGCAAGGTGCAGAAGTTTCGCGAGGACAACAACCTCGTCGCCTCCAGCGGGCGCCTGCTCACCGACCAGCAGCTCGGCGACCTCAACCAGCAGCTCGTCACCGCCCAGATCAAGACCGCCGAAGCGCGCTCGCGCTTGGAGCAGGCCCGCAAGATGAAAGCGGGCGACGCCAGCACCGCGCTGCCGGAGATGCTGCAATCCCTCGAGATGCAGGCGCTGCGCCAGCAATACGCCACGCTGTCGCGCAACACCGCCGAGCTCGCCACCCGCCTCGGCGAGCGCCACCCGGCGATGGCCGAGCAATACGCGCAGCAGCGCGACCTCCAGCGCCTGATCCAGCGCGAGAAGGAGCGGATCATCGAGACGACGCAGAAGGATTACGATCGCGCCGCGGCGAGCGAAGCCGCGATCCGCAAGAGCCTCGACCGGGCCAAGGCCGAGACCGTCACCAGCGACCGTGCCAACGTCGGCCTGCGCGAGCTGGAGCGGACGCTCGAATCCCGCCGCGGCGTCTACGAGACCTATCTCCGCCGGTCGCGCGAGGCGAGCGAGCAGGAGCGGCTGAACAGCATCAACGTCCGAATCATTTCGCCCGCCGTCCCAGCCCGCGTCCGCACCTGGCCGCCCTCGCCGAAGGTGGTGCTGCCGGTGGCGCTTCTGGTCGGAATCCTGCTGGGTGGAGCCATCGCGCTCTCACTCGGGGCCGCCCGCGACCGGCGCAAGGACCGCAACGAGCGCCGTGCCGCGCATGTGTCGCCCCGAAGCTTCCGGGCGGCCGATGCTTGAGGTCGGCGCGGTCCATCTCGTGGACGACAGAACGGTGAAGGCGGCGCGCTTCGATGCGCGTGTCGCATCACCCGGCGCCCGGGCCGCCCCCGGCACGAACCCTTCGCTCGGGCACGGCCCCGACGCCGCGCCGGAACCCATCATGGATCGCGGCATCGAGGCCGGCACGGCCTGGGGCATACGGATGTTCGGGCTCGACTTCGCCGCCGGCCCCGCGGCCGGCATCCTGGCGGCCACGGCGCTGCAGTCGTCTGACGGGCCGCGCCTCGTCGTCACGGCCAACATGGACCACATCGTCCTGCTGTCGGAGAACGATGCGTTCCGGCGGGCCTATGACGCCGCCGCGGCGCGGACGTTGGACGGCATGCCCTTGGTTTGGCTCGCGCGGCTGCGCGGACAGCCGGCCGCCCGCGTCACCGGCCACGACCTCCTCGCGCACGCGCTCTTTGCCGGTCCGGCGGGGCAGCGCGTCTTCCTCGTCTGCTCCAAGGACGCGGTCGCCGACGCGATCCGGGATCGTTTGGTGCGGTCGGGCTACGACCCCGCGGCGGTCGCCACCTGCGTCCCGCCCTTCGGCTTCGTCGACGACGTGGAATACGGCTGCGCGCTGTCTGCCCGCATCCGAGAACACGGCACGACCCTGCTGGTGATGGGCGTCGGCGCGCCGCGTTCCGAGATCTGGGTGACGCGCCAGGGCGCCGCCCTCGGCACGCCAATCGTGCTGGCGGTCGGCGAGGCGGTAAACGTCGCCGCCGGGCTGGTACGACGGGCGCCGATCGTGCTGCAGCGCGCGGGCCTCGAATGGGCGTTCCGCTTCGCCCTGTCGCCCCGGCGGCTGTTCCACCGCTACTTCGTGCGGTCGTGGCGCTTCATCGCGCTGGTCCGTCGCGACCTCAAGGAACGCGACGCGGCCGCCTGAACCGGCCGCCTCAGGCGGCGGCGAACAGGTGGGGGTGGCGCAGGCGCAGGGCGAAGACCAGCGTCAGCGTCTTCATGTCGGCGATCTCGCCGCGGTCGCTACGGGCCGCGAGGTCGTCGAGCGCGACCTCGTGGACCGTGATCGCCTCGTTCTCCTCGGCGAGCCCGCCGCCGGGTCCGGACCGGTCGGCTGCGCTGAAGGCGGCGAGGAACAGGTCCATCCGCTCGGTCGAGATGCCCGGCGCGGTCCAGGCGCTGACCACCCGTTCCAACGCAGTCAGCTCGACGCCGGTCTCCTCGTAGGCCTCGCGGCGGGCGCCCTCCTCCGGGTCGCCCTCGTCGAGGATGCCCGCCGGCGTCTCGAGCATGTCGAGCGGGCCCTCGGCGAAGAACACCGGAGCCCGGAACTGCGAGACCAGAAGCGCGACGCGGCGGGTGGGATCGTAGGGCAGCACGGCGACCGCGCGTCCGTGATCCTCGATCTCGCGGGTGATGCGGGTGCCGTCCGGCATCGTCACCTCGGCGACGAGGAACCGGGCCCAGCCGTCATGAACGAGGCGCGTCCCGCGGATGATGGGTACCATGCCTGTGGATCTTCCTGATCGAGCCGCGTCGATCCTGTCCTAGGCGGGGGATCGTTCAGGAATGAGGCGGCTTCGCGGAGTCTCCGGGGCACGCGGCCGGTCCGCGCCGGATCGAGAAGCACGTCGCGGCGCCGACCCGGTCCCGGGCTTCGAGGGTGTCGCCCTCCTCGCGTACCAAGTTCGGGATGTCGAGCGAGGCCAGCGGATCGGTACAGGTGACCCGCAGCAACGTGCCGGGGGCCAGGCTCCGCAGCGCCTTACGGGTGCGCAGGACCGGCAGCGGGCATTTGAGCCCGGCGAGATCGAGGTCGATCGGTGCTGCGTCCGGCATACGAGGCGCCCCGGCGAGGATGGCGCCGACTTGGTCGAGGGACCGGGTCGGAGCCTAAGGGACTACGCGAACCGGCAATGCGTGAAACTCGGGTCGACCGAGCGCTTCCACGGACCTTCGAAGTCGGCGAGCCGGTCCTCGGCATGCGAGCGGCCGGCGGCGACGATCGCCTCCAGCGGCTGCAGGTAGATCGTCTCGTCCCGTCCCGAGGCGTCGCGGCGGGCGCGGGCCTTGAGGCCGGCGCGGGCGATGGCGAGCGCTTCGGCCGCGACCGCGCCGAGGCTGCGGCGGGGAACCGGCGTGGCGAGGCCCGAGCGCGGGACCGTGGCGCGGATCGCCTCCCGCTCCGTCGCGCTCCAGCCGGAGACGAGGTCGAGGGCGGCGTCGAGCGAGGCCTCGTCGTAGAGCAGGCCGACCCAGAACGCGGCCTGCGCCGCAATCATCCCGGCGTCGCCGACGTCGGCGCCGCGCATCTCGAGGAAGCGCTTGAGCCGGACTTCCGGGAAGGCGGTCGAGGCGTGATTCGCCCAGTCGGAGACGGTGGCGTACTCGCCCGGCATCTGGGCGAGCTTGCCGGCCATCAGATCGCGGAACGAGGCGCCCGAGACGTCGTGGTAGGTGTCGCCGCGCTTGACGAAATACATCGGCATGTCGAGCAACCAGTCGACGTAGCCCTCGTAGCCGAAGCCTTCGTCGAAGGCGAAGCCCAGCATGCCGGTGCGGTCGGGGTCGGTGTCGCGCCAGATCTCGGAGCGGCGCGACAGGAAACCGTTGGGCCGCCCGTCGGTGAATGGCGAGTTGGCGAACAGGGCGGTCGCCACCGGCTGCAGCGCCAGCGAGGCGCGGAGCTTGCGCACCATGTCGGGTTCGGAAGCGAAATCGACGTTGACCTGCACGGTGGCGGTGCGCAGCATCATGTCGAGGCCGAGGGACCCGACCTTCGGCATGTAGCCGGCCATGATCTTGTAGCGGCTCTTGGGCATCGCCGGCGTCTCGGCCCGCGACCATTTCGGGCTCATCGCGAGGTCGAGGAAACCGATGCCGAGGCCGTCTGCGACGCGTTTCGTGGCGGCCAGGTGCTCGTCGAGCTCCGTCGCAGTGGCGTGCACGTCGGCGACCGGTGCGCCCGACAGCTCGAACTGGCCGCCCGGCTCGATCGAGATCGCGCCGCCGGCCTGCCCCGCGAGGCCGATGACGTGGCCCGCGTCGAGGATCGGCTCCCAGCCGGTCTCGCGGCCGACGCCCTCGAGCAGCGCGCGGATGCCGCGCTCGCCCGCATAGGGAACGGGTTCGCGGGTCTCGACGTAGAAGGGGATCTTCTCGTGCTCGGTGCCGATCGCGAAGTCCGCGCGCGGCTTCTCGCCGGCGGCGAACCAGTCGATCAGTTCGACACGCGTGGTGAGCGGTGTCGTGTCGGACGTATCGCGCGCCATGCGCTGCCTCGCCAAGAAATCATGGGCTGAACTCGGGAAGCGCGCCGGCCGTCTGGAAGAGAGCGATGCGGTCGTGTTCCGTCGCCGGGATGGCTCGTGCATAGTCCAGGGCGCCGGACACGACAACGCGACCCTGGGCTTCCCTGCCCCGCATCGGCGGCCAATCGCCCGGCGCCGAGGCCGTCCCGAAGTGCCGATGTGCGCAGGCGCACGCCGGCGGGCGGGTCACCGCGCGTCGCCGAGCACGGCCTGGACCAGGGCGAGGGCTGCGACCATCGCGGTGTCCGCTCGCAGGATGCGGGGGCCGAGGGAGAGCGCCACGGCGTTCGGCCGCGCCAGGATCGCCGCGCGTTCCTCCGGGGCGAACCCGCCTTCCGGCCCGATCAGGACGGCGAGCGGCACCGGGACCGAGGGGTCGGCGGCCGCGCGCAGGGCCGCGACCGGGTCGGCGATGGGCGCGTCCTCGTCGCAGAACACCAGCAGCCGCTCCGGGGCGAGGTCGGCGAGCGCCGCGGGCAGGCGCGCGGCCTCCATCAGGGTCGGCACGGCGAGGATGCCGCACTGCTCCGCCGCCTCGATCATGTTGGCGTGCAGGCGGTCGGTGTTGAGGCGTTCGCCCTGGGTGTAGCGGGTCAGGACCGGGCGGATCGTGCCCGCCCCCATCTCCACCGCCTTCTGGGCGAGGTAGTCGAGCCGCGCGCTCTTCAGGGGCGCGAACAGGTAGTGCAGGTCGGGCGCGACGGTCTGCGTGCGTGCCTGGTCCACGACGGTGAGGTGCGCGCTCTTGCGGCCCGACGGAACCAGGCTCGCCCGCCACTCGCCGTGCCGTCCGTTGAACAGCAGCACCGGGTCGTCCGGCTGCCGGCGCAGGACGTTCAGCAGGTAGTTCGCCTGCGCCCGGTCGAGGGGGAGGTTCGCGCCCGCGAAGAGGTCGTGCGCCACGTGGAGACGGGGCGCGGTGAAGTCGTAGGCGGCCATCCGGGCTCCGTCGCGTGCGCATGCGCGGCTGTCAACGCCTGGACAGGATCGACGATGTTGCCGAAACACCACGAGCCCGGGTTTTCGAAACGTTGCCCAGCCATGTCGGCGCCGGCCCGTTTGCGGCTCGATTGACGCCACATTCCTATGGCGAAGCGGAGCCCGGATCAGTCCGGGCCGTCCGTTCCGCAGCGCGGCCGCCATCCGGATCAAGACGACATCCGTCGACGCTGCGTGCCACGCCGACGGCGCTTCACCCGCGACCGGGGCGGATCTCCAGGGAGTCGAGACCATGCGCATCAAGACCTACGGACTGGCCGCCGCCCTGGTGGTCGGTAGCTTCGCCGCCAGCACCGCCGCCTTCGCCCAGGGCGCCGAGTGCGGCACGATCCAGACGACGCTCCAGACCCGCAAGGACCTCGTCTCCCGGGCGAACTCCGCCTCCACGGCGAAGAAGAAGATGACCCCCCAGGAGGCCTGCGCCCTGTTCGGCAAGCTGCAGGCCAACGGCGTTGAGGGCATGAAGTGGATCGCCGCCAACAAGGAGTGGTGCTCGATCCCCGATTCGTTCGCGGAGGGCTTCAAGGCGGACCACACCAAGGTCGTCGGCATCCGCACCAAGATCTGCGGCATGGCGGCTCAAGCCACCAAGATGGAGGCGCAGGCCCGCGCCCAGGCCCAGAACGGTGGCGGCGGTGGCGGCCTGCTCGGCGGCCCCGGCCTGACCGGCCAGTTCAAGATGCCGCAGGGCGCGCTCTGAGGCGGATGCGACGCAGCCTCCGCCCCACGCGAACCCGATCGCAGGCCTCGGCGTGAACGCCACGAAGGCCGTGGAACCGCCCGTCGCCGACGCCGTCACCGGCCACTGGGTCGACCGGCTCGCGCCGCGGGCCGCGCGGCCCTTCCTCCGGCTCGCGCGGATCGACCGGCCGATCGGCTGGTGGCTGCTGCTGCTGCCGTGCTGGTGGTCGACGGCGTTGGCCGCCACCCATGCCGGCCTGCCCTGGCCCGACCCGCGCCACCTGCTGCTGTTCCTCGTCGGCGCGGTGGCGATGCGGGGGGCCGGCTCGACCTACAACGACATCGCCGACCGCGACCTCGACGCCCAGGTCGAGCGCACGCGCTCCCGCCCCCTGCCCTCGGGCCAGGTGAGCACGCGGGCCGCGGCCGCCTTCCTCGCCGTCCAGGCGCTGGTCGGCTTCCTGGTGCTGATCCAGTTCGACGCCTTCGCGATCGGCGTCGGGCTGTGCTCGCTGGTGCCGGTGGCGATCTACCCGTTCATGAAGCGTGTCATGTCGATGCCGCAGCTCGTCCTCGGCCTCGCCTTCTCCTGGGGCGCGCTGATGGGCTGGGCGGCGCTGCTCGACCAGGTCGGCGTGCCGGCGCTGCTGCTCTACGCCGGCACCATCGCCTGGGTGGTCGGCTACGACACGATCTACGCGGTGCAGGACATCGAGGACGACGAGATCGCCGGCATCCGCTCGTCGGCGCGGTTCTTCGGCGCGCGGCTTCGGCTGGCGGTCGGCGCCTGCTACGGCGCGGCGGTGCTGCTGATCGGCCTGGCCGCCTACGGGGCCGGCGCCGGTCTGCTGGGATGTCTCGGCGTCGCCGCCTTCGCAGCCCATCTCGGCCGCCAAGTCCTGCGCCTCAAGGCGCGCGACGGGCGCGAGGCGCTGGCCTTGTTCCGCTCGAACCGCGGAGCGGGCCTGATCCTGTTCGCGGGGCTTGCCGCCGACACGATCAACCAGGGCTGGCCGACTTAAGATAGTCTTCGATGCGGCGGATGACGGCTGGGTCTCGGGCGAGGCGCCCGGGGGGCGTCGCTTACGAGCGGGCGATGATCTCGTTCTCGCCGCGGTGGATCTGCGGGCGGACCGGGAGGCGGCCGGTCTTGCGGCGCACCAGGAAGCGCGGGCGGCGATCGCCGAGCGAGCCGTGGCGACGGCGGATGCGGGTCTTGCCGAGCATCAGGCGGCCGACCTGGGCGGCGACCACGGCGAGCACGCCGTCCTCACGCACGATCATCCGCGGCAGGCCGGTGCGGGCGGCGAGGTCGCGCCAGATCGCGACGACCTCGTCCTCGCAGAACGGGCCGAGGCTGGCCAGGACGGCGCCGGCGGCGTCGACGAGACACAGCGCGAACCGGTCCTCGCCGCAGCTCTCCGCCTCGTCGGCGGCGAAGGAGAGCGCGATGCCCGTGGGCTTAATCCCGCTGGCGCCGAACACCGGCAAGGCCGAGGCGGCGAAGGCGAAGCCGGCGGGCGCGGCGCCGTCCCGATCGGAACGGACGGTCTCGGCAAGATGATCGGTCGCGGTCCGGTCCATGGTTTCGAAGGTGTTCATCGGTCCGCCGTCCATTTGCAAGTGGCGACCTGCTGGGGTCGTCCGTTCTGCCAAGAAGATTGGCGTCTAACCTCCCCACGGTGCCTTAAGAGTGAGCGTTAAGCGATCGTGGACATCGCCTTCCCGTCGGGAATGCTCAATGGTTCCTTGCCGCGATCAGTGGGTTTTTCCGTTATCGCCCTGCGGCCTCGGCATCCTTGTGGCGCTTTCGAGCAGACCCTACAACGGTGCCGTCGCGCTCCGGCGCGTCGCTCCCCCGTCGCGCCCGGCAACGACCCGCACGTCGCGCCGGCGCGCGGAGCGGTGCGAGCCGCGATGCCGACCCCTTGCCCCATCGCCCGACACGGACCGCCATGACCGACCCGATCTCCGCGGACTTCGTGCACGCCCTGATGCCGGACCTGCGCGAGGCCCTTCGCGAGGCGGCCTCCCTCGCCCTGCCGTTCTTCAAGGAAGGCGGCCATACCTCGGCGAAGATCTGGTCGAAGGCCGGCGGCTCGCCGGTGACGGAGGCGGACGTCGCCGTCGACACCTTCCTGAAGATCCGGCTGAGCCAGATCGTGCCGGAGGCGGCGTGGCTGTCCGAGGAGACGGCCGACGACGCCGAGCGGATCGGGCACGACCTCGTCTGGATCGTCGACCCGATCGATGGCACCCGCGCCTTCCTGTCCGGCCATAGGGACTGGTCGATCGCGGTGGCGCTGCTGAAGGCCGGCGAGCCGGTGGTCGGCTTCGTCAACGCGCCGGCGCTCGGCCATGATTACGAGGCGATCCGGGGACGCGGCGCGACGCGCAACGGCGCCGCGATCGCCGCCGCGCGCGACGCGGCGCTTCCGACCGCCCGCGTCACCGGCCCGAAGCCGATGATCGATCGGTTGGAGCGCGGGGTCTCGCGCGATCGGGCTGAGCCGGCCTTCGACCGGATCGACCGGATTCCGTCGCTGGCCCTGCGGGTGGCCCGCGTCGCCGAAGGCTCGGTCGACGTCGGGCTGGTGTCGTCGGACGCGCGCGACTGGGATCTCGCGGCCGCCGACCTGATCCTGCGCGAGGCCGGCGGGTCGGTCTGCGACATGGCCGGTGTCGCGACGGTCTACAACCGCCCCGATCCGGTGCATGGCGAGCTCATCGCGGTGCCGCACGGCCTGCGCGACGGCGTCGTCGCGGCCTGGGCCAAGGGCCGGTAGCCGTCTTCGAGCAAAAAAAGCGGCCTCGAAACGCGAAAGAGCCGACCCGGTCGGACCGGGATCGGCTCATTGCTGTCGGTCTAAGGCTGGCCCTCGCCGGCTTGCGTTCGTGCCTGGCGGTCACCCGCTCTCGGCCGTTCGCCGCCGCGGGCGATCAGGCGTGGGCGGCTTCGCGCAGCGCGAGAGCCGCTGGCGCGAGCCCGAGGCGCTCGGCGAGATGCCAGCGCAGTTCCCGGGGCGAATGGTAGTTGTAGGAGCCATCGATGAGGTGGGAGAGGTCGAGGGTCGGGGCGTCCGACGTCGCGCTCTGCCTGATGCGTCCCACCTTGAAGGTCGCCGAATCCGTGACGGGCGACCGGACGCTACGGCGTCGGGTGTATTCGAACAACATGGTGTGTGTTTTTGTCTTCCGATTGACCGGGTTTGCTCCGCAGCATGGCGGACCCGGCTCTGTTTCTAAGCTGTGGCGATTAAGATTTGGTTTACCTTGACCGTCCGGCGCAACCGTTCCCGAGGGATGGCGGCGTCGGATGGTTTCGACCGCGTTCACGGTCGCGTGGATGGGAGACCGATGGCCTCAGGCAGCCTGGAGGTTGCCGGCGGCGTCCTTGCCGCTGCGCTTGTCGGTGAGGATCTCGTAGGAGACCTTCTGACCCTCGATCAGGTTGCGCATGCCGGCGCGCTCGACGGCGGAGATGTGGACGAACACGTCCTTGCCGCCGTCATCCGGCTGGATGAAGCCGTAGCCCTTGGTCTCGTTGAACCACTTCACGGTACCGGTATTCACGTAGAGAACCTCGTATCGACGATGGGTCGAGCCGTCCCGCTCCTGAGAACGCGACCGGATCGACTGACTTCTAAGTCTGGTATGGGTGGCAGGGCATCGGGCATGAGACCCGTAACCGGCGTCCGTCCCAGGGTTGAGCCCCCCACAACCCTATCTAAGGGTTGCCTGCGGCCGCAACAAGGCAAGGATGCAGCATCTCGGCGAGGCCCGGCGAAACCGGGTCCGCGGCCGCTGGGATTTTCGGGTGCCTCGGTGCATATAAGGGTTCGCGTTCAGGCTTTTAGGCGATCCATGGCAGGTATCTCGGTTTCGTTGGAAGGGGCCAACATCCAGCTCTCCTTCCAGAAGGACGATCAGGCGACCGCCGTCGTGATGGATGCCCGCGCCGCCCGCGCCCTCGTGCGCGCCGTCGGCCAGCTACTCACCGCCATCGACGAGCCCGAGGAGGCCGACATGGCCGACGAGATGGGCGACGAGGACATCGCGATGCTCGACGTCACCTCCTCGGCGATCGAAGTCGGCACCGACGATCAGGGCCAAGCCGTCGTCGCCTTCCAGGCGGGGGCCCTGCCGCCGTTCCAGCTGCGCCTGACCGACGAAGAGGCCCGTCACGTGGCGACGAGCCTCTCCGAGATCCTCGTGGCGCCGCGCGACGTCAGGGCGTCGCACGGCGGCCATTGAGCCGTCCTCACATCCGGACGCCGGGGTCCGTCGGGGCGCCGGGGAACACGTCCGGCTCGGAGCCGGGGCCGCCCGGTTCGCCGATGCCGGGGTCGTTGACTGGATAGGGCGTGCGCGGCCCGGTCGGGCCGATATCGGGCAGGTCGTCCGGCGGAACGGGCGGCGGAAGGTCGCCGGGGGTGGGATCGGGGGTCGGAAGGCCGGGGTTGGCCATGCGTTGCCTCGTGCAGGTGGGTGGTGGGTTAGGCAACGGATCGCCCGCGCGAGGGTTCCGCGCAGTCCTGGGTTGCCGCTTGGTCCGGGAACCGCGCGCGAGCGTCCCGGTTTGCCGGCCGACGCCATCCATGCGGAGCGAAACGCCATGCCCGACATCAAGCAAGCCAAGGTCCTGATCCTCGCCACCGACGGGTTCGAGGAGACCGAGCTCACCGTTCCCCAGGCCAAGCTGCGCCAGGCCGGCGCGACGGTGCACGTCGCCGCGCCGAAGTCGCGCGAGAAGCCGGAATCGATCCGCGGCTGGGACAAGACCGACTGGGGCAAGAACGTCGCGGTCGACCTCGACCTGGAAGGCGTCGACCCGGGCGCCTACGACGCGCTCGTCCTGCCCGGCGGCCAGATCAACCCGGACAAGCTCCGCCTCGAGCCGAAGGCGCTGGAGGTGATCAAGGCCTTCGTGACCTCCGGCAAGGTGGTCGCCGCGATCTGTCACGCGCCGTGGCTGCTGATCGAGGTCGGCGCCGCGAAGGGCCGCGACCTGACCTCGTTCTCCTCGATCCGCACGGACGTGATCAACGCCGGCGGCCGCTGGCACGACCGGGAGGTCGTGACCGACCACGGTATCGTCACCAGCCGCAACCCGGGCGATCTCGACGCCTTCTCGGCCAAGATCATCGAGGAGATCGCGGAAGGGCGGCACGCGCCGCGGTCGCTCGCCGCCTGATCGGTTGTCCGAACGCGACGAGGCCGTCCACCTTTCGGTGGGCGGCCTTTCGCGTGTTTCGAGACGGTCGCCCGAAGCGCTCAGCGCTTGGCGACGAGCGCTTTCTGCGGCTTCGGCTTCGCACCGGTGGTGCTGGCGATGAGCGCCGAGAGGTGATCCTGATCGAGGTTGGCCGACGCCTTGGCCGGCTGGGCCGCGGCGCGTTCTGCCCTGCGCGGCTCGATCGACCCGGTTGTGGCCGGATCGGGGAGGCTCGCCTGGATCTGCGCGCTGGGCGCCGGATCGCGCTGGACCCGAAGCGCCCAGTGGGCGGCGGTGGACAGCGCCGCGATCGCCAGGATCGCCTTGACGCCGCTGGTGAGGAACCCCCGCATGATGGTCAAGCCCGGCAAAACGCAGTGACACGCGGCCGGTTCCCCGGCCCGTCCTCACTGTTGCCGAAGAGCGTGAACGAAAGCCGAAGGCCTGCGCCGACCTCCGTCCCGGAACGGGTCGAAACTTGTGTGGGCCATGCGCCGGGTCCGCGGTTCCTGTTCCCCGCGCCTCCGACACGCCTGCAGCATCCCGGCCCACCAGGTTTCACAGGAACGGTCCAGAGAACTGGTCCGAGCCGCCCCGTCACTGCCGACCCCGCGTCCATGCAGGCCCGAGCGGGCTCGCGAAACCATCAGGCGCATCGGCCGCAGGGACCGCCGACATAGGTGAAGTGCCTCGAGCCGGCAACCGAAGCGCGGCGCGATCAGCGCGTCCGCGACGATCCGCCTGCGGCCTCGGCGAAGGCGAGCAGCGCGACGACGTCCGCCTCACCCTCGGACGCCGCGAGCCGTGCAAAAATCTCGGCCGCGCCGGCGAAGACTTGGCCGCCGGCGCGGTCCGGCGCGAGGAAGTCGGCGATCTCGTGCATCTCCGCGACCCAGCGATGGGCCTTCGGCATCATGTCGGGAAAGCCAGCGGCGAACCGGGCGAGCAGCTCCGGCTCGCTCTCGGCGAGCTCGGCCCGCAGCGCCGCGCCGGCGCCGGCGCGCTCGGCGCCCAGCACGACGATGGCGGCGAGCGCCCGCAGGCCCTTGTTGATGCCGGCATAGGCCATCTTCAGGCCCGACGCCGCGCCGACGCCGCCCTCGCAGGCGCGCATGTCGAGCCCGCATTCGCGCAGCGCCAGCAAGGGGGCGAGATCCTCGCCCGCCACGTAGATCCGCGGTCCCTTGGCGCCGGGCTTCGGGGGAAGCCCGAGGATGGCTCCGTCGAGGAACGGCGCCCCGCTCGGCGCGATCGTCGCGGCGATGCCGTGCACCGTCGTCGGCGAGACAGCGTTCAGGTCGACGTAGACCGGCTTTTTCACCACCGAGGCCAAGCTCGGTGCGAGACGAGCCACCAGGGCGGCGGCGTCGGCCGGCGGCACGATGGACAGGATCAGGTCGGCCGCGACGATCTCGGCATCCTCGGCATGGGTCATGCCGGCGTCCTCGGCCCGCGCGCGGGTCGCGGCGCTGCGCCTGGTCAGCGAGGTCAGGACGCGGACGCCGTTCTCGGCGAGGCGCCGCGCGACCGCGCTGCCCATGGCGCCCGGGGCGATGACGGCAATCGTTTGCATCGCACCACCTTCAGGCTGGTGCCGGCGCGGGGAGGATCCTCGCGCCGGCCGTCGCCGGTCCTAGCGCAGCGAGCCGCAGAACCGCTGGATGCGGTTGCAGGCTTCCTCCAGGGTCTTGGTCGAGGTCGCGTAGGAGATGCGCAGGTTCGGGCCGAGGCCGAAGGCCGAGCCGTGGACCGCGGCGACGCCCTCCGCCTGGAGCAGCTCGGTGACGAAATCCTCGTCGGTCGCGATGGTCTTGCCGGACGGCGCCGTGCGCCCGATCGTTTCCGCGCAGGACGGGTAGACGTAGAACGCGCCTTCCGGCGTCGGGCATTGCAGGCCCTTGGTCTGGTTCAGCATCGAGACCACGAGGTCGCGCCGCTCCTGGAACGCCGCCTTGAACTGCGCGAGGTGCGCCTGCGTGCCGTCGAGCGCGGCCACCGCCGCCCATTGCGAGATCGACGAGGCGCCCGAGGTCTGCTGGCCCTGGACGAAGTCCATCGCCTTGATCAGCTTCTCCGGGCCGGCGGCGTAACCGATGCGCCAACCGGTCATCGCGTAGGCCTTCGAGACGCCGTTCATGGTCAGCGTCCGCTCGTAGAGGCCCGGCTCGATCTGGGCCGGCGTGACGAACTCGAAGTCGCCGTAGGTCAGGTGCTCGTACATGTCGTCGGTGAGCACCCAGACGTGCGGATAGCGCATCAGCACGTCGGTGATCTTCTTCAGCTCGGCGTGGCTGTAGGCGGCGCCCGACGGGTTCGACGGGGAGTTGAGGATGATCCACTTGGTCTTCGGGGTCAGCACCCGCTCCAGCTCCTCGGGCTGAAGCTTGAAGTCGTGCGCCATGTCGGTCTCGGCGAAGACGGGCGTGCCGCCGCAGAGCACCACCATCTCCGGGTAGGACACCCAGTAGGGGCGCGGGATCACGACCTCGTCGCCGGGGTTCAGGGTGGCGAGCAGCGCGTTGTAGATGACGTGCTTGCCGCCGGTGCCGACGATGGTCTGCGAGACCTTGTAGTCGAGCCCGTTCTCGCGCTTGAACTTCTTCACGATGGCTTCGCGCAGCGGCACGATGCCCGAGACCGGCGGGTACTTGGTCTCGCCGCGGTTGATCGCCTCGATGGCGGCGTGCTTGATGTGCTCGGGCGTGTCGAAGTCGGGCTCGCCGACCGACAGGCTGATCACGTCCATGCCGCCGGCTTTCAGGTCGCGCGCCTTCTGCGTCATCGCGATCGTCGCGGATGGCTTTACGCGCGAGAGGGCGTCGGCAAGAAAGCCCATGATGGGGACTCCGGTTTTCGTGCAGGTTTCGCCGTCCCGTGACGGCGGCGGGACCGTAGTCGCGGGTCGGAAAGCCGGCAAGGCGCCCGGTCGGGGTTCGGCGGGAAACGTCACGCGCCGGATGCAGGGCTCGGGCGCTAGCGACCGCCTCGACGGCCGGTTCGGGCGACACCATCTCCGGTCGATGGCAAATCTCTCCGTTCTCGACCTGTCGTTCGTCGGTTCCGGCTCGACCCCGGACCAGGCGCTGCGCGATTCCCTCGACCTCGCCCGCCATGTCGACCGCCTCGGCTACGGCCGTTACTGGCTCGCCGAGCACCACGCCCTGCCCTCGGTGGCGAGCCCGGCCCCCGACATCATGGTCGGCCAGATCGCGGCTGCGACCCGTACGATCCGCGTCGGCTCCGGCGGCATCATGCTGCCGAACCACGCGCCGCTGATGGTGGCCGAGCGGTTCAAGGTCCTGGAGGCGCTGTTTCCCGGGCGAATCGACCTCGGCCTCGGCCGCGCGCCCGGCACCGACGGCATCACCGCCCAGGCGTTGCGCCGCCGCGAGGCGCCACGCGGCGGCGACGACTTCCTCGACCGGCTGCAGGAACTGATGCTGTGGGAGACCGGTGGGTTCCCCGAGGGCCATCCGTTCAACACCGTGGCGGTGATGCCGGCCGGCGTGCCCCTGCCGCCGATCTTCCTGCTCGGTTCGTCGGATTACAGCGCGCACCTGTCCGCACGCCTCGGGCTCGGCTTCGCCTTCGCGCAGCACTTCGCCTCGTTCGACGCGCGTTTCCCGATGCTCGATTACCGCAGGGGCTTCCAGCCCTCGCGCTGGGGCGCCAAGCCCCACGCGATCCTCGCGGTCGCAGTCGTCTGCGCGGAGACCGACGCGCAAGCCGAGCGCCTGGCGCTCAGCACGCAGCTGGCGACGCTGCGGCGCGAGCGCGGCGAGTACGCACCGATCCCGACCCTGGCCGAGGCCGAGGCTTATCCCTACGGCGACGCCGAGCGCGCCCGCATCGCCCGCGGCCGCGACCGGCTGCATGTCGGCGCGCCCGAGACCGTCTGCGCGCTGCTGGCGGGCCTCGCCGAGGCGACGCAGGCCGACGAGATCATGGTCGTGTGCGCCATCCCCGACCAGGAGGCGCGCCGCCGCTCCTACAGCCTGCTCGCGCAGGCCTGGGGCCTCGCCGAAACCGCCGTCGCGGCGTGAGGCGGGGAACGACAAACCCGTCCCACCTGTCCCGTAGGTTGCATTCGTTCGCCTGACATCGCGCGCAGATCGGCGCATCCTGTCGATCCCGATGCGGTTTCGCCGCATCGGACACGCGGACGGCCCTCCAAAGGGCCGCCACGACGGGACAGCGATCTCGAGAGGAGACGATGATGGGCGATCGACGCAATTTCCTGAAGGCGACGGCGGGCCTTGCGGCTGCTGCCGTTACGGCATCAGCGCCTGCGCAGGCGGCCGAGACGGCGGCGTCCGCGCTGCCCCCGGCAAAGGCCCTATGGGGCATGCCGCGCGACATGATCCTGATCAACCTCCGCCGCGACGGCGCGTACGGCCTCGGGTTGAAGACCCGGGACGGCGTGCTCGACGTCACCGCCGCCGGCAAGGCGGTGGGCCTGCCGGTGCCGGCCGACATGGACGACCTCCTGCAGAACGGGAAGGGTCCGATGCTGCGCGCGGTGATCGACGCGGTCGAGGCAGCCCCCGACCCGCGCCTGACGATCGCCGAGGATCAGGTCGCCTATGCGCCGCTGGTCACCCGACCGGAAAAGATCATCATGATGGGGTTCAACTACCGCAAGCACGCCGAGGAGACGGGAACGCCGCCGCCGAAGGACCCACCGCTGTTCAACAAATACAACAACACGCTCAATCACCACGGCGGGACGATCAAGCTGCCGACGTACGCCGCCCGCGAGTTCGACTACGAGACCGAGCTGGTGATCGTCTTCGGCCGCGAATGCCGCGACGTCTCGGAGGCCGACGCCCTCGACTACGTTGCAGGCTACGCCACCGGCAACGACTTCAGCGCCCGCGACCTGCAGACGCTCACATCGCAATTCATGATCGGCAAGACATCGGACGGGTTCGCGCCGCTCGGCCCCTACCTCGTGACCGCCGACCGCGTGCCCGACCCGAACAATCTGCGGCTCGTCACCAAGGTCAACGGTGCGGTGCGGCAGGACTGGACCACGGCCGACATGATCTTCAACTGCCGCCAGCTGATCAGCTTCGCCTCGAAGGTCATGACCATCAAGCCGGGCGACATTTTCTACACCGGCACGCCGCAGGGGGTGATCTTCGGCGAGAAGATCCCGCGGGCGGAACGGCGATGGCTGAAGCCGGGCGACGCCGTCGTATCCAGCCTCGAGGGACTGGGCGAGCTGCACTTCACGCTCGTTTGAGAGCTGGGCAGCAGCCCGCCGCCCATCTTACGATCCCCCGAACGTCCTGATCCCGAGGTGCCCGCCTCGGCGGGCCTCGAAGGAGCATTCCAGCGACCGCGCGGCCGGTTGGAGACCTCCTTCAAGGCGTCCGCTTCGCGGAAGCGCCTCAGTTCGAGGTGGTGGATCGGATGGAGGGCGCGACGGATGAGCGAGCGCGCACCCTTCTCGGATCAGCCGCCGAACAACCCGCGCAGGCGGCTGAGGAGGCCGCCCCCGTCATTCGTCGTCGGCCTTTCGGCCGTTACCGCCACGCGTGCCGGCGCCTGCACCAGCCCCAGAGCCGCCGTATCCGTGCTCTCGCGGTCGATCAGGATCAGGCCACCGGTGTCGCGGGTCTCGGCGTAGGCGTCGAAGGGCACCGCGCGGTCGAGCTTGAGCGTGACGTCGGCGATGTCGTTGGCGACGAGCTTGTCGGCCGGGCCGGGCTGCCCCGTCTCCGGGTCGACGCGGTTGCGGATGCGCTCGACCACGGCGTTGGCCGTGACGGTGCCGACCTTGGCGAGCAGCGTCGCGCCGGGCGCGAGCTCGGTCTCGGCGGCCCAGAACAGGCGCACGTCGAGGGTATCGGAGACCTGCATCGGGTGGGAGGCGGCGGCGATGACGCTGCCGCGCGAGGCGTCGACCTCGTCGGCAAGCACCAGGGTGACCGACTGGCCCTCCTGGGCGCTGGCGAGGTCGCCGTCCGGGCCGACGACGCGCGCGACCGTGCTGGTGCGGGCGGAAGGCGCGATCGCCACCGCATCGCCCGGCCGAACGGTGCCGGCAGCGATCAGGCCTGAGAAGCCGCGGAATTCGGAATTGGGCCGGTTGACCCACTGCACCGCCATGCGGAACGGGGCGGCCAGGGCCTCCTCGTGCACCGGCACGGTTTCGAGATACGCGAGCAACGGCCCGCCCTGGTACCAGGGCGTGGAGACCGCCGGCAGCACGACGTTGTCGCCGTTCTTCGCCGAGAGCGGGATCGCGCGGACCTCGGTGAAGGCGAAGTCCTTGGTGAAGGCGGTGAAGCCCGCGACCAGCTCGTCGAACCGGGCCTGCGACCAGCCGACGAGGTCCATCTTGTTGATCGCGAGCACGATGCGACGGATGCCGAGCATCGAGACCAGCAGGGCGTGGCGCCGGGTCTGACGGGTGAGGCCCTGGCGTGCGTCCACCAGGATGATGGCCACATCGGCGGTCGAGGCGCCGGTCGCCATGTTGCGGGTGTACTGCTCGTGGCCGGGGGTGTCGGCGACGATGAAAGAGCGCCTGTCGGTGGAGAAGAACCGGTAGGCGACGTCGATGGTGATGCCCTGCTCCCGCTCGGCCTGGAGGCCGTCGACGAGGAGGGCGAGGTCGACCTCCTGTCCCTGCGTGCCGTGCTTCTTCGAATCGCGCTGGAGCGCGGTGATCTGGTCGTCGAAGATCTGCTTGGTGTCGTGCAGCAGGCGGCCGATCAAGGTCGACTTGCCGTCGTCCACCGAGCCGCAGGCGATGAAGCGCAGGACTTCCTTGCTCTGATGCGCGGCGAGGAACGACTCGTAGCCGAACTCGGCGGTGTCGAACGCGTCCTTGGGGGGGTGGACCGTCATCAGAAGTAGCCTTCCTGCTTCTTGCGCTCCATGGCGCCGGCGCCGTCCTTATCGATCACCCGGCCCTGCCGCTCCGAGGTGCGGGCGGCCAGCGTCTCGCCGATGATCGCGGGCAGCGTGTCGGCGCCGCTCTCGACGGCGCCCGTGAGCGGATAGTCGCCGAGCGTGCGGAAGCGGACGTTGCGCAGCATCGGGGCCTCGCCGGGCTCCAACGGCAGGCGGTCGTCGTCCACCATGATCAGCTGGCCGTCTCGCTCCACCACCGGCCGGGGCTTGGCGAAGTAGAGCGGCACGATCGGGATCCGCTCCTGCTCGATGTAGAGCCAGATATCGAGCTCGGTCCAGTTCGAGAGCGGGAAGATGCGCAGCGACTCTCCGCGCTTCTTCCGCAGGTTGTACAGGTGCCAGGGCTCGGCGCGCTGCCGCTTCGGGTCCCAGCGGTGCTGGGCGGTGCGGAGCGACACGATGCGCTCCTTGGCGCGCGAGGCCTCCTCGTCGCGCCGGGCGCCGCCGAAGGCCGCGTCGAACTTGTGCTTGTCGAGGGCCTGACGCAGCGCCTGCGTCTTCATCACGTCGGTGTGGACTTCCGATCCGTGGCTGATCGGGCCGACGCCGCGGGCGAGCCCGTCCTGGTTGGTGTGGACGATCAGCTCGAGGCCGAGCTCCTTCGCGCGGGCGTCGCGGAAGGCGATCATCTCCCTGAACTTCCAGGTCGTGTCGATGTGCATCAGGGGGAACGGCAGGCGGCCGGGCGCGAACGCCTTCAGCGCCAGGTGCAGGAGCACCGACGAATCCTTGCCGATCGAGTAGAGCATCACCGGGTTCTCGGTCTCGGCGACCGTCTCCCGGAAGATGTGGATGCTCTCGGCCTCGAGCCGCTGCAGGTGCGTGAGGCGGGAGCCGGCCGGAGCCTGGATCGCGGGTGCGGCGCTCATCGGGCCATCTCCGGTCTATGGGATTTCGTGGTTTCGAACGCGGCAGCTTCCTCGCCGGGCGCGACGTCGGCCTCGGGCGCATGGATGTGCAAGCCGCATTCCTTCTTGGATTCCTGCTCCCACCACCAGCGTCCGGCACGCTCGGATTCGCCGACGCGGACGGCGCGGGTGCAGGGGGCGCAGCCGATCGAGGGGAAGCCCCGGTCGTGCAGGACGTTGTAGGGCACGTAGTTGTCGCGCACGAAGCGATCGACGTCCTCCCTCGTCCAGTCGGCCAGCGGGTTGATCTTGATCAGGTTGCGGGCCTCGTCGAACTCGGCGAGGAGCGTGTCGGCCCGGTTGGCGGACTGGCCGGCGCGCAGGCCGGTGAGCCAGCCGGCGGCGCCGTCGAGGGCGCGGCCCAACGGCTCGACCTTGCGGAAGCCGCAGCAGGCCTGTCGCGCCTCCACCGAGTGCCGGAAGCCGTTGATGCCGGCGTCGCGCACGAACGCCTCTTCGGCGACGCGCTCCGGCGCGTAGGCCTGGATGCGGATGCCGTAGGCCGATTCTGTCTCGGCCCAGACATCGTAGGTCTCGGGGTAGAGGCGCCCCGTGTCCAGGGTGACGATCTCGGTCCGGCCCTTCGCCATTGCGAGCGCGTGGGTGAGCGCCTGATCCTCGATGCCGAGGCTCGTGGTGAAGACGAGCCGGCCGGGGATCGTCGCCTCGACGAGGGCGATTCGCCCGCGCAGGTCGAGGGGATTCATCTGGGCGGCGAGGTCGAGGGCCGCCTGGGGGCTTTGAAGGGTCATCGCCTGTTCGTTCGCGGGCCGGCACGTGCGCCGGGCACTGGTTGTTCCGTGAGATGTTCGCTATAACGAACGGTGTCAAGGCGCCGCCGTACGGCCGGACGGGACTGCGCTGCACTGCAGAAGACCTTGGCAACACGCTGCGATCGGGATCGGTTGCGCGAAAATGGAAGTTCCTTCTCATGGGGGCCCTGCGCGGGCCGCATGGTGGGACGACGTCGAGACGTGAGGTTAGCCTTGGATTCGATCGACCTGAAGATCCTGGCACTGCTCCAGACGGACGCCACGCTGTCGATCGCCGCGATCGGCGAGCGGGTCGGCCTGTCGCAGACGCCGTGCTGGAAGCGCATCCAGCGTCTGGAGGCGGACGGTGTGATCGACCGGCGGGTGGCCGTGCTCGATCCCGTCAAGCTCGGGCTCGGGCTCACCGTCTTCGTGTCGATCGAGACCGCCGACCATTCCCGCGATTGGCTGGAGCGATTCGCCGGCACCGTCTCGGCGATGCCGGAGGTGCTGGAATTCTACCGGATGGCCGGCGACGTCGACTACATGCTCCGCGTCGTCGTGGCCGACATGAGCGCCTACGATACGTTCTATAAGCGGTTGATCGCGACGCTGCCGTTGAAGAACGTCACCTCGCGCTTCGCCATGGAGAAGGTGAAGTCGACCACCGCCCTGCCGCTGCCCGCCCCCCCGACCAACGGCCGCCAGATCCAGGGGCTGCCACCGACCCTGGTTGCGGTCGGAGAATAACCTTCTTTTTTGCGCCGCAACGACGATCGACTCCTTCTCCAAATCGAGCGTTCTGTAAAACGGACGTTTTCCCGTTGACAGGGGCTCGCCGCCCCACGACATGGTCTGCCGATGTCACGCCAAAGCCTCCTTCCCCGCACTGCGCCGTTCGACGACAGCGAGCGGGCCAGCCTCGACGCCGTCCTCGGCAGCGCGACGGCGATCCAACGCGCCTGGCTCGCCGGCTTCCTCGCGGGCGTCGACGCGGCCGGCGGGCAGCCGGCGGCGGCACCCGCGGCCCCGCCGAAGGCCGCCGAGCCGCTGACGATCATCTACGCGAGCGAATCAGGCAACTGCGAGTCGCTGGCCGGCAACGTCGCCAAGCTCGCGCGCAAGCAGGGCTTCAAGCCGAAGGTCATCGACTTCGCCGACCTCGACCTCGCGGTGCTGCCGAAGGCCGGCAAGCTCGTCGCCATCGCCGCGACCTGGGGCGAAGGCGAGCCGCCGGCTCGTGCGGTCTCCACCTACAACGCGCTGATGGGCGACGGCGCCCCGCGCCTCGACGGCGTGGAGTTCGCCGTGCTGGCGCTCGGCGACACCTCCTATGCCGAGTTCTGCGCCACCGGGAAGGCGCTCGACGCCCGCTTCGAGGCGCTCGGCGGCAAGCGCGCGGCGGAGCGCGCCGACCTCGACCTCGACTTCGAGAAGCCGGCGGCCGACTGGATCAAGGGAACCCTGAAGGCGCTGGCGCCGGCGCCCGTCGCCGCCGACAACGTCGTGGCGGTGGACTTCGCCCGCGCCGCCTCGTCCGAGGACGACGAGGCCGAGCCGAGCCGCGAGCCGGTCGTCGTCGAGGTGGTCGAGCACGTGAACCTCAACTCGTCGCGCTCCGACAAGGAGACGATCCACCTCGCCCTGGCCTTCGAGGACGGCGCCCCCGCCTACGAGCCCGGCGATTCGCTGGAGATCTACCCGGAGAACGACCCGGCGCTCGTCGAGGAGATCCTGAAGGCGACCGGGCTGACCGGCGACGAGGCCCTGCGCCGCTCGCTGCTCGCCGAGCGCGACATCACCACCCTCTCGGCCGCCACCGTCGAGCGCTTCGTGAAGGCCACCGGACACGAGGAGGCCAAGCGCCTGATCGAGGGCGGCGAAGTCCGCGCCTGGATCGAGGGGCGCCACCTCATCGACCTGATCGAAACCTATCCGGCGGCGCTGACCGCCGAGCACCTCGGCGGCATCACCCGGCCGCTGCCGCCGCGCGCCTACTCGATCGCCTCGTCATACAAGGAAGTCGGCGACGAGGTCCACCTCGCCATCGCCGCCGTGCGCTACGAGACCCACGGCAAGGCGCGCTCCGGCGTCGCCTCGACCCACGTCGCCGACCGGATCTCGGACGGCGCGAAGCTCCGCGTCCGCCTGAAGCCGAACCGCCACTTCCGCCTGCCGGCCGACCCGGCGACCGACATCATCATGGTCGGCCCCGGTACCGGCGTCGCGCCGTTCCGCGCCTTCGTGCAGGAGCGCCGCGCCGTCGAGGCCACCGGCCGCAGGGTCGGCAGATCTTGGCTGTTCTTCGGCGACCGGCACTTCACCCACGACTTCCTGTACCAGCTCGAATGGCAGGAGGCGCTGGAGGACCGCTCGCTGACCCGGATCGACGTCGCGTTCTCGCGCGACCAGCCGGAGAAGCTCTACGTCCAGCACCGGATCGACCAGCACCGCGCGGAGCTGGTGGAGTGGCTGGAGGGCGGCGCGCACCTCTACGTCTGCGGCGACGCCAAGGCGATGGCCAAGGACGTGCGCCTCGCGGTCGAGAACGCCTACGCAGCGGTGAAGGGCCTGAGTGCCGACGATGCCGCAGCGGCGGTGTCGGCCCTTGAGCGCGCCGGGCGTTACCAGCAGGACGTGTACTGACACGCGCCAGCCCTCCCCCCGCTGCGGGGGAGGGTGGCCCCTGCCTTGGCAGGGGTCGGGAGAGGGGAACGCCCTTTCCGGAGATGTCGCTCCCCTCGCCCGACCCGCTTCGCGGGCCACCCTCTCCCGCAGAGGGGAGAGGGATCGGCGATCCCTGAGATTTGCGAGAACGAAGTCGGATCACCGCCATGGACGACCACAAGCCCGTTTCCGAGCGCGTCTACGAGACCCCGCCGACCGGTCGCCCGATCGACGAGGCCGAGGCCGCGCGGACCGCGGGGCTCGCGCATAACGAGCACCTGAAGATCGCGAGCGGCTATCTCCGCGGTGGCTTAGCCGACGGGCTGCTCAAGCATGCCACCGGCGCGATCTCCGACGACGACGGGCAGCTCGTGAAGTTCCACGGGATGTACCTGCAGGACGACCGCGACCTGCGCCCGGAGCGGACCAAGAAGAAGCTCGACAAGGCCTACGCCTTCATGATCCGCCTGCGCATCGCCGGCGGCGTCATCAGCCCGAAGCAGTGGCTGGCCCTCGACGACATCGCCACGACCTACGCGGGCGACGCGATCCGCGCGACCACGCGCCAGACCTTCCAGTACCACGGCGTCATCAAGTCGAACCTCAAGCGCACCATGGCGGCGATCGACGCGGCGCTGCTCGACACCATCGCGGCCTGCGGCGACGTCAACCGCAACGTCATGGCCGCGACCAATCCGGCCCAGACCCACGCGCACGCCGCGGCCTACGCGCTCGCCAAGGACATCTCCGATTCGCTGTTGCCGAAGACCAACGCGTGGCGCGAGATCTGGCTCGACGGCGAGAAGGTCGTCGGCGGCGAAGAGGAGTTCGAGCCGGTCTACGGCAGGACCTACCTGCCGCGGAAATTCAAGGTCGTCGTCGCGGTGCCGCCGTCGAACGAGGTCGACGTGTTCGCTCACGACCTCGGCTTCATCGCGATCCTCGACAAGAACAACAAGCTCACCGGCTGGAACGTCACCGTCGGCGGCGGCATGGGCATGACCCACGGCGAGACGGACACCTTCCCGCGCACCGCCGACCTGATGCTGTTCTGCAAGCCGGACGAGGCCGTGAAGGTCGCGGAAGCCGTGATGACGGTGCAGCGCGACTGGGGCAATCGCACAAACCGCAAGAACGCCCGGCTGAAGTACACGATCGAGCGCTACGGCCTGAAGGCGTTCCGCGCCGAGGTCGAGAAGCGCGTCGGCATCAGCTTCGCCGACCCGAAGCCCTTCACCTTCACCGGCAACGGCGACCGCTACGGCTGGACGGAGGGCGACGACGGCCGCCACCATCTCACGCTCTACGTGCCGTCGGGCCGGATCAAGGATTACGAGGACGGCCCGAAGTTCCTCAGCGGCCTGCGCCGGATCGCCACCCAGCACGAGGGCGACTTTCGCCTCACCGGCAACCAGAACGTCATCATCGCCAACGTCCCGTCCGAGAAGCGGGCGGCGATCGAGGCGTTGGTCGACGAGTACGGCCTGACCAAGGGCGCAGGTGCCCTTCGCCGCAATTCGATCGCCTGCGTTGCGCTGCCGACCTGCGGCTTGGCGCTCGCCGAGAGCGAGCGCTACCTGCCGCACCTGATGACCGAGCTGGAAGAGAGCTTGGCCCGCCACGGCCTGCAGGATGACGAGATCACCATCCGCTCGACCGGCTGCCCGAACGGCTGCGCCCGCCCCTTCATCGCCGAGATCGGCCTCGTCGGCCGCGGGCCGGAGCGCTACCACCTCTATCTCGGCGCCGCCTTCGACGGCTCGCGCCTGGGCAAGCTCTACCGCGAGGACGTGGCGGCGTCGGAGATCCGCGACACCCTCGACCCGCTCTTCGCCGACTACGCCAAGAGCCGGAACCCGGGCGAGCGCTTCGGCGACTTCCTCGTCCGCGCGGGCCACGTGGCCAAGACGACGAACGGGCCGGACTTCCACGACAACATCGGCGCGCTGAAGCCCGCCGCCTGACGCCGGGCCGCCGGGACCGTCCGGCGGTCCTCGCGGAAACCTCGGCTCGCACCTCGCGTTGCGCCTGCGTTGGCGCAACCGGGGGCGAGCATGGGTGAGGCGAAGACGATCCGTTACGCGGTGGTCGGCGGCGGTTGGATCTCGCAGGCGGCCTTCATGCCGGCGGTGGCGCAGACCGGCAATTCCGCGATCACGGCCCTGGTCACCGGCGACCCGGAGAAGGCCACGGCGCTCGCCGAGCGTTACGGGCTGACGGCGTTCTCCTACGAGCGGTATCGCGAGGCGCTGGCGTCCGGGCTGTTCGATGCGGTCTACCTCGCGCTGCCGAACGGCATGCACCGCGACTACGCCGTGCCGGCGCTGGAGGCCGGCCTCCACGTGCTGCTCGAGAAGCCGATGGCGACGAGCGTCGCCGATTGCGAGGCGATCATCGCGGCGGCCGAGCGCGGCAACGCGCGGCTGATGCTCGCCTACCGCCTGCACTTCGAGCCCGGCACCCTCGATGCGATCGAGCGCGTGCGCGCCGGGGCGATCGGCGAGCCGCTGGTGTTCTCGGCGACGTTCGGCCAGCACGTGGCGACCCAGAACCACCGCGCGCACCAGGGCTACTGGGCCGGCCCGGTCCCCGACATGGGCACTTACCCGATCAACGCCGTGCGCAACCTGTTCTCCGACGAGCCGGTCGAGGTCCACGCCCACGGCGCCCGCCGGCCGGGGAGCCCCTACGGCTTCCACGGCACGGTCGCGGTGACGCTGCGCTTCCCCGGCGATCGCCTGGCGCAGTTCACGGTCTCCTACGAGACCGACTCGGTCGACGCCTACCGCGTCGTCGGCACCGAGGGCGACCTGCTGATGGCGCCGGGCTTCACCTTCGGCCAGCCGCTTGCGGGCGAGCTGACCCGCGTCGGCAAGACCGAAAGCCTGTCCTACCCGAGCGTCGACCAGTTCGGCGCCGAGACGCGGTACTTCTCTGATTGCATCCTGGACGGCCGGGTGCCGGAGCCGGACGGCGAGGAAGGCCTCGCCGACGTCCGCATCTTGGCAGCAATCGAGCGCGCGCTCGAGACCGGCCAGCCGCAGACGCTGCCGCCGATGCGACGCCGGACCCGACCCGACACGTCGCAGGCGATCGAATTGCCGGAGATCACGGTCCCCGAACTGGTGAACGCCGCCAAGCCGGGCGGCTGAGGGCGTCCATCGAAATCCGGCCCGGAACACGCACCTTCCTACCAAGACCCCGATGCTGAGGCGTTTTGTGGAAGCGGCCGGCGAAGACGCGTTGGAGTGCGCCTGCGAAGGGACCAAGCTTTGGTACGGTCGGCCATGCTGCTTTGCAGCAAAGCCGACGCGCCCTTCATGGTCCTGAGCTTGGCCGTTCCGGTGCGATAATTCTTCGGTTGCATCGAACGAAGTGCGATTCTGCTCGTTGTCCCGAAAATCCGTACGGGACCGCGACATGGCCAAGCACGAAATCCTCGGATACTTCGAACATCGCCGCGACGGCGCCTGGGTCTGCGTCCGTCCGTTCACGCTCACCACGAAGAGCGCGGCGGTCGACATCCGCCAGGGCATGCGCTTCGACTACGGCAAGCGCATCGGCGGCGTGGACCTCGCCGAGTACCTGGAGCAGCTCGGCTCCCAGTTCGGATCGTAGACCTTCGCGTCGGCACTCAGCGTTGCAAGCCCGGAGGCCTGCGTCGCGTCAAAGCCTGTAGGCGGTCCTGCAGGCGCCCCAATGCCGGCCGGCGAGCTTCACCGGCGCGTCGACCTCCGTCACCATGATGACCTGCGTCCCGAGTTCGCGGCGGTAGACCTGCAGCGTCACGGGGCGCGTCGAGCGGGCCGCGGTGATGCCGGTGCGGTCGTCGAAGATCCGCAGGTTGCGTGCGTTGACTTGGTTCCACATCGGGTCGTCGTGGCGCTGCGGCTGCGAATAGATGCGGTTGTGGAACGGCAGGAAGCCGTTGCGGTCGGTGAGGATGCAGAACATCATCCGCGGGTCGCGAGCGACTTCCGCTTCGAGGATCGGCCCTAAGAGCCTGGCGATCGGCTCGACCGAGCGGGTCAGGAATTGCGCCGGGTTCGAGCCGACCACCGGGTGGTCGTCCGCATCGAACAGCGCGGCCTCCGAGATCCGGCCCGACGAGAGCTCGCCTTCGAGGATCGCCGCCGCCTGCTCTGCCGGGCTTTGAACCTTCGTGATCGGCGGCGCGTGCTCGGCATGGATCGATGCGAGCTTGGCGAGGAGCCTGTCGCGGAACGCGGCATCGCTCGCCGCGAAGGCGCAATGCACCCCCATCGCGCTCGTCGCGACCACCTGGGCGGGAACCGCGCCGACGGTCTCGATGTCGAGGGCCACCCCGCTGCCGACGGCGAGCGTACCGCCCTCGGGCGCGCGGAGCAGGACGCCGCCCTCGCTCCGGTCGATCGAGCGCGTGCCGCGACCGTCGGGCAGGCGGACTTGTAGGTCGGCGGGGTAGCGATCGAACCGGCGGCGGTTACCGAGTTCGCTCTGGTGGATCACCGTGACGAAGCGCTGGCCCAGGCGCGCGGCCTGTTCGGCCGCGGCAGCCGTCGCCGATTGCATGCGCTCCGCCTGCCGGTCGAGGTCGAAGGCGGCGGCGCTGGCCGACCCGGCTTCGGCGTCGAGGTGGGCGACGAGGTCCGAGGTGCGCGTCGCCTCGTCGACGATGCTCGTGACCGTGCGCGCCGGGATGTCGACGATGCCGGCGATCTCGTTGCCGGCCTGGGCCAGGGTCGCGTTCAGCGCCCTCGCCTCGCTGCCGCGATCGCCCGCGTGATCGAGATGGCCACCGGCTTGCGACATCGCCGCCGCCGTCCGGTCGGCGAGGCTCGACAGGCTGCCGGTCTGCCCCGCCAGGCTCGCCGCCGCGGCGGCCGCGCTCCGCGAGGCCTGCGCCAGCTCGTCCATCCGTGCGCGGATGGCCGAGAAGCCATCCTTCATCTCGGCGACATCGGTCTGGGCCGCGCCGATCGAACGGCTGACGCCTTCGATGGCCGAGCGGACATCCTCCTCGATGGCGTTCAGGACATCCCCATCGAACCGTGCGACCGCTGGCGCGATCGGTGCAGCGGCATCTGCAACAGCCGTCGCAGGCTTCGCGGTTCGCTCCTGAGTTCCGGGCTTGAATTGGAACTGAATACACGAAGGTGTGATTGAATTCGTCTACGCATCCTTTAACGCCGCCGATCCCCTGCGACAAAAATGCTCGGCGCTAGGGCATCCGTCGAGCGCGTTCAGGCGCCGCCCCACTGCATCGTCAGCCCGCCGTCGACCACGAGCGTGTGCCCGGTCACGTAGTCGGCGTCGTCGCCGCTGAGGTAGAGGATCGCCTTGGCGATGTCGTCGGGCTGGCCCGCGCGGTGCCACGGGATGCGCTCGAGCGACTTTTCCAGCACATTCGGGTCCTCGAAGCGGTCGGCGGTCATCGGCGTCTCGATCAGGCCTGGAGCGACGTTGTTGACGTTGATCCGGTCGTCGGCGAGCTCGCGCGACAGGCTTCGGCACAGCGAGCCGACGCCCGCCTTCGACATGCCGTAGGGAGCGCTTTCCGGCGTCGGCAGGTGCTGAGCCACCGAAGACACCATGACGATCTTGCCACGCCCGCCTTGCGCCCGGCGCACCTTGATGAAGGCGCGCGCGCAGAACAGCGGACCTATCAGGTTGACGCGCAGGATCTGCTCCAGCCGCTCGTCCTCCATGTCCGCGACCGCCATGCCGCTCATCGCCTGGCCGGCGTTGGCCACCAGGATGTCGAGGGGGCCGAGGTCGCTGGCGACGCGGTCGAAGGTGGCGGCGACCGAGGCCGGGTCGCCGACGTCGTTCTGGATCACGAGCGCCCGGCGCCCGGTCTCCTCCACGAGGCGGGCGGTCTCGGCGATGCCGTCCGCGTCGGTGTTGTAGGTGATCGCCACGTCCGCGCCGTGCTGCGCGAACAGGAGCGCCGTAGCCCGGCCGATCCCGGAATCGGCGCCGGTGATCAGGGCCTTCTTGCCTTCGAGCTTCATCGATGTCGGCTTTGCTGCGTGAGGTGCGGCCTCGGGGGGCCGGGTCAGCGGGCCAATTCGAGCGCGGCGGCACGGTTCCGCGCGGGTCCGACGGCCGACATTTTGACGCTTCGCCGGATTGCGGCATACGCTCGGGGATGACCATCGCCGTCCCCGTCGAACCCATCCTGAGCGAAGAGAGCGCGCCCACGACCCGCTGCCGCATCCTGGCGACGGCCGAGCGTTCGTTCCGCGAGATCGGCTACCAGAAGACCACCGTCGCCGACATCGCCAAGACGCTGAAGATGAGCCCGGCCAACGTCTACCGGTTCTTCGACTCGAAGAAGGCGATCAACGAGGCGGTGGTGGAGCGCCTGATCGGCGAAGTCGAGGCGCTGATCTCGGCGATCGCCGACGCGCCGGGCTCGCGCGCCGCCGACCGTCTCACGGCGGTGATCGAAGCCTTGCACCGCGACACCCACGAGCGCTGCAGCGCCTTCCCGCGGATGCACGAGATGATCGAGGCGGCGATGAGCGAGAGCTGGGACGTCTGCCGCCACCACGTCGACCGGATCGGCGCGGTTTTCGAGCGGATCGTCGTCGACGGCGTCGCCCGCGGCGAGTTCGAGACGGACGACCCCGCCGGCGCGGCGCGCTGCCTGCACACGGCGATCGCGCGCTACAGCCATCCGCTGCTGGTCAGCCAGTACCCGGATGCGCCGGTGCCGCAGCTCGACGTGATGACCGCGTTCCTGCTGCGCAGCCTGCGGCCGGTCGGCGCGCGCTGAGGCGGCCCGCCTATTCCGAAGCGGGGTTGTCGGGCTCGGACGCGATGCCGACGCTCGGCTGCTCGCCGTCGTAGCCTTCGATGATCAGGATGTCGGCGTCGGCGCCGTCCTTCTGCTTGGCGCGGGCGGCCTGATACAGGTCCGACTTCCAGCAGGCGACGGCGTCGTCGTAGCTCGCGAACTCGATCACGACGTTGCGTGCGCGCGTCGTGCCGACCACGGCCTCGAAGCGGCCGCCGCGCACCAGGAAGCGGCCGCCGAAGGCGGCGAAGGCCGCGCCGTTCGAGGCGGCGTAGTCCTTGTAGGCCTCCGCGTCGCGGACATCGACCCGGACGATCCAGTAGCCGCGCGTCATCGTCGTCACTCCTGTGCTGCCATCTCGGCGAGGATCGCCTGCGTCACGGCGCGCGGGTCGGCGGCCGCGGTGATCGGGCGCCCGACGACGACGTGGTCGATGCCCGCCGCGCGCGCCTGCCCCGGGGTCATAACCCGCTTCTGGTCGCCGCTGTCGCTGCCCGCCGGCCGGATGCCCGGCGTCACGATCAGGCTCGCCGGGCCGACCACGTTGCGCACGGCCTGCGCCTCGAAGGCGCTGCAGACGATGCCGTCGATCCCGGCTTCCGCCGCCTGGAAGGCACGGTGCGCCACGAGTTCGGAGATCGGCAGGGCGTAGCCGGATTCGCGTGCGTCGCCCTCGTCGTAGGAAGTCAGCACCGTCACCGCGATTATCTTCAGGCTCGACGTGCCGCGCCCGCGCACGGCCGCGCGCATGGTCTGCGGATAGGCGTGCACCGTCAAAAAGGTGGCGCCGAGTCCGGAGAGCGCGCGCACCCCCTCCTCGACCGTGTTGCCGATGTCGTGCAGCTTCAGGTCGAGGAAGACCTTGAGCCCGCGCGCGGCGAGTTCCGGCACCAACGCCAGCCCGCCCGCATAGGCCAGCCGGTAGCCGATCTTGTAGAAGGTCGCGGCGTCACCGATCCGATCGACCATGGCCCGTGCCGCGGCCGGCTCGTCGAGGTCGAGGGCGACGATGAGGCGGTCGCGCGGATCGGTCGGGCTCTGAGAGGTTGAATCACGCATCGTGGTTCCCGATCACGCCGCCGGGTTCGGTGTCAATCGCGCAGCCGAGGGGGCAGGCATGACACCGGGCTTCAGGACCGCAGGTGCCATGACGCGCGCGACCTCCGCCTTCAGCACCGGCAGCAGCTCGGCCTCGAACCAAGGCTCGCGCTTGAGCCAGCCGTTGTTGCGCCAGGACGGATGCGGCAGCGGCAGGACCCGCGGCGCCCGCGGCTCGGCCAGGATCTCGCGCCAGCGCCGCACCGTGCCGGTGAGCCCGTCCGGCATCTTTCCGAGGTGCCAGGCCTGCGCGTACTGGCCGATCACGAGGATCAGCTCCAGGTCCGGCAAGCCGGCGAAGAGCTCGCCGCGCCAGCGCTCGGCGCATTCCCGCCGCGGCGGCTTGTCGCCGCCCTTGGCATCGAGTCCCGGGAAGCACGAGCCCATCGGCACGATCGCGATCCGGCCGGCATCGTAGAACGCGGCCTCGTCCAGGCCGAGCCAGGATCGCAGCCGCACGCCGGACGGGTCCATGAACGGGATGCCGGTGCGGTGCGCCCGCGTCCCCGGCGCCTGGCTCGCGATGCACAGGCGCGCCGTAGCGCTGCCCTGGACGATCGGCAGCGGCTCCTGCGGCAGCGGCGCGCCGTAGAGCGGCGTGTCCCGGCAGATCCGGCAGGCGCGCAGGTTCGCGGCGGTGGTGTCGAAGGCGGTGACCATGCTCGATGTGAGATGGGCACGACGCCGCGTTTCGGCGAGCCTGCATCGACGCGACCAAAAGAAACGGCGCGGGACTGAAGGCCCGCGCCGCGTTTTGAGGTGGGTTCGAAGCTCTGGGAGGCCGGGTGACGGTAAGCTTCGTGTGCCGTCCGCGACGTGTCCTGCCTCACACGCCCTTCAGGCCTGCGAGGTCGAGGGGCAGCGAGCGCAGGCGCTGGCCCGTGGCGGCGAAGATCGCGTTGGAGATCGAGGGTGCCAGCACCGGGACGCCGGGCTCGCCGATGCCGGTCGGCGCCGCCGAGGACGGCACGATGTGGACCTCGACCACCGGCATCTCGCTCATCCGGGTCGGCTCGTAGGTGTCGAAGTTCTTCTCCTGCACCACGCCGTCCTTGAGGGTGATGCGGTTGCGCAGCACCGAGGAGAGGGCGAAGCCCACCGCGCCCTCGACCTGCGCACGGATCACGTCCGGGTTGACCGCGACGCCGACATCCACCGCCGCGACGATGCGGTTGACCTTCACCTTGGCGTCCTCAGCGGTGATGTCGGCGACCATCGCCACGTAGGAGCCGAAGGATTCGTGCGCGGCGATGCCGAGGCCCCGGCCCTTGCCGTTGGTCTTGGCTCCCGAATCCCAGTTCGCCTTCTCGGCGGCGAGCTTGAGCACGCCCGAGAGGCGCGGCGCGCCGGTCAGCAGCGAAAGCCGGTAGGCGAGCGGGTCGACGTCGGCGGCATGCGCCAACTCGTCGATGAACACCTCCATCGCCTGCGCGGTGTGGCTGTGGCCGACCGAGCGCCACCACAGGACCGGCACGCCCTCGCGGGTGTTGTGGACCTCGAAGCGGTAGGCCGGCAGCGCGTAGGGCGTGTCGGACGCGCCCTCGACGGTGGTGGAATCGATCCCGTTCTTGACGATCATCGCCTCGAAGGGCGAGCCGATCATGATCGACTTGCCGACCATGACGTGCTGCCAGCCGACGATCCCGCCCTTGGCGTCGAGGCCGGCGCGGACCTTGTGGTAGACGGTCGGGCGGTAGTAGCCGCCGGCCATGTCGTCCTCGCGGGTCCAGACCAGGTGCACCGACGCCTTGGCCCCCGTCGCCTTCAGGATGGTCGCGGCCTCGGCGACGTAGTCGGCCGAGGGCGTGGCGCGCCGTCCGAACGAGCCGCCGGCCCATTGCGTGTGCAGGCGGACCTTGTCGGTGGTGGTGCCCATCACCGCGGCGACGGCGGCCTGCTCGATCGTCTGGAACTGCAGGCCGGCGTAGACGTCGTAGCCGCCGTCCGGCGCGCGCTCGATCGTGGCGTTCAGCGGCTCCATCGCGGCGTGCGCCAGGTAGGGGAAGGTGAACTCCGCCTCCAGCACCTTGGCCGCGCCCTTGATGCCGGCTTCCGGGTCGCCGCGCTCGGAGGCGACGAGGCCGGGCCGCTTGGCCTGTTCGCGGTAGCCGGCCAGGATCGCGTCGGAGGAGTGCGCCTCCGCCGCGCCGTCGTCCCATACGACTTTCAGCGCCTCGCGGCCCTTCATCGCCGACCAGGTGTCCTTGGCGACGACCGCGACACCGGACGGGATCGCGACGACGTCGACCACCCCCGCGACCTTGCGGGTCGCCGCGTCGTCGAAGCTCTTCACCGTACCGCCAAAGCGCGGCGGGCGGGCGACGACGGCGGTGACCTGGCCGGGGCGGCGGATGTCGAGGGCGTAGACCGCGCTGCCGTCCGTCTTGGCGACGGAATCGAGGCGCGGCACGCGAGCGCCGATCAGCGTCCACTGGCTCGGGTCCTTCAGGTGCGGCTCCTGCGGCACCGGAAGCGTCGCCGCCGACGCGGCGAGTTCGCCGAACCGCGCCTGACGGTTCGAGCCCGCATGGCGGACGACGCCGTTCGCGACCGTGATCTCGCCCGCCGGCACCTTCCACTGGTAGGCGGCGGCGGCCACCAGCATCTCGCGGGCGGCGGCGCCCGCCTTGCGCAGCTGGAACCAGGAGTTGGCGACCGCGGTCGATCCGCCGGTCCCCTGGATCGGGCCCATCAACATGTTGTTGTAGCGGGCGGCGTCGGCGGGGGCGAACTCGGTGCGCACCCGCGACCAATCCGCGTCGAGCTCGTCGGCGAGGATGGTGGCGAGGCCGGTCGTGTTGCCCTGCCCCATGTCGAGGTGCTTGATGATCACCGTCACGGTGTCGTCGGACCCGATCCGCACGAAGGCGTTCGGGTCCGCCTTCACCCCCGAAAGGTCGGGGCCGGCGGCGGCGCGCGCCGTGTTCTTCAGGTCGAGGCGGAAGCCGACGACGATGGCGCCGGTCGCGGCGGCGCCCCCGGCGAGGAAGCTGCGGCGGGTCGCGCGCGGAAAGCGCGGGTCCGTCTGACGGATCTTCAGCATGGCGTGGCTCCGGTCAGTGCGGGAACGGGCGTAGGGTCTGGGGGCGACGGGCGACGCGGACGCGAGCGATCACGCCAGCGTCTTGGCGGCCTCGTGGATCGCCGCGCGGATGCGCTGGTAGGTGCCGCAGCGGCAGACGTTGCCGTCCATGGCTCCGTCGATGTCGGCCTCGGACGGCTTCGGGTTCTCCGTGAGCAGGCCGATCGCGGACATGATCTGCCCGGACTGGCAGTAGCCGCACTGGACCACGTCGAGCTTGCGCCACGCGCCCTGCACCGCCTCGGCGACGCGGCCGGACACGCCCTCGATCGTGGTGACCTTGGCTTCGCCGACGTCGCCGACCCGGGTTTGGCAGGAGCGGACCGGCTGCCCGTCGAGGTGGACCGTGCACGCGCCGCACTGGGCGATGCCGCAGCCGTACTTGGTGCCGGTCTTGTCGAGGTGGTCGCGCAGCGCCCAGAGCAACGGCATCTCGGGGTCGGCGTCGATCGCGTGCCGGACGCCGTTGACGGTGAGGTTCAGCATCCGAGATCTCCCGCGCGTAAGTCTCTCTCGTCGATCGCTAGTCCCGGCACGCCCCGATGCGATGTGCGTCCGCGCACCCGCGGCGAACACTTGTTGACGCGCCATCGGCGAACGTCGGCCACCCGCCGGCGGCGAACACCTGGCACCGTGATCGCGACCTTCGCGCGATCAGGACAATCGTCGCGACCGCGGCAGGCCGTTCTTAACATATCGCGCGCAACGTCGGGCCTCTCATGTTGCGGTCCGGCGCGTCGAGCCGGCCCCCTTCGTCCAGCCTTCGAAGAGGCCGATGTCCGAACTGACGGTCGAGATGGTGCAGCGCGGCCGCGGTCCTTCGTCGGAAGAGGCCGTGCGACGCCGTGGGGTCGCGCGCGACATGCGCTCGGCCCGGGAAAAGCTGACCTCGAAGACCGGCCTCGTGCGGGCGTTCGACTACGAGCTGCTGCGCCTCTACGCGCAGTACCGGGCGGGCGCCGGGATCCCGCTCGGCCTGTTCGCGATCGCGATGGCCAGCGCCGCCTGCTTCTGGGTGGAGCCGCTGGTCGCGTCGATCTGGGCGCTCTGCGCGTTCCTGATGATCACCCTCAACGCGTCGATGAGCCGGAGCTTCCTCCGCGCCGAGCCCGGCGCGGTGTCCCTCGCGCGCTGGCGCCGACGCTTCGCCTTCGGCGAGGTGATGCAGAGCCTGAGCTGGTCGGCGATCGTCGGCCTGGGCATGCTGGGCGGCTGGCACTTCGCGCTGTTCGGCCTGATCATCGCGGCCGCCGTCGCCACGATGGTGGCCGCCACCGTTCCGACCGCCGCCGCCGCCGCCCTCGTTCCCCTCGCGCTGGCGACCCTGTGCCTCCTGACCTTCGCCCGCGAGGCCGACGCCGTGATGCTCGTCGCGATGGCGATCGGCTCGCAGATCTTCTTCCTCGGCCTGGCGCGGCGGATCTACACCTCCACTGTGGGCGCGCTGCAGTCGCGCGCGGAGAAGGATGCGGTGTTCGGCGAGCTGGAGCAGGCCAAGGCCAACTCCGACGAGGCCCGGCGCCGGGCGGAGGAGGCGAATCTCGCCAAGTCCCGGTTCCTGGCGACGATGAGCCACGAGTTGCGCACGCCGCTGAACGCCATCCTCGGCTTCTCCGAGGTGATGAAGAACGAGGTGTTCGGCCCACACACCGCGCCGAGCTACGGCGAGTATTCCACCGACATCCACGACAGCGGGATGCACCTGCTGAACCTGATCAACGAGATCCTCGACCTCTCCCGGATCGAGGCCGGCCGCTACGAGCTCAACGAGGAGGCGGTGACGCTGGCCCACATCGTCGAGGAGTGCCGCCACATGATGGGGCTGAAGGCCCGCGGCAAGAACCAGACCTTCCTCGACTTCGTCGACGACACCCTGCCACGGCTCTGGGCCGACGAGCGCGCCCTGCGCCAGGTGGTGCTGAACCTGCTCTCGAACGCGGTGAAGTTCACCCCGCCCGGCGGCGAGATCACGATCAAGGTCGGCTGGACCAGCTCCGGCGGCCAGTACGTCGCGGTCAAGGACAGCGGCCCCGGCATCCCGGAGGACGAGCTCGGCACGGTCATGTCCTCGTTCGGCCGCGGTTCGCTCGCGATCAAGACCGCCGAGCAGGGCTCCGGCCTCGGCCTACCGATCGTGAAGGGCCTCGTCGACCTGCACGGCGGCAACTTCACCCTGAAGTCGCGCCCGCGCGAGGGCACCGAGGTGATCGTCACGCTGCCGGCGAGCCGGGTGATGGACACGCTCGCCGCCGTCGCCGTCGGGGGAGAGCCGGCACCCGAGACGCGGGCCGGCACGGGCCGCCCCAAGGCCCCGTCCGCCAAGGCCGCGTAAGGGCTACGTGCAGGCGGTCAGCCGAGCCCGCCCATGGCACGCACCAGGTCCCACTCGGCGTCCGTCACCGGCTGCACCGACAGGCGCGAGTTGTTGACGAGCACCATGTCCTTGAGCGCCGACTCGGCCTTGATCGCATCGAGGGTGACAGGGTTCGGCAGTGCCTCGACTGCGGCGAGGTCGACCATGCCGAAGCGTCCGGTCGCGTCGGTGTGGTCCGGGTAGTACGGCTTGATCACGCGCACGATCCCGACGACGGCCTTGCCCTCGTTCGAGTGATAGAAAAACCCGAGGTCGCCGACCTGCATCGCCATGAGCTGCTTCTTGGCGAGGTGGTTGCGCACCCCGTTCCAGTGGGTGCCGCCCTCACCCGCCGCGACCTGCTGCGCCCACGACCAGGTCGCGGGTTCGGACTTGTAGAGCCAGTAGGCCATCCGTCTCATCGCTCGTTCGAAAGTCAGGGCCGGCCGGCGGCGTCGGCCCAGAAGGCCAGGCTCGCCGGGTTGATCGGCGAACCCGCTTGCGCGTTGCGCAGGGTCGCGAACGCGTGGAAATCCTGCGCTTCCGCCGCGCCGAGGAGGTCGCGGGTCGCCGTGAGGATGCGGGTAATGCGCAGGTGGTTGTGGTCGTGCGGCGCCAGCCACCGGTCGGTCCCGACGTAGAAGCGGCGCATGCGTGCGAGGGCGGCGCGCAGGCCCTCGCGGGCCGCCGGGTCGGCGCGGATCGCGTCCGCTTCGGCCGGCGTCAGCACCGGTGCGCCGGGCACGGCGCGGCTCGCCTGGGCGAGCGGGAAGCACCATTGGATGAAGTCGTGCACCGCCTCGATCCGCAGGTCGTCGAAGGCGAGCACCGTCGCCAGCGTGCGGCCGGCGCCGTCCGTGCCGGTGCCGGCGAGGAAGGCGTGGATCGGGGTCGCCGGGGTCGAGGTCGCTAGGGTCGAGGTCGCTGGGGTCGAGGTCACTCGGCCTCCGCCTTCAGCGGTCGGGCGAGCAGCGCGGCGACCACGTCTTCGACGCTGGCGCGTCCGGCGACGATCGCCGCGACGGCTTCGGCGATCGGCATCTCGATCCCCTGCCCGCGGGCGAGCCCGACCAAGGCTGTCGCGGTGAAGGCGCCCTCGGCGAGCTTGCCCCCGGCGGCGGCCTCCGGCGCGGCGCCCTGCCCGAGCGCGAGGCCGAAGGCGAAGTTGCGCGATTGCGGCGAGGAGGCGGTGAGCACGAGGTCGCCGAGGCCCGACAGGCCCATCAGCGTCTCGGGCCGGCCGCCGAAGCTGCGGGCGAACCGCATCAGCTCGGCGAAGGCGCGGGCGATCAGCGCGGCGCGGGCGCTCTCGCCGAGGCCGCGCCCGGCGACGATCCCCGCGGCGATGGCGAGCACGTTCTTGCCGGCCCCGCCGATCTCGACGCCGCGCACGTCGTCGGTGTGGTAGAGCCGCAGGGCCGGGCCGGACAGCAGGCGGGCGAGGCTCGCGGCGAGCCCGGCATCCGCGGCGGCCAGCGTCACCGCCGTCGGCAGGTTGCGGGCGACGTCCACCGCGAAGCTCGGGCCGGACAGGACCGCGACCGGCGCGCCCGCCGGCAACACCTCGGCCGCCACCGCGCTCATGAACGCGCCGGTCGTGCGCTCGATCCCCTTCGAGCACAGGACCACCGGCGCGCCCGGCGCGAAGGCGGGGGCGAGCTGCGCGAGCACCGCGCGCGAGGTCTGCGCCGGCGTCACCATCAGCACCGCGTTCGCGCTGGCGAGGTCGCCGGCCTCGGCCGTCGCGCGGATGCGTGGATGCAGCTTGACGCCCGGCAGGTAGCGCGCGTTCTCGCGCGACGCTTCGAGTGCGGCGGCGGTTTCGGCGTCGCGCAGCCACAGGGTGACCGGCCGGCCCGCTGCCGCTGCGGCGTTCGCCAGCGCCGTGCCCCAGGCGCCGCCGCCGACCACCGCGACGGGTCGCGCGTTCTCGCCGGTCATGCGGGCTCTCCGGCAAAATCCGCCGCGGCGAGGCGGTAGAGGACGTGCCGGCGCAAGGGGGCGTCGGCGGGAACCGCGGGATGGTCGAAATCCTCCGCCTGCACCATCCCAAGCCGCTCCATCACCCGCCGCGACGGCGTGTTGCCGAGGGCTGTGAACGCCACCACGCCTGGGAGCCCGCAACGGCCGAACAGGTCCGCGAGGATCAGGCGCGCGGCGCGGGTGGCGATGCCGCGGCCCCAGGCCTCGGGGCTGAGGCGCCAGCCGATCTCGATGAGGCTGCCCGGGCGTTCGCCGCCGGCGAACGGCATCGCGCGCATCAACCGCATCGCGCCGACGAAGCCGAGGAACGGCCCGCTTGGCTCCTCGACGGCCCAGGGGCCGAAGCCGTCGGCCTCGAAGCGCCGGTCGAGGGCGCGGGCCTCGGTCAGGCTCTCGCCGGCCGACTTCAACTTCGGGAAATGGCGCATCACCTCCGGGTCGGCGTTCAGCCGCGCGAAGGGCGCGTCGTCCGCGCGGCGCCAGCGGCGCAGGCGCAACGACGCCGTCTCCAGGGTCGCGGGGGCCTCGGGCGGGCGGCGCTTGCCGCGCCATTGCAGCGAGCGCCGATTGAGCAGGGCGAGGTCGGCGCGCCCCGAAAGCACGGCGTTGCCGAGGTCGATCGCCACCGCGAGCCGATCGGGCGGCATGTTGGCCCAGGCCGGCGCGGCCACGCTCTCGCGCCACGGGCCGTTGCAGGCGTTGTCGAGGAGGATGCGCGCGAAGCAGTGGTCGTCGACGACGGGCCAATCCGGATGCGCGGGCGCGGCCTGCGGCAGCAGGCGGTCGACGAGGTCGCGCCAGCGCGCCTGCGGCTCGCCGACGGGAGGCGCGGCGTCCGGCTCGGGCGCAGGCGACCTCAGATCGCGAAAATTTCCGCGGGCGAGGACGTGGCGGGCGGCTCCGCTCATCCGGCGGTCGCCTCGGCGCGGGGTGCTTCGGCGGGAGGCACGTCGGCGAAGGGCCAGCGGGCGCGGGCCGGCGCGGTGATGTCGTCGGTCATGCCGAGCCGCAGGCGCTCGATGCCGGCCCAGGCGATCATCGCGCCGTTGTCGCCGCAGAGCGCCAGCGGCGGTGCGACGAAGGCGAGGCCCGCCTCCCCCGCCAGCGCCGCCAGCGCCCTACGGATCGCGCCGTTGGCCGAGACGCCGCCCGCGGCCACCAGGGCGGTCGGGTGCCCGGCGACGCCGGAGAAGGTGCGCAACGCCACGCGGACGCGGTCGACCACCACGTCGACCACCGCGGCCTGGAAGCCGGCGCAGAGGTCGGCGACGTCGCGCTCGGCGAGCGGCGCGGTGCGCTCCGCCTCGATCCGGAGGGCGGTCTTGAGGCCGGACAGGGAGAAGTTCGCGTCGCGGCGCCCGAGCATCGGCCGCGGCAGGGCGAAGCGCTCCGGGTCGCCGGCTTCCGCCATGCGCTCGACCTCGGGGCCGCCGGGATAGGCCAGCCCCAGGAGCTTGGCGACCTTGTCGAAGGCTTCGCCGATGGCGTCGTCGATGGTGCCGCCGAGGCGGACGTAGTCGCCGACGCCCTTCACCGCGACGAGCTGGGTGTGGCCGCCCGAGGCGAGCAGCAGCAGGTAGGGGAAGGCGAGGCCGTCGGTCAGCCGCGCGGTGAGCGCGTGCGCCTCGAGGTGGTTGACGGCGAGCAACGGCTTGCGCGCGACGAGCGCCAGGGTCTTGGCGGTGACGAGGCCGACCAGCACCCCGCCGATCAGGCCGGGGCCGGCCGCGACCGCGATGCCGTCCACGTCCTTGAGGGCCATGCCGGCGCGGTCCAGGGCGCGGGCGATCAGCCGATCCAGCACCTCGACGTGAGCGCGGGCGGCGATCTCGGGCACCACGCCGCCATAGGCCGCGTGCTCCGCGATCTGGCTCAGCACCTCGTTCGAGCGGATGACGCCGCGCCCGTCCTCGCCCGGCGCGACGATCGCGGCGGCGGTCTCGTCGCAGGTGGTTTCGATGCCCAGCACGTTCATGGTGACGATCGACGCTTCCGTTCCCGCGCGAACCCGCCCGCCCCGTGTATCCGCTCGGGGCGCCCCCCGGCAACGACCCGCGGCGCCGATCGCGCGCCTCAGGGCGTGTCGGCCTCGTCGGAGGCTTCCGCCTCCGGGATCGGCGCCGCGCCCCAGCCGGCCAGCACCGCGTTCAACGCGTCGAGGACGAAGTGGCGGGCGCTGTCACGATCGTAGCCCTCGGCGAGGAGGTCGTCGTAATCGGTGAAGACGTGGCGGGCGTAGGCGACGAGGGCGAGCCGCGCCGCCGTCTCGGGCGCCGCTCCGCGCAGGCCCTGGCTGGCGAGCGCCGAATCGACGACCGCCTCGGCCTCGAACTCCGGCAGGCGCCGGGCGAGGCGTGCGAGCGCGGCCGCGACCTGCTCCCTTCGGTTGCGCGGCGCCCCGCCGTCCTGTCGCGCTGCGGGCAAACGACGCTCCCTCGGATTCTCGGCGCGATCGGCCGGCATCGGTGGCGGGCGTGCCATAGTTTTTGACCGAGCGCACGCTAGGATGACGCCATCGACGTCGTGCCCGGGTCTGAGCCTGCACGCGCGACGCTCCCGGAGACGACCATGATCCGCCGCCTCGCCTTCTTCCTGCTGATCCCCGCCCTCGCGACCGCCCCCGCGTTCGCGGAGAAGGCCGCCACCGGTGCGACCGTGCCTCGGCCCGCCGGCGCCCAGCCCACGAGCGAGGCCCGCAAGGAGTCGGCGATGAAGGCGGCGAATCAGGCCGAGATGCTCAAGGCGCAGAAGGCGTCCGCCGCCCGCGACAAGGCCTGGGACACGCGCACCCGCGCCTCGATGTCCTCGATCTGCAAGGGCTGCTGAGCGGCGCGCCGAGGCGCCGCACCGGCCGTGATCCGCTTCGAGGGCGTCTCCAAGCACTTCCCCGGGGCGCCCGGCCCCGCCGTCGACCGGCTCGACCTGACGATCCCCGAGGGCAGCACCTCCGTGCTGATCGGGCCTTCGGGCTGCGGCAAGTCGACGACGCTGCGGCTGGTCAACCGGCTGATCGACCCGGATGCCGGGCGCATCACCCTCGGTGGGCGCGATGTCGCGACCACGGACCCGATCGCCCTGCGCCGCGGCATCGGCTACGTGCTGCAGGGGGTCGGCCTGTTTCCCCATCGCAGCGTCGCCGAGAACGTCGCCACCGTCCCCGGCTTGCTGGGCTGGCCGAAGGCGCGGATCGCCGGCCGCGTCGACGCGATGCTCGATCTCGTCGGCCTCGATCCGGCGACCTATCGCGACCGCCGCCCGGACGCGCTCTCCGGCGGCCAGCGCCAGCGCGTCGGCGTCGCCCGGGCGCTCGCCGCGGACCCGCCGGTGATCCTGATGGACGAGCCGTTCGGCGCCGTCGACCCGGTCGCGCGCGGCCGGCTCCAGGCCGAGATCGGCGCGATCCTCAAGCGTCTGTCCAAGACCGTGTTGATCGTCACCCACGACATCGACGAGGCGATGCTGATGGGCGATCGCGTCGTGCTGATGCGGGCCGGTCGCGTGGTCCAGGCGGAGGTGCCGCGCGCCCTCCTGGCGGCGCCGGCCGACGCCTTCGTGGCGTCCTTCGTCGGGGAGGACCGGGCGCTGCGCCGTCTCGCGCTGGTGACGGTGGCGGAGGCCGCCGAGCCCGGCGAGGCTGTGGGTGCGCCGAGTATCGCGGCCGGTGCGTCGCTGCGCGATGCCCTCTCGGCGATGCTGGCCGCCGGCTGCACGCGCCTCGTCGTCACCGGCGGGCCGGGGGCGCGCCACGTGACCCTGGACGCGATCCAGCGCGCGGGCTCCGTCGGGAAGCGCGAGGCCTGAAGGGGCGTCGGTTTTTCCGGGGCGTTTACAGGCGACGCCCGGTCCTGGCCGCCCATTTCCAGACCCTCCCCGTCATCCCGGGCTCGTCTGCGGCACCCCGGGATGACGGAAGCGTTGCGCGCGGCAGTGGAAAGTCGCGTGAACGCAAAACCGCGCGCGCCACCTCGCCTGATCACACATGGAAAAGGGCCGCCCTTTCGGACGACCCTTCCCGTAGATACGACGATGAGACGTCACGAAGATATGACGATGGAACGTCACACAGATACGACGATGACACGTCACATAGAGATGACGATGGAACGTCGAGACGATCAGCGCGAGTAGAACTCGATCACGAGGTTCGGTTCCATCTGCACCGGGTACGGCACCTCGGTGAGGCCCGGCACGCGGGTGACGCGCGCGGTCATCTTCTGGTGATCGACCTCGATGTAGTCGGGCACGTCGCGCTCGGGGAGCTGCGAGGCGACGACCACGATCTCGAGCTGACGCGAGGCTTCCTTGACCTCGATCAGGTCGCCCGGCTTCACGAGGTAGCTCGGGATGTTGACCCGGCGCCCGTTGACCTTGATGTGGCCGTGGTTGACGAACTGGCGGGCCGCGAACGGCGTCGCCACGAACTTGGAGCGGTACACCACGGCGTCGAGGCGGCGCTCGAGCAGGCCGATCAGGTTCTCGCTCGAGTCGCCGCGCAGGCGGATGGCCTCGGCGTAGTACCGGCGGAACTGCTTCTCGGTGATGTTGCCGTAGTAGCCCTTGAGCTTCTGCTTGGCGCGCAGCTGCGTGCCGAAGTCGCTCATCTTGCCCTTGCGGCGCTGGCCGTGCTGGCCGGGGCCGTATTCGCGGCGGTTCACGGGGCTCTTCGGGCGGCCCCAGATGTTCTGCCCCATGCGGCGGTCGAGCTTGTGCTTCGCCTGAATCCGCTTCGACATATCGCGTGTCCTCTCGCAAACGAGAATTCGAGGAACGCGCCCTCCTCTTCCCGCCGGCCTTGCGGCCCGGGACGACAGAGCGGCCGTGTCGGCCGTTCGCGGGTGCGTATGAAAACGCCAAGCGGCCCCTCAGAGGAGCCGCGATGACGAGGGCGTTCCTAGTCGAGCCGGCCGAACTGGTCAATCCTCGCCGTCACGGGCGCGCCGCGAGGAAGGCCAGCACCCCGTCGCGGTGCGGCTTGGCGCCGACGGCGGAGCTGTGGTCGCGCCCTTCGAGCTCGAGGCTCTGCGCGTTCGGCATCAGCGCGGCGAGCGCCGGCCCGGAGCCGGCGACGGTGTCGAGGGTGCCGACGCTGACGAGGACCGGCACTTCGATCTGCCCGATCTCGGCGCGCGACAGGGTCTGGCGCGAGCCGCGCATGCAGGCGGCGAGCGCGCGCAGGTCGCTCCTGGTCTGCTCGGCGAAGATGCGGAAGGCGGCCGCCGTCGGGTTCGCGGCTTTCGTGCCCGCGGGCGCCTCGAGCGCCTCGGCGATGCCGGAGGGCAGGCCCTTTCCCTCGACGAGGTGCAGGCCGAGGCCGCCGATCAACGCCGAGCGGACGCGCGCCGCGTGGTCGAGGGCGAGGTGCGCGGTGATGCGGGCCCCCATCGAGTAGCCCATGATGTCGGCGCGCGCGATCCCGAGATGGTCGAGGAGGCGCACGGCGTCGCCCGCCATGTCCTCGGAGCCGTAGCGGGCGGGGTCGTAGAGCTTCTCGCTCTCGCCGTGGCCGCGGTTGTCCAGGGCGATGGCGCGGTAGCCGGCCTGGGTCAGCGTGCGCACCCACGTCGTGTTGACCCAGTTGACCGCGTGGTTCGAGGCGAAGCCGTGGATCAGCAGGACCGGGTCGCCGGTCCCGCCGACGGCCGGCACGTCGATGTAGGCGATCCGCACGCCGTCCGAATCGAAGCTGTCCATGGTCGTGGCCTTTCGCGTCCCGCGCCTCGCTTAAGAGCCGGCGCAGCGATGGGCAACGCGCGAGATGCTTGCGGGCCGGCGGCGCGGCTGGCATCAGCCCGGGGCATGAGCGACCATCAGCCCTACGGCACCTACGCCCCGGCCGGCCTCGTGGCGGCGATCGCCCGGCGGACCCTGCGGTTCTCGCCCGATTCCTGGCGCGGCCGAAGGATGGCGATGTTCCTGCGGCGCCTCGCGATCACGCTGATGCGCGGCAAGCCCCTCGACGTCGAGCGGCTCGGCGCCCGGATGCGGCTGCACCCCTACAACAACAATTGCGAGAAGAAGGTGCTGTTCACGCCGCAGTTCTTCGACCCGCAGGAGCGCGCCCTGCTGAAGGCGCGCCTGGAGCCGGGCTGCACCTTCCTCGACATCGGCGCCAACATCGGCGCCTACGCCCTGTTCGTGGCGGCCTTCGCCGGGCCTCGTGCGCGCATCCTCGCGGTCGAGCCGCAGCCTGACATCTTCGACCGGCTGACCTACAACATCGCCCAGAACCCGTTCCACACTGTGAAGGCGGTGGCCTGTGCCGTCGCCGACAAGGCCGGCGAGCTGACGCTGTTCGTCGACCCGCGCAACCGCGGTGAATCGAGCCTGAAGATCGTCGGCACCAACGAGAGCGCGCAGATCAAGGTGCCGGCGGTGACCCTGATGGACCTCGTGCGCACCGAGGGCCTGACCCGCATCGACGCGATCAAGCTCGACGTGGAGGGTGCCGAGGACCTGATCCTCGAACCGTTCCTTCGCGAGGCGCCCCCGGCCCTGCTGCCGAAGCTGCTTGTCATCGAGGACGGCGTCGATCAGTGGCAGATCGACCTGCCGAAGCTCCTAGAAGGCCACGGCTACCGCGAGACCGGCCGCACCCGGCTTAACCGGATGTTCGAGCGGGTCGCCGCTAATCCGGCGTGACGATCGGGATCGCGTCGGCGACCGTCACCCCCTCCGGGTCGATCCGGCAGCGGTAGGCGTAGGTCTCCACTCCGGCTGCCCGCGCGTCCCGAAAGGCGCGGTCGAAGGCCGGATCGAGGTCGCGGGCGACGTCGAAGGCTTCCGCCTGCATCTGCGCCACGACGATGACGACCGCGCGGCCGCCGCCGGCGACCACCTCGGCAAGGTCGCGCATGTGCCGCGCACTCCGGGCCGCGACGCAGTCGGGGAACTCGGCGAGGTCCGCCTGCCGCATCAGGTGGCAGTTCTTCACCTCCACGTGGGCCGGCGGGAGCCCGCCCCCGCTTGCGAGGAAATCGACGCGGCTCGCCGCAGCGTAGCGGACCTCTGGCTTCAGCGCCGTGTAGCCGGACAGCGGCGCGAGGCCGCCTGCGGCGAAGGCTTCGGCGACCAGCGCGTTCGGGCGCATCGTGTTGATGCCGACCCATTGCGGGCCGCCGGGCAAGTTCGCCTCCACTAGCTCCCAGGAATAGGTGAGCTTCCGGGTCGGGCTGTTGGCAGGCGAGAGCAGGACGCGGTTCCCGGCTTCCTTCAGGCCCAGCATCGCGCCGGGGTTGGCACAATGCGCGGTGACGCGCGTGCCGTCGGCCAGGTCCACGTCGGCGAGGAAGCGCTTGTAGCGCTGCACCAGGCGGCCTTCGATCAGGGGTGTGGGAAAGCGCATCGGGTCCTGGCTGCGTCGCGGTCGCAGTGCATAGCCGACACGTGCCCGCGCATGAAGGCACCCTCGGTGGTCGCGCGCCCTCCGCCGCGCTATCTGCGACGGAACCCAGGACGACGAGCCCCATGACAATCGATCCCACCGCGATGACCGCCGCAATCCTCGTGATCGGCGACGAGATCCTGTCCGGCCGGACGAAGGACAAGAACATCGGCACGATCGCCGACTATCTCACAGCGGTCGGCATCGACCTGCGCGAGGTGCGGATCGTGCCCGACGAGCCGGACGCGATCGTCGGCGCGGTGAACGCGCTCCGCGCGGCCCACACCTACCTGTTCACCACCGGCGGCATCGGCCCGACCCACGACGACATCACCGCCGACTGCGTCGCCGAGGCCTTCGGCGTCGGCATCGACGTCGACCCGCGCGCCAAGGCGATGCTGCTGGAGCGGCACAAGCCCGAGGACCTGAACGAAGCCCGACTGCGCATGGCGCGGATCCCGGACGGCGCCGACCTGATCGCCAACCCGATCTCGAAGGCGCCGGGCTTCCGCATCGGCAACGTCTTCGTCATGGCCGGCGTGCCCTCGATCATGCAGGCGATGCTCGACCAGGTCGGCCCGACCCTGCCCACCGGCGCCCGGATGCTCTCCGAGACTGTCGAGGCCGGCAACCTGCCCGAGGGCAACTACGCCGCCGACCTCGCTGAGATCGCGAAGTCCTACGCGGACGTATCGATTGGATCCTATCCCTCGATGACGAAGGACGGGTTCGCCAACCGCATCGTCGCCCGCGGCAAGGATGCCGCCTCGGTGGCGCGTGCGCGGGCCGAGATCGAGGCGCTGGTGGCGCGCCTGCGCGGCTGACGGCAGCCCGTCTCAGTTTTTCCGGTTCGTGGAGCGTATGCGTGATGGCCGAGCGGAAGCCCGACGACAAGGAAGCCCGGCACGACGCGCACAAGGAAGCGGTGGCCGAGATCGGCCGCCCGGATGCCTTCGTGCTGCACGAGGTGATCCGGCGCGAGGGCAATGAGGAGTTGCGCCGCGACGGCGGGGCGCTGTTCCTCTCGGCCTTCGCCGCGGGCTTGAGCATCGCACTGTCGCTGATCGTGCCTGGCGTGCTGAAGACCCATCTTCCCAAGGGCGAGTGGACAAAGCTCCTCACCACGATGGGCTATGCGGTGGGCTTCCTGGTGGTGGTGCTCGGGCGGCAGCAACTCTTCACCGAGAACACCATCACGCCGATCCTGCCGCTGCTACACGACCGCTCGGCGAAGACCGCGTGGCGGGTGCTGCGCCTCTGGGCGATCGTGCTCTCGGGCAACATCCTGGCGACCCTGGCGATCGCGACCGTGCTCGCCCATACCGGCGCCTTCGAGCCGTCGGTTAAGGCGGCCTTTGCCGAGATCAGCCACCAGGCCATCGCGTTTCCGTTCTGGGACACCGTGCTGAAGGCGATCTTCGCCGGCTGGATGATCGCCTTGATGGTCTGGTTCCTACCGGCCACCGGTACGGCGGCGCCGTTCGTGATCTTTCTGATGACCTGGCTGGTCTCCCTCTGCGGCCTCGCCCACATCGTCGCGGGATCGGTCGAGGCGTTCTACCTCGTGGTCACCGGCGCGGCGACGATGGGCGAGTACGCCGAGCGGTTCTTCGTGCCGACGTTGGTCGGCAACGTCTTCGGCGGCATGACGCTGGTGGCGGTGCTCAATTACGGACAGGTCGCCCCGGAGGTCGAGGAGAGCCGCGAGGTCGAGGAGGCCGAGGGCGGCGCCAACCGGGATTGAGGACGGTTCGCCCCCGCCGGCTGAGTTGGCTTTCCCACGGATTCGACCGAAAAGCTGATCCGAAGAGGCCGTGCTGGCGGCGTTCGCTCCATCGCGACGCGGCCGGAAACAGGGTCGATTGGGAAAGGGACGATGCGTTCGCTAAAGGTCCGCTTCGCCTTGCTGCTCGGGTCGATCGCCCTCGTCGTCGTGCTGGCGGCGGCCGGCGTGCTCGCCGCGATCGGCGCCGCCGAGCGGACGATCGACCGGACGCTCGCCGCGCAGGGGCGCCTCGAACTCCTGGCCGAGCTGTCGGGCCGGATGACCCAATTCGGCATGGCCGCGGTCGAGACCATCGGCAACCCCGACCTCGCGCCGGAAGCGATGGGCATCGCGCGGAGCAACGTCGACCGCGCGCTGACAACCGTCGACGAGGCGCTGTCGCGATCCGTCGCCGGCAGCGACGACCCGCTGGACCGGATGCAATACGCCCTGCGCAGCCGGCCGATGGCGCAGCTGCGCGCGGCCCGGGTGATCCTCGACCGGCAGGTGTCTCAGATCGTCCGCGAGACCGATTCCGAGAAGCGCCAGAACTCGATCAAGGGTGCGCTCAACGGCTTCGGCGCGATGACCGGGCAGCCGCTCTCGTTCCTGATCGAGGCCGAGCGCCGCAGCATGGTGCTGGGCTCGGATGCGGCCCGCGAGCTGTCGCGCCGCCTGCGGATCGCGGCGGCCCTGGCGGTGCTCGACGCGCTCGGGCTCGTCGTGCTGCTGTGGCGGAGCATCACCCGGCCGACTTTGGCGCGGATCGAGGCCGTGCGCCGGGCCGCCGGCGCCATCGGCGGCGGAAAGCTCGACACGCGCTTGTCCGTCGCGACCCGCGACGAGCTCGGCCTGTTGGTCGCCAACGTCAACCGCATGGCGGCACGCCTTTCTCGCCGCGAAGGCCGCGTTGCCGCCGACCGCGCGGCCTTGGAGGACACGGTCGAGGCCCGCACCGCCGACCTTCGCGCCGCCAACGCCCGACTCGAGGCGGTCGACCGCTCGCGCCGCCGCTTCTTCGCCGACGTGAGTCACGAGCTGCGCACCCCGCTGACCGTCATCCTCGGGGAATGCGACCTCGCGGCCCGCGCCGGACCCCGCATCACCGATCACGCCCCGGCCTTCGCCACCATCCGCAAGCGCGCGATGCGGCTGAAGCTGCGTGTGGAGGATCTCCTGCGTGTCGCCCGCTCGGAATCGGGCGAGATCGAGCTCGACCGCCGGGCCCTCGGGCTCGCCCCGGTCCTGGCCGAGGCGGTCGACAACCTCGCATCGGAGGCCGCCCGACGCCGCGTCGCGCTGACCTTCGAGCCGGGTGCGCGAGACCTCGAAGTGCTGGCCGACCGCGAGTGGATGCGCCAGGTCGTCGAGAGCCTGATCGACAACGCGCTGCGCCACGCCACAGGGCTCACCCGGGTCGTCGTCGCCCTGTCCGGCGGCGGCGCGGCGCCGGCGCGCATCACGGTCACCGACGACGGGCCGGGTTTCGGCGACCGCGAGCAGACGTTGTTCGAGCGCTTCCGGCGCGGCGACCGCCCGGCGGAGATGGGCTTCGGGATCGGATTGGCCCTGGCGCGTTGGCTCATCGAACAGCATGATGGCACAATCCGCCTCGGCGCTGGCGAGGACGGCCACGGGGCGAGGGTCACGCTGGACCTCCCGCCTCTCGACCTCACCGTTGAGGGCGACGACGCGGCGAGCCGGGACGATCGACGGATGCGGAAGGACGACGCGGCATGACGCGAATCCTCGTGGTCGAGGACGACATCGACATCCGTGGCCTGCTCACCCGCGGCCTCGAGGCAGAGGGCTTCTCCGTCGACACCGCCGGCTGCGTCGGCGACGCGCTGGCCGCCGCTCGAGACGAGAGTCCGGAGGCGGTGGTGCTCGACATCACCCTGCCCGACGGGTCGGGCCACGACGTGTGCCGCTCCTTGCGCGAGGGCGGCTATCCCGGCCCGATCCTGTTCCTCTCGGCACGCGACGAGATTCGCGACCGGGCCGAAGGCCTCGCGCTCGGGGCCGACGACTACATCGTCAAGCCCTTCGTGTTCGACGAGCTGGTGGCGCGCCTGCGCACGCACCTGATGCGCCGTCAGGCGGCGGAGGGGCCTCGCACGCTGATCAACGCGGGCAAGCTCGTCCTCGACCTAGACACCCGGCAGGTCACCTGCGGCGAGGCGTCGGCCCGCCTGACCCCGCGCGAGGCCGAGCTGCTGGCCATGCTGATGGAGAGCGTGAACCGCCCGGTCTCCCGCGCCGACATCTTCGAGCGGCTGTGGGCGAGCCAGGGCGGCCTTTCGCTGAACGTGGTCGACGTCTACGTCGGCTACCTGCGCACGAAGATGGCCGACTTCGTCCGCCACGGTGGTCCGCTCCTCGTCACCGTGCGCGGACGCGGCTTCATGCTGGACTCCCGCGGTCCGGACTACCGGCACTGACCGGTGCGACGTTCGGGCGGGTGGTTCCTCACAAAAATTTGGGAGCATCCGGCAATTTAGTGCTTGAAGCCGGAGCGGGAATTGCGGATACCCGTGCCGCGCTGGAAAACAAAAGCGCCATCAGTGTCTTAGGGTATCCTTAAGTTTACCTTTTCGGCACCGGATGCTCGCAATCAGACGGAGAAACACCATGACCTGGGCTGCCCCGATCGTTTCCGAAATCTGCGTCGGCATGGAAGTCACGAGCTACGAGTCCGCCGAGATCGACACCTTCAACTGAGGTGTCGCGCCGAGCTGAGGATTGTTGGCTGCATCGGACCATTCCATGCGCGTCGTAATCCTCGGCTCGGCTGCTGGCGGCGGCCTTCCCCAGTGGAATTGCCGCTGCCCGAACTGCCACCTCGCGAGAACCGAGCCGAACCGCGTCAGGCCGCGGACCCAGTCGAGCATCGCGGTGTCTGCGGACGGCACGGATTGGCTCCTGGTGAACGCCTCGCCGGACATCCGGCAGCAATTCTTCGACAACCCGGTGATGCATCCGCGGGAAGGACTTCGGCATTCGCCGATCCGCGCCGTGCTGCTCACCAACGGCGACGTCGATCACGTCGCCGGCCTGCTGACGCTCCGCGAAGGCCAACCCTACACCCTCTACGGCACCGGCAGCATCCTCGATTCGGTCGCTGACAACCGCGTCTTCGACGTGATGGCCGAGGGCGTCGTTGTGCGCGAGGCGATCACCCTGGGCATGCGCTTCGAGCCGCTCCCCGGCTTGGCCGTCACACTGTTCGCGGTGCCCGGCAAGGTGCCGCTCTGGCTGGAGGATGCCAGCATGGAGCTCGGCGCCGAATCCGAGACCACGGTCGGCGCGATGATCGAGGCCGACGGACGGCGGCTCGCCTACATCCCCGGCTGCGCCCGCGTGACCGAGGACCTGAAGGCGCGGATTGCGGGCGTCGACGCGCTGCTCTTCGACGGCACGGTACTCCACGACGACGACATGATCCGCGCCGGTGTCGGCACCAAGACCGGCTGGCGCATGGGGCACGTGCCGATGCGGGGCGACGCGGGCTCGATCGCCGGCCTCAAGGATGTCGCGATCGGGTCGCGCGTCTTCGTGCATATCAACAACACCAATCCCGTCCTCGTCGAAGGTTCGCCCGAGCGCGAGGCGGTCGAGGCCGAGGGTTGGACGATCGCCCATGACGGGCTCACCTTGAGCCTCTGACGGCGACGACCGGGCGCGGTTGGCATTTGCCGGTGCCGCGACCTATCTCATGACGAGACGTGCGCGATTCGATTGCGCCGAGACGCCGCCGCCAGACGCGGCGCACGACGAGACGACCAGGAAACGCCTCCGAACGGACGCTTGGTGACGCCATGAACGCAGTGTTCCCGACCCCCCAATCCGAGACTTCCGAGCGGCTGCTGAGCCCCGAGGAACTGGAGGCGGCGCTGCGCGACATCGGCGCCCGGCGCTACCACAACCTGCATCCGTTTCACCGCCTGCTGCACGACGGCAAGCTGAGCAAGGACCAGGTCCGGGCCTGGGCGTTGAACCGCTACTATTACCAGGCGATGATCCCGGTGAAGGACGCCGCGGTGCTGGCGCGGATGACCGACGCCTCGCTCCGCCGCGTCTGGCGCCAGCGCATCGTCGACCACGACGGCGACGCGCCTGGCGACGGCGGCATCGAACGCTGGCTGAAGCTCGCTGAGGGCGTCGGCTTCCGCCGGGACTACGTCGAGTCCACCGACGGCATCCTGTCGGCCACCAAGTTCTCGGTCGAGGCCTACGTCCACTTCGTTTCCGAGCGCTCGCTGCTCGAAGCCATCGCGTCGTCGCTGACCGAGATGTTCTCGCCGAACATCATCTCCGAGCGCGTTTCGGGCATGCTGAAGAACTACGACTTCATCACCAAGGAGACGCTGGCCTATTTCGAGAAGCGCATGACGCAGGCGCCCCGCGACGCCGACTTCGCCCTCGACTACGTCAAGCGCCACGCCACCACCCCCGCGTTGCAGCGCCAGGCGATGGCGGCGTTGACCTTCAAGTGCAACGTGCTGTGGACGCAGCTCGACGCGCTGTACTTCGCCTACGTCGCCCCCGGGATGATTCCGCCGGACGCCTGGACGCCCGGCACCGGTCTCGTCGCCGAGACGCAGACCCAGGCGCCGGGGACCGGCCGGCTCTCGGCCGCCGACGTCCCGCGCCTGCCGCGCGGCGTGCGGATGCGCTTCGACCAGACCCGTGACAAGCACGTTCTGCTCGCCCCCGAGCGCACCTTCGACCTCGACGACAACGCCGTCGCGGTCCTCAACCTCATCGACGGCCAGACCAGCGTCGCAGCGATCGCCGACCGGCTTGGCCAGACCTACGCCGCCGACCCGCGCGTCATCGAGGTCGACGTGCTGGCCATGCTGAACGACCTCGCCGCGAAGAGGGTCTTGGAGCGATGAACGCGATCACCCCGAACGCGGCGGCGATCCCGGCCCCGGTCGGGCTGCTCGCCGAGCTGACGCATCGCTGCCCGCTGCGTTGCCCATATTGCTCGAACCCGCTCGACCTCGATCGACGCTCGCGCGAGCTCGACACCGCGACGTGGCAGCGCGTGCTGACAGAGGCCGCGGCCCTCGGCGTTCTGCACGTCCACCTGTCCGGCGGCGAGCCGACCGCGCGCAACGACATCGTCGAAATCACCGAGACCTGCGCCAAGCTCGGGCTCTATTCGAACCTCATCACCTCCGGCGTCGGCGGTGCGCTGGGCAAGCTCCAGGCGCTCTACGACGTCGGCCTCGATCACGTGCAGCTCTCGGTGCAGGGCGTGGACGCGGCCAACGCCGAGAAGATCGGTGGCCTGAAGAACGCGCAGCCGCAGAAGATGGAGTTCGCCGCCAAGGTGACCGAGCTCGGACTGCCGTTGACGCTGAACTCGGTGATCCACCGCGGCAACATCCACGAGGTCGAGGGCTTCATCGATCTCGCCGTGAAGCTCGGCGCCAAGCGGCTCGAGGTGGCCCACACCCAGTATTACGGCTGGGCCTACGTGAACCGCGCGGCGCTGATGCCGGATAAGGCTCAGGTCGATCAGTCGATCCGCATCGTGGAGGCGGCGCGCGAGCGGCTGAAGGGCCAGCTCGTCATCGACCTCGTCGTGCCAGACTACTACGCGAAGTACCCGAAGGCCTGCGCCGGCGGCTGGGGCCGCAAGCTCATCAACGTGACGCCGCAGGGCAAGGTGCTGCCGTGCCATGCGGCCGAGACGATCAGCCACCTCGAGTTTTGGCACGTGACCGAGCATTCCCTCGGCGACATCTGGGCGAACTCGCCGGCCTTCACTGCCTATCGCGGCACAGACTGGATGCAGGAGCCCTGCCGCTCCTGCGACCGGCGCGAGAAGGATTGGGGCGGTTGCCGCTGTCAGGCGCTGGCGCTGGCTGGCGATGCGGCGGCGACCGACCCGGCCTGCTCGCTCTCGCCGCTACATGCCAAGGTGCGGGCGCTGGCCGTCGAGGAGGCGGCGGAGACCCCGCCCGACTACACCTACCGGACGATCGGGGCCAACATCCCGGCGCCCAACAAGGAGGACGCCCTCTCGTGAAGTGTTTCGTCATCGCCGCAACCCTGCTCGCCGTCGCTCCGGCGCTGGCCGTCGAGGCGGCGCCCCCTGCCCCCGCCGCATCGCCCGTTGCCCCTGCCGCAGCGCCCGAGAAGGCGAACGCGAGCGCGATCCCGAGCGCGGCCGACCTGCTGTTCGAGCAGCCCCAGCTCAAGAACGCTGCCGCCGGCACCACCCTCACCTACGACTACCTGCGCCGCTCCGGCATCGCGAAGGGGCCGTTCGGGCCGCCCCTCGACGACACGATCAAGCTCACCCTCGAGCCCGGCAAGGGCGGGGACGGCCGCAACATCGGCGTCGAGATGTTCTCGGGTACGAACCGGTTCCCGGCCGGCCCGTTCGAGGACATGCCCGGCAATCCGGTGATCCCGCTGTTCCTTGAGAACCACCTGACCAACCTCGCCCGGGTGCTGCAGGCCAACCCGCGCTACCTCAAGCTCGCAATCCGCAAGGGGCTGCGCGACGGCGCCACCGTCACGCCGATCAAGGTCGATTACAAGGGCCGCACGGTCGACGCCTGGCAAGTGGTGACCAAGCCCTTCGCCGGCGACGCGCTCGCCCAGCGCATGCGCGGCATGGACAACATGACCTACACCTTCGTCACCTCGCCCGAGGTGCCCGGCGAGATCATCTCGATCGAGGCGCAATCGAAGAATACCGAGGGCGGCGAACTCTTGGAGGAGCGGCTGAGCTATGATCAGAAAGCTGGTTGAGGGCTTCGCCCTGTCCGGGGTCGCGCTGGCGATGCTGGCGATCCCCGTCGCCGCGGCAGAGGCCGAGAACGACTATCCGACCGACGCCCGCGTCGACTACGTGTTCGGGTGCATGGCCGCCAACGGCCAGACCCGCGAGGCGATGCAGCGCTGCACCTGCTCGGTCGATCAGCTCGCCGCGATCCTCTCCTACGACAAGTACGTGCAGGCGAGCACGGTGCTGTCGATGCGCCAGGGCGTTGGCGCCCGCTCGAACGAGTTCAAGTCGACGAAGGTGTTCGACGACAAGGTCGCCGACCTCCGCCGCGCCCAGGCCGAGGCCGAGATCCGCTGCTACCGCGGCTGAGACGGCGCCGTCCGCCACGAACGTTCGAAAGGCCGCTCCGCTCCGGGCGGCCTTTTTCGTACGCGACGGGCGCCGTTGCTTCGCTTCGAAAAACCGGCCACATCGACCCCGCGGGAGCGGCCCGCGCAGACCCTTGAGAAGCGACGCCCCTTGAGCCATCGACCCGCCGCCCTCGCCGACCTGCTGCCGGATCTCGGCCGGCGGACCCTCGTGATGGGCATCCTCAACGTCACGCCCGATTCGTTCTCGGATGGCGGCCGCTTCGTCGACGAGGAGGCCGCGTGCCGGCAAGCCGACGCGCTTGCTGCCGAGGGTGCCGCGCTGGTCGACATCGGTGGCGAGTCGACTCGTCCCGGACACGTCCCGGTGCCGGCCGACGAGGAGCAGGCACGCGTCCTGCCCGCGATCCGGGCGTTGGCGAACCGACTCTCCGTGCCGATCTCGATCGACACCTACAAGGCGTCCACGGCCGAGTGCGCGCTCGCAGCCGGTGCCCGCCTCGTCAACGACGTCTGGGGCCTGCAGCGCGAGCCCGACATCGCCCACGTCGCCGCCGACCACGGCGCGCCGGTGATGATCATGCACAACCGCGAGACGATCGATCCCGGCCTCGACATCGTCGCCGACATGCTGCGCTTCTTCGAGGTCTCGCTCGGCATCGCCCGCCGCGCCGGCATCCCCGACGGCGACATCGTGCTCGATCCGGGCATCGGTTTCGGCAAGAGCTGGGAGCAGCATCTGGAAGCGCTGCGGCGCCTGCCCGAGATCCGCGCGCTCGGCTTCCCCGTCCTCGTCGGCGTCTCGCGAAAGTCGCTGCTCGGGCGGCTGCACGATCGCGAGACCGCGCCGGCCGACCGGCTCCACGGCTCGCTCGCGGCGCATGCCTTGGCGGCCACGCTGGGGGCCGACATCGTCCGGGTCCACGACGTGGCTGCCCATGTCGACGCGATGCGCGTGGTCGACGCGGTGCTGCGCCCGGGAGACCGTCGATGAGCGACCGCATCCTCGTCGAGCGCATCGCAGTCTTCGCCCACCACGGCGTCCTGCCGGAGGAGACGCGCCTTGGCCAGCGCTTCTACCTGTCGCTCGACGTCGGCCTCGATCTCGGACCCGCCGGGCGCTCCGACGACGTGACGCGAACCGTGAGCTACGCCGACCTCACGGCGATCGCGGTCGCGATCGCAACCGAGCGGCGCTTCGACCTGATCGAAGCCCTGGCCGAAGCCATCGCCGCCGAGATCCTGGAACGCTTTACCGCTATCGACACGATCACCGTGCGGATCGACAAGCCGAGCGCACCGGTGCCGGCGGTCCTCGACGGAGTGGCGGTGGTGATCACCCGCCGGCAAGAGGCGCGGGCATGACACGCGCCTATCTCGGCCTCGGCAGCAACATCGGCGACAAGGCTGCACACTTGGCTGCAGCCGTGGAGGGGCTCGCCGGGGTGCCTGGCCTCCGGGTCGTCGCGCGGTCGGCCGACTACCGGACCCCGCCCTGGGGCGAGACCGATCAGGACTGGTTCCTGAACGGTGCGCTCGCGATCGAGACCGACCTAGACCCCCATGCCCTGCTCGATGCCTGCCTCGGCGTCGAGCGCGACCTCGGCCGCATTCGTGAGCGCCGTTGGGGACCGCGGGTGATCGATATCGACGTGCTGCACTATGCCGGGGCTGCGGTCTCGGACGAACGCCTCGTCCTGCCGCACCGCTACGTCCGCGAGCGCGCCTTCGTGCTTGTGCCGCTGGCCGAGATCGCCCCCGATCTCGTCATCGGCGGTGAGACGGTCTCGGAGGCGCTGGCCAAGCTCGACCGAAGCGGCATCCAGCGGAACTGACGCTGGCGCGAAACGACGAAGGGCCGGGCTTTCGCCCGATCCTTCGTCGTTTCGCGCCCGTTTGGTAACGAACTACGCGTCGGCCCTCTTCTCAGTGCTCTTCGGGCGCGAGAAGCTTCTTCTCTTCTTCGTCCAGTAGGGGCACGTCGAAGTCGCGAAGCACCTTTTCGATGTCGGCCCGGCGCTTGCGCAGGATCGTGTTCAGCGAGCGCTTCCAGTCGTTCTCGCCGATCCGCACGGCCATCGCGATGCGGTAGCTCATCGGTGGCCGGTCGGGCTCCTTCAGGAGCGGGATCACGTCCATCGCCGTGCCGCTCTGCTTGGCCAGCCACCCGGCGGACGGCCCCCACAGTACGGCGGCGTCGATCTGTCCGGCCGCGAGGTCGGAGACGATCTCGGCGCCCACTGTCTGGTTCTTGCGTGACGGATCGAGCTGGTAGGGCGCGTAGGCCTTCATGGTCGAGATCAGGCCAAGATCGCCCATCCGGTTCACAGGCGGCGTCCCGGCGATCACGCCGATGCGCTTGCCCTTGAGCTTGGGATCGTCGAGCCCGGACACCCCGGCGAGGTCGCCCTTCTTGACGAGGAGCGTGTAGGACGAACGGTAGTACGGGTTGGTGTTCTGCACGCCCTCGCTACCGAGGGCCGACCCCACGATCAGGTCGCACAGGCCGGTGCCGAGGGTGTTACGGACGAAACCGGGACCCTGCGTCAGCCAGTAATAGCGGACCTTGACCTTGAGCTCGTCGGCGATGATGCCCGCGATGCGGTTTTCGAAGCCGTCTTCCTTGCGTTCGGAGAATGGCATGTTGCCTGGATCGCCGCAGACGCGAAGGACGTCTGCGGTGACGAGGTCGGGGAGATGCTGCGCATCAGCCACCCGCGCGCCTGCCAGGAACGGCAGGAGCGCGAGCGACATGGCGGCATGGGTGCGTGCGCGGCGCATCAGCCGCCCATGCACTCCTTCTCGGCCTTCTTGGCGGCCTCGGGCTTGTCTTCCTTGTCGCCCGGGCGGACGCGGCCCATGGCGCCGGAGGCGCGGGCCTTCAGGTAGACGTAGAGGTCGTCCGAGTAGCACATGACGTTCTTGTTGTCGCCGAAAGCCGGCATGACCTTCTGGTCCGAAGAGCTCACGTCCTGCTTGCCGCCGGCGAGGATGCCGATGAACTCCTCGTAGGAGAGGTGCTTGAGGGAGTCCTTCAGAGCCGGCGCATAGGTCGAGCCCATGCCGTCCGGGCCGTGGCAGACGTGGCACTCGGCATGATAGCGGCGGTACCCGGAGTAGGTGTACCAGTCGAACTTCTTGCCGGCATCGGTGATGTGAAAGGTCGGGTGACCTTCGGCGTCGAAGTACTTGCCCTCTTCGACCTTCACTGCGGCGTCCTTCTTCAGGAGCTTGTCGTCGGGCTCGGCCGACTTGTCGGCGGTGTTCAGCGAGTTGGCGAGGGCGGGATCGGCGGGCTTGGCATCCTCAGCATGTACGGCGACCATCGAAATGGACGCTAGGGCGAGGGCGGCCAGGAACGGCCGCATGACGGATTTGCTGAGGTAATGCAACGCTGTAATCTCCCTGAGACCTGAAGGTCATGCCGCTCTCAGGCGGCCTTTCGCGGCCTTCTTGAAGGGCATTCTAATCATAAGAATGCCGGCGCGGAAACCCGCGCCGGCACTCATTTCAAGCCGTTTCGTGCGACCGATTAGTTCGGCAGGGCGAAGACGGTGAGCTGGCCACCGAGGTTGGTGTAGCTCGAGAGGGCGGCGTAACCACCCACCGCGCCGAGGCCGGCGTTCGGGTCGGTCAGGCCGGCCGCGAGGCCGATGCCGGCCCAGCCACCGACACCCGACAGGATGCCGACGTACTGCTTGCCCTTGTGCTGGTAGGTCATCACGTTGCCAATGATACCCGACGGGGTCTTGAACTTGTACAGTTCCTTACCCGTCTTGGAGTCGACGGCCTTCAGGTAGCCTTCGAGCGTGCCGTAGAAGACCACGTCGCCGGCGGTGGCGAGCGCCCCCGACCAGACCGAGAACTGCTCGGGGTTCGACCACTTGATCTTACCCTCGACGCCGTCCCAGGCGATGAAGTTGCCCATGCCGCCATGGCTGTTCGGCGCGGGGTACATCGACAGGGTCGCACCGACGTAGGGCTGGCCCGGGGTGTAGGTCACCCGGAACGGCTCGTAGTCCATGCAGACGTGGTTGGTCGGCACGTAAAACAGGTTGGTCTTCGGCGAGAACGCAGCAGGCTGCTGGTCCTTGGTGCCGAGGGCCGCCGGGCAGATACCCTTGGAGTTGGTATCTTCACCGTTCTGCTCGGTGGAGTACTTCGACAGGACCAGCGGGCGCCCGTAGGTCTTGGAACCCTTGTCCATGTCGACTTTGGAGGCCCAGTTGACGACCGGGTCGAACTTCTCGGCGACGAGGAGTTCGCCGGTGGCGCGGTTCAGGGTGTAGCCGAAGCCGTTGCGGTCGAAGTGGGTCAGCAGCGGGGTGTCCTTACCGCCGACCTTCTGGTCGGTGAGGATCATCTCGTTGATGCCGTCGTAGTCCCACTCGTCGTGCGGGGTCATCTGGTAGACCCACTTGGCCACGCCCGTGTCCGGGTTACGCGCCCACACCGTCATCGACCAGCGGTTGTCGCCCGGACGCTGCTTGGGGTTCCAGGTCGAGGGGTTGCCCGAGCCGTAGTACATCAGGTCGAGCTTCGGGTCGTAGGAGAACCAGCCCCAGGTGCAGCCGCCGCCGGTCTTCCACTGGTCGCCTTCCCAGGTCTTGGTCGAGCTATCCTTGCCGACCGGCTTTCCGAGGTAGGTGGTCTTCTCCGGGTCGACCAGCATCTGGTCG
>NZ_BPQG01000019.1 GCF_022179125.1 Methylobacterium cerastii
AATGAGAACCGGCACATCTTGGCAATCGTCTCGCGATTGAGCCTGAATACGCGGGCTGCCTCACGACGAGAGTGGCCGTCGATGAAAACGAACTGCCGAACGGCCGCGTAGACTTCCACGGCAAACATCCTGGGCCCCTCCCGAAAGAGAAGCCTCTCCACTGGCCGGCTTTTACCCCGGCCGCATCAGCACCCCGCCGACGCTCCAGTGGATGGTTTTGTCACCGCCCTACACAGGCTCATCAGACAGCTTCGCGGCACCGCGCGGCTGGGCCACGTCGCAAAGACGGCAGCCCTGAATTCAGAGACCGGCGGCTATCACGCGGTGAGGACCGGATCAGCTTCGTGGAGGGCGTCAAAGCCGGCGACCGTCGGTCATTCGGGAGGATGTTACGGATCGAAAACTTTTCATCGAAAAAGGCGAACGCTACGTACTGCAACCCTGGAACGCGTAATCGAGAATTAAATTCTACCTGGAGTTGTGCAACCATAGCTGAGTTCGTTCAGCTAAGGGACAGGCGACAATCCCCATGGCGATCGATCCGAACAACCTGTCGGCAACCGCCGCTCTGACGTTCTCTGAGGAGTTCGATACCTTCGATACCTGGAACGGCACGACGGGGCTCGACACGGTCGGTGCGGCGCAATGGTCGACGAAGATCCGCGCAACCGGGACGCTGCCCTACAATGATGAGTCGCAATACTACGTGGCGGACGCCGATGGGGCAGTGGGCGCCGCAAACAGCCTGCCGAACCCGTTCCACGTTGCCGACGGCGCGCTGACGATCTCCGCCGCGCCAGCCGACCCGAGCATCCAGGGATCGCTGGAGGGACAGACCTACACGTCCGGGATGATCAACACCTATCACGAGTTCAGCCAGACCTACGGCTATTTCGAAATGCGGGCAGAACTCCCGGCCGGTCATGGCCTATGGCCGGCATTCTGGATGCTGCCGGAGGACGGGAGCTGGCCGCCGGAACTCGACGTGATGGAGATGATCGGCAGCGAACCGAACACGCTGCGCAACACGGTCCACAGCCAGGTCTCGGGCGACTGGAAGGTCGACGATACCCATTACCTGAACGAGGCCAATGTCACCGTGTCCGACATGACGTCGGGCTACCACACCTATGGCGTCGACTGGGACCCCGACACCATCACCTGGTACTACGACGGGCAGCCGACCTTCCAGGCCGCCACGCCTGCCGACTTGAACAAGCCGATGTATATGATCGCCAACCTCGCCGTCGGCGGCGCCTGGGCCGGCGACCCGGACGCATCGACGCCAGTGCCGGCGCAGATGACCATCGATTATATCCGGGCCTATGCGAGCGCGCCGACTGCCTCGGCTCCAACAGACACGTTCCACTTCCGCGACGCGAGCACGGGCGACGACCTTTACACGACGAGCACGAGCGAACGGGACTACATCGCACAGAACCTGCCCTCCTACATCGACGAGGGCGTGGCCTGGATGGCGCCGGCGGCGAGCGCGGACACGATGGACGTGTTCCGCTTCGTCGATACGCGGACGGGCGAGCACTTCTATACGGCGAGCACCGCCGAGCGCGACCACATCGACGCGATGCTGCCTAGCTTCCGTGACGAGGGCGTAGCGTTCCAGGCCTACGCCGATCCGGCGCTGGCCGGGGCCGACGCGCTGACGGTGCAGCGTTTCCTCGACACTGCAACCGGCGAGCATCATTACACCGCGGGCGACGCCGACACCGTGGCCTTCGAGCAGGCTCACGCGGGCGCAAATTGGGTGCACGAAGGGCTGGCCTTCACGGTCCATGCTCCCTTGAGCGGCACTTTGGATTTCTAAAATAGATTTGGCATTCTGGATCTTTGCAGACGCCTGAGCCAGAATGGCACTTGCCCGTGGTTGTGATGCCCCAGGCGCCCATGCTGAGCATATGGGAGACCCCGGCACACCTGCTCAGCCCGATTGTCACGGCGTAATCGAACAGCCTCTCGATACCGTGCGCCCCGGCCACGTCGCCAAGACGGCAGCCCCTAAACTAGAGGCCGGCAGCTCAATGAGGACCAGATTAGGGTCGTGGAGGGTGAGAGGCGGCAGCACTTCGCTACGATCCCAGCTGATCGCTTGGCGGTTGAGTGAGGCTAACTCGTATCACTCTCTAGCAGGCCAGACGTCAGATCCTGCTCAGTCGTATGGCAGCTGATACACTCGCTGCGGTCCCGTAGGTCAGTTCACCTTTTTCATCGACCCTGCGCCCAAGGCGATGAGGTTTACCCTACCAACAACTACGTACTCGTGCAGGGCGGCAGACTGGAACTCCGGTCTTTCTTTGAGCATGATCCACTGCAACCAAAAGTTGCAGAGGAGGATGTCATGATTGTGCTTGCGTTGGCGGCCCTTTTCGGCGGAGTGGCAACAGCTGCTTGGATGGCGGATTACGGCGTCATCGCTGTGATTTTGACGATGCCTCTCGGGGGAAGTCTGGCGGCGTTGGCTGCCACTATCCCGATGGCAGTCCGCAACAAAGCGACGAGGCGGGAAAGAGAAGCGCTTACCCTGCCCGAGCTAATACGTTGAAGTAAAGGGGTAGGCTGCTTAGCTCGCTATAGCTCGCAGCTCGGCTACACCCTCGCGCAGCACGTAGCCGCGGCCCCAGATCGTCTCGATGTAGTTCTTGCCGTCCGATGCGTTGGCGAGTTTCCTGCGCAGCTTGCAAATGAACACATCGATGATCTTCAGCTCGGGCTCGTCCATGCCGCCGTAGATCTGGTTGAGGAACATTTCTTTGGTGATCGTCGTGCCCTTCCGCAGGGCAAGGAGTTCCAGCAGCTGGTACTCCTTGCCAGTGAGCGGAACCCTCTTCCCGCCGATCTCGACGAGCTTCTGATCGAGATTGACGATCATATCGTCGATTGTGATCATCGCTTCAGCATGGCCTTGGGACCGGCGGACGATCGCCTGGATGCGGGCCACGAGTTCATCTCTGTGAAACGGCTTGGTCAGGTAGTCGTCGGCACCGAAGCCGAGGCCTTTCACCTTGTCCTCAATCGTGCTCAAACCCGACAGGATCAGGATCGGCGTCTTGATCTTGGCGACGCGAAGGCTGCGCAGCACCTCGTAGCCGGACATGTCGGGAAGCGTCAGGTCGAGCAGGATGATGTCGTACTCGTAGAGCTTACCAAGATCGATCCCCTCCTCACCGAGGTCGGTGGTGTAGGTCACGAACCGCTCGGATTTGAGCATCAGTTCGATGCTTTGCGCGACCGACGCATCGTCCTCGACCAGCAAAACACGCATCGTCCAACCTCAGAAAATCTAAAGATCTCCTAACGCGAGATCCCTAATAAAGGCTTGACGTTCAATTTCGTTAATCGTTATGCAAGGGGACAAAGAATTTGAAGGTAATAATATGACTGGCGGCGCGATCCTCGTTTCAGGACGAGATAAATTCGAAATGACGGCCGACCTCGTGTCCGCCTTCGTCTCGAACAACAACGTGCCAGTGTCGGAGCTGCCGGCTCTGATCGCCAGCGTGCATGCCGCCCTGGCTGGTCTCGGCAAGGAAGCCCCCGCAGAGCCCGCTGGCCCCGAGAAGCCGACGCCGGCACAGATCCGCAAGTCGGTCACGCCGGACGCGCTGATCAGCTTTGAGGACGGGAAGTCCTACAAGACGCTGCGCCGCCACCTGACGATGCGTGGACTGACCGCTGAGGGCTACCGGGAGAAGTACGGCCTGCCGGCTGATTATCCGATGACATCGGCCTCTTACTCGGCACAGCGGTCCGCTCTCGCCCACTCCCTTGGCCTTGGTCAGATGCGCCGGAAAGCGGTTCCTGAAGCCGTAGAAGCGCCTGAGGCAGCTTCGAAGGCCCGCGGCCGCAAGAAGGTCGCCGAGCCAGCCTGAAGGCCGCTCAGCGACCCGTTCCTGTACATCGCCGTGTCATACACTCTCGGCAAGGCCGCGGACCACGACCTTGCTGAAACTTTAAGCTATGCTTTGTAGCCCGATGTATTGTCCATCGGGCTAATACGGGTATGATGGAGATGGTCCTATTCCATCTGCCAATATACAACTTAAACGCGCCTTCAAAGGGCGCGTTTTTTGTTGTCTTTCAGGGACATGACTGGAGCCGCCGTTACGTAAACGACGAACGCCCCAGGAGGGTTGCTCCTGAGGCGCTTCTTGACCAAGCGGGCGGTCTGATCGGGCTGGGGATGCTCAAGCCAACGGAATGGCTTAGCAGTCCTAGTAGGTACCGAATTTGTAGTTGATGCCGGCGCGGGCGAGGCTGCCCTCGGTCGAGATGCGCGACACGTAGCCGAGGCCCGGTCCACCGGTCGTGCCGACGAACAGGTTGCGGCTGCCGAGGTCGTAGCGGATGTACTCGCCCTTGATCGTCACGGCGCTGGCGCGGAAGAAGTTCAGGAACGACTCCGTCGGCAGCGCGTACTCGATGCCGCCGCCGTAGGCGTAGCCGGTCTCCATGCTGGAGCGGCGGGCGGCGTAGGTGATCGGCGCGCCAGTCTGGAAAGTGACGGCCTGGGTCACGTCGCCGTAGGCGAAGCCGCCGGTGCCGTACACGAACACCCGGTCGAAGGCGTAGCCGATGCGGCCGCGCACGGTGCCGAGGTAGTTCAGCTCGGTGCGGTAGCTGTTGATCAGGACGTTCGGGTTGAAGGCGGTGTTGGTGGTGTTCTGGACCTGGTTGCGGCTCAGGTCGGTGTACTGTGCGTCGGCCTCGACGCCGACGACGATGCCGGAGCCCGGCGTGAACTGAAAGTTGTAGCCGATCTGGCCGCCGCCGCTGAAGCCTTCGGTCGCCATGTTGACGGCTGGACGGCGGAGGTTGCGGTCGACGTTGAGCTGAAGGTTGGCCGGCGCGGTCGGGGTACCGACGGCGCCAAGGTTGTTGATCCCGGTGGTGCGGATCGTATCGTTTTCGGTGAAGGCGTAGCCCGCGTTCACGCCGACATAGAACCCGGTCCAGGTAAACACCGGCACCGGCGTGAACACCGGCGGCGGAGCGCGGCGCGGAAGGTCTGCGGCACCTGCGGCGGCAGCAAGGGTCACCGAAGCGACGGCAGCGAGGGCGACGGACTTCAGCACGGGCGGCATCCGGGGTTGGTGATGAGTATGACCCAACCAGTAGCCTTGGAGTGACTGTCTACGATATGACTTAATAGCAACACTTGGACGAAGACTATGTCTCAACGTCCGAACAACTCTCCGAGTTCGCATATACGTTTCATCGGATAAAACCATCCGTCAGGTGAGCGCTTTTTCGTGGCCATACCGAGCGGTCGAAATTTCACGGATGGAACCCACGCTCTGGGTCCGCTCCTGACTTTTTGCGGACGCTGGAAAAATCTGCCTGGGGCTATTTAGCGAGCAAGAGGCAGCGCAACGCTTTGATCAGGTTCTTCAGGCAGTCTTGCCGCCTATTGAGACCTATAAGGCAAGAGACTGGGCGAGAACGATGCGGATCGTATCAGGCAGCGAAGAGGAAGCCAGGACGATCCAGCTGTCGGAAGTGCTTGGCTCCTTGAGCCACGCCCTCGATCTGACGGAAGGTCAGCCCGTCGGGCATTGCGTGCGCTCGACATGGGTCGGCTTCAACATCGGCCGAGTGATGGGCCTGCCCGATCTGCAGCTCTGGGAACTCTACCACACGGTGATGCTGAAGGACCTCGGGTGCTCCAGCAACGCCGCGCGCATCTGCGAACTCTATCTCTCGGACGATCTCAGCTTCAAGCGTGACTTCAAGACGGTGAGCGACAGCCTGCCGAAGGTACTTGGCTTCGTCTTCTCTCATACCGGTCTCAAGGCCGGCCTCGCCGAACGCTTCCGTGCCGTGCTCAACATCCTACAGAACGGCGGAGCGATCACCGACGACCTGATCCAGACCCGCTGTCAGCGTGGTGCTCAGATCGCCCGTCAGCTTCGTTTCCCCGCCAGCGTCTGCGAGGCCATTCACGCCCTCGATGAGCACTGGAACGGCGGGGGGCGACCGGACCGGATCGCCGGTCCTGCGATCCCGCTCTACGCTCGCGTGGCACTGTTGGCCCAGGTCGTGGACGTGTTCCACACAGCGGCCGGCCCCGCGGCAGCGATCGCCGAGGTACGGGCTCGCTCGGGCACGTGGTTCGATCCTCAGGTCGTTGCCTGCTTCGAGGCGGCCGCATCGGAGCCTAGCTTCTGGGAGACCCTAGCCTCGGATCAAGTTGAGGCCGCGGTGTTCGCTCTGGCGCCGGGCAGCCCGATCGTCGTGGACGAAGACTACCTCGACGATATCGCCCGTGCCTTCGCGCAAATCATCGATGCCAAGAGCCCCTTCACCTCCGGCCATTCGGAGCGGGTTGCGGTCTACGCTGACATGATCGCGGCCGAACTTGGCTACACATGGGACCGCCGCCGCTGGCTCAAGCGAGCTGCACTCCTGCACGATGTCGGCAAACTCGGTGTCTCGAACGCGATCCTCGACAAGAACGGGAAGCTGGACGATGCGGAGTGGCGGGACATGCGCAATCACGCCTCGTTGTCTGAGACCATTCTGGCCCGCGTGCCGGTGTTCCACGAGATGGCCTTGATCGGCGGCGGCCACCACGAACGGCTGGACGGCAAGGGCTACCCGCGCGGGCTGAGTGGCGATGCGATCGCCCCCGAGACCCGCATCGTCTCGGTAGCCGACGTGTTGGATGCCTTGACCGCGGATCGACCCTACCGGGCCGCCATGTCGCTTGAGAAGGCGCTCGGCATTATGCGCGCAGATCTCGGCACATCGTTCGACCCGGTCTGCTTCGCGGCTCTGGAGCGTGCTCTCGCCTCGATCGAGGGCGATCTTGCTCGGGCGGCTTGAGCCCCGCCGCGACACATTGATCCCATGAGCTACCGAACCGGGACCATTGCGGTGGCTTGGCTGTAAGCGACCCCGCCGCGGGGTGATTTGAGTCGCGATGCCAGAACGATGACGGCACGCACCGGCCAGCCGATGGCTGGTGATCCCAAGGTACGGAGGCACACCGAAACGAGGATGGGGCCGATCATGGTCTGAGTTTCCTGGCAGGGAAATAGGTGGGCGGAGACCGCTGGTTAGGTGCCTCCCCTGTTGCTCCTAGAATGCCTCAGGCAACGATACAGGCTGGTAGGAAATTCGATTGCATTTGATACAACCAGCAATTCAACTTATAGATGTATTGTCTTGCGATTGCGCTTGCGAACTTGAGCTATACCGCCTTCGGTCGCCCGACCAAGCTATGAGGTTTCCTATTGTTGGATCGGCCAGCGGATCTTCAGGGATAGGGGGGTGGAGCGCTCCAGCAACAGCGTTAATGAAGCGTTGCCGTTCACGCCTCGTTCCCGTTGTGGAAAACCCGCGAACCGGTCAGTTTGGCCCTTGTAGCGGGGCACAGCATGCACATTCGAGCCGGGGAGCGGCTGCGTCTCACACTGTGGGGCGCGGGGAGCCGCGCTATGGTCAGTCTCAACACCTACGCGGTGACACAGCCCGCGCTGGAGGGGCTCGATCCGACCGAGGACGGCTTCCACCACGACGTCACGTCGTGGCTGCATGACGGCTTCAACACCCTGACGGTCGTGCTGATGGGGCCGCCGGGCGAGGTGCCGTTCCGCATGGTGGTCACGCATGGCGACCAGGGCGAGCACGTGCTTGATGAGGCCGACTTTCTGCCACTGGCAACACCATGGCGGCTCTGGACGCTCCGCATCGAGCGGGTACTGGTGCCGAGCCAGCATCTCTCCGGCCTTGGTCACGCCTACCCGAAGCAGGTAGCCAGCGATCAGATCATGCCGAGTGCTGTCGGCGGCGGCATGTCCCTGCGAGCTGACCAGACCAAGGCACCAGCTTCGTTGGTTAGCATCGCCACACCAGTCCAGCCTTCGAGGATTGCCTCAGCGAGAAACCTCCCTTGAGCGATCGCCTGATCCCCCGAGTTCGCCTCGATCTGAATGCGCTGTGTCTCGATGCGCCCACCACCATCGCGGGGACGACGCAGGATCCAAAGTTCGAACCTAGAGATGGGCACGGCTACGAGCTGTGGCATGACGGCAATTCGTAAAACGATCTGTTTCGCAATGACATAGCCAAACAGGCGGGTTCAGGGCTCTTTTTGAACTTTTAGGGCCTTCTTCTTCGAGAAACGCGCCGAGACAGGATCGCTCGTGGTTCGAGCTGATCTCAGTCCATGTCGGTATGAGGATGTGATCGCGTGCCAATTCCTCAACGTCAGCTCGCTGCATCAATCCGGACAGCCCCGCATATCGCGGATCGTAACGCAATCGCTGCCTTCGTCTTGGATGAGAGCACGGCGGTTTCGCCCTACAATCCGTTCTCACGAACCAGCATCGGTGCGCAGCGCCAGATTTGGACCGGATACCAGCGTGAGTTCTACTTCTCGAACGTCGCCTCGCTTGGCTTGACGTGTTTGCTGAAAGCCTTGCACGCACGTCCAGATGACGAGGCGATTGTTCAAGAGATCCTGCAGGCCGATGGCTGTCGCGCCTACGTGTACCACCATGGCGATGGCTGCCGGATCGTCGGAGCCGTGCTGCATGCCAAGGGGACCGGGACTTTACCGGTGATCAAGGCACTTCGACGCGGCGGCAGGCGGGCCAGGGGGCAGGGATCAGCTCTCCAGCTGGACTTGTTCGCAGTCGGGTAGTGGCCTGAGATTGAAGCTCTTCCTACCTCAGCCAGCGATACTCAAAGAAACCCGCTCCCCGCATGATCCTTGAAGGCGTTCGCCCGCCGGACATACCCGAGCACCGTCCTCGGATCTCGATGGCCTGACACCTCCATGATGCGCGCGAGATCGGCTCCACGCTCGGCCGCCGTCGTCACGAACCCGGCACGTAGGGAATGCCCGCCGAACGCAGCCGGATCGAACCCAGCCGCCCCGGCGTAGCGCTTCACGATGTCTCCGATGCTGCGATCCGTCAGAGCCTCGGCCCGGATGCGCCCCGACCGCGAGATCGGGCGGAACACCGGCCCATCCGTGATGCCGGCCGCTGCGAGCCAGTCCCGCAGCAGCGCCACCGGCCGAACGTGCCGGCCGTGCGGGATCGCCTTCTCAGCCCCCCTGCCCTCCTGATCGGTCTTCGATCGCCGGATCAGCACGCGCAGGCCATCAACATGGTCGGTCAGATCCGATACCAGCAGTGCGGCCAGCTCTGATCGCCGGAAGGCACCCGCGAACCCGAGCCCAAGCAGAGCCCGATCCCGCTTGCCAGCGAGCCCAGGCGGAGCGTGCGAGAGCATGGCCGCCAGCACCTCGGCGGTCGCGGCCGTCTTCTGTCGGATCTGCATGTCCGGCCGGCGCCGGATGCCCTTGATGACCGCATGTACCGTCTCGTGAGCGCCGGGGTCTGGCAGGTCGGCGAGCTTGTGCGCGTAGGCGATGGCCGCGAGCCTTCGGCCGATCGTGGACGAGGCCCGCCCGGCTGCCGCCTCGTGCGAGAGGAACGCAGCCACCGTCTCGGGTGAGGCTGGCAGAGACGAGACGCCGTGGCCGTCGCACCAGGCCGTGAACGCCGCTGCGTCCGATTTGTAGGCGCGCACCGTGGCCTTCGCTTTCGAGGCACGCTGATAGTCCCGCACCAGGGCGAGTGCGTCGGCCGGCAGGTTGCTGCCATGGCTGGGGAGAACCGCGACGGATAGCGTCGGGGTTTCAGAACTCGGCATCACATCCCTTTCCGGCCCCGAGGGCCGTTGCGATCCCCTCGTATGTTCGAGCTATGGCCGGAAGCCGTCGAAGTGCGCTCCCGGCGCCGGGCGGCCGTGCTTCAGGACGAAGACCATTCGTTCAGTCGGCGCAGCGGAGGCTTCTGGATCGAATGCGCCTCCGGTCCATTCGAGGAGTTCCCGCCGGGCGAGGTTCCTGACCGTGCCGAGCCGGATACCTGTTGCCCGAGAGCCGGCCTCCGAGACTACGTCGTAGGACGCGCCCTTCGTGCGGCGAAGGCTCGCCGGTCCGTTGGACAGCAGGATCAGCAAGCGCCGCTGCGCATCCGAGATGCTGTGCCAGGTCGAGCGGGCGCCCGTGATGCCTAGATCGCTCTCCCGCAGCCTTTGGTCGAACTCGGCGAGGAGATCCGGTCGCCCGGCCTCGCGGACCATGTCGCGAACGCGCTCAGTCTGTTCCTGGCACTTGCGGTCAAGCCGCTGCATCAGGCGCTCCTGCTCGGCGAAGTTCTCCGCGCCCATCTTGCCCGTCCTCCCGCTCGCACGCCCCGACATAGCCGAGGCTTCAATTTCTCACGTCGCTTACGACCGTGCCTGTCTCAAACTTCCGAGAATATCTGTTATCGGAAGCTACCTTCCTTCGGTTCCGTTGGCAAGTGCGCTAAACGGTAAACCTACACCTAAACGCACACGGCATACCTAAACGGGTTACCTAGAGGTCAAGCTAAACGGTATCTTTGGACCTTAGACCTACACCGTTTAGGAAGCGCGCCGGAGGTGAGTCGATGCGGGTTGTCACGATCTTGGGTTTGAAGGGCGGGAGCACGAAATCCACGCTCACGGCGCACCTCGCTGTGGCTGCTCACCACGCTGGTATTCTGAGCGCGATCGTGGACACCGATCCTCAGGCCACGCTCCGGATGTGGTCCACGCGGAGGCAAACAGACGGACCACCCGTTCGGCCTGAAACGACGCCAGACTTTCTTGAGCCCACATTGCGCGAGTTCGAGAAGCAGGGAGCCGAGTTGGTCCTGATCGATACGGCCGGCAAAGCCGAGATCATGGGCAAGCGAGCGGCTGAGTTGTCCGACCTCGTGCTGATCCCATCGCGCACATCATTGGCCGACATGGATGCCGTGCCGACCTCACACACGATGGCCAAGGGCCTGGGCAAGCCGAATTTCGTCATCTTCACCGATGTGGATGTGAGCGGTGCGAAGAAGGACGTGAAGGAGGCCGCGGCGGGCTTCGTCTCTCGCGGTATCCCGACCGGTCGCGAGCATGGTGCGCCCTTCATCTGTCACCGCAAGGGCTACAAGTCTTGCTTGATCGACGGCAGCACGATCCAGGAGATCGAGCCGAACGGAAAAGGGGCTGAGGAGATCGACGCTCTTTTCCGATGGGTGGCAAAGCAGGTGGGCATCAAGGTGAAACGCAAGCGGACGGAGAAGCAGAATGGCTAAGCGGCCGAGCCTGTCCGCTTCGTTCGTGGTTGGAGAACAGCCAATCCTGGACCCTACACCTCAACCTAAATCTACACTTCAAGCTCAAGGTTTAGGTACACCTATACCTAAAGCGCGTGACCATCGTGAGAACCGACAGGCGTTCACGGTGTGGCTGGACCGGGATCTCATCGCAAAGGTGCGCGGTCTCTCCCGCGAGCTGGTCGCTGAGCATGGTCGGGCTGGCAATTCTATCGAAGCCCTGGTCACAGAAGCCATGCAAGAAATCCTTGCGAAGCATCGCCGTTAGAAGGCTTTCAGGCCGCTTTCAGGCGTAAGCTAGCCGGGGGCGTTTCGCCGGTTGAGCCACACGGTGAGAGAGGGGTGAGCAGCTGCCGCCTAGGCCTCACTTGGTCGATAGGCCATCGCTTGGCGCACCCTGGTCCGCACACTGGCATTTGGCTTGCCCTGCCAAGGGACGCATGCCTAACGTCCTTCATTGATTGGGTCGGATGGCGAAGGATTTGGCCCGTTGGATGCGGACGACACGACGGCTGAAGCGGGCCTTCCGCACTTCTTCCTGACGACCTCAGGCTTGCCCCCCGGAGAGGCCTTCGAGCGATGGCGGAGTCTCTGTGCGCCGATGTACGAGGTCAGTCCGACCACGCGAGCCGCGCCCCTGCCTTTCGGGAGCAACATCGCCTACCCGATCGATGACCTCGTTTGTCATCGCACGCGGCTCTCGACCCAGCGGCTCCAGCGGGACAGCCGCCGTGTCGACGCTGGTCCTGACCACTACATGGTCCAGATCTATCGGTCCGGCCGCTTCCAGGGCACTGTCGGCGGTAAATCGCTTTCGGCCTCTCGGGGTACGGTAACCCTCATCGGGCGCCGTCACCTGCTCGATGGCATACTCGACCGAGCCGATGGGATCGGCATCGCCGTACCCTGTGCCCGCCTCCATGGGTTACCCTTCGAGGAGCACGATCTGCTCTTCGATGCGGCCCGCAACCGGCTACTAGCCGCGCGCATTCTAGACATTTACCGCCGATTGCCGACCACACGCGCCGACAAGGCTCCAGCTCTCGCCGATGAGTTCGTCTCCTTCCTGCGCCGCCTGCTTGAACCCTCGCAGGCGTCTGACGTGCTGGAAGGCTGCGAACTCCACGGTGGGCTGAGCGCGCTGGCCGGGACGATCGTGCAGGAGAACCTGTCGCGGCCCGATCTATCGCCTGAGTTCATCGCCGGGCAGATGCAGGTCTCGCGGGCCACACTCTACCGGCTGTTCGAGCCGGAGGGGGGCGTGATGCATTTCGTGCAAGGCGAGCGCCTGAAGGCGGTACGCGACGCCCTTGCAGACCCAATGGAGACGCGCACCCTAGGCCGGTTGGCCGAGGTCTTCGCCTTCAGCAGCCTCTCGCAGCTCAGCCGTAGTTTCCGCAACCGCTACGGCGTCCCACCCCAAGCCTGGCGTACCGAGCGTCGAGTGGCCCAGCGGATCGATGGTCAGGGGACGTTACAGAACGTCTGGGCATGGCTGCGCGAGACGTGACGCTTCGGTTCGGCTCCGCGAGCTTGGTGGACTGAACATCTGGCAGTTCAAGCTGACGGGTCCGGCCGCACCAGAGTGCTTGTGTGCCGGGTGGATGGCGCTCGATCGATTGATCCGAAGGCCCGTCGAGGTGGCTTCTCGGCTGGTTCGTGAGACGTACAGCCAAACCTTTCGTGCGCTAGCAGGGTGTAATCCCCCTGCAGCCTCATGTCAGAACAGAAGCAACTCAATACAGGCGATCAAGCTCACGGGCCTCATCGCCCTCATCGGCGGGGCCATGGTCGCCGCCCAGCGCAGTTTGAGACCCGGCAGGATGATGACGTTTCAGCTCCGCATCACGTCTGTTTCGACCGGTTCATCGGGGCGCTGGACCGATTGCGTATCGATCACTTCGGGGTCAGTCGCCGAGGCCATTGAACGGTCGGTGACAATGGTGGCCGCAACTTTATCTGACGGTCATGGCGAAGCCACTCTCCATGACCTTGTCGGGCGCTTGCTCTGGATGACTGAACCCCAAAAATTTGTAAGCAGCTTCCACGCACAAACAAGCTTAGTAGGAACCGATATTGTTGATCAGCAATAATATCTAGGCATCGGCTATTATCAAGAACTATTTGTTTTGCATTATACGGTCAGATATGATGATGCCAGACCCCACACCATGTGAAGTGAAGGTTGGCGGGCGGTGGCTCGCAGTCAGCCTTGCGGACGCGCATGGGAAATACGCCATGGCCGTGAAGCGGTGCCCGGCTTGCCACGGGCCCGTTACCGTTACGGGAAACTACACTGCTGTCTTTTCGCTGACGCTGATGCATCGTCGGACGTACGTGGGCTGCCCCCTCTCGAAGACATACTGCGGAACACCGTCCCTGCACCCGCTCGCGCTCAGTTAGCCTCCCGGGATCGCTACTGCCCGCCTTCCGCACCGACCATCCGAACGGTTGCACCAAGCCGGCCCCGATCGAGCCCCTTGGAGACGTAGCGCTCATCCGCCTGGACGATGCGCACCGGCATCGGGGCACGTCCCAGGAACGCCAGATCGCCCCGCACAGCGCGTTCAAGCTCAGATCTCACCGCGCTATCCGCCAAGACGGCAAGGCCGCCCACGGTCGCTACCGCGAGGACGCTGCGGGTGAGGATCGAGGTGAGGGTGAGCATGGGGGCACCTGAGAGATGCCGGATAGTAGCCGAAGGGCTCTGCGGAGGCTGCTACACCCACGCCACAGCCAGTACAAAAAGCGAACAAACCAACCAGATGGTGAGGCTGTCCGATCCAATCAGATGACGGGCGCCGAGAACAGCGCGCCGTACATCGCGGCATGGCCGACGTAGTAGAGCGTGAGGAAGCCGGTGAGCGCCACCGCGTAGTAGGCCGGAGCCAGCGCCACGTCGCGGCGGCGGACGGCGATGCGGGCGTCGTCGGCGGCGATGGCGACCAGGACCACGATGATCCCGGAATGGCCGATGGCGTCGACCTTGCCGAACTCGAACACCGCGGAGACGAAGATCGCGGCCAGGATGATCGCCGCGGTCCGGCGCACCAGGGGCGTCCAGATCAGGGCGAAGGCCAGGGTGAACTCGACCACGCCAGCGGCCTTCATGAACAGCTCGGGCGAGGCGCCGAAGGTCATCCCGGGCTTGGCGGCCAAGAGCGGCGCGGTCCATTCCGGGTAGGCCCACTTCTCGACCGAGGCCCACATCAGGGTCACGGCGGCGGCGGCGCGGACCACGTCGAGGGGGCGGATGCCGTAGAGGGTGCGGTTCAGGCCGGTGAGGATCAGGTAGGCGGCGACGCCGAGGAACACCGGATAGTCGGCCAAGTGGAACGCGCCGTAGCACCAGGTGGCGTAGCCGAACAGGACGACGATGCCGGCGCCGGCCAGCGGCAGGGTACGGTGCCAGATCAGGCAGGTGGCGAGCGCCAGCTGGAACCACGGGATCCAGGCCGCGTCGGTCTTGAGCTCGGGGGTGAGGATGATGCCGCCCATCGTCCAGAGCGAGACGAAGAAGAAGCCCAGCGTCGCCCGCACCAGCAACCCGGTGTCGGCCCGCACCCGCGTGGTGACCCGGTCGAGCGCGTTCAGGAGTGCC
>NZ_BPQG01000020.1 GCF_022179125.1 Methylobacterium cerastii
TGGAACCGGGGGAGGATCAGATCCTCGGCCAGGATCTGCGCCAGATCGCACAAGCGCCAGCGCACTACGCCGTGAGCGGCGGGCGTCGGCCCTTGTTCGATTAGGGCCTTCAGGACATCGCGCTGCCCGGCGTTCAGGCGCGGACGGGCACCAGGCGCCTTGCCGTCGATCAGCCCGTCCGGACCAGCCGCGTTGAAGGCCAACACCCAGTCACGCACCGTCTGCAACCCGACCCCGCCGATCTCGGCCGCCTCCGAGCGCGAGCCGCCCGCCGAGATCACCGACAGCGCCAACAGGCGGCGGGTCTGGGCCGGATTGCGCGAACCCTTGGCCAGAGCGCGCAAACTTTCGGCATCATAATCCGATCGCAGTGGCACCGGAGCAGCCATCACATCCTCCTCAGGCTCCAAACCTGAAAAGAGAATCACGACCTGGATCGCGATGCTACCTCACGTGAATCACGTTCAACGGGGCTTGGTATAAGGCCACTTTTAGTCAATCTCGGCCAAAAATCGAGTTTCTGAACGAAGTCGAGCCGCCGCCGGTATCCGGGAAGTCTGCCTTCAAAGAAGACCGCATTTCAGGCGGCGCCCCCACACCGCAAAGCCCTTCAAACGACGCCGCCGATCCCGATGCCAAGCTGTTCGGGACCGCGTAGCGAAGCACCGCTCCGATAGGGCGGCGGATCCGACAAAAGCCGGGGTGCCACGAGGCGGCGGCTGAGGGCCACGAGGGCGATTTCGGTTTCGATCCGCGCGAGCGGCGCCCCCATGCAGTAGTGAAGTCCGCCGCCGAAGCCGAAATGCTGGACGTCGTCACGATCGGGATCGAAGCGGTCGGGGTCGGCGAAGCGGGCGGGATCGCGGTTCGCGGCGGCAAACAGCAGGATGACGGGGGCACCCTTCGGAATGGTATGTCCGGCGATTTCGATGGTGCCCAGCGCCTTGCGGGTTCGGAAGTGCACCGGCGGTTCGTAGCGGAGCAATTCCTCGATGACCCGCGGGGCCCGCTCGGGGTCGGCCCGGAGCTTGTCCCATTCGTGGGGATGGCGCAGCAGCGTGAGCATGCCGTTGGTGATCAGGTTCACCGTCGTCTCGTGGCCCGCCACGAGCAGCAGGATCGCCGTCGAGATCAGATCGAAATCGCCCATGGCCGGCTTGCCATTGGGAGGCGGTGCAGCCAGCGCGCTGAGCAGGTCGGGCGTGGGCCGCCGGCGCTTCTCGCGGATCAGCGCACGCATGTAGCCGGAGATGGCGTCGAAGGCGGCGGCCGTCCGGTGCCGGCTGGCCTCGTCGTGGCGGGTATCGGGCTCCAGCGCGGTGGCGAGTTGCGAAGCCCAGGACTGGAATTGCGGCTCGTCCTTCTCCGGCACTCCGAGCATGTCGCAGATCACGGCGACCGGCAGCGGGTAGGAGAAATCCTCCACGAGGCAGATCTCGTCGCGTCCCCGGCAATCTTCGATCAGCGCGTCGACGTCGCGTTCGACACGCTGCCTCAGGGCCTGCACCCGCGTCACGGAGAATTCCCGCATGACGACGCCGCGCAGGGTGTCGTGATCGGGTGGATCGCGGAAGATCAGCGGGCGATGCGCGGTGACGATGCGGTCCTTGATCGGGTTGAGCAGCCAATCCTTGATCGGGTTTCCGGTCCGCGGGCGGCGCGAGGGCGGCAGATCCTCGGAACTGAGCCGCGGATCGAAGATCAGGCTGCGGATCGCCGCATGGGTGCTCACCACGACGCTGCCGTCGCTCTGGCGCGAGACAGGCTTCTCCCGCAGCCGCGCGTAGATCGGATAGGGATCGGCTCGGTTGGCCGGGTCCAGCACCTCGGCAAACAGCGTGTCCTCAGGCATGACGAGCCTCGTCGGAACGGGAGACATGTGAGCCGGAGACTTGTGACCCGGAGACTTGTGACCCGGAGACTCGGCGCGGCGGCGGGAAGCCGGGGAGCCCGGAGACGATGCGATCCTGATCGCTCGCATCGCGGATCGGCGGGAAGGCGCCGCCGATCCGGATCGCCTCCGCATACGCGGGGAGCCACCGGGCCTGATCGAACGACACGGCACTGATGCTGCGCCCCTCGCGGCCGTAGACGGCGAGGAAGCGTCGCGAGGCGCGCGAGCCGTGAACGATCGCGACCGTATCCGCTCCCTCGCTGAGGCCGACGGCCTTGATGTTGATCCCGAATTGGCTCGACCAGAACGCCGGGAGATGGTCGTAGGGGCGTTGGTCGTCGGCCGGCGCCAGCATGTTGCGTGCCGCATGGCCGCCTTGCGCGACGGCGTTGCCCCAGTGCTCCACCGAGATCAGCCGATCCCCGTAGAGGGAGATCGGCCATCGCGCCACGTCTCCGGCCGCGTAGATGTCCGGGCACGGCGCGCCATCGGCGTCCAGGGTTCGGCACGCAGCATCGCAGGTCAAGCCGCTGGCATCGGCCATCAGGCCGGCCGCCTTCAGCCACCCCGTCTCCCGGACGGCGCCGAGCGCGACGATGACTAGGTCGGCCTCGACGACATGCTCGTCCGCAAGGTGGGCGCGAACCACCCGGCCGGTCGCGTCGCCCTCGAAGCGCAGCACCTGTGCGTTCGGACGATACGTGACGCCGGCATCCTTGAGACAGTCCGCGATCACGCCGCCGACCCACGTACCGAGGGAGCGGGCGAGCGGGGTCAGGTTTGGATCGATCAGGGTGACCGGCAATCCCAGGCTGCGGCAGCAGGAGGCCGCCTCGCAACCGATCAGGCCGGCGCCGACGATGAGGATGCGAGACGGACCCGCGACCAGGGCTGCACGCAGGCGCGCGGCGTCGTCACGGCCGCGCAGGGTGAAGATGTTGCCGAGCGTGCCGCCGGACTCCACCGGCCAGGGGCGGGCCCGCGCGCCGGTCGTGACGAGCAGCTTGTCGTAGGCAAGCACCGCCCCGTCCGCGAGGCCGATCGTGTGCGCGTGACGATCGAGGCCGATCACGGCCTGACCCAGCATCCAGCGCGCGTCGAGGTCTGCGCGTTGCGGAAGCTCGGTCGCGTCCGCGGCCAGTTCGCCGGAGAGGACGTGTTTCGACAGAGGCGGCCGGTCGTAGGGGCGGTGCGGTTCGTCGCCTACGATCGTGATGCGGCCTCGATAACCGTTGAGGCGCAAGGCTTCCGCGCCGTGGAGGCCGGCGAGCGACGCGCCCACGACGATCATGCCGGGCGTGTCGACGCCGCTCACTGGGTCACTCCAGGCTCGGCCTGCATGCGTATGGCGCGGACGGGGCAGGCATGGACGGCGCGTTCGATCTCGCCCCGACGGGCGCGGGGGGGCGCCGGATCGTAGAACAGGATCTCATGGCCCCGCACGTCGAAGACTCCCGGCGCCGCAAAGCAGCACTGCGCATAGCCCTGACAACGGTTCAGGTCGACCACGACGCGCAAGGGGACTTCCGCATCATCGATGGTCTGAGGAACGAGCGTCATCGGGTTGGGTCGCTGTTCGTCAAATGCCAAGGAAGGGGCCGTCCTGATCGTCGGCCTGCGGAATCAGTTTAGCAGCGGATCCCATGGGCAGGCCGGTCGTCACAGCCAGGACGAGCGTGGCCGCAAATGCAGTCAGCCCAGGTCTCCGTAGCATAGCGTAGGCGGACCGATTTGCACCGGATTCAAGTCTGGCGCTGCGGCAGATCGGCGTTGTCGTCATGCTGCGATCCCCCTGACGACGCGCCCGCCGCGAACGACATCGTCGATCCCCGAAAGAACGGCCTGTCTCGAATCGAGGCGGGCGAAGTCCTGAGCCAAGGCCTCGGCACGCATGCGGAAACGCGGTTGCGCGAGAACCGTGCCGATCGCGTCGCGAAGCGCGTCGACGGTCGGAGCGTTGGCGGCCAGGTTGAGGCCGGCGCCCGACCACTCGATGCGCGCGCCGATCTCCGCCTTGTCCTCGGTCAGCCCGGACGAGACGATCGGCACGCCGGCTGCGAGGGCCTGCGAGACGCTGCCGTAACCGCCGTTCGTCACGAGGACGGCGACGTCGGACAGCATCGCGTCGAACGGAAGAAAGGGGGCGATGCGGGCGTTGCTCGGGATCGGCCCGCGAAGGGCCTCGACCGGGCGCCCTCCCGTGGTCGCGACGACGAGGAGGTCGTCGCGGTCCGCCAGCGCCGCCAAGGTCGGCTCGATCAGTTCGCCGAAGTCGGCGTTGGCGAGGGTGCCTTGCGTGACCAGAACCACGGGCTTGCCGAGGTCGCGGGTCGCCCACCAATCCGGAAGCGGCACGTCGGCGTTCGTCACCGGCAGCAGGCCGGTGAAACGCAGGTTGGGCGGCAGCGTCCCGAAATCGTACTCGAAGCCCGGCACGGTCTGCTGGAGGAACAGGTCCGGCAGCGTGGCGATGGAATGAGGCAGCGCGGCCGGCAGAGCCGGTACGCCGAGGCGCGCGAGTTGATCGTTCGCGTAGACGCGCACGGGATCGGCGAAGGCTGCGTCCATGCCGGCCTTGAGGACCGCGTAACGGGCCTGCTCGGCGGAATCCTTCGCCGGCGGCAGGCCGAGGCCGACGGGCGCCTCGTCAGGCCTGTCGAGGAACAGGAAACTCACGTTCAGGACGACGATCGGCGGGCGCGGCTTGGAATCGAGCAACAGGGGCAGCACGCCGAGGAACATGCTTCCCGCGACGACGACATCGGGCTGCTCGTCGTCGATCAGCCGACGCAGGGCGTCCGTCTGGTGCGGGATGGGATCGATGAAGCGTCGCGCGAATTCCAGCCGATAACGCTCCGGGCCCGCCGGCAGATCGATCGCGCGATATTCGGCGGCATGGTCGTCGTCGATGGGCGAAAACCGTAGGCCCGCGGCCTCGGCCTTTTTCCGGAATCGTTCGACCGTAGTCATGACGACCACGTCCCCGCGTGCGGCCAGAAGTCGGCCGACCGCGAGCAGCGGGTTGACGTGCCCGGTCAAGGCCGTGGCTGCGATCAGCACCTTCATGGCGGTGCGTCCCTTAAAAATTCGATTGCGATGCAGTGAGTACGCTGCACTGCACCCAACGGTTACGTGCCCTAATCGCGACCAAGTGTGCCAGCACACGCGGCTCCGTGGTTGCGATGGCGCGGGCGATCGTCGACGACACCGATTCCACGCAGGCCCGGTTCGTGATCGATCGGTCCCGACAGGCGGCGGGCCTCACGGATGCTGGGGCCGCGGCCTCGAATGCCTTTGGTGAGTTCGTGGAGGAACTCCAGCGTGAGATCCGCGCGGCAGGGGCGGCGAGCAACGCGCTCGGCAATCTGTCGCGGACATGGATGCCTCACGCTTCGGCACCGCAATTGCGGGCCTGCGATGATCTAGGCTTCCGTCCGGCAGGTGCAGCGACGACCACCGGAACCAACGACAAAATAAGCGTCCTTGAATCCTACCGGTTCTACTCCGCCACTCCCTCGCCCGAGAGTCGCGATAGGCAGCCGAGGATGGTCGAACCTAACATACTCGGCGTCATCGCTCCCGCTTCACCGAAACGAGTCAATATCAGTCATAAATAGGGGGTCAGCCTTGGATCTACGTCGTACAAAGAGGATGACGTCTGGAACGATTAATGGACTGCGAGGCCGACGCGCCGGGTGCCTCAGCCAGCCGCCGTACAATCTCAACGGCAAACCGAGGATCTCTTAACTCGACGCCACGACCAGCCGACCCCGTCACCGGCATCAACCACTCACTGAGCCAGTTGCCCCACGCTCAGGATCGCGCCCATCACCGAGACGATGAGGCCGCCGATCAGGCCGCCGATGGCGATCGTGACCAGCGGCGTGATCAGGGCGAGGAGGCGGTCGATGCGCTGGCGGGTCTGGGTCTCGTGCATCTCGGCGGCGTGGATCAGGACGCTGCCGAGGCGGTTCACCTGCTCGCCGCTGGCGATGAGGTTGAGGGTCGAAGGCGCGTAGGCTTTCAGGCTGGAGAGGCCGGAGGCGAGGGTGCCGCCCTCGGTGAGGCGGCGGCCTGCCTCGTCCAGCGCCTGCCGGAAGATCCGGTTGTTTGCGAGCGGGCGCGTCGCCGCCACCGCATCCGGGATCGGGACCTCCGCCTGCAGCAGCGTCCCGAGGACACGGCAGATCCGGCCGAGCTCGACCCCGACCACGATGCTGCGCAGCAACGGCAGCCGCAGGGCGAGCCGGCTGCGGCCTGCGGCGAAACCGGGCTTGCGCCAGGTCTGCGCGAGGCCGAGGGCGAGCGCGGCGGTGCCGGCGAGGAGGAACGGCCAGCCGGCCGAGAGGCCGGCGCCGAGGGCGCCCGCGGCGCGGATCGCGAAGGGCGGCTCGCGGCCGCTGCCCTCGAACAGCGGCGCCAGCGCGGGCACCAGCACGCCGACGATCATGACGAGGGTGCCGATCGCCATCAGCACGAGCAGCGCCGGGTAGATCAGTGCGGAGGAGAGGTGGCGGCGCACGGCGTCGCGGCGCTCGATCGAGGCGGTGAGCGAGGCCAGCACGTCGACGAGGGTGCCGGTCGCCTCGCCCGCGCGCAGGATGTCGACCATGTCGGCCGGGAAGGCTTGAGGATGGGACGCCATCGCCCGTGACAGCGAGGCTCCGCCGACCACCCGCTCGAGCACGTCGGCGATGATCGGCTTCAACGCCCCCGACGCCTGCCGCTCGACCAGGCGCAGCGCCCGGTCCACGGTCAGCCCCGCGGCGACGAGGGTTCCGAACTCCTTCAGGAAGGCGATGCGGGCCGCGTCGTTCACCCGGTCGCGGCCGAGCAGGTCCCGGCGCCAGAACGGGATCGCCTCGGCCGCGGCCTCGATGGCGAAGACCTGGAGGCCGTCCAGCCGCAGCTGCGCCACCGCCCGCTGGCGGCTCTCGGCCTCGACCCGGCCGCTGCGCGCGCGGCCGTCTGCGGCGTAGGCCTTGTACGCGAACGCCGCCATCAGACCGATCCTTCCAGCACGCGCCCGATCTCGTCGAGAGTCGTCTCGCCGGCGATCACGCGGGCGCGCCCGGTCTCGGCGAGGCTCGCCATTCCCGCCTCATGCGCCGCGGCGGCGATGGCCTGCTCGCCGGCCGACGCGGTGATGAGGCCGCGCAGGCGCCCGTCGAGGGGCATGATCTCGGACACGACCATGCGGCCGCGATAACCGGTGCCGGTGCACGCCTCGCAGCCGCAGGCGCGCTTCAGGCTGAGCGGCGTGCCGGGCGCGACGCGTAGGCGCAGACGCTCCTGGTCGGTCGCCGGCTCGTCGCGGGCGCAGGCCGGGCAGAGCCGGCGGACCAGGCGCTGGGCGACCACGCCGTTCAGCACCGCGGCGAGCAGGTAGGGCTCGACGCCCATGTCCATCAGCCGGGTGACGGTGGCCGGCGCGGAGTTGGTGTGGAGCGTCGAGACGACGAGGTGGCCGGTCAACGCCGCCTGGACCGCGATGCGGGCGGTCTCGCCGTCGCGGATCTCGCCGATCATCACCACGTCCGGGTCCTGGCGCAGGATCGAGCGCAACGCCGCGGCGAAGTCGAGGCCGATGCCGGGATGGGCCTGGACCTGGTTGACGCCGGCCATCCGATACTCGACCGGGTCCTCGACGGTGACGACCTTGAGATGGGGCCCGTTGATGCGCCGCAGGGCCGCGTAGAGCGTGGTGGTCTTGCCGGAACCGGTCGGCCCGGTGACGAGGACGAGGCCGTTGGGGCGGCTCGTCATCGCCCCGATGCGGGCGATCGCCGGCGCGTCGAAGCCGAGGGAGGTGAAGTCCTCGACCCGGCGCGAACCGTCGAGCACGCGCAGGACCACGCTTTCGCCGTGGGCGGTTGGCAGGGTCGAGACGCGGATGTCCACGTCCTGGCCGCGGTCCGGCGCCTTCATGCGCCCGTCCTGGGGCAGGCGGCGCTCGGCGATGTTGAGGCCGGCCTGGATCTTGATGCGCGTGGTCAGGGCGAGCTGCACCGACTTGGCGAGCCGCTCGGCCTCCACCAGCACGCCGTCGACGCGGTAGCGGACGCGCATGTCCGCTTCCTCCGCCTCCAGGTGGATGTCCGAGGCCGAGAGCTCGAACGCCTTGCGCACGAGGCGCGCGGCGAGGCGGACGATCGGCGCCTGGCTCGCCACGTCCTGCAGCCGCGTGAGGTCGTCTTCGCCGCCGTCCTCCTGGTCGGCGCCGGGCACGTCGCCGTAGACTGCGCGATGCGAGCGCTCGAAGGCGCTCGGGCCCACGAGCCGGCGCTCGACCAGGCGGTCGGTCAGGTGCTCGAGCGCGGCCGTCGTCTCCGCGTCGAAGGCGTCGACGATGGCGACGACGAGACGGTCGGGCTCCGCCAGCAGCGGCAGCACCCGGGCGCGGGCGCAGTAGTCGGCGCCGATCGCCTCCGGCAGGACCGGGCTCGGCGGCAGCTCGTCGTCGCGCAGGATCGCGAGTCCGGTGGCGTCCGAGAGGGCGGTGACGAGGGTGGTCTCGTGGAGGAGGCCGAGTTCGATCAGCAGGGCCGGCACCGAGCGGCGGCCGGGCAGGTCGAGGGCCGCCCGCGCGCGATCGAGGCCGCCCGCATCGAGGACCCCGCTCTCGGCGAGGCCTTCGACGAAGGCCCGCGCCGCATCGCCCCGGTCGCGCTCGGGGGCGCGCCGGTCCGGCCGCGCCCGCACGGGCCGGCTCTTCGATCCCCAGACGTCCAGCATCGCCACGGCACCCCGGCGTACCGGATCCCGCACCGCGGCAGGCAGGTCGCACCGCGGCAGGCAGGTCGGCATCGCGCTTAAGCGAATGGAAACACCGCAGGCTTAACATTTCTTGCAGCGGACGCTTCGTGCCGCGCAGCGGGACGAGCCGTTTGAACCTCTCAGGCGTCTTCCGGCCCGATCGGGGCCTGCGCGCGCGGCTCCGCGGCTCCGCCCTGCGCCCGAGCCTCGACGAGGCGTCGCGTCTGCTCGGTCTCACCGACCCGCGCCTCGACCGGGAACCCGGCCCCCTGACGATCGGCCTCGGCGTGCCGGGCACCACGGCGCTGACGGTGATCGACCAGCGCGGCGAGACGCCCCGGACCTATCACCTCGACGCCGAGGCGGAGGACCTCGCGGAGCGGCTTGCGGCGATCCGCGGCGGCCGGCCGGGCCTGAACGTCCGCATCCGGGTCGACCCCGCCTCCTGCTTCATCCGCACCCTGACCCTGCCGAGCGCGGCGCTGCCGCGGATGCGCGCCGTCCTCGCCCAGGAACTCGAGGCGGCGACGCCGTTCCGCAGCGAGGCCGTGCACGGCGACTGGTACGTGGAGGGCGAGGATGCGGAGACCGCCACGCTCCGCGTGCGCCACGTCGTCCTGAAGCGCGCCCGCCTCGCGCCGCTGCTCGGCACCCTCGACCGGGCCGGCCTGCAGCTCGATGCGATCGTCGTCGGGGCGGCCGAGGACCGCACCATGCCCCTCGACCTGCTCAGCGACGGGCACCGCGCCTTACCCGGCTTCCTGCGCGGGGCCGGCGCCGGCAACCTCGCCCTGGTCGGCGGGGCGCTGTTGCTGATGGTCGTCGCCTTCCTGTCGCTCCGCGCGCAGCAGGAGGCGACGCTCGCCGGCCTCGACGAGGCGTTCCTGGCCGCCCGCCGCGCGGCCGGGCCGTCGGCGAAGCCGCTGGTCCAGGCGGGCACCGCCGCGATCCTGGCCGAGCGTGGTCCTCCGCTCGCGCGAACCTGGGACGCCATCGCCGCCGCCCTGCCGGACGCCGCTTCGGCGCAGAGCCTGCGCATCGATGCCGAGGGCGTCGTCCTGACCCTCGTCGCGCCGGACGAGGCCGCGGTGCTGGGTGCGCTCGGCAGCGTTTCGGGCTTCGGCACGCCGGCCTTGCGCGAGGCGACGCCGTTCCAGGGCGGGCGATGGCTCGTCGTCGCGCTGCCGCGGATGCCAGGCCGGAAGCAGCCATGAGCCCGACCCTCGCCCACCTGACCGCCCGCCCCGTGCTGGCCGCGCTCGCCGGGGGCGGCTTGCTGCTCGCCCTCGCTGTCGGGCCGGTGCTCGACGCCTGGGAGACGGCCGACCGGATCGCGGCGAGCCGCGACGCGCTCGTCCGCGCCCGCGAGGCGGCGGCCCGGCCGCCGGTCCCGGTGCCGCTCGTCGGCAACGGCGCCGACGCCCTGCTCGGGGCCTTTCGCGGCCGCCTCGACGCGCTCGTCGCCGAGCGTGCCGCCGTGATCGACCGGGCCGAGCTCGAAGCGGACCCGGCCCGTCCGGCGCTGCCGCGCCTGCGTGCGTCCCTGCGCGGGACGGCGGACGCGCTGCAAGGCCTGCTCGACGCGCTTGAGACGCAAGCCCCGCTCGTCGCCGTCGAGGAGGCCGAAATCCGCGTCGAGCGTCCGGCCGACCCCGACCTCGAACGCCCGACCGGGCTGCGCCTCGCCCTCACCGTGCGCGGTGTGCTCCTGCCGGAGCCGGGAAGCGCCGCACTGGGAGGCACGCCGTGACCAGTCCCACCGCCTTCCTCACCGAGACGAGCGGCGGCCCGCGCCTGCTGTTCGCGCTCGCGGCTGCGGCCGCCGCGGCCGCCTACGCCTGGCCGGTCACGCTTCCGCCGCCGGGGCCGTCGCCGATCCCGCAGCAGACCACGCCGGCGGGGGCGGCGGCCCTGGCCCGGCCGCTGTTCGATCCGGGCCGGCGCCCCTGGACCGCCCGAGGCAGTCGCGATGCGGTGCTGGCGAGCGATCCGCCCCGGCCGATCCTCACCCTGCGCGGCATCCGCCGCGACGGCGGTCCCAGGCGCGCGCTGATCGACGACGGCGGCGGCGAACCCGCCTGGCTCGGGCAGGGCGAGGGGCGCAACGGCTGGCAGGTGGTCGAGGTCGGGCCGGATCGCGTGAAGCTGGTCCAGGACGGCGTCACCTACGCGACGGAGTTCATGGGGCCGCCCGCGATCCTGCGCCCGAAGCGCAAGGCGGCATCCGAGGCCGCTCCGGCGCTACGGCCCTGACGGGCCGCCCGGGTCGGGCCGACCTCTCAGTCGAGCATCCGGCGCAGAACGCCCTGGCTGCCGTTGGGCGTGATCGCCATGGGCGGCGGGGCGGGCACCGGGCGGACCGGCATCATCGCGCGGAACTGGTCGCGGAAATCCTGGGCGATGCGGTCCGCCTCGACCGTGCCGCGGATCACCTTCGGCCGGATGAACACGATCAGCTCCGTCCGCACCCGCGTATCGACGCGGTTGCGGAAGGCCGGACCGAACAGCGGCATGTCGCCGAGCACCGGCACGCTCTCGTTGGTGATCTGCGCCTTTTCCTGGACGAGACCGCCGATGGCGAGGCTGTGGCCGTCGTTCACCGCCACGCTCGTCGCCACCTTGCGCTGGCGGATGGTCGGCGAGTTGATCGACGAGGTCGTCGTCGGCACCACGTCGCTGACCTCCTGGTTGATGTCGAGCACCACGAGGCCGTTCTTGTTCACTCGCGGCGTGACCGAGAGGATCACGCCGGTATCCTTCATCTCGATCTCGTTGAGGATCGGGGCGTTGGTGGAGAGCGCGCTCTGGCCGCTCTGCTTGACGATCGGCACCTGGTCGCCGACCTGAAGCTTTGCGGTGCGGTTGTCGAGCACGGTGATGTTGGGCGACGAGATCACGTTGACCCGCGTCACGCCTTCGAGCGCGTTCAGCACGACGTTGAAGTCGCTGGCGTTCAAGAGGTAGTTGAAGCCCGTCACCCCGCGGGTCGCCGCACCGAGCAGGGCCGCGGTGCCGCCGGTGGCGGCGGCCGCCCCCACGGTCGCGGCCTGGGCGAGGTTGAACTGCGCGCCCCGGTTCTTGAGGAACCACTGCACGCCGAACCGCAGCTCGTCGTTCAGGGTCACCTCGGCGATCACCGTCTCCAAGAGCACCTGGGTCGGCATCGCATCGAGGCGGCCGAGAATCCTGAGGATCTTGTCGTACTGGTTGCGCGTCGCCGAGATCACGAGGCTGTTGTTCGCCTCGTCGGCGACGATGCCGACGACGTCGCGCCGCCCGTTGCGGCCCATCCCCATGTCGGCCCCGTAGCCGCCACCGTAGGCGGACGCTCCGGCTCCGTAACCCGCGCCCGCCCCGTAACCCGCGCCAGCGCCGCCCGCGATAGCCGGCGCACCGCCGAAGCCGGCGCCCGGCTCCGTCGCCGCGGCAGCGAGGCTCCCTCCGGGCCCATACCCGCCCCCGGCCGCGGGACTCGCCCCGCCCCCGAAACCGCCTCCGCCTCCGAGGGCGCCCGGTTCGGTCCCGAGCCCTCCGCCGCCGAACCCGCCTCCGGGTGCGGTGGGGCCGCCCGCGCCGAGCCCGCCGAACCCGGCCTGTCCGCCGCCGCCGAAGCCCCCCGGCCCCATCCCGCCGGGGGCGAGGCCCGCGCCGCCATAGCCTCCGGCGGCGCCGTAGCCTCCGCCGCCGCCGTAGCCGAGACCGCTCGAGACGCCGACGCTGCCGCCGGTTTCCGCCGCGACCACGCCCTGCAGCACAAGCGCCAGCTCCTTCGCTGACCGGTTCTGGATTCGATAGACGAAGAGCTGGCGCTTGCGCTCGGCCGCGAGGCCTTCGAGCTGCTCAAGCCAGACCCGGGCGCGGTCGAGATAGGTGGCGCGGGAGCTCACCACGAGCACCGCGTTGAGCGGTTCGTTGGGAATGAAGCGGATGACGTCGCCGGTGCCGGCCGCCTCGCCGCCGAAGATCTGGGTGAGGTCGCGGGCGAGCGAGCCCGGATTGGAGGAGCGCACCGGCAGCATCGCCGTGGACATGCCGCGCATCCAGTCGACGTCGAACACGGCGATGGTCTGGCGCAGGGCCTGGATCTGCCCGCTCTCGCCCGACAGGATCAGCAGGTTGCGGGCCCGGTCCACGCGCAGCACCACGTCGCGCGGCGCGACGGAAGCCAGGATCGCCTGCATCTCGGCCGCCGCGATCCAGCGCATCGGCACGATCACCGCGCCGGATTCCGCGCCGACCCCCTGGACCGCGCCGGGCCTCTTGCCGCCCGGGACGATCTGCGCGGTGCGGCCGCGCCGCCTCAGGGCGAGCCCGCGGCTCGACAGCGCCGTCTCGAACATCGAGAGCAGCGTGTCGCGGGTGACCTGGCCGCCGGTCTGAAGGGTGATGGTGCCGACGGCGCGCTCGTCGAGGGTGTAGCCCCACCCGAACGTGTCGGCGAGCACCGCCTTGGCGGCGACCGGCAGCGGCACCTCGACGAGGTTGAGGCTGACCATGCCGCCGAGCTGCGGCTCCTGCCGCGAGGCTTCGCCGCCGGTGAAGCGATCGTCGCCACGCCGGATCAGGGCATGGGAAGGGCTCGGGGCATGGGACGGGTTCGAACCGGGCCGGAACCCGAGTTCCGGTTCGGCCGCCCGGGCGGGGGGCGCTGCGGACCAGCTGACCAGGCCGGCGAGCGCGACGTTGATGATCCGTCGCCGCTTCATGCCCGTGTCGATCCCCCCCACCCGCCGGTTCGGGTCGAGGGCGACGCTAGGACTTTATGGTTAACGGCGTCTTGCCATAGGTTAAGGAAATTCCTCGCCCGGGAACCGGTTGTATTCCTGCCGGCCGTGTTCCCGCGAGAAAGCAACCATCAGTTGCTTGCGACGTCGGTCCCGTCGCCCGTGCCGCCGGTCTTGCCGTCGCTGCCGAGCGAGTAGACCTCGTAGGGTCCGCCGCCGACCGCGGGATTACGGTAAAGATACGGGCGGCCCCACGGATCGTTGAGGCCGCGCGCGTCGCGCACGTAGGGGCCGCGCCAGCTCGGGCCCGTCGGCTGCACCAGCGCCTGCAGGCCCTGCTGCGCGGTCGGATAGGTGCCGAGATCGAGATAGTAGAGTTCCACCGCCTGGGCGATGTTCTTGACCTGGATGCGCGCCGTCTCGCCCTTGGCACGGCCGAGATAGCCCAGCACCTGCGGCGTCACCATGGTCGCGATCATGCCGATGATCGCCAGGACGACGAGCAGCTCGACGAGCGAGAAGCCCGCCTGGCCTGCGTCGGCCTCGCCCCGGGGATCGATGGTGTCGGTGGTCATCGTCGCGTCCTGTTCGTGGTGGTTGGGAATTAAGATGCGCCGCCTTTCTGAAGGAACCGCCTCACGCGGGGCGGACGAGCCGTCCGAGCGGCATGACAGGAACGGATTCTTTGATGTTTGTTAGCGGATTCCTGCCAAGCCTGGGGCACCACTCGGGCGCGGCAGGGCGCGCCGCCAGGAACACGCATGATCCCGACCGGCGGACCCACGCGCCCTCTTAGGACCCTGTCGTCGGGCGCCGTCGTCGCCGGAGCGCTTGCGGTGGCCGGCTGCCTCGTCTGGGCCCTGCCGGCCTGCGCGGCGGAGCCGATCACCCTGCCGATGCCGGCGCCGCTGCCGCCGATCCGCATCCTGACGCTGCTGGTCGGCCTGCACCTCATCGGGCTCTGCCTCGGCCTCGGCGGGGCGACCATGCTCGATTTCTGGATTCTGCGCTGGATGCGCTGGGGCGGGCTGCCGGCCGAGATCGCCCGCACCTTCCTGTTCGTGAGCAAGGTGGTGTCGGTCGGCATCGGCCTGCTCTGGGTGTCGGGTCTCGGCTTCCTCGCGCTGTACTGGTTCGAATCGCCCGAGAAGCTCGCCAACCCCAAGCTGGTCGCCAAGGTGAGCGTGGTGGTGGTGCTGACCGTCAACGGCCTCCTGATCCATGCCCTGGTGCTGCCGGGCGTGCTGCGCGACGTCAGCCGGCCGATGTTCGAGGGCGTCTCGCGCCTGCGCACGGGGGTGTTCCTGATCTCCGGCGCCATCTCGGGCGTGTCCTGGTACGCCGCCTTCGCGATGGGCCTGATGCGCGAGCTGAACGGCCGCGTCGGCTACGGGCCGCTGCTCGGCCTGTGGTTCGTCGCCGTCGTGGCGGGGGTGATCTGCGCCTACGTCTACTGGATGCACCTGCGCGAGCGCAGCGCCGGCCTCGCCGCGGTGCGGGTGGGGCTGTCGCGCCTGCCCCGCATCCCGGACAGCGCCCTCGTCTCGGTCGGCCGGGCTCCGCCGGCGCGCGTCCCGCCGATGCGCCGGCATGCCTTCGCCGCGATCGAGGCGGACCGGCTGGCCAGGCGCTGACCCGATGGTGCAGGACGGTCTCGGTGCGATCCTCGGCGCCCCGCTCGTGGCGGCGCTCCTGCCGCTGCCGCTCACGTTGACGGCGACGGCGTTCGACCTGCGCCACAGGATCATCCCGGATCTCGTCAACCTCGCGCTCTTCGCGCTCGGGCTCGCGGTGGCGGCCTGGCGCGAGCCGGAGCCGGCGGCGCTCGCCTTGCGGCTGGCCGAGGCCGGCCTCGCCTTCGTCCTGTTCCTGGGCCTGCGCGCGCTCCATGCGCGGCTGCGCGGCCGCGTCGGCCTCGGGCTCGGCGACGTGAAGTTCCTCGGCGCCGCCACCGTCTGGACCGGGCTTGCGGGCCTGCCCCTTCTCGTCCTCACGGCCAGCGTCACGGCGCTCGTCGCGATCCTCGTCGGCCGCCTCGCCGGAGCCCGGATCACGGCGGCGACCCGACTGCCGTTCGGCCCCTTCCTCGCACTCGGCCTCCACGCGGCCTTGCTCGCCGGCCACCACGCGCCTCAAGGATTCTGACGCCGCGTCCGCCGTCGATCGCTGTCGTCCTTCGACCCGCTCGTCCGGCGCGGGAAGTGGCAAACCTTAAGCGCAGGGTCCTATGGATCGATCGCCATGAGAATCCCACGGGCCTCGAGCCGTTACCGAGCGCCGTCCGCCCGCCGGTTCTGCATCGGCGGGCCATGGCTGCCGTCACGTGCTTCCGGACGCTCCTGCGTGGAGCCTGGACCTCAGGGGCGGGCCGAGGACGAAGTCTCTCAGGCCTGCCGCGGCCGTTCCGGGACGGCCGGCTTTACGCTGATCGAGATGCTCGTGACGCTCGCGATCATGGGTATCGCGACGGCGCTGGCGCTGGGCGGCATGGGCAGCATCTCGGCCGGCCGGCGCATGGCGTTCACCTCCGACGTGATCGCCGCCGAGATCGACCGGCTGCGGGTGGAGGCGATGCGGACCGGGCGGCGTGGGCGGCTGGTGTTCGAGCCGGGCGCCGAGCGCTTCCTCAGCTCCCGCCCGGGCGCCGGAGCGATCTCGACTCACGGCGCGCAGGTGACGATGGAGACGCGGCCGGGCGGCAAGGTCGACCCCGGCGAGATCTGGCTCCTCCCCGACGGAAGCTCGACGGGGGGGCGGATCGTGCTGGCCGCGCAAGGGGGCGGCGTCGTCCTGTCCGTCAGCGCGCTGACGGGCCTCGTGCGACGCGGGGACCTTCCATGAGCGGCCGGCGCAACGCCCCGCCCGCCGGGCCCGGCGAAGAGGGGTTCACCATCGTCGAGGTCGTGGTCGCCTTCGCGATCACGACCCTCGCCATGATCGCGGCGATCGAGGTCTCCGGGGCGGTCGCCATGGGCGTCCGGCGCGTCGAGGCGGCGCGGGTCGCGTCCGACGAGGCGGAGGGGGTGGTCCTGGCCCGGTTCGCGGCGGGGCCGCCCCAGGCGGGCGTCGAGCGGGGCACGTTCTCGGACGGGTCGGCCTGGACCCTGCGCATCGCCGACGCCGCGCCGGCGATGGGCCTCGGCCGCGTCCCGCCGCTCTGGCTCGTCCGCTTGAGCCGGGGACCGGTCGAAGGCCGGCCGATCTACACGACGCTCGTCCCGGGAGAGATCCGTGAATGAGGCGCGGCCAGAGGCGGGCCAGGCCGGCTTCACGCTGGTGGAGGTGGTCGTCTGCCTCGCCCTGGCCTCGCTGATCGGTCTCCTGCTCGTCCAGACGTTGCAGATCGCATCGCGCGCGTCCGGCGCGGCCGGGCGCGTCGCCGCCGCCGAGGAGGTGCAATCCGTCCGCGATCACCTGCGGCGCACCCTCGGCAGCCTCGTCCGGCGCCGCACGGACGGGCGGCGGCCTTTCTTCCTGGGCCGTCCCGACGGCCTCGACGCCGTGATCGCCCCCGATGCGGCCGCCGAGCGTCCCGCCGAGACCCAGGTCACCCTCGCCGGCACCGCCCGCACCGATCGCCGCCTCGACCTGATCGAGCGCCGCCGGCTCGCGGAGCCCGGGGCCGAGGTCGGCGCAGGCGACGAGGAAGTGCTGCTTGCCGGCGTGACCGGCCTCAGCTTCCGCTATTTCGGCGTGCCGACCGGCAACGCGCCGGCCGTCTGGCTTGCGCAATGGACCCGGCCCGACCGGGCGCCGAAGCTCGTCGAGATCCGCATCGCGTTCGACCCAGGTGATCGCCGACGCTGGCCCCCGTTCCTCGTCGCCCTCGGAGACCGACCGTGACCGAGGAGCACGGCCGCGACGGCGAGGCGGGCTTCGTGCTGCCCTGCGTGCTGGCGATCCTGATCGTGGTCTGCGCCCTCCTGGCCGCGACCGTCATGCGCGTCCGCTCCGGCACCGCCCTGACGCAGGCCCGCGCCGACCTCACCCGGGTCCAGGGCCTGGCCGACGGGATCGCCCGCCTCGTCGCCTACGACCTCGGCCTCCAGCGGACCTACCGCCTCCGCGGCCTGCAGTTGCCGGAGGACGGCCGGCCGATCGCCTGCGACCTGGCCCCGCGGGAGCGGTTGCTGATCGCCCTTCAGGACCAGGGCCTTCTCGTCGACCTCAACGCCACGCCGCGGGCCGGGCTCGAGACGGCCTTGCGCGGGGCCGGCATCCCCGACGCCACCGCGCTGGCGCTCGCCGCGGAGATCGTCGACTATCGCGATGCCGACGACGTGCCCGAGCCGAGCGGCGGGGCGGAGGCGCCGCAATACCGGGCGCGCGGCCTCGGCTACGGGCCGCGCAACGCGCCGTTCGTCAGCGTCGACGAGATCGGACGGCTGCCCTCGATGACCGAGGACATCGCCGCGCGGCTCAAGCCGTTGCTGACGATCTACAATGAATCCGGCCGCGTCGCCGGAGCGTCGCCGGACCCGGCCAAGGCCGCAAGAGGGCAGGGCGCGCGAACCCCGCAGGCGCCCCCGGCGCCGTCGCCGCGGCAATACTTCCGCATCGACGTCCTAGTCGAGGAGCAGGGCGTCCGCGCCGGACGTTCGGGCACCTACGCGCTGGGCGGCGGGAGCTCCGGCATGGATTTCCTGGCCTGGCAGCCGGGCATCCCGACGCTGCCGCCGGGCTTGGAAGGCCATCCCACCTGCGGCGTGATCGGGGCCGCCCTCCAGGCCCGCTAGGACGATGTTCGCGGTCTCGTCCCAGGCACCGCGCCGTCGCCTTCACGGAGGCCGACGCTCCGAGGCGACGGCTTAACCAGATCCGTTGGCAAATCCGAAACGGTGCGAGAATAAACAGACAGGCTCGCGGGCCGAGTGCGAAAATCTTCCGACCTCCGTGAGCCGGCTGCAACCTCCCAGCTCCCCGAAGTTCGGCCGTCCGAAGCCAACCGTAGGTGTATCTCGTGATGCGCGGCGTTCTTTCACGCGGGAGCCTTGCGACGCGGCTGCTGCGCCGGGTCCTTCCCGTCCTCGGCGCCGGCCTGCTTGCGGCCGGCGCGACGTCGTCCGCTCCGGGCGGGCGTGACGACGCGCTTCGGCCGGAGACCGCGCTGTCCGACCTGCTCTGGTCGGGCGACCCGGTGGCGGCCCCTCGGATCGATCAGTCGGGCCGCGTCCTCGCGCCGTCGTCCCTGCGCGACCGGGTGGTCGTGCTGTCTTTCGTGAGCACCGACTGCCTGATCACCTGCGTCGCGCGCACGCTCGCCCTCGCCGACCTCACCCGCGACCTGCCCCCGGACGTCCGGGCGCGGACCGTAGTCCTCGCCGCCAGCGTGGCGCCGGATCGGGACGACGTCGCGGCCCTGCGCCGGTTCGCCGAAGGGCTGAGGATCGACGCAGGGAAACTTCGACTCGTCACGGGGACCGCCGCGGCGACGGCCGGCGTGATCGCGGCGCTGCGCTACCCGGCGGATCGATTGCCCGAACCGCCGCCGACCGTCCTGGTCTTCGACCGCCGCGGGCAGATCGCGATGACCTATGGCGGCGACCCCCTCGACGTCCCGCGGCTCCGACGCGACATCGCCGTGCTCCACAGCCTCGAGGACGGCGTCGGGCATCCGCCGCGCCCTGCGGCGTCCGCCGCACCGTAGAGCCGCCCGATCGCCGGATGGGAATTTTAACCACCCCTCGCAACGGCGCGACAACGGTTCCCGGAATATTGGTGTTCCCAGCCGCTCGATCCGCATTCGAACGTGGTCGTCGAGGTGGAAGACTGCGGTCCGACACCGATGACGACCGCCGGCGGGTGTTCCATCGACGTCGAAAAAGGGGAATGCAGGATCATGATACCGAAATCTTCCCGGCCGCGTCCGCGAGCCGGACGCGCCCTCGCGCGGTCGCTCATGTCGGCGACGATGCTGGCCGGGATGGCCGGCCTGTCCGCCGAGGCGGCCAAGTTTCCCGTCGTCGTGACTCAGGTGCAGGACCCGTTCGGCACGCCGACCGCGATTCCCGACACGGCACCGGCTCAAGGCATGTGGCGCGGCGTCTTCGCTTGGCCCCTGAACGCGATCAGCATGGGCCTGTTGCCCTCCGGCAAGCTCGTCTCGTTCGGGTCGCCGCCCGACGACGCCGCCGTCCAGAGCGGGCGCTATTACGACATCTGGGACCCTTCCAAGGGCTTCGACCCGAGCGGGCACACGATCCTTCCGGCCGTCGCGAACGTGAACAGCTTCTGTTCGACCATGGCCTTCCAGGCGGACGGCTCGCTGATGGCCGCGGGCGGCATCTTCGAGGCCGGCGTCGACAAGGGGGCCGCCGTCGTCAACGGGCTGGGCACCGGCGTCTCGCCGCTCGGGGCGCAGATGGCCGCGGACCGCTACTACTCCACGATGCTCAGCCTGCCCGACGGTCGCCAACTCATCATGGGCGGCTCATACCCGTACAACGGCGGCTGGGCTGATCCCCAGGGCAGCATCAACAAGGGCTTCATGAGCGGGATGACCCCGGAGGTCTACGACGGCACGCGCTGGAGCAGCCTGTTCGGCGCCAACAGCCGCGACGCGTTCGGACCCGAGAACAATCGTTGGTGGTATCCGCGTGCCTGGATCGCGCCGAACGGCAAGGTGTTCGGCGTCAGCGCCGAGAAGATGTGGTACCTCGATCCGACCGGAAACGGCTCGATCGCGGTGACGCCGTTCAAGGAGCCGCAGCGGAGCGCCAATACGGCGGCCGACGCCCCGAACGTCGGACCGAGCTCGACGGCCGTGATGTACGACACCGGCCGGATCCTCCAGCTCGGCGGCAACAGCTACGACAACAGCAGCGGCTTCCTCGCCAGCAGCCGCGCCACGCTGGTCGACATCACCGGAGGCAACCCTGTCCTCACGGAGACGGCGCCGACCAAGATCGGTCGCTCCTGGGCGAACGCGACGGTGCTGCCGACCGGCCTCGTGGCGGTCACCGGCGGCAGCCTGTGGGACGACCAAGCCGACGGCAACGCGGTGCTGCCGATGGAGATGTGGGACCCGAAGACCGGGGCGTGGACCCTCGGCCCGGCGGCCTCGATCTATCGCGGCTATCACTCGACCGCGCTGCTGATGCAGAACGGTACGGTCCTCACCAGCGGCGGCGGGGCGCCCGGTCCCGTGAACAACAAGAACGCCGAGGTCTACTACCCGCCCTACCTGTTCACCAGCGTCAACGGCAAGGCGGCGCTGGCACCGCGCCCGCAGATCCTCAGCCTGACGACGAACCGCCTGAACTACGGCCAGTGGATGCAGGTCGAGGTGACCGCGCAGGCCGGCGTCTCGCAGGTCGTGCTGCTCGGCCTCGGCCTCGTCACGCACAGCTTCAACGCGACGCAGCGGCGCATGGTGCTCAACGCAGGGGTGAGCTCTGACGGCACGGTGGCGGTCCAGGCGCCGGCCTCGGCCAACGTCGCGCCCCCCGGCTACTACCAGTTGGTCATGATCGACCAGAAAGGCGTGCCGTCGCCCGGAATCATCGTCGCGATCGGCCCGAACACGGCGGCCCCGCCGCTGGCGAGTGCGCCGACCCCGGCCGTGATCGCCGTCGCGAGCAACGCCGGCGGAACCACGGGCGGCGCGTCAGGCGGCGCGGCCGGCACCGGCGGTACGACGGGTGGGACCGGAACCGCCACCGGCGGCACGGGCACCGGCGGTACGGCTACGGGCGTGACGCCGACGGCGGCGATCAGCCTCGAATCCGCGAGCAAGCCCGGCACCTACGTCCGGCGCGTGTTCGGCGAGTTGATGGCGTCGGCGCCGGCGACCAACGCGACCGATCGCCAGGAGGCGAGCTTCAAGCTCGTCCCGGGCCTGAGCGGCAAGGGATCGAGCTTCCAGATGACCCGCGAGACCACCCGATATCTTAGGCACGCCGGCTTCGCGCTCTACAGCAATCCCGTGATGTCCATCGGGACGAGCCCGGACGCGAGCTTCACCCGCCGCACCGCGCTCGCGCAGACCTGCGGCTGCAACAGCGGGCCTTGCGTGTCCTACGAGTCGGTCAACTTCCCGAACTACTTCGTCAAGGTTCGGCCCGACACCACGCTCGGGATCGATGGTTTCGTCGAAACGCAGGACTACCGCCAGCAGGCTTCGTTCTGCGAGCGGCCGTCGCTCGACACCACCCTGACGCCGACCCCGGCGCCGACCGCGAGCACCAACACGACCCTGCTCAAGGCCGCCCATTCCGGGATGTGCCTCGCGGTGCCGGCCGGCAACACCAACGACGGGGCGCCCGTGACCCAGCAGGTCTGCACCGGCGGCGCCGAGCAGCAGTGGAAGTTCACGGCCGTCGCCGGCGGCTATACGGTGACGAACGCCTCCACCGGCCGCTGCCTCGATGTCTGGGGCGTCTCGCAGGCTGTCGGTGCGCAGGCCTGGCAGTGGAGCTGCACCGGTGGGCCCAACCAAGTCTGGGCGACCAAGGCCCAGGGGAACGGCGTCGCGCTGGTCGCGAAGCATTCGAACCAGTGCCTCGACGTCGGCGGCGCGTCGACGGCGAGAGGAGCCGGAGCCATCCAGTGGGCCTGCCACGGCGGCCTGAACCAGACCTTCGTCGGCCCGCAATCGGGCTGGTAGGGCGCAAGACATGCTGCTTCCCGCGTGGAAGCGGCATGCTGGATCCGAGCGATGTAACGCTCCGGTTTCCCGCAAGCCGTACGTTGCGGGTCCGCGGCGGCGCAGCGAACGGGGATGTGACGGGCGTCGTCGCGTTCACGGGTTGCGGTCGTTGCGGCGCAGGCTCGCGGGCGAGGCGAAGATCAGCAGCCCGGCCGCGACCAGGCAGAGGACGCCGATGCCGTAGAGCGCGAGCGTCGTCGAGCCGGTGAGATCCTTCACCCAGCCGACCGCCACGGGGCTGACGATGCCGCCGAACTGGCCCAGCGTGTTGATCAGCGCGATGCCGCCGGCGGCGCCGACGCCGGTGACGAGCTTGGCCGGAAGCGTCCAGAAGGTCGGGATCGAGGCGACGATGCCGGCCCCGACGAGCGCCAGCGCGATCATCAGCGGCACGATCTGCTTGTCGAACAGCCCGGCGGCGAAGAAGCCGACGGCCGCCGCGACCGCGAGGCCCGCCACGAATTTCGGCCGGTCGCCGGAGGCGTCGGAGAGGCGCCCGACGACCATGCTGATCGCGCCGCAGATGTAGGGGATCGCCGTGAGGAAGCCGACCGAGGCCGCGGTGCCGCCGGTGGCGGTCTTGATCAGGTCCGGCCCCCAGAAGTTCAGGCCGTACGAGCCGACCTGGAGCAGGAAGTACACGAGCGCGATCAGCAGGAAGCCCGGCTGCTTGATCGCCCCCCAGAGCGAATGGTCGCCGATGTCGCGATTGTGGTGGGCGATCTTGGAGGCGAGCAGGTCCTTCTCCGGCTGCGTCAGCCAGCGCGCATCCGAGATCCGGTCGTCCAGGCGCAGGAACACCAGCACGCCGAGCACGAGGCAGGGCAGGCCGCCGGCCAGGAACAGCCACTGCCAGCCGGCAAGACCCATCGTGCCGTTGAGGCCGCCGAGGATCAGGCCCGCCACCGGTGCCCCGAAGATGCCGGAGAAGGCCGAGGCCACGAACAGGAACGAGGTGACACGCCCGCGGAACGAGGCCGGGAACCACAGGGTCAGGTAGTACAGGATGCCCGGGGCGAAGCCGGCCTCCATCGCGCCGATGATGAAGCGCAGCACGTAGAAGTGCCACTCGGTGGAAATGAACACCATCAGCGCGGTGGCGATGCCCCACGAGATCATGATCCGGGCGATCCAGCGCCGTGCGCCGACCTTGTACAGCAGCAGGTTCGAGGGCACCTCGAAGATCACGTAGCCGACGACGAACATGCTCGCCCCGAGCCCGTAGGCGACGTTGCTGAAGCCGAGGTCGCTCTGCAGCTGGAACTTGGCGAAGCTGATGTTGATCCGGTCGAAGAACGCGAACATGTAGCAGACCATGATCAGCGGCATCAGCCGCCACGCGGCCTTGCGGACGATGCCGCCCTCGGTGATCTGGTCGGCACCCGCGAGCGGGCCGGTCGTGGCGGCGGTCATGGTTTCCTCCTGGAACGGGCGGCATGCGCGACCCCGCCGGCCGGTCTTGAAGACCGAAGGCAGGATGCGCGCGAACGCGGCGGCGCCGCCTTCTGCGGGGGCTATCCGACACGGATCGAGGTTTCGGGCGGCTCGCGCCGCCGGGTTGCAGCTTCCGCGGCTCACGCCGCCTCGTCGCGGTGTTTGCGGCTCAAGCCGCCTGGGGAACCGGGTGCAGGTCGCCGGGGCGGCCGGCCTTGGCGACCTGGCCGGGCACGTCGTGGCCGACGAGGCGCGGCAGGTCGCGGGAGAGGCCGATCAGCGCGTCGAGGTCGAGGCCGGTGGCGATGCCCATCTCGTGGGCCATGCTGACGAGGTCCTCGGTGCAGATGTTCCCGGTGGCGCCGGGCGCGAACGGACAGCCGCCGAGGCCGCCGAGCGCCGCGTCGAACCGGCGCGCGCCGGCGCCGTAGGCCGCGAGCACGTTGGCGAGGCCAAGGCCGCGGGTGTTGTGGAAGTGCAGGGTCAGCCTTTCCGCCGGCACGATCGCCAGCGCGCGGGCGACGAGGCGTTCCACTTGCCGCGGGTTGGCCATGCCGGTGGTGTCGGCGAGCGTGACGCCGCCGATCCCGAGGGCGAGGTAGCGCTCGACCTGGGCGATCACTTTGTCGGTCGGCTGGTCGCCCTCGAACGGGCAGCCGAAGGCGGTGGCCACCGTGGCGTTGGTCGAGACGTGGGCGCCCTTCACCGTCTCCATGATCCGCGCGAACCCCTCGATCGAGGCCTCCGGGGTCATGCCCATGTTGGCGCGGTTGTGGGTCTCGCTCACCGAGGCGACGAGGTTGACCTCGCCGACGCCGGCCGCGAGCGCCCGCTCGGCGCCCTTCGGGTTCGGCACCAGGGCGACGTAGACGGTGCCGGGCCGCCGGCCGATCCCGGCGAAGACTTCAGCCGCGTCGCGAAGCGCCGGCACGGCCTTCGGCGAGACGAAGGACGACACCTCGATCCGCGAGAAGCCTGCGGCCGAGAGCGCGTCGACCAGCGCGACCTTGTCGGCGGTTTCGACGTAGCGGGGCTCGATCTGGAACCCGTCGCGGGTGGCGACCTCCTGGATCAGCATGGCATCGCCCGTCATTGCACGGCTCCCTCGCGGCGCAGGCGCTCGATGGTCTCGGTGTCGCGGCCGAGGTCGGCGAGCACGGAATCGGTGTGGGCGCCGAGCGCCGGCCCCTGCCAGCGCACCGCGCCGGGGGTGCCGGAGAGCTTGGGCACGATGCCGGGCATCTTCACCTTCGTGCCGCCGGGCAGCTCCGCGTCGAGGATCATGTCGCGGGCGGCGTAGTGCGGGTCGGCGACGATGTCGGCCACCGAGTAGATCCGGCCCGCCGGCACGTCCGCCGCGTCGAGCACCGCCAGCGCCTCGTCCACGCTGCGTTCTCGGGTCCAGTCTGCGATCACGCCGTCGAGCATGCCGGCGACCTTCGAGCGGCCGTCGTTGTTGCGCAGCGCCGGGTCGTCGGCGAGGTCCGGCCGGCCGATCGCCGTCATCAGGCGCCGGAAGATCGGGTCCGAGTTGCCGGCGACGACGACGAAGCCGTCGTCCTTGGTCGGATAGGTGTTCGAGGGCGTGATGCCGGGCAGCGCCCCGCCGGTCCGGGTGCGGATTTCGCCCAGCAGGTCGTATTCCGGAACCAGGCTCTCCATCACGTTGAACACGCTCTCCACGAGCGAGACGTCGATGACCTGGCCCTGGCCGCCGGCGGTCTTCACGTGCAGCAGCGCCATCAGCGCGCCGATGACGCCATGGAGCGAGGCCAGCGTGTCGCCGATGCTGACCCCGACGCGGGCGGGTGGGCTTTCCGGGCTTCCGGTGGTGAAGCGGATGCCGCCCATCGACTCGCCGATCGCGCCGAAGCCCGGCCGGTCGCGGTAGGGGCCGGTCTGGCCGTAGCCGGTGATGCGAACCATCACGAGCTTCGGGTTCAGCTCGGAGAGCACGTCCCAGCCGAGGCCCAGCTTCTCCAGTCCGCCGGGCCGGAAGTTCTCGACCACCACGTCGGCGCTGCGCACGAGGTCCTTCACGATGTCGAGCCCATCGGGCGACTTCAGGTTGATCGCGATCGACTTCTTGTTGCGCGACTGCAGGTACCACCAGAGCGACGTGCCTTCGTGCATCTTGCGCCACCGGCGCAGTGGGTCGCCGTCCTTCGGGGCCTCGACCTTGATCACTTCGGCACCGAACTCGCCGAGGATCTTGGTGGCGAACGGCGCCGCGATCAGCTGACCGAGCTCGAGGACCCGGATTCCGTCGAGCGGGCCGTTGGCCGAAGCTTGCACCGGGCCTGGCATCGGCGTTCCCTCCATCGTCTTTGGACCGATCGGTATGGGATCGGCCGCAGGGTGTCCAAACGCGATGCACCAGCCTGCGTTCTCCTAACGCGAACGCAGGTCTTGCCGTTCAGGCGTCCGCGGTCAGCCGCAGGTGGTCGAACAGCATGGCCGCCGCCGGCGATTGCGCGCCCGGCCGGACGACGAGGCTGAGCGTCCGCCGTGCCCACGGGTCGGTGAGCGGCACGGCGACGACGTTCATCTGCGGCCCGAGCAGGGCGTGGACCCGCTCGGGCACGACGCCGAGCCCCATTCCGGCCTGCGCCATCCGGCAGATCGCGTCGAAGCTCGGCACGTGGACGCGCAGGCGCAGCGGCCGCCCGAGGCGCCGGGCCTCGTCGCGGAGCGTGCCGTAGATCGAGCTTTCCCGGTGCATGCCGACATGGTCGTAGTCGAGGGTGTCGGCGAAGGCGAGGGCGTCTCGGCCGGCCAGGGGATGGCCGGCGGGCACGACGAGGACGAGGCGGTCGCCGCGATACGGATAGGCCTTGAGCGAGCGCGGATCGGTGCGGCCGGCGCAGATGCCGAGGTCGGCGGCGCCTTCCTCGACGCCGGCGACCACGCCGCCGCTCGGGCGCTCCTCCAGGTCGACGCCGATGCCGGCCTGGGCGGCCAGGAAGGCCTGCAGGTCCTCCGGCAGGAACTGCACGATCGCCGAGAGGTTCGCCAGCACGCGGACGAAGCCGCGCAGGCCGCTGGCGTGCTCGGCGAGTTCGAGGGCGATCTGCTCGGCCGACCCGAGCATCCGGCGGGTGTGGTGCAGCAGCGTCTCGCCGGCCGGCGTCGGGCGCATGCCCCTAGGCTCGCGGGTGAGCAGCGTGCAGCACAGCGCCCGCTCCAGCTCGGCGAGGCGCTTGCTGACGGCCGACGGCGCGATCGCGGCCCGCCGCGCCGCGCCGTTGAGCGTGCCCTCCTCGCAGATCGCTGCGAACAGGCGCAGCGTCTTCAAGTCGAGGCGGTTCAGGATGAACGGGGTCGGCGTTCCCTCCGACATGGTCCCCGCTCTCCCGCCGCTCCGGGAATCAGCCCGGGATGATGCGCTCGTCGAGCTTGCGGTCCACGATCTCGACCGTGCGGTCGATCTCGGCCTCGGGCATGTCGAGCTGGTGCGAGATCAGCTTGAGCAGCAGGTCGACGCGCTCGATGTACGGCGCGCCGCTCTCCACCGCGCGGGCGGCCGAGGACGGCTTCAGGAGGCCCTCGGCCGCCTTGGCGTACTTCTCGAACGGCACCTGGTCGGCGGGGTCGGCACCGAGGCGGCGGGCCAGCGCGTCGACATGCTCGTAGATCGCGCGCGAGCGATCGAGGTCGCCGTGCACCGCATCGCGGATCGAGCGCGGGGCCTCGGGGGTGATGCAGCGATAGTTGCCGGTGAGCAGCATGGACCACTTCGCCAGCGGCACGAACAGCGAATCGAACACCTTCAGCTTCACGGGGACGTCGTGCCCGTCGACCCGCACCGCGTCGATGCCCGCTTCCAGCTCCCGGAGCAGTTTGTTGTGCTCGGGGTCGGCGAAGGTCGCCGCCTTGAAGTTCGTCGGCAGCCCGACATGGAGGACGTTGGCGGGCTCGTCCGGCGGGCGGAACGCCTGCGGATCGGGCGAGCACAGCGACATCAGGCCCGGCTCGAAGCGGTCCCAGACGCCGGCATTGGTGTAGGCCTCGCGCAGGTCCATCTTCGCCAGCGCCGGAATCCGCTCGAGATAGGGCAGCGGCGGCATGTTCATGATCGACAGGCACGGCAGCTTGGCCGCGGCGATCTTGATCATCAGCACACGGATCGTGTGGTTGTTGTACTGCGGCTCCTGCATCGCCAAGCCGACGAGGTCGTAGCGCGACACGTCGACGTCTTCGGGCGGCATCGCGTCGACCTTGCCCGGCAGGTCGCGCGAGTGGAACGCCCGGTGCGTGGCCTCGTCGCGCAGCTTGATGCGCACCTCGGTGCCCTGGCTGTTGATGAGATCCGCGGTCTTCCGACGACAGACGAGCGTCACGTCGTGACCGGCCATCAACAGCTTCGTCGCAAGCAGCGAGCCGTAAGATGCCCCGAGGATCAAGATTCGGCGCGGCATGATTTCATCCCTGAGAGTTAGGTTATTGTTTTTGCGTCGGACGATCATCCGGCGTGTATCTGGTATACCCAGTCGTCCGGCTCGCACGCAAGCCACGCTTGGCTTGACGCGCAACGCGATCCACGGCGCCGACGTGGCGGCAGCGCTCTCGTTCAGCGCGACTTATCGGGTCGGCGCCGGGTCGGCGGCGTCATCGCCCCGGCGCAGGGTGATGCGCGTCAGCTCGGAGGGGCGCCCGAGCCTCAGGGCGAAGCCAGGCCAGAGCCCGGTGCCGTTGTTGACGTAGAGAATCATGCCCCCGACCGCGTAGCGGCCCGAGACGAAGCCGCCGTTGGCGCGGGCGAACAGCCGGTCGAACCCTGCGATCATTCCGCCATGGGTATGGCCGGAGAGCTGCAGCGCGACGCCGCGCGCGGCCGCCGCCCGCGCGCCCTTGGGCTGATGGTCGAGGAGGATGATCGGCGCGCCCGGAGGCGCGCCCGCGAGCGCGGCGTCGAGATCGGGTCCCGGGTGGCCGGTCTGCGGCGCCGAACGGTCTGTGACGCCCGCGAGCACCAGGGCGGCGTCGCCGCGCCGCAGCACCGTGTGCCGGTTCGCGAGCACCCGCATGCCGAGCTCGGCATCGTGCCGCATCCAGGCGGGGTAGTCGAAGAAGTACTCGTGGTTGCCGGGCACGATCCAGACGCCGTCCGGCGCGCCGAGCCGGGCGAGCGGCGCCACGTCGGCGCGACGCGAGGCCAGCGCGCCGTCGATCAGGTCGCCGGTGATCACGACGAGGTCCACGCCGAGGCGGTTGGAGCGCGCGACCACCTGTTCGGTCCAGGGGGCCGGGAAGAGCCGGCTGATGTGGAGGTCGGTCAGCTGCAGAAGCGTGTAGCCGTCGAAGGCGTCGGGGAGGTTCGCGATCCGCACTTCGACGTCCAGGAGCGGCGGCAGCCGTACCGCCTGCCGCACCGCCAACGCCGACAGCAGCAGCGCGAGCGCAGCCGCCCCGTCGCGGCAGGCAGCGGGGATCGCCCAGCCGCCGAACGGCCACGCGACCAGCGCAGCGGCGTCGAGCGCCATCTGCATCCCAGCGAGCAGCAGGATGGCGCCGAAGGCTCCGTTGAACAGCACCACCAGCCAACGCGGGAACTCGGGCGCGAACACCGAGCCGGAGGAGAGGCGGCACCACAGGTGGTACTGCGAGGCGACGAGCAGCAGCACCGCCACGGCGGCCTTCGCCGCGGGCGGCCCCGGCAGCGGCCAGAGCACCCGCGTGACGACGTACAGGCAGGGGAGGCTGAAGATCAGATGGAACATAGCCGTCCGGCTACGCCGAAAGCCGGCACCGGGGCCAGGGCCTTCGCATTCGGGCGCCAGCGCGCGGCGCCTCGCGAGGCGCCGCCGACAGGGGCGTCAGGCTGCGGTCAATCGCGGAATCGCGGAGCGGAGCCTGGAATATCCGCGGTTCGAGAGCGGCCAGGCCGCCTCGTCCCAGGGTCGGCGCAGCCGCAAGACCGCTTCGGGCAGCACTGCCGCCGACGGGCCGACGGGCGCCCAGGCGGTGACGACGGGAAGCGCCCCGGCCCAGGCGCCAGTCGCCGGTCCCGCCGAGCAGTCGAAACGGGCCGCCGCCCGGTCCAGCGCATCGCGCATCGCGGCGGCGTCCGCCGCCCGGACGGCCTCGGACGCCCCCTCGGCATGCGCGATCAGCCCTCCGACCCGCACCACGCGCGCCGCGCCCAGCGGCAGGCTCTCCGGGTGCAGGTCGTCGAGGTGCAGGAGCAGGGCGACGTCGCCCGAGGGCGCGGCGTCGGCGGCCGGCAGGGCGACCTCGCGCGGCGGCATCGGCTCGTCGAGGGCGTCCGGATACTCGTCGAGGTTTCGAGGGTCGAAGCGATCCTCCGTGTAGCGCCGGATGTTCTCGGCACGCGCCACGTAGTGCTTGCCCCGCGTGTGCAGGCCCGCCACCCAGCGCCAGGACAGGGTGTTGCTCGCCGGGTCGCCGTCGAGGAGGTGGCGCAGGAAGAAGTCCGCGCCGAGCGCCCAAGGCAGGCGCAGGGTGAAGATCCAGATCGAGGCGAACCACATCCGGGCATGGTTGTGCAGCCAGCCGGTCTCGACGAGTTGCTGCGCCCAGTCGTCGAAGCCGTCGATGCCGGTCCGGCCCGCGATCGCGGCCTCGAAGGTCCGGCGTAGGCCGGGCTCGGCCGCAAGCCGCCCCCGGTCGGCCGCGGCAAGCGCCAGGAAGTCCGTCCAGGCTGCTGGATGGGTCTCGAGATGGCCCTTGAAGTAGGTCCGCCAGAAGACCTCCGACACGAACTTCTCCGCGCCGCCATCGCCGAAGGCGGCTTCGGCGGCGGCCACGACCTCCGCTTCCGTCACGAGGCGCCGGCGCAGGTAGGGCGAGAGCGCCGAGGTGGTCGGCCGCGCGTCCGGCCCACGGTCGGTGTTGCGGGCGGCGGCGTAATCCGCCCCTGCCTCCGCGAGGAAGGCCGAGAGGCGGTCGAGCCCGGCGGCGCGAGTCATCGGAAAGGTGAGGGGAAAGCTTCGATCCATGCCGTCGAGCTAGCGCGGCGCGAGAGGGCATGGATGCGACCGATTTCCCTGAAAACCCCCGGTGCCGGGATCGGTCCGGCTCCGGGGGGGATTGCGCTCAGGCCGCCTCGGGCAGCCGGTCGAGGAACTTGTCCAGGGTCAGCGGATAGTCGCGGACGCGGATGCCGGTGGCGTTGTAGACGGCGTTCGCCACCGCCGCCCCGACGCCGCAGATCCCGAGCTCGCCGACGCCCTTGGCCTTCATCGGCGAGGACATCGGATCGACCTCGTCGAGGAAGATCACCTCCTGGTGCGGGATGTCGGCGTGCACCGGCACCTCGTAGCCCGCGAGGTCGTGGTTGGCGAAGAAGCCGCGCTTGGTGTCGACCGCAAGCTCCTCCATCAGCGCCGCGCCCGTCCCCATCACCATGCCGCCGATGACCTGGCTGCGAGCCGACTTCGGGTTGAGGATGCGCCCGGCCGCGCATACGGCCAGCATCCGGCGGACGCGGATCTCGGCGGTGTCGGCGTCGACGCCGACCTCGACGAAGTGGGCGCCGAAGGTCGATTGCTGCTGCTTCTTGGACAGGTCGCCGAACTCGATCGTGTCCTCGGCCGACAGCGCGCCCTGGGCGGCCGCCTCGCCGAGCGGCACGGCGCGGTTGCCCGCCCGCACTTGCCCGTCGGCGAACACGGCGTCTTCGGAGTTGATGCCGAGCCGCTGCGCCACCGCCTCGCGCAGCTTCACGCAGGCCGCGTAGACGCCCGCCGTCGACGAGTTGGCGCCGAACTGCCCGCCGGACCCCGAGGAGACCGGGAAGGCGGAATCGCCGAGGCGCACCACGACCCGGTCGAGGGTCACGCCCATCATCTCGGCGGCCGTCTGGGCGATGATGGTGTAGCTGCCGGTGCCGATGTCGGTCATGTCGGTCTCGACCGTCACCGTGCCGTCGCCGTCCAGGCGCACCCGGGCGCCGGACTTCAGGACCATGTTGTTTCGGAAGGCCGCCGCCATCCCGTGGCCGACGAGCCATTGGCCGTCGCGGACCTGGCCGGGGCGCGGGTTGCGCTTGGCCCATCCGAAGGTTTCCGCCCCGAGCCGCAGGCAGCCGACGAGGTCGCGCTTGGAGAACGGCCGCTTCGGGTCCTGCGGGTCGACCTGGGTGTCGTTGCGGATGCGGAACTCGACCGGGTCCATCCCGAGTTTCTCCGCCATCTCGTCCATGGCGACCTCGAGCACCATCAGGCCCGGCGCCTCGCCGGGCGCCCGCATCGCGTTGCCCTCGGGCAGGTCGAGGTGGGCGAGCTTCATCGCGGTCAGGCGGTTGGCGCCGGCGTAGAGCAGCTTGGTCTGGCTCACAGCCGTCTCGGGATCGCCGTCGGGAAGGTTCCCGGACGTGCTCTCGTGGGCGATGGCCGTGATCGTGCCGTCCTTGGTCGCGCCGATGCGCACCCGCTGGATCGTGGCCGGCCGGTGCGTGGTGTTGTTGGCGATGAGGGGACGCGTCAGCGCGACCTTCACCGGCCGCTTCAAGGCCTTCGCCGCGAGGGCGGCGAGCACCGCGTCGGCGCGCACGAACAGCTTGCCGCCGAAGCCGCCCCCGACATAGGGCGAATCGAGGCGGACGTTCTCCTTCGGCACGCCGAGGATCTTGGCCAAGCTGCCGTGGCCCCAGCCGATCATCTGGTTCGAGGTCCAGAGCGTGACCTTGTCGCCGTCCCACGCCGCGATGGTCGCGTGCGGCTCCATCATCGCATGGCTCTCGTCGGCGGTGGTGTAGCGCTCGTCGAGCGTGACCGGCGCCTGCGCGAAGGCCCCCTCGAAGTCGCCGACGCGCTCCTCGCCGTCGCCGCCGCTGCCCTCGCCGCTGTCGCCCGGCACGGGCGGAGCGCCCTTCGCCTCGACGGCGAGGTCGAACTTGCCGGCATCCGGGGTGTAGTCGACCGCGACCAGGAAGGCTGCCGCGCGCGCCTGCTCGAAGGTCTCGGCCACCACCACGGCGACGGCCTGATGGTAGTGCTGGATCTGGTCGCCGCCGAACAGGTAGGCGGCGTTCATCATGCCCCGCTCGAGCCGCGGGGTCTCGAGTGTCGTCACGATCCCGAGCACGCCGGGGGCGCGCTTGGCGTCCTCCGTGTGGATCGCGCGGACGCGGCCCTTGGCGATGCTGGCGCCGAGCACGTAGCCGTAGGCCTGGTTCGCCGCCACGTCGTGGCGCTCGTAGGCGTAGGGCGCCGTGCCGGTGGTCTTGTATTTGCCGTCGATGCGGTCGGTGGGCTTGCCTACCACCTTGAGTTGATCGATGGGGTTCTGGCCGGCTGGCTGATCGAACTTCATGGCTCAGGCCCTGGCTTGGTTGAGCGCGGCGGACAGGGTCCGCTCGGCGAGCTTCAGCTTGTAGGCGTTCTCTTGGGTCGGCTCGGCGTCGGCGAAGACCGCGTCCGTCACCGCCTTCGCCCCGCGCGGCAGGTCGGCCTCGGCCGCCTCCACCCGCCAGGGCTTGTGCGCCACCCCGCCGAACGCGACGTGCCCGGCGCCGTCCTTGCCGAGGATCGCCGCCACCGAGACCAGCGCGTAGGCGTAGGAGGCGCGATCGCGGACCTTGCGGTAGATGTGCGTGCCCGCCACCGGCTTCGGCAACGTCACCGCCGTGATCAGCTCGCCTGAGCGCAGCGTCGTGTCGAGCTCCGGCGCGTCGCCGGGCAGGCGATGGAACTCGGCGATCGGGATCCTGCGCTCGGCGCCCTTCGCATCGATCGTCTCGACGGTGGCGTCGAGGACGCGCATCGCTACCGCCATGTCGCCGGGATGCGTGGCGATGCAGGCGTTGCTCCCGCCGACGACAGCGAGTTGCCGGCTCACCCCGTCGAGGGCCGAGCAGCCCGAGCCGGGCTGGCGTTTGTTGCAGGCCTGGGCCGTGTCGTAGAAGTACGGGCAGCGGGTGCGCTGCAGCAGGTTTCCGGCTGTGGTCGCCTTGTTGCGCAGTTGCCCCGAGGCGCCGGCGAGCAGCGCCCGCGAGAGCACGCCGTAATCCTTTCGGACGCGCGCGTCGGCGGCGAGGTCGGTGTTGCGCACCAGCGCGCCGATGCGCAGTCCGCCGTCCGGCGTCGCCTCGATCCGGTCGAGCCCGAGCCCGTTCACGTCGACGAGGTGGGTCGGCGTCTCGATCTGCAGCTTCATCAGGTCGAGGAGGTTGGTGCCCCCGGCGATGAACTTGGCGTTCGGCGTGGCGGCGACGGCGGCTGCGGCTGCGGCCGCCGTGTCCGGGCGCTCGTAGGTGAAGGACCTCATGCGTGCCTCCGGCCGGTCTCGAGGCCGGCGACTTCGCTCATCGCCTCGACGATGTTGGAATAGGCGCCGCAGCGGCACAGGTTGCCGCTCATGCGCTCGCGGATCTCGGCCTCGGTCACGGTGGTCTGCGCGGTGAGGTCGGCGGTGACGTGGCTCGGGATGCCGGCCTCGATCTCGGCGAGCACCGCGACGCCGGAGCAGATCTGGCCCGGCGTGCAGTAGCCGCACTGGTAGCCGTCGTGGCGGATGAAGGCGGCCTGCATCGGGTGGAGGTTGTCGGGCTGGCCGAGCCCCTCGATGGTGGTGATCTCCGCGCCCTGGTGCATGACCGCCAGCGTCAGGCAGGCGTTGATGCGCCGACCGTCGACGATCATCGTGCAGGCGCCGCACTGGCCGTGGTCGCAGCCCTTCTTCGAGCCGGTGAG
>NZ_BPQG01000021.1 GCF_022179125.1 Methylobacterium cerastii
CACGCCCCTCATCCTGTCCTTCTCCCCCTGGGAGAAGGGACCCGCGCACTATCCCACGATCGCCGAGAAATCCGCGACTTCGCGGGTGGCGGCGCGCAGCGCGTTGAGGAGGGTGAGGCGGTTCTCGCGCAGGCGCGGGTCGTCGGCGTTGACGGTGACGTGCTCGAAGAAGGCGTCCACCGGGGCACGCAGCTGCGAGAGCGCCCGCATCGCGCCGGCAAAATCCTCCTTCGCGACCGCGGCCGAGGCCTCGGTCCGGGCGGTCGCCAGCGCCTCGGCGAGCGCCCGCTCCTCGGGCTGGCCGGAGGCGGCGAGCGCGGCGTCGGGCTCGGCGTCGTAGGCGCGGCCGTCCTTCTTCTCCTCGATCCGGAGGATGTTCGAGGCGCGCTTCACCCCCGCGAGCAGGTTCTTGCCGTCCTCGGTGTCGAGGAAGGCGCCGAGCGCCTCGACGCGGCGGACGACCATCAGCAGGTCGTCCTGGCCGGGAAGCGCGAAGACCGCGTCGATCAAGTCGTGGCGGGCGCCTTTTTCGCGGAGGTAGACTTTGAGGCGATCGGCGAAAAAGGTGAGAAGACTTCCTTTGCCATCGACCAAATCCGCAAAACTCGACCCGGGGATACCCGCATTTTTTACAATATCCGAAGTCGTGCGCTGGCTTGGGATACCCTCGTTATGGCTTCGCTTGAAGTAGCTTGATTCGTCTGGAGTCAATGACCTTGCAAGATATGCGAACGCAAAAGCCTGCGTCAGACTCAATCTTAGCGAACAATCGACCGCGAGTCGCACGACCCCCAAAGCGGCCCGCCGCAACGCATACGGGTCCTTGCTCCCAGTCGGTTTCTCGTCGATCGCCCAGAACCCGACCAGCGTATCGAGCTTGTCGGCGAGCGCCACCGCCACCGAGACCGGGTCGGTCGGCACCCGGTCGGACGGCCCGACCGGCTTGTAATGCTCCTCGATCGCAGCGCAGACGCTCGGGTGCTCGCCCTGGAGAGCGGCATAGCGAGCCCCCATCAAACCCTGCAGCTCGGGGAACTCGCCGACCATCTCGGTGACGAGGTCGGCCTTGGCGAGGCGCGCGGCGCGCTCCGCCAGCTCGGGATCGGCGCCGACCAGCGGCGCCAGTTCCTTCGCGAGCGCCGCGATGCGCTGCACCCGCTCGCCCTGCGTCCCGAGCTTCTCGTGGAACACGATGGTGTCGAGCCTCTGTAGCCGGTCTTCGAGGCGGATCGCCTTGTCCGTCTCCCAGAAGAACTTCGCGTCCGAGAGCCGGGCGCGGACGACGCGCTCGTTGCCGGCGGTGATCGCGGCCCCGCCGTCCGAGGCGACGAGGTTCGAGACCAGGATGAAGGCCGGCGCCAGCGCGCCGCCGGCTTCACGAACCACGAAGCATTTCTGGTTGGCGCGGATGGTCGCGCGCACCGCCTCGCCCGGGATGTCGAGGAAGCTTTGGTCGAAGGTGCCCATCAGCACCACCGGCCATTCCACGAGGCCGGCGACCTCCTCCAGCAGGCCCTCGTCCTCCACAAGTTCGAGGCCGCGGGCGAAGGCGAGGTCGCGGGCGTCGTGCAGGATGATGTCCTTGCGGCGGTCCGCGTCGAGCACGACCTTGGCGCGCTCCAGGTTCTGGACGTAGTCGTCGAAGCGCCGCACCTCGATCGCTTCCGGCGCCAGGAAGCGGTGGCCGTAGGTCGTCGCCCCGGCCACGATCCCGCCGACCTCGAACGGCACCACGTCCGGCGTCTCGGTCTCCGGGCCGAAGGTCGCGACGATCGATTGCAGCGGACGCACCCAGCGCAAGGCCCCCGCCTGCGCCGAGGCCGCGCCCCAGCGCATGGATTTCGGCCAGGGGAAGCTCTTGATGATCGCGGGCAGGATCTCGGCCAGCACGTCCAGCGTCGCGCGGCCGGGCCTCTCGATCACCGCGAGGTAGAACTCACCCTTCTTCGGGTCGACGACGGTCTGCGCCTGGTCGAGGCTCGTCAGGCCGGCGCCGCGCAGGAAGCCTTGCACCGCCGCATCCGGCGCGCCGACCTTCGGCCCGCGCCGCTCCTCGCGCACGGCCTCGCCGCGGGCGGGCAGGCCGGCGACGTGGAGCGCCAGGCGGCGCGGCGTCGCGAAGGCCTTGGCGCCGTCGTAGAGGAAGCCGCGCTCGACCAGGGCGTCGGTGACGAGCTTCTTCAGGTCCTCGGCCGCACGCCGCTGCATGCGGGCCGGGATTTCTTCGGAGCGGAGTTCGAGCAGCAAATCGGGCATGCGCGCGGGAATAGACGCCCGCTCGGCGTCCGTCGAGACGAAGCGACGCGGAAGGCGCGGGATGCCACCGCCGATATCCGCTTCGCGATGCGCCTATGGCAGCTTCGACGACAGGATTGTCACCAGATCCCAGGTCTGGCCTGTCATCGACCGCACGTCGGCGATCAGCCAGCGCCCGTCCTCGCGCACGAGATCGTAGCGCAGATCCTGCGGCGTGAAGTTGCGGAAGGTCGCCTGCACCTGCGCGCGTTCATGATCGTCAGAGAGCGCGACATCGTCAGAGAGCGCGACCAGCTGCAGAGTCTTTTGCCAATTCGCCTCGGTGTCCTGCCCGTTGACAGTGAACGCGAAATCGAGGCGGCCGACCTCGTTCCCGGCCTCGCGGCGATCCCGCTCGTAGAGCGCGCGCAGACGCGTGGCGTAGAAGCCGACGGCCCCGATGTCGTCCTTGGCGTAGAAGGCGCGCACGGTCTCGACGGGGTCGGTGGCGGATTGCGCCGCAGCTGGATTGGCGAGGCAGACCAGGGCCAAGGCGGCGAGCGCGACGCGGTTCATGCCGCGGCCGGGGCGCCGCCGGCCTCCGTCAGCAGCCAGGCTGCGCCGCAGGCCTTGGCCAGCTCGCGCACCCGCAGGATGTAGCTCTGGCGCTCGGTCACCGAGATCACGCCGCGTGCGTCGAGCAGGTTGAAGACGTGGCTCGCCTTGATGCACTGGTCGTAGGCCGGCTGCACCATGCGATGGCGGGCGCCCTCGCGCTCCGGCGCGCCGCCGTCGAGGTAGCTGCGGCAGGCCTTTTCGGCGTCGGCGAATTGGCGGAACAGCATCGTCGTGTCGGCCGCCTCGAAGTTGTGCCGCGAGTATTCCTGCTCGGCCTGCAGGAACACGTCGCCGTAGGTCACCTTGTCGGCGCCCGCGCCGCCGTTGAAGTTCAAATCGTAGACGTTCTCGACGCCCTGGACGTACATCGCCAGCCGCTCCAGCCCGTAGGTCAGCTCACCCGCCACCGGCGCGCATTCGAGGCCCGCGACCTGCTGGAAGTAGGTGAACTGGCTCACCTCCATGCCGTCGCACCAGCATTCCCAGCCAAGGCCCCAGGCGCCGAGCGTCGGGCTCTCCCAGTCGTCCTCGACGAAGCGGATGTCGTGCAGGGCGAGGTCGACGCCGATCGCGGCGAGCGATTCCAGGTAGAGCTCCTGCAGGTTGTCCGGGTTCGGCTTCAGGATCACCTGGAACTGGTAGTAGTGCTGCAGCCGGTTCGGGTTCTCGCCGTAGCGCCCGTCCTTCGGCCGGCGCGAGGGCTGCACGTAGGCGGCTTTCCAGGGCTTGGGCCCGAGCGCCCGCAGGGTCGTGGCCGGATGGAACGTGCCGGCGCCGACCTCCATGTCGTATGGCTGCAAGATCACGCAGCCCTTGGCCGCCCAGAAGCGCTGCAGCGTCAGGATCAGGCCCTGGAACGAGGTCTTTGGGCTGAGATCGGCATCGCTCGGCATGGGGCTTCTTCGTCGTCGCGCGGGGGGAGGGCGCCCGGGGTTTAAGCGTGCGCCGCCCCATTGAGCAACCGCTAGGCCGCTGCGCGTGCGGGCCCGCACCGAATGTGGCGCAAATTCGACGGACAAGCGGAACCGTATCGGCACGGCCAAGTTTATTGCCCGACATCAGGACATCCGGCGCCCGCAGGGGCCGAACGCCACGGAACATCAGTCATGCGCAGCCTCGCCAAGAAGAACGTCACCGTCTTCGCGGTCCTCGTCGCCGCCTCGCTGGTCGCCACCCCGCTGGTGATGAGCGCCAGCAGCGCTTTCGCGACCGTGGAAGACACCGCCACGGTGACCGTGCCGGTCGCGGTGATGCCGGTCGAGGTCGCCCCGGTCGCGGCGCCCGCGATCAAGGCCGAGGGCTGCACCCGCAAGGTGCGGGTGGTCTATAGCGGCTACGGCACGCCGGACGCCGCCTGCCTGGTCCGCTGACCGCAGATTGCTGATAGCCGAGCTAGCAGCCTCGCTCAGAGCCCGTAGCGAGCCCAGGCCGCCCGCTCCTCCACCGCGGCAATCGCCTCGTCCGCAAGGCCGATCCCGCCCGGTGCCGCGCGACGCAAGAGGCGGCTGACGAACGACCCCTTCGCCTCCGCGACGAGCCGCATCTCGACGGTGTCGCCGAAGCGGGTCCTCAAGGTCGAACGGATGTCGCCGAGCGCGTCGACGAGACCGAGCTCCAACGCCTGCCGCCCGGTCCAGATCGCGCCGGTGAACAGGTTGTCGCCGGCCTTCAAGGTCGGGCGGCGGGCCGTGACGAGGGCGGTGAACAGGTCCTGCACGTCCGCTTGGATGCGCAAAAGGCGCTCGACGTCGGCCGGGTCTTCCGGCCGGAACGGATCGAGCATCGCCTTGGCGTCGCCTTGGGTGTGGACGCGGCGCTCGACGCCGACGCGCGCGAGCAGCTTATCGAACCCGAAACCCGCCGAGACCACGCCGATCGAGCCGACCACCGAGGTCGGGTCGGCGACGATTGTGTCGGCCGCGCACGCGATCATGTAGCCGCCGGAGGCCGCCACGTCCTCGACGAAGGCGTAGACCGGCAGCTTCTTTTCCGTCGCCAGGTCGCGGATACGCCGGTGGATCAAGTGCGACTGGGCCGGCGCGCCGCCCGGCGAGTTGATCACGATCGCCACCGCCACCGCGCCCGGGGTTTCGAAGGCGCGCTCGAGGCTACCCGCCACGGTGCCGATCGACAGGCCGGGACGGAGCGGTGAGACCGCGCCGATGGCGCCATTCAACCGCACGACGGCGACGCGCGGGCGCGCCTTGCGGAAGCGCGCCGGCAGCAGGGCACGCACGAAGTCCGGAACGGCGAGGGGCATGGGGGCTCTGCTCGGGAAGAGTTGCGCCTTCCGAATTGGTCATCGGCACCGCTTGCGCAAGGCTTTCGCCAAGGGGCCGTCGTCGCACGACGAAGTGTTTCGCGTGTCGTCGATCGAACCGAAACAGGCCCATCGCCGTTTCAGGCCCGGCGGAGTGGTTTCCGTCCGGGCGGGGGCGCGATCCTCGACCGTGTCACAGGGAGGAGAGGACGTCTCGATGCGATCCTGGAAATTTCTGATGGTCGTGCTCGCGCTGCTCGGCGGCGCGACCGGGTTGAGCCTCTCGGCGAAGGCCGCCCCGATGAGCGTGCCGATCGCCGCCGCCCAGTCCGACGCCGAACCGCTCGTGCAGACCGCCCGCTGGCACGGCCGCCGGCACTGGCACCGCCATCACTGGCACCGGCATCACCGCTGGCACCGCCACCACCATTGGCGCCGCCATCACCATCACCGCCACCATTTCGGGCATCACCGCCGCCTGCGGTTCTACTGAGATGCGCTCGGGCGGTGTCCGGCACGCCGCCTGATCCATACCCTAGACGAACTTGGCCAGAGCGAAACGGCTTCATGGCGGCCACGGCCGGCCGCGATGCAGGGCGTCCGCCTCGGCGGTGAAGGCGCCGTCCACCCCTTGGAGGACGAGGGGCGGACGCAGTTCCAGGGCGGCGCGGCTCCCCTTGGTCGCGCTGACGAGGATGCGGATCGCCGGACGATCCGCCCGGGCGTGGACCGGGCGGATCGCGACGCCGCCGAACCGATTGCGCAGGGCGTCGAGGCAGAGCGGTAGCGCGTCGGCCCTGTGGATCAGCCCGAGCCGGCCGCCGGCCCGCAGAAGGTCGGTGCAAGTGCGGATCCAGGCCTCCAATCCGCCGGGGGGAAATGCGTGCGCGGCCGCCTTGCCTGCATCCGGCGACGGGCGGTGGCGACCGGCCTCGAAGAACGGCGGGTTGGTCAGCACGATGTCGGCGCTGCCGGAGACGAGGCCGGCGGCTCGGCGTTCTGCCCCTGGACCGAGCACGTCGGCCTCGACGACCGAGACGCGATCGGCCATCGCGTTGGCCTCGGCGTTCCGGCGCGCCAATGCGGCGAGGTCGGGCGCGCGCTCGACCAGCACGACGCGGCTGCCCGGCGCGCCAATTCCGGCCGCGAGCCCGACCGCACCCGTTCCCGCTCCGACGTCGCAGATCACGTCGCCGGCCTTCGGCTCGATGAGGCGCGCGAGCAGCACCGCATCGGTTCCGGCCCGGTGGCTCCCGCGCGGCGGCTGCAGCAGGCGCAAGGCCCCGCCGAGGAAGTCGTCCGGCGCGGCATCCGAGGTCTGGCGCATGGTCAGGCGGTCGCGTCCCGCAGCTTGTGGCCGAGCCCGGCGTCGCGCAGGAGCCGGCGGGCCTGGGCCGCATGGTCGCCGGGCACCAGCAGGCGGCGGGGGAAGGCGCCGATCGAACCCTCCATCAGGCTCATGTGGTTGTCGGCCACGAGGACCGGGATATCAGCGCCCTCGAGCAGCGATTGCGCGAAGCCGATCAGGACGATGTCGTTGGTGCGGATCAGTTCGGTCATCGCGGCCCCGTTCGCGGGTGGAGGGCGCTTTCGTCGCGTGCGCCGATCCATGCGGCGGCACCATATCCGGTTTCACGCGCGCATGTTGCGGTGCCCTGAAGCCCGTGCGAAGGGGTGGCGCATCGCGCGCTGCAATCGAAGATCGGTCTGGAGGCATCGGACCTTGGGTGTCGTCGTTTCCATCGAAGAGGGCCGCCCCGACGCGGAGGCGAGCCTGGCCGACCTCGTGGCCCTGGTCTCGGGTGGCATGGAGCGGGTGAACGCCCAGATCCTGTCGCGCACCGGATCGGACGTGGCGATGATCCCCGAGGTCGCCAACCACCTGATCGATTCCGGCGGCAAGCGCCTGCGCCCGATCCTCACGCTCGCGAGCGCGGACCTCTGCGGCTATGCGGGGATCGACGGCGACGTGAAGCTCGCCGCCAGCGTCGAATTCATGCACACCGCGACCCTGCTGCACGACGACGTGGTCGACGGCAGCGACATGCGCCGCGGCCGGGTCGCCGCACGGATCAAGTGGGGCAACGAGGCGAGCGTGCTCGTCGGCGACTTCCTGCTGGGCCAGGCCTTCCGGATGATGGTCGAGGTCGGGTCGCTGCGCGCCCTCGACATCCTCTCGGCCGCCGCCACCGTGATCGCCGAGGGCGAGGTGATGCAGCTCACCGCCGCCAAGAACACCGGCACCTCGGAGGACGAGTACCTCGCGGTGATCCGCGCCAAGACCGCCGAGCTGTTCGCAGCCGCCTGCGAAGTCGGCCCGGTGCTGGCCGGGCGCCCGGTCGCGGAGCAGGAGGCGTGCCGCGCCTACGGCATGAACCTCGGCATCGCCTTCCAGCTGATCGACGACGTGCTCGATTACGGCGGCACCAGCGCGGCCCTCGGCAAGAACGTCGGCGACGACTTCCGCGAGGGTAAGATCACGCTGCCGATCGTGCTCGCGGTCCGCCGCGGCACCGAGGAGGAGCGCGCGTTCTGGCGGCGGACGCTGGAGCAGGGCGCGCTGGAGGAGGGCGACCTCGAGACCGCCCACACGATCCTGCGGCGCCACCACGCCCTCGAGGAAACGGTGGCGCGCGCCCGCGAGTACGGCACGCTGGCGCGGGACGCGCTCGATCCGTTCCCGGAAAGCCCGATGAAGTCGGCGCTGCTGCAGGTCGTGGATTTCTGCGTCTCGCGCGTCCATTGATCCTCGTCGTAGCGAGCCGGCGCCTGCTCCGGCCTGTCAGCGCAGGTAGGTCGCGACGGTCCACCAACCGGGCTGGGCCGAACCGATGGCCCGGGCCGCGCGCGAGGCCGCATGCCGGTCGGCGAACACGGCGAACACCGTCGCGCCCGAACCCGACATCCGCGTAAGCCGGCACCCGGGCTGGGTGCGCAACGCCGTCAGCGCCGTGCCGATCACCGGCGCCACGGTGAGTGCCGGCGCTTCGAGGTCGTTGCGCGCCGGCCCGATCGCCGCGAGCAGCGTGTCGGCGTCGCCGCCGCCGATCTCGGGATGCGCTGCGCCGTCGAGCCTGTCTCCGACCTGGAGTCCGAGCGCCTTGAACACGGGGGCCGTCGGCACCGGCACGCCGGGATTGATCAGCACCGCCGGCAGCGGTGCGATCCCGAGCGTCGGGCCGATCTCCTCGCCCGCGCCCCGCATCATCCGCGCCCGCGGATCGAGGCAGACCGGTACGTCGGCCCCCGTCGCCCGCGCGGCGGCGATCACCGCGGGGTGGTCGAGGGCGAGCCCGTTCAGCTCCGCGAGGAGACGCAGGGCGGCCGCCGCATCCGACGATCCGCCGCCGATGCCCGCCGCCACCGGCAGGCGCTTGACGAGGTCGAACGCCCCGACCTTCAAATCTGGCACGCCGTCCGCGAGGTGCCGGGCCGCCCGGATCACGAGGTTGTCCCCGGTCGGCCCGGCCGGCCCGGCGGTCGGGCCGCTCACCGCGAGCGACAGCGCGGGACCGGGATCGAGGGTCAACGTGTCCCCTGTGCCGGCAAACGCCACGAGGCTTTCGAGCACGTGATACCCGTCGCCGGGGCGACGCCCGAGGACGTGCAAGGTGAGGTTGATCTTCGCAGGAGCGCGGGTGGTGAGACGTGCCATCGCGTATTCTGGACCGATGTGGACGACGCCTCCAGCGAGGATGCGCCGCAAAGAAATGCCGGCTGCCCTGGATGGCAGCCGGCATGAACGATGGATTGAATCGGTGAAAGGCCGTTCAGCCGCCGCTCTTCTTGTCGGCCGCGCCGGGGGCCTCGGTCGGGGCCGGGGCGCCCTTGGGAAGTTCCGGGTTCTCGGCATTGTGCGGCGCCGCCACCGGGGCCGGCGGGTTCTCGGCGGTGGCCGTCGGCTTGTCGGTGTCCGGCAGGCCGTTCTTCAGCTTCTCGTTGATCTGCACGAGGTCGTCCGGCTCGGGGTTGAGGTCCTTGGCGTGCTGCCACTGGAACTTGCCTTCGAGGCGGCGGCCGGCGCGCCAGTAGGCGTCGCCGAGGTGGTCGTTGATGGTCGGGTCGCCCGGCTTCAGCTCGACGGCCTTTTCCAGCTCGCGCACGGCGTCGTCCCAACGGCCGAGGCGGAAATAGGCCCAACCGAGGCTGTCGACGATCATGCCGTCGCGCGGGCTGGCGTCGGCCGCCTGCTTGAGCAGCTTGAAGGCGTCGTCGATGTTGATCTTCTGATCGACCCAGGAATAGCCGAGGTAGTTCAGCACCTGGGCCTTCGCCGCCGGCTGGCTCGCCGGGACCAGCTCCAGGGCCTTCTTCAAGTCGGCCTCGGCCTTCGGCCATTGCTTGGCGCGCTCGTAGGCGGTGCCGCGGAAGTAGTAGGTGGTCCAGAAGTTCGATTGCGGCCGGTCGCCGATCAGCGCGATCGCGCGGCTGTAGGTCTCGGCCGCCTCCTCGTACTTCTTGCGCGAGCGCTGCACGTTGCCCAGCGCCGTGATGATGTCGATGTCGTCCGGGTGCGCCTTCATCGCGGCGTCGAGATATTGCAGCGCCTCGTCGCCCTTGCCCGCCTGCTCGAGGTTGAGGCCGATCTGGATGTCGGCGTTGAGCTTCAGCGGCGAGGTGGCGGGGATCTGCGCGTAGGCCTCGTTCGCCTTCTCCGGCTGCTTCATCCGGTCGAGGGTGTCGGCGAGCGTCAGGCGGGCCAGGGCGTGCTCGGGCGCGAGGTAGAGGGCAAGCCGCAGGTAGACCACAGCAGGCAGCTCGTCGCCCTGCGTCGAGCCGGCGGAGCCGAGCCCATACAGCACCTCGCCGGCGCCTTCCTGCGCGTTGGTGACGAGGCGGGCGAGCGGCTTGCCGGCCTTCAGCTTGTCGAGGGCGTCGCGCACGATCGGGTGGCGCGGCATCAGCGCGTCGAAGTCGGAATAGGCCTGGATCGCCAGGTCGGTGCGGCCGGCATTGGCCTCGAACCGGGCGTAGGCGTCGACGATGCGCAGGGTGTTCTTGTCGGCCTCGTAGGCCGCCTTGAGGCGGCGCTCGGCCTCGGCCTGATCGCCGGTGACGCTGGCGATGAGGCCGGCATGGTAGTCGCGGAAGGTGTTGTAGTAGCGCTCGCCCTTGAGCTTGCTCACGGTCTCCAACGCCCGCTTGCCGTCGCCGGCGCCGGCATAGGCCCAGGCGGTGAGCAGCGTCGCGGTCAGGTCGGCGGCCGCGCCGCGTCCGCTGCGCGAAAAGTTCTGGCGGGCGGCGGCCCACTGGCCGGCCTTGATCTGGCGCACGCCGAGCGAGAGCTGAGCGAGCCCGTTGGTGGAGTCGCGGTTGACGAGGCGTTCGGCCGCGCGGAACGCGTCGGGCAGGGCGCCGTCGGCCAAGAGCGAGACGAAGGCCCGTTCCAGCAGGTCGGTGTTGCGCGGGTCGGCCTTCACCGCCTCACGGTAGAAGCTCGCAGCCGCCGCGGTGTCGCGCGAGGCGCCGGCGATGTAGGCCGAGAGGAAGTTGCCTTCGAGGGACTCCGCCGGCTCGTATTCCGACATCGGGCTCGACTCCCGCGGCTGCACGGCGAGCGCGGGCCCGCACAGCGAGACGCTCGCGGCGAACGTCAGGGCGAGCACCGAACGGGTGCGACGGGGGCGGACATCGGTCATGGGCACCGTTCACGGCTCCTGCGGGCGCCGGCCCATCGCGGCCAGGCGGCGCCGAATTCGGCGGGGACACTGGACTCTTCCCGCCACGCCCGCAAGGCGAAAGGATGGCGCGGGCACGACCGCTCAAGGCCGCCGCACCCGTCGCGATTCTTAGGCTCGCAAGGCCGTGCGAGCGCGCTTTCCTTCCACCGAAGCCCTCCGGGAGAGGCGCGCTGCGTTGGAGACACGCTCTGCGCCGGAGCAGGTCTCCGGCCGCCTCCTGATCACATGTTCGGGTAGTTCGGTCCGCCCGGGCCCTCCGGCGTCACCCAATTGATGTTCTGGTTCGGGTCCTTGATATCGCAGGTCTTGCAGTGGACGCAGTTCTGCGCGTTGATCTGGTAGCGCACGCCGTCCCCGGCCGCCGCATCCTCGACCCACTCGTAGACGCCGGCCGGGCAGTAGCGCGCGGAGGGACCGCCGAACACGTCGTGCTCGGAGGCCTTCTGCAGGCCCATGTCCTTTACCTGCAGGTGGGGCGGCTGGTCCTCCTCGTGGTTGGTGTTCGAGAGGTAGACCGACGAGAGCCGGTCGAAGGTGAGCTTGCCGTCGGGCTTCGGGTAGACGATCGGCGTCACCTCGGAGATCGGCTTGGTGCAGGCGTGGTCGGGCTCGCCGTGCTTGAGCGTGCCGAAGGGCGAGGCGTTGAGCAGCGTGTTCGACCACATGTCGAGGCCGCCCAGGCCCACGCCCGCGAGGGTGCCGTAGCGCGACCAGAGCGGCTTCACGTTGCGGACCGCCTTGAGGTCGGCGCCGATCGCGCTGTCGCGCCAGCCGGCGTCGTAGGCGGTGAGCTCGTCGCCCTGGCGGCCCGCCTTCAGCGCGTCGGCGATGGCGTCGGCCGCCTGCATGCCGGAGAGGACCGCGTTGTGCGAGCCCTTGATGCGCGGCACGTTCACGAAGCCGGCGGAATCGCCCACGAGGCAGCCGCCGGGAAAGACGAGCTTCGGCACCGACTGCCAGCCGCCTTCCATGATCGCGCGCGCGCCGTAGCCGATGCGCTTGGCGCCCTCGAACACCTCGCGGATCATCGGGTGGGTCTTGAAGCGCTGGAACTCCTCGAACGGCGACAGGGTCGGGTTCTCGTAGTTCAGGTGGGTGACGAAGCCGACCGAGAGCAGGTGGTCGTCGAAGTGGTACAGCCACGAGCCGCCGCCGGCCTTGTTCGGCAGGGGCCAGCCCATCGAGTGGCGCACCAGGCCCGGCTCGAACTTGCCGGGCGCGAGCTGCCACAGCTCCTTCACGCCGAGCCCGTACTTCTGGTGGTCGCTGTGGCGGTTGAGTTCGAACCGGTCGATCAGGGTCTTGGTCAGCGATCCGCGGGCGCCCTCGCCGAAGATGACGTACTTACCGCGCAGCTCCATGCCGCGGGTGTAGTCGTCGCGCGGCTCGCCCGACTTGGCGATGCCGAGGTCGCCGGTGGCGATGCCGACGACGACGCCCCGGTCGTCGTAGAGCACCTCGGAGGCCGGGAAGCCCGGATAGATCTCGACGCCCAGCGCCTCGGCCTTGGCGCCGAGATACTTGGCGACGTTCGACAGCGAGCCGACGAAGTTACCGTGGTTCGACATGAACTTGGGGAAGAACAGGTTCGGCATCGTCACGCCGCTGTTCTTGGTCAGGTACAGGAACTCGTCGCGCTCCACCGCGGTCTTCAACGGACGCTCGGAATCGTCGCGCCAGTCCGGCACCAGGGTATCGAGGCCCGACGGGTCGATCACGGCGCCCGAGAGGATGTGGGCGCCGACCTCGGAGCCCTTCTCGACGACGACGACGTTGATCTCGTCGCCGCTCTCATGGGCGTGCTGCTTCAGGCGGATGGCCGCGGCGAGGCCGGCCGGCCCCGCGCCGACGATGACCACGTCGAAATCCATGCCCTCGCGTTCGGGATGCGCCATGCCTGTCGTCTCCTGCCGTGTCTCTTTCGTGCGCCCGGACCGCCCGCTGACGCGGGCCGATCGGTGGATGCGCCGTGTGCTGTCGTTCTGAACCCGTTCCAATGTAGGTTGGCAAGCCGCTGCTGGCAGGGGAGAAGGCGCGGGAGCGGCCAAGTCGCGCATTGCGGCGTCTCGGCGCCGCGCGGCGACGGCACCGATGCCGCGTTGTCCACAGGTGCGTCACGCCCCACATCATGCCCATGACATCGTCGGCGGACGCACAGCGCGACCTGATCGCGTATCTCGATTTCCATGTGGAGAGCGGCGTCGACCTCGCCCTCGACGAGGCGCCGCACGACCGCTTCCAGGAAGCCGACACGCCGGCTCCGACCCTGCTCCGCACAGCACCCGCCCGCGACGCGCCCGTCGAGGCCGCGCGCCGCGCATTGCCGCCGCGCGACGCGGTGTCGTCCCGCGAAGAGGCGCCGCCGGCACCGGAGAAGGCGCCGTCACCGCCCCGCACCTACGGACAATCTGCGTCGGCCAAGCCCGAGGAAGCCGCCACCGATGCCCGGGCCAGGGCCCGGGAGGTCGGGACGCTCGCGGAGCTGGAGGCGCTGCTCGCGGACTTCGACGGGTGCCCGCTGCGCTTCACGGCTAAGAACCTCGCCTTCTCCGACGGAAATCCCGCCGCGAAGCTGATGTTCATCGGCGAGGCGCCGGGCGCCGACGAGGATCGGGTCGGCAAGCCGTTCATGGGCCGCTCGGGCCAGCTGCTCGACCGGATGATGGCGGCGATCGGCCTCGACCGCACGATGGCTTACGTCGCCAACGTGGTGCCGTGGCGCCCGCCCGGTAACCGCGAGCCGACGATCCAGGAGCTCGCCGTGTGCCGCCCGTTCCTCGAGCGGCAGATCGAGCTTGCCGACCCCGACATCATCGTCTGCCTCGGCAACCCGGCGACGAAGGCGATCACCGGCACCAAGGACGGCATCCTGAAGGCGCGCGGGCGGTTCTACCCCTACGCGATGTCCCATCGCACGGTGCGGGCGCTCGCCACGCTCCACCCGGCCTACCTCCTGCGGCAGCCGATGCAGAAGCGGCTCGCCTGGCGGGATTTCCGGCTGCTGCGCGCCGCCCTCGACGGAAAAGCTTGACCGTTCGAGCGGAACCCTCGCTCGGCCTGTGTCATTACCCTGCGACTCGCGATAACGGCGTCGTGAGAACGAGTGGCGGTCGAAATTATGCGCTGGGACGATTTTCGGAGTTCGGACAACGTCGAGGATCGTCGCGGCGAAGGCGGCGGCGGCGGGATGGGCTTTCCGGGCGGCGGTGCCGGCGGGCTCGGCATCGGCGCGATCGTCGTGATCCTGATCATCAGCTGGGTCACCGGCATCAATCCGGCGATCCTGATGGGCGGCGCCGAACAGATGACCCGCGGCGGCGGCAGCCAGCGCGAGGAGCAGGCCGACCCGCAGACGCAGACGCGGCGCAAGACGGCGCCGACCGACGACAGCGGCCGTTTCGCCTCCAAGATCTTGGGCAACACCGAGGACGTCTGGAGCCAGATCCTCCCGAACCAGACCGGCAAGCAGTACACCCCGACCACGATGGTGCTCTACACCGGCGGCACACGCAGCGGCTGCGGCTCGGCCCAGGCGGCAATGGGTCCGTTCTACTGCCCGCTCGACAAGAAGGTCTATCTGGACACCGGCTTCTTCAAGGAGATGGAGCAGAAGTTCGGTGTGAAGGGCGACTTCGCCTACGCCTACGTCATCGCGCACGAGGTCGGCCATCACGTGCAGGACGTCCTCGGCATCCTCGGCAAGGTCCAGGCCCGCCAGCAGCAGGCCTCGTCCAAGCGCGACGCGAACGCGCTCTCCGTCCGGATCGAGCTGATGGCCGATTGCCTCGCCGGCGTCTGGGCCAAGAACTCCAACGACAAGTACAATTCCCTGGAGCAGGGTGACATCGACGAGGCGATGAACGCGGCCAGCGCGATCGGAGACGACAAGCTGCAGAAGCAGAGCCAGGGCTACGCAGTGCCGGACTCGTTCACGCACGGCTCGTCCGAGCAGCGCCAACGCTGGTTCATGAACGGCTACAAGAGCGGCCAGACGAAGTCCTGCGACACGTTCCGCACCGCCAACAACTGAGCGTTGCCGGACGTTTGTCTTGGGACGTGAGGCTCGGTCGCTCTTCGTTCGCAGAGAGCCGGTGGTTCCACACTGAAAGTGGCTGAAGATCAGGTTTCAGAGTGGTGGTCGAGGCATGGCACCGCACCGTGGACGCCGTGCCCAGATCAGTTCGGTCCTATCGGGCCGAGCATTCAACAGAGGCGATGCGGCTCGTCCGTCAGCGAAGGATGTTCGGGGGCGTCGCCGGGCTCGCATTGAGCAGCGTGACCGTCACCCGCCGGTTCGGGGCGATGTAGGGGTTGTCGGGGAAGACCGGCTCGGTGTCGGCGCGTCCCACCACCGACGCGAAGTTCTCGTTGGGAACCCCGGCGCCCGACAGAATCTCGCGTACGGCGAGCGCACGCCCGGCGGTGAGATTCCAGGGTTCGCCGGCCCGCGCCGAACCCGGGCGGGTGGCCGACGTGTAGCCGGTGATGGACAGGCGGTTGGGCAGCCGGCGCAGGGCGGGCGCCAGCGCTTCCAGCACGCGACGGGTCCGCTCGTGGGGGTCGACCGAACCCTCGCGGAACATGGAACGGCCGTCGTCGTCCACGAGGGAGACGTTCACGCCCTCCTTGGTCGGCTCGATCACGATGTTGCGCGACAGCTCGGCGATGTCGGGCATCTTCTGGAGCGCCTGCCGCAGGCTGGCCATGGCGCTGTAATTGGGCTGCACGCTGGCGGCCGGGCGGCTGGCATCGAGGTCGCTGGCGCCGCCCGCACTGGTCGGGCGCGCCCTCTCATCCTGCTCGGCTGAACCCGTCGCCTTCTCGCGGGGCGTGGACGGCTTGTTGCCCGACGTATCGAGGGAGGTCCCATAGAGCATTCCGCCAGCGCCGCTGGTAGCGGGGCTCAAAGCCGCCGGCGCGAAGTATTCCGCCAAACCGGCCTTCTGCTCCTGCGTTGTCATGCTGATCAGCCACATCAGCAGAAAGAACGCCATCATGGCGGTCACGAAGTCCGCGTAGGCAATCTTCCAGGCCCCGCCGTGGTGCCCGTGCGCGGCCTTCTTGACCTTCTTGATGATGATCGGCTGGAGCGCCATGATCGTCGCGTCCCTTCTCGAGATGGGGTCGGATTAGGCGGGCAGGGCGGCGGTCGCCGCTTCCACTTCGTTGAAGGTCGGGCGGACGTCGCTCATTAGGGCCTTGCGGGCGAATTCCACCGCCATCACCGGCGGCTGGCCGGCGATGTGGGCAAGGAGACCAGCCTTGAGCGAAACGTAGTATTTCGACTCCGCCTCGAAGAGGCTCTTGAGCGACTGCGCCATGGGCCCGAAGAAGCCGTAGGCGACGAAGACGCCGAAGAAGGTGCCGACGAGCGCGCCGCCGATCAGATGGCCCAGCACCTCCGGCGGCTCCTTGATGGCTCCCATCGTCTTGATCACGCCGAGCACGGCGGCGACGATGCCGAGCGCGGGCGTACCGTCGGCGAGCGACTGCATGGCCGAGACGATACGCTCCTGCTCCTGGTGGTGCGTCTCGAGTTCCTCATCCATGAGCGCATCGATTTCGTGGACGTTGTTGGCGCCCAGCGTCACCATCCGCATGTAGTCGCAGACGAATTCGACCGCGTGATGGTTGGCTGCAAAGGTCGGGAAGGCGTTGAACAGCGTCGACTCGCTCGGCTCTTCGATGTGCGGCTCGAGCGCCATCAGGCCTTTCTGCTTCGCGAGCTTGAACAAGGAAAACTGCATTCCCAGAAGCTCGACATAGGCTTGCTGGTTGTATTTCGGCCCCTTCACGAGCGTGCCGAACATGGCGGGCACGGCCTTGAGCACCGGCCCGGTGTTGCCGATGATGAAGGCCCCGATCGCCGCACCGAGGATGATGACGAACTCGAACGGCTGCCAAAGCACTTCGAGGTGGCCGCCCATCGCCGAATAGCTGCCGAAGACGCAGGCGAAGACGATCAGGGTGCCGACGATCAGCCGCATGATGTGCCATCCTTGGCCGGCAGCAGGGACAGCCCGCGCGAAGCCGTTAACGATCCGACAAATCACCGAGGAAGGTTAATGGCGGGTTTCGCGCTTTGGCCGGAGGCTGGATCGGGCAACGCAGCGCTCGCCTCCCAACAACCTGTGAGGGCTGAGACACAAGGTTCGGTGGCTTCGGCGCACGACAACGTAGGTCGGACGAGCGGCCAAACTGATCTGAGAGGAAATGGTGGACGGTGCAGGGATCGAACCTGCGACCTTTCCCGTGTGAAGGGAACGCACTACCGCTGTGCTAACCGTCCATCCCGCGCGACGAGCCCTTGGGACGCCGCGATCCCGATCGACCAGCGCTGACGCCGTCGATCCCGGAACGAGGGCCTTCTAGGACCGGCTGCGCGGTGGCGTCAAGCTGCAGAACCGATGCGATCACCGATCGACGTCGACGACCGCACCGGTTCCGGCCGGAATTCCGCTCCGCGCTTGTCGGCCGCCGCGGCGCCCCATCCAAGGAACGCCGGGTTCCGGCTGCCTGGAAGCGTCGCCGACCGTGCAATCCGTCGCCACGTGTTTCCGCCGTCCCCGCGCGACATCCCGGTCGGGCTGTGGCGGAGAGGGGCAATTGGAGGTTAAGACGCCGCCATGGCTCCTCTTGTCCGCTTCGCGCCGTCGCCCACCGGCTTCCTCCACATCGGCAACGCGCGGCCCGCGCTGCTGAACGCGCTCTTCGCCCGCGCGAACGGCGGTCGCTTCCTGCTGCGGCTCGACGACACCGACCGCGAACGCTCGACCGAGGCCTTCGCCAAGGCGATCGAGACGGACCTCGCCTGGCTCGGCATCGTGCCGGACCTGCGCGCCCGCCAATCGGACCGGACGGCGGTGTACGACGACGCCGCCGACAAGCTGAAGGCGCTCGGCCGGCTCTATCCCTGCTACGAGACGCCGGAGGAGCTGGAGCGGCGGCGCAAGCGCCAGCTCGGCCGCGGCCTACCCCCGATCTACGATCGCGCGGCGCTCGCGCTGAGCGACAACGAGCGCGCCGCCATGGAGGCGGAAGGCCGCATCCCGCATTGGCGCTTCAAGCTCGAGCCGCGGGCGGTCGCCTGGGACGACCTCGTCCGCGGCACGGCGCACGTCGATTGCGCCTCGCTCTCCGACCCCGTGCTGGTGCGCGCCGACGGCAGCTACCTCTACACGCTGCCCTCGGTGGTCGACGACGCCGACCTCGGCGTCACCCACGTGATCCGTGGCGAGGACCACGTCACCAACACCGGCGTACAGGTGCAGATCTTCGAGGCGCTGGGGGCTGCGCTTCCGGTCTTCGGCCACCACAACCTTCTGACGACGGCGGATGGGGAGGGGTTGTCGAAGCGCCTCGGCCACCTGTCGCTGCGGTCGCTGCGCGAGGCGGGCTACGAGCCGGCCGCCGTGCGCTCGCTCGCCGTGCTCACCGGCTCGGCCGAGGCTGTGCGCGCGGTCGCGACGATGGACGCGCTCGCCGAGCTCGTGAACCTCGCCCACATCTCCCGGGCGCCGGCCAAGTTCGATCCGCACGAACTCGACGGGCTCAACGCTCGCATCCTTCACGAGATGCCGTTCGCGGAAGCCGCCGAGCGCCTGGACGCGCTCGGCATCCCGGCGGGCATCGCCGAACCTTTGTGGCTGGCGGCGCGGGCGAATCTCCACCGGATCGCCGAGATTCGCGACTGGTGGCAGGTGGTGGCCGGGCCGGTCGCGCCGGTGATCGCGGACGCCGTCGTGACCGACGCGGCGTTGGCGACGCTGCCGCCCCAGCCCTACGGCCCCGAGACCTGGAAGGCCTGGACCACCGCGATCCGCGAGCGGACCGGCGCCAAGGGCAAGGCCCTCTTCATGCCGCTGCGCCTGGCGCTCACCGGCCTGGAGCACGGGCCGGACCTGGCTGCCCTGCTGCCGCTGATCGGGCGCGATCGTGCGGCGCGGCGACTCGCGGGCGAGGCGGCCTGAGGCTATTCGGCGAGATCGAGGAGGTGCCGGCCTTCGCGGTCGTCGATCTCGATGATCCACAGGTCGGAATCGAAGCGGATCTCCTTGGTCAGGCGCTCCTCGGCATCGAGCGGCGTGCCCTCGGTGACCATCGCCACGAAACGGCGGCCGCCGGAATCCTCGCCCTCGAACAAAGCCTGCGGCGCCGGCCCGTAGAGGTCGGCGCGTCCGTCGAGGCGATCGACCTTGACGAAGATCGCGCCCGCCGCCGCCGCCCCGCGCCGCCGCTGAACCGCGGAGATGCCCTCGACGGCGAGGCGCCTCAGGTGGGCCGAGACCCAGAAATCGGAGCGCAGGCGCGGCATGGGACCTCCCGGTGCGGATGCGCGCCGGGCATGCGCCGCGCCGGACCGCGATGCAATCAGGCCGGGGGCAGGGCAGCGCGGGCGGCGAGCTCGCGCAGAGTCCGGCCGGCGGGTTCGCCCTTTACCGGCAGCTTGCGGTCGCGCTCGAACTTTTCGATCGCCGCGCGGGTGGTGGCGCCCATCAGCCCGTCGGCCTTGAGCGGCCCGTAGCCGAGCTTCGTCAGAGCCTTTTGCGCCTGCATCACCGAGGGCTGCGGTTTCGGTGCTGCGGCGGCCGCCTTCGGCGTGACCGAGGCGGTGGTCTCGCCGGACCGGATCAGGTCGGCGATCCCATCCCGGTTCGCAGGCTTGGCGGATTCGGCGGTCTTGGCCGGCGGCCGTGACGGCTCGGCGGGCCGCGCGGCTTCGGCCGCCATGTCCGGCGAAGCCTTCGGGACCGGGTCCTTCCGTACCGCGTCTTGGCGAAGCGCGTCTTGGCGAAGCGCGTCCTGGCGAATCGCGATCTTCGGCAGGATCGGCGCCGGGTGGCGGCCGGTCTGGTGGCCCAGCGCGTTCATCGAGACCATCACCACGGCGCCGAGCGCGACCACCCCGCCGAACAGCGTACCGGGGTTGCGCCGGCACATGCGCAAGGTCCCGCTGGCCACGGCCCCGAGCATCACCCGCCATTCCGAGGCGTCGGCATCGGTGATGGCTGCGCGAGGTGGTGTCGGGTGGCGGGCGGCCTTGGCCGGGCGTGCGCTGCGGGCCTCGCCGGCGACGGTGATCTCGCAATGGTCGCGCATCTCGGACATTCTGTCTCCCCGTTGCGTTTCGGATCAGCCGGCGCGGCGCAGGCGCGCGGCTTCGTCGGGCTCCCGCACCACCGTCGGCCCGCTGTCGAACAGGCCGAGCGGCAGGCGAACGACGGCGCCGGTGGCTGGCGCATTGCGGGTCGTGCGCACCCGGGCGGTCAGCGGCGCGGTGCCGAGCGCGCTTTCGGGCTGGCGGCAGGCCTTCGGCAGGCTGACGGTGACGGTCGTCCCCGCATCCGGCGCGCTCTCGATCGTCATGGCGCCGCCGTGCAGGCCGACGAGACCCTGCACCACGGACAGGCCGAGGCCGGTACCCTCGTGGGTGCGCTTGTAGCCGCCGGTCCCCGCCTGGAAGAACGGCGTGCCGAGCCGCGGCAGGTCGGCTTCCCGGATGCCGATGCCGGTATCCGAGACGACGAGGTCGAGGCCGGTCGCGGTCCTACGCAGCGCCACCTCGACGCGGCCGCCGGCGGGCGTGAACTTCACCGCGTTCGAAATCAGGTTGATCAGCACCTGCCGGCAGGCACGCGAATCCGCGGTGATCTCGATAGAGCCGTGCGCGGGCGTCGGCACGAGGACGATTCCGGCTTCGTCGGCCTTGAGCTTCATCAAGTCGCAGCAGCTGCGCACGAGAGCTGCCGCGTCCACCGTCTCCGGCGCGTAATCGAAGTTGCCGCTCTGGATCCGGCTCATGTCGAGCAGGGTGTTGACGACGCTGAGCAGGTGCTGCCCCGAGGCGCCGATGATGCCGGCATATTCCCGCGCCCGCTCCGGCCCGAGCACCATCGCGCCTTCGCCGGCCAGCACCTCGGAGAAGCCGATGATGGCGTTCAGGGGCGTGCGCAGCTCGTGGGTGACGTTGGCCAGGAACCGGCTCTTCACCTCGTCGGCGCGCTCCGCCTCGGCACGCGCCCGCTCCAGTTCCTCGGCGTGGCGGCGATGCTCGGTCACGTCCCGGGTCACGGCGACGACGCCGACCGGGCCGGACGGACCCTGCGCGATCCGGTGCGCCCGCATCTCGACATGGATCAGCCGTGCGCCGTCCTGCCGCCGCCCGGTCGGGTCGACGTTGAGGCGCAGCTGCACCGTCGCGGGCTTGCCCAACGCCGCGACGTCGCTGATCGCCTGCAGGAAGGCGGGGCGGTCGGCGACGTGGACGCGCTCCAGCAGGCCGTGGCCGCGCAGGCGCAGGGCGTCGGTGCCGACGAGGGTCTCGGCCGAGGCCGACGCCTCGATCACCCGGCCGTTGGCGTCGTGCCAGGTGACGAGGTCGTCGATCGCGGCGAGCAGCATCCGGTCCCGGGCCTCGTTGTCGCGCATGCGCTTGCGCCATTGGCCCTCGTTGCGCATCTGCTCCAACACCTGCGCGGCGACGTGGCCGATGGCGGTGATGGCGAAGACCGGCAACGCCACGGTGGCCGAGAGCGCGACCGTCGGGCTGGTGACGATCCAAGAGCCGGCGAGCGCGACGCCGAGCACGCCGAGCATCGCCAGCAGGGACGCGGCGACGGTCGCCCGCTTCGAGCCGGAGACCACCGCTTCGAGCGGGATCGCCACGAGCCAGACGGTCGCGGCCGACTGCACGCCGCCGGTGAGCCCGGCGAGGCAGACGATCAGCCCGGTGAGGCCGGCGGAGGAGACCGCGTGAGCGACCCAGAGCGAGCCGGTGCGCGAGAGCAGGACGGCGGCGAGGACCGGTAGGAACAGGCTGGCGATGGCAAGGACTTCGATGCCCGAGGGCACGCCGCGCCACAGCAGGTAGGGCGGCAGCCCTGCCATCATCACCGCGCCGGTGGCGAGGCGCGAGACCAGGAAGCGCTCGTGGCGGAAGCGCACGGCCGCGTCCTCGATCGCGGATTCATGCACGAAGCTCGCAAGGCGGGCGTCGAGCAGCGTGGGCAGCCGGTGTTGAATACGCAAGACAGATACGCGCAACGCACAAGACCCAAGACCCGGGGCAGCCAACAACGCGGCATCCCAGGAAATACTCGGCCTTCGCGCCCCCCGGTTCGGTGACGAACGACTAGGAGCCGACCGTCGCAGACCCGGCTTAAACGAGTGTTGCGCGCCGGCTTCCGATCACCCGGATGCTTTCCACAACGTAACCGTGACTGTGCGCCGTCGTCCCGAATGCGGTTCGTTCACCATCGACGCCGATTTCCGCGCTCAGTTGACGGCGGGTTCAGGAAGTCGGCGCCACCCTCGGCCAGTCCAACCCGTCCGCCGTCCGGATCACCGTTTATGTCGTTCCTGTTGCGAGCCGCCCTGGTGATCGGCGCGTTGTCCTATTTCGCGGCGACGCGCGACCAGCCCTCGACGTCCGCGATCGGACCCGCAGCGACGGCGACGGCGACGGCGGCCGTGCGCGATCCGGCTGCGACGGTCCTGGCGACGGGATCGACGGTGCTCGCGACGGTCGGGTCCGCCTCGGCGGCCTGGAGCGCACTGCCGGCGGAGTCCCGCCAGCGTTTGGCGCAGGATGCCATGGCCGAGCTCGGCAGGCACGTCGGCACGGCAAGCGTCTCGCGCGACACCCTGGCGGACGCCGACCGCAAGGCCGCCTGGCGCGGTGCGGAGGGGCACTGACGACGCGGCGCGGATTGAGCTGCGACGCGCGAAGCCGGCTCTAACGCCAGCGGCCCATCAGCAAGCGAAAGGCCCGGCACGTCACCGACATCCGGGCGGGCTTCAAGACGACTTGCGCGCTCGTCCCGGCAGGGTCGTGCGGGCGGCAGGCCGTTCGACGGCACTTGCCCGGACCTTGCCCGTGTCCGGCGCATGGTGCGGCTGGTGCGCGTCGGCCGTGGCGGTGCGCTCGCGCAGCGGCCGGTCGAGGATCGCCGAGAGCAGGTCGCGGGCGGCCGGGCGATCGGTGGTGCGGAACAGGCGGACGAGCTCGAACACCCGCTCGGCCGAGCGCGACACCGCCTCGTCGAGGGTCAGGAAGACGTAGACCGCCTCCTCCTCGTGCAGGTCGGCGGCGCGCAGGCATAGGGTGAGCAGGTCGTAGCGCGAGCCCGGGTCCGGCGCGGCGCGCAAGAAGTTCGCCGGCAGCCCCAGGCCGTCGGACAGCGCGGCGATGAAGCCGGGCACGTCGTGGGCGGCGGACAGTCCGAGCAGCATCGCGCCGAGGTCGCGTGGCGGGGGCGGGCAGGGGCGAAGCGCCGCCGTGGCGGCGATGGCCTCGCGGATCGCATCGCGCCGGATCGGGTCGGCATGCAGGTAGAGCGGCGCGAGGTCGTCGGCCGCGAGGTCCGGGCGCGCCAGAAGCAGGCCGGCGAGGTCCGGGTCGGCGCGACCGCGGCCAACGAGGTGGCGGGCGCTGTCGCTGCGCAGGGTGATCGCGAGGTTCCCGGCCAGCGCCCGGTCGATCGCCGGATCGCCGCGCTGCGCCAGCTCGGCGACGACCGCGCGGGGCAGGCCGGGCCGCCCGGCCATCGCCGAGCCGAGGTCGGCGCCGTCGAGGAGCGCCGCGTCGATCAGGGCGGGCGAGAGCGTGACGGCTGTCTCCAGGACGATGTCGCGGACGCGGCCGCCGCGGGCGGCGAGGGTGGCCAGAACGGATTGCGGCGTGTCGGCGAAGGGCGCGAGCTTCTCCGCGACGATCGCCGCCGTCTCCTCGTCGACGATCGGGATCAGCCCGCCGGCGAGGGATGCGAAGGACTCGATGTCCGACTTGTCGCGGTTGGCTGCCTGCACGAACAGATCGGTCTGGACCCGCAGGATGACGGGCTTCAGGTCGAGATGCGCGATGCGCGACAGTTCGATCAGCCCGGACAGGTCGGGCGCGACCTCGACGGATGGGGGCATGGCACTTCGGATACGCAGGAACTGCAACGACCATCACGCTAGGGCCTTTTGCGTGAATCGACCTTTAATCCTCCTTCCCGACGGCCGTGTCGTCCTGCGCCAATCTTGCCTGCGCCAATATTGGACCCGATCGATCGATACGTGCCTCAGGCCTTGGTCCCGCTCACCGTGACGCGGCCCTCGACCGGGTAGGCCGGATCATTGTAGCCGGGCGTCGAGGGGTGGCCGGTCACGACGAGGCCGTCGACCAGGGCCTCGTCCTCGGGGGTGAAGGCGTAGTCGAGCCCGCCGAGGTAGTCGGTCCACTGCGCCAGCGTGCGCGGACCCGCGATGACCGCTGTCACCGCGCGGTTGTTCATCACCCAGGCGAAGGCGAACTGGCCGGCGGTGATGCCGCGGGCCTCGGCATGGTCCTTCAGGGTGCGGGCGATGCGCAGGGATTCCGGGCGCCATTCCGTCTGCATCATCCGCGTGTCCTGGCGGCCGGCGCGGGTGTCGGCCGGGGGCGGGGCGTCGGGATCGTACTTTCCGGTCAGCACGCCGCGGGCGAGCGGCGAGTACGGCACCACCCCGAGGCCAAAATGCGCGCAGGCCGGCAGGTGCTCGGTCTCGGGCATGCGGTTCAAGGCGTTGTAATAGGGCTGGCTCACCACCGGCCGGTCGATGCCATAGGCGTCGCACAGGCGGCAGATCTCGGCGATGCGCCAGGAGCGGTGGTTCGAGACGCCGAAATGCCGGATCTTGCCCTGGCGGACCAGGGTCTCCATCGCCCGCACGGTCTCGTCGAGCGGCGTCGCGTGGTCCTCCCGGTGGAGGTAGTAGATGTCGATGAAGTCGGTGCCGAGCCGGCGCAGGCTCTCGTCGGCGGCGCGCAGCACGTGGACGCGCGACAGGCCGCGGTCGTTGGGTCCGTCGCCCATCGGGTTGGCCACCTTGGTGGCCAGCACCCAGGCATGCCGGTCGGCGGCGATCGCCCGGCCGGTGATCTCCTCCGAGACGCCGGCGTTGTAGACGTCGGCCGTGTCGATGAAGTTCACGCCCGCCTCGCGGGCGCTGGCGACGATGTGCGCGGAATCGGCCTCGTCGGTGGCGCCGCCGAACATCATCGTGCCGAGGCAGATCGGCGAGACCTTGAGGCCGGAGCGGCCAAGCGTGCGGTAATCCATCAGATGCGATCCTGCGTCGTTGGGTTGCGGGGCTATCTCGGCCGCGCTCCGGTGCGGTCAACCGTCTTCGCGCGTTCGAAACCGAAAACGGCCCGCATCCGTAACCGTGGGGCGAACCCAGCGAATGGATCGCGAGCGTTCCCCGCCGGCCGTTCCGGGCCGCGAATCGTCACCGACAGCCGATACGAAGAGCCGCCATGTCCGACGCCCGGTCCCACGCCCTGCCGCTGCCCTGGCTCGACCGCGCCGGGCGCCTTTCGCTCCTGAAGCTCGCGGCGTTCCTGCTCGCCGTCGCGCCGGCCTGCTACCTCGCGGGCGCCTACGCGACGAACACCCTCGGGCCCAAGCCGATCACGGCGCTGATCCACGGCACCGGGGAATGGACCATCCGCTTCCTGCTGGCCTCCCTCGCGGTCACGCCACTTCGACGGGTGGCGAACTGGCCGAAGCTGATCAACGTCCGCCGCCTTATCGGGGTCACCACCCTGGCCTACGCGCTGGCGCACCTGACGCTCTACGTGGTCGACCAGAACTTCGACCTCGCCAAGGTCGTGTCCGAGATCGCACTGCGGTTCTACCTGACGATCGGCTTCGTCGCGCTCCTCGGCCTGATCGCGCTCGGCGCCACCTCGACCGATGCTGCGATCCGGCGGATGGGAAAGAACTGGACGCGGCTGCACAAGGCGGCCTACGCGATCGGCATTCTCGGCCTGCTGCACTACTTCCTGCAATCGAAGATCGACGTCTCCGACCCGGTGTTCTGGACCGGGCTCTTCGTGCTGCTGATGGGCTGGCGCCTGATGCAACGCGTCCGCCTGCCGATGCGGCCGTGGTCGCTGGCGCTGCTGGCGGTCGCCGCCGGCCTCGCGACGGCGGGGATCGAGGCGGCGTGGTACGGGATCAAGAGCGGCATCCCGGCCGACCTCGTGCTCGGCGCCAACCTCGACTTCTCCGACGTGATCCGCCCCGCCTGGTGGGTGCTCGCCATCGGCCTGCTGCTACCGGTGGTCGCCCTGGTTCGCGGGATGCCGGCTGCGCGCAAGCCCGCGCCGCGGGTGGAGCGGCCGCACCGCGTCCAGCCGGCCGGATGACCGCCTTGCTCCCGGAGGCACGCGGACGCACAACCCGGCCGGCCCCGACGCGGGCCGAACGGAGCTCGACCTGTCCATGCGCGGTTTCCTGAGCCGATCCCTGTTCGCCCTGGCGCTCGTCGCGCCCAGGGCGGCACTCGCGGCCTGCCCCCTGCCGGAGCCGCCGCCGGCCTCGGCCAAGCCGGAGAAGCCGGCCCTGCCGGCAAAGCCCGCCTGCCTCGACGCCAAGGGCGGATGCCCCGGCTGGGAGGCCTACAGCTACAACGACGCGATCAAGGCCTACAACCTGCAGCTCCAGGCCTTTCGGCCTCTGGCCGAAGGCTACCTGCAGAAGCTCAACGCCTACGTGAAGGCGAGTGCCGACTACGCGCAGTGCGAAGTCAAGTCGATGCAGTAGCCGCCGCTTCGCGACGGCGTCGCCGACTGCTAGGATCGGCCGCTGAGCGCTCAGCCCAAGCTTCGGCCCGATCCGGGAATGACCGTGGATCAGTTCCTGACCTGGGCCGAGGATCGACCTGGCCGCCACGAAATTCTGAACGGCGAAGTCTTCGCCATCTCGCCGCAGCGCGCACAGCATGCCCGCGCCAAATCTAGGATCTTCGTAGCCTTGCACGCCGCGGTTCGTGCCGGCGGCCTCCCGTGCGAGGTGTTTCCGGACGGCATGACCGTGCGGATCGATCCGACCACTGCTTTCGAGCCGGACGCCCTCGTCATGTGCGGCTCCCGGATGGATGCCGACGCGGTCGAGGTGAACGATCCGTTGATCGTCGTCGAGGTGATCTCACCGAGCACCAAGGCGATCGACACCGGCGTCAAGTTCGCCGGGTATTTCAGCCTCGCCAGCGTGATGCACCACCTGATCGTCGATCCCGTCAAACGCCTCGTCATCCATCACCGCCGTGGCGCCGAGGTGATCGAGTCGCGGATCGCGGCCGACGGCGTGCTCCGGCTCGATCCGCTCGGCCTCGACGTGCCGGTCGCCGAGATGTTCGCCGACGCCTGAGCCGCCTCGCTTGACCCGTTCGGACGCCGGTGCGAGAGCGCGGGCAGATTTCGAAGGGACGACCGAATGACCGCTCAGCTCGACCTCCTGGTGCTCGGCAACGCCATCGTCGACGTCATCGCCCGCACAGACGAGGGCTTCCTCGCAGACCAGGGCGTGCCGAAGGGCGCGATGGCGCTGATCGACGAGCCGCGCGCCGAGGCGTTGTTTTCCGCGATGGGCCCGGCGACGATCGTGTCGGGCGGGTCGGGCGCCAACACGGCGGTCGGCGCCGCGCTGCTCGGCGCCAAGACCGGCTTCGTCGGCAAGGTCCGCGACGACGAGCTCGGCCGCCTGTTCAGCCACGACCTGAAGGCGACCGGCGTCGCCTTCGGCGTGCCGGCCGCGACCGACGGCCCCGCCACCGCCCGCTGCTTCGTGCTGGTGACGCCGGACGGCGAACGCACGATGAACACCTATCTCGGCGCATGCCAGGGCCTGTCGCCCGCCGACCTCGACGAGGCGGTCGTCGAGAGCGCCCGCGTCGTCTACCTCGAAGGCTACCTCTGGGACCCGCCGGCCGCCAAGGACGCGTTCCGCAAGGCGGTGTCGATCGCGCACGGTGCCGGCAATGCGGTGGCGCTCACCCTCTCGGACGCGTTCTGCGTCGGCCGCTACCGCGACGAATTCCTCGGCCTGATCCGAGACGGCAGCGTCGACATCCTGTTCGCCAACATCGGCGAGCTGCAGAGCCTGTACCAGACCGACGACCCGGACGCGGCGCTCAAGGCCTTGCGCGACGAACGCGACGGCCGCGGCAAGCACCTTCTCGGCCTCGTCACGCGCTCGTCCGAGGGCGCGATGGTGGTGAAGGGCGGCGAGATCCGCTCGGTCGAGGCGTCGCCGGTGCGCGAGGTCGTGGACACCACCGGCGCCGGCGACCTCTTCGCCGCCGGCTTCCTGGCCGGGCACGCCCGCGGCCTCGACTACGTCACCGCGGCCCGCCTCGGCGCGCTGGCGGCGGCGGAGGTGATCCAGCACATCGGCGCCCGGCCGCAGGGCGACCTCGTGGCGCTCGCCAAGGCGCAGGGCCTGATCTGAGGCGTCAGGGCCGCAGCAGCACCTTGCCCACCGCCTCGCGGCGGCTGAGGATGCCGAGGGCCGCGGCGTAGTCTTCGAGGGGGTAGGCGCCGTGCACCCGCGCGGTCAGCCGACCCTCGGCGACCCAGGCCAGCATCTGGCGCTGGTTCTCGCGGTGCACCTCCGGCTCGCGCTCGGTGAACACGCCCCAGTGGACGCCCATCACGTCGAGCTCCTTCAGCAGCATGATGTTGAGCGGCAGGCGCGGGATCTCGCCGGCGGCGAAGCCGACGACGAGGAAGCGCCCGCGCCAGGTCAGCGCGCGGAAGGCCGGCTCCGAGAACGCGTCGCCGACCGCGTCGTAGACCACGTCGACGCCCTTGCCCCCGGTCGCCTCCTTGAGGGCGTCACGCAAGGTCGCCGGGTCGTAGACGAGGCCGATCTCGGCCCCGTGCTCGCGCGCGACCGCGAGCTTGTCCTCCGACGAGGCGCAGGCGATCACCCGGGCGCCGAGCAGCGCCCCGAGTTCCACCGCCGCGAGGCCGACGCCGCCCGAGGCGCCGAGCACCGCCAGCCATTCGCTCGGCTGGACCTTGGCGCGGTTGCGCAGGGCATGCAGCGAGGTGCCGTAGGTGATCGTCAGGCCCGCCGCCTGCTCGTCGCTCACGCCGTCGGGCACGGGGATCAGCAGGCGCGCCGGGACGGTCACCCGTTCGCGGCAGGTGCCGTACTTGGCGTGCACGATCACCCGGTCGCCGACCCGCACGCCCTCCGCGCCGGGGCCGAGCGCCTCGACCACGCCGCAGGCCTCGCCGCCGGGCGAGAACGGCAGCTCCGGCTTCACCTGGTAGCGCCCGGCGATGATCAGCGTGTCGAAGAAGTTCAGCGCGGCGACCGAGACCCGCACCAGCGCTTCGCCGGGGCCGGGCATGGGATCGGGCAGCGTCTCGATCGACAGGTCGTCAGGTCCACCGAGCCGGGTGCAGAGGAGAGCCTTCATCGCGCGCGTTCCGTTGGCTTGGTCATCCGCCGTCGAACGATCGAGGCCGGCTATGCGCCTCAGCGCCGCTGGTAGGTCCCGGTGAGCGAGCCCCTGGCCAGGACGTGGCCTCGCATTGCATCAATCAGGGCGCCGCGGCCTGGGGAGGGCGACAGGTCGAGGCGACGGTCGAGGGCGTAGACCTGGAACAGGTAGCGGTGCGCGCCGTGACCGCTCGGCGGGTCCGGCGGCAGCCAACCGTCCTTGAGGAAGCTGTTCTTGCCCAGATCCACGGGCGCATCCGCGGTCAACGCGCCCTCGGCGAGATCCGACATGGCCGGCGCTAGGTTCCACGCGATCAGATGCACCAGCGGATGCGGCGTCGGGCTGTCGGCATCCTCCCCCAGGATCACGACGGCGGCCGTGCCGGCGGGAAGGTTGCTCCAGGCGAGCGGCGGCGAGGTTCCGTCGCCGTCCGCGGTGAAACGGGCCGGCAGAGCCGCGCCGTCGGCGAAGTCTGGGCTCGTCAACGCGATCGTCGCCGGAGCGTCGGGGAATTCGGCGTGAAAGACGGCCTTCTCGAGCCCGGCCTTGAGGCCGGACAGGGCATGGCCCACGGCGGCGGGTATCTTCTCGAGCATCGCGTCTCCTTCGGGGACCGCCCGGTGGTGGCAGGGTTGGGCAGGGGCGCCCTAAGCCGGCTTCTCGGCCGCCAGCATGTAGTTCACCGCCGTGTCGCGGCCCACCCGCCATCCGTCCGTGAGCGGGTTGTAGACGACGCCCGTCGTGTCGGTCACGGACAGGTCGCCGCCCCGGAGCGCAGCCGTCAGCTCGGACGGCGTCACGAACTTCTGCCAGTCGTGCGTGCCCTTCGGCAGCCAGCCGAGGACGTATTCGGCACCGACGATCGCGAGCGCGAAGGAGCGCATCGTCCGGTTCAGCGTCGCGGCGAAGAGCAGGCCGCCCGGCTTCACCGCCGAGGCCGCGGTGCGGACGAAGGCCGGCATGTCGGAGACGTGCTCGATCACCTCCATGATCAGCACCACGTCGAAGGTCCGGCCCGCGGCGGCCACCGACTCGATGGTCTCGGCCCGGTAATCCACGGGCACGCCCTCGGCCTCCGCATGGCGGCGGGCGGCGGCGATGTTCTGCACGGCCGGGTCGAGGCCGGTGACGTCGGCGCCGAGGCGCGCCAGCGGCTCGGACAGCACGCCGCCGCCGCAGCCGACGTCGACCACCGAGAGGCCGTCCAGCGCGAAGGGCGTCTCAGCCGAGCGCCCGTAATGGCGGCAGACCGTGTCGCGAATGTAGGCGAGGCGGACGGGATTGAAGCGGTGCAGCACCCGCATCGGCCCGCGCGGGTCCCACCACGTCGCCGCCAGCGCGTCGAACCGGGCGATTTCGGCCGGGTTCACCGACCCGGTGCGCGCGTGCGCGGCGCCGCCCGCGGCGGTCTCGTCGATGCTCATCCGCTCTCCTTGAGGGTCCGTACCAGGCAGTTGGAAACACGCGCCGGCCCGACCGGTTCGCACGGGCGGCCGAACTTCGCAGCGGAACGCGGCAGCGGAATCGGCGGCGTGTTGACAGGTCCCGACCCCGCTTGTACCCGCCGGACGCCGGTGCGGTACAGCGATCGGCGCGGTCGCTCGGAAATCCCCGCGGGCCGTCCTACACGCCCGGTCCCGATGCGCCCGGATCGGCCGATCGACGAAGTTTGAGAAACGCGGACGCTCCATGCCCCGTCTGGTGATGAAATTCGGCGGCACCTCGGTCGCCAACGTCGAGCGCATCCGCAACGTGGCCGCCCACGTCGCCCGCGAGGTCGCGGCCGGCTACGAGGTCGCGGTCGTGGTATCGGCGATGTCGGGCAAAACCAACGAGCTCGTCGGCTGGGTCAAGGACGCCGACGGCGACTACGACGCCGCCGAGTACGACGCCGTCGTCGCATCGGGCGAGCAGGTCACCTCCGGCCTGCTGGCGATCGCGCTGCGCAAGGCCGGCATCGCGGCCCGCTCCTGGCAAGGCTGGCAGATCCCGATCCAGACCTCGGACGCGCACGGCTCGGCCCGCATCGAGGAGATCGACGGCGCCCGGCTCGACGCCGGCTTCAAGCGCGGCGAGGTGGCGGTGATCGCCGGCTTCCAGGGCATCCATTCCGAGACCGGCCGGATCACGACTTTGGGCCGTGGCGGGTCGGACACCAGCGCGGTCGCGATCGCCGCCGCGATCGGCGCGGAGCGCTGCGACATCTACACCGACGTGGACGGGGTCTACACCACCGACCCGCGCGTCGTGCCGAAGGCGAGGCGCATGGAGCGCGTCACGTTCGAGGAGATGCTGGAGATGGCCTCCCTCGGCGCCAAGGTGCTGCAGGTCCGCTCCGTCGAGCTCGCCATGGTGCACCGGGTGCCGACCACGGTCCGCTCCTCCTTCGATCCGCCGGACGCCGCGCGCCCCGGCACCCTCATCTGCGACGAGGAAACCGACGTGGAACAGCAGATCATCACCGGGATCGCCTTCGCGCGGGACGAGGCGCAGATCACGCTTCGCCGTGTCAAGGACAGCCCCGGCGTCGCCGCCGCGATCTTCGGGCCGCTCGCCGACGCCAACATCAACGTCGACATGATCATCCAGACCGTGTCGGGCGACCAGTCCACCACCGACATGACCTTCACCGTGCCGGCGGCCGACTACGACCGCGCCCGCACAGTGCTCGATCGGGCGCACGACACGATCGGCTTCGCCCAGATCGAAGGCGCCACCGACGTGGTGAAGGTGTCGGCGATCGGCGTCGGAATGCGCAGCCATGCCGGCGTCGCGGCCAAGGCGTTCCGGGCGCTCGCCGACAAGGGCATCAACATCCGCGCCATCACCACCTCCGAGATCAAGTTCTCCGTGCTGATCGACGCGGCCTATACCGAGCTTGCCGTCCGCACGCTCCACTCGCTATACGGCCTGGATCAAGCTTGAGTCTTGCAGGCCCGTCCGACGGGTTCGACCTGAGGTTGCCCGGCGCCGACGTTCGGCGCCGCGCTGACAGGGGATTGACCAGACGATGCCCGCTGCGCCCGGAGGCCCGCGCCTGCTGCTGCGCCGCCTTCGCGAAGCCATGGCGGAGCCGGTCAGCCCCCAGGCGCGCCTGGACCGCATCGTCGTGGTCATCGCCGCCAACGTCATCGCCGAGGTCTGCTCGGTCTACGTCCTGCGCGACGACAACACGCTCGAGCTGTTCGCGACGGAAGGCCTCAACCGCGAGGCGGTCCACCTCACGCGGATGCGTGCCGACGAGGGCCTCGTCGGCCTGATCGCGCAGACGGCCGAGCCGCTTTCGCTCTCCGACGCGCAGACCCACCCGGCCTTCTCCTACCGCCCCGAGACGGGGGAGGAGGCGTATCACGCCTTCCTCGGCGTGCCGTTGCTGAGGGCCGGCAACACGCTCGGCGTGCTCACCGTCCAGAACAAGACCTACCGCGTCTATTCCGACGAGGAGATCGAGGCGCTCCAGACCACCGCCATGGTGCTCTCGGAGATGATCGCGTCCGGCGAGCTGCAGGGGCTGGCGCCCGACGCCGGCACCGCCGCGCGCCGCGCGGTCAGCGCCCGCGGCGTGGTGCTCGCCGACGGCATCGGCCTCGGCCACGTCGTGCTGCACGAGCCGCGTATCGTCGTGAAGACACTGATCGCCGAGAACGTCGAGGCCGAGATCACCCGGCTCGAAGCCGCGATCGAGGCGGTGCGCTCGGCGATCGACGCCCTGGTCGAGCGCGGCGACAAGATCGGCACCGGCGAATCGCGAGAAGTGCTGGAGACGGTGCGCATGTTCGCCCACGACAAGGGCTGGCTGCGCCGGATGCGCGAGGCGGTGGTCTCCGGCCTCACCGCGGAGGCCGCGGTCGAGCGGGTCCAGTCGGACAACCGCGCGCGGATGATGCGCCAGAGCGACCCGTACCTGCGCGACCGCCTGCACGACCTCGACGACCTCGCCAACCGCCTGCTGCGCCGCCTCACCGGCCAGGAGGGCGCGGGCTCAGGCGCGTTCCTGCCCGACAACGCCATCCTGGTCGCCCGCTCGATGGGGCCGGCGGCGCTCCTCGACTACGACCCGTCTCGGTTGCGCGGCGTGGTGCTGGAGGAGGGCGGCCCGACCAGCCATATCGCGATCGTCGCGCGGGCTTTGGGCATCCCCGCCGTCGGCGAGGTCGAGAACGCGACGGCGCTCTGCGATTCCGGCGATGCGATCATCGTCGACGGCGTCTCGGGCGAGGTCCAGGTCCGCCCCGGACCCGAGATCGAGGCGGCCTATGCCGAGATGGTGCGCCTGCGCGCCAAGCGGCAGGAACAATATCGGGCGCTGCGCGACGTGCCCGCGATCACCCGCGACGGCATCCGCATCGGGCTCCACCTCAACGCCGGCCTCCTCGTCGACCTCGGGCACCTGAACGAAACCGGCGCCGAGGGCATCGGCCTGTTCCGCACCGAGCTGCAGTTCATGGTGGCGCAGCGGATGCCGTCGGCGGCCGAGCAGCAGGCGCTCTACGAGGCGGTGTTTTCCGCCACCGGCGACCGGCCGGTGACGATCCGGACGCTCGACATCGGCGGCGACAAGATCCTGCCGTACATGCCCAAGCTCGAGGAGGAGAACCCGGCGCTCGGCTGGCGCGCGATCCGCATCGGCCTCGACCGGCCGGCGCTGCTGCGGGTCCAGCTGCGGGCGCTGCTGCGGGCGGCGGCCGGGCGGCCGCTCAAGATCATGTTCCCGATGGTGGCCACCGTCGACGAGTTCGTGCGGGCCAAGGCCATCGTCGATCGCGAGAAGGCGCACCTGCGCCGCCACGGCCATCCGCTTCCGAGCGATTGCCGCCTCGGCGCCATGGTCGAGGTGCCCTCGCTGCTGTTCCAGATCGACGAGATCGCGAAGGTCGCCGACTTCCTGTCGGTCGGCTCGAACGACCTGATGCAGTTCCTGTTCGCGGTCGATCGCGAGAACCGCCGGGTCGCCGACCGGTTCGATCCGCTCTGCGCCGCCGCGATCCGCGCCTTCCGGCTGATCGCCGAGCGCGCCGACGCGGCCGGGTGCCCGGTGACGGTGTGCGGCGAGATCGGCGGCCGTCCGCTCGAAGCGATGGCGCTGATCGGGATGGGGTTCCGCAACCTCTCGATGTCGCCGGCCTCGATCGGCCCGATCAAGGCGATGGTGCTGAGCCTCGACGCGCGGGCGATCGCCGACGTGATCGACGCCGAGATGGCCCGCTCTCACGACGGCGCCTCGCTCCGCCCGGCGCTCGCCGCCTTCGCCAAGGCCCACGGCATCCCGGTCTGAGCGCACTGCGCGTCAAAACCGATCTCGTTTCCGTCAGCGTCCCAGAGTAGACCCCGGTCGATGATTCCCTTTCCCCCCGACCGCCTCGACGCCATCCTCGTGCGCCACGACATCGTCACCGGCACCCTCGCGGCTGGCGACGGAAGCTCGGAGAGCATCGTCCAGCTCTCCCGCGAGCTGTCGGACCTCGATCCCGTCGTCGCCGGCATCCATGCCTACCGTGCCGCCGCCGCCAACCTCGCCGAGGTCGAAGCGCTGATCGACGAGCCCGGCGGCGACCCGGAGATGCGCGCGCTGGCCGCCGCCGAGAAGCCCGACGCCGAGGACGCGCTGATCAAGGCGCATCGCGATCTGCAGCTGATGCTGCTGCCGAAGGATGCGGCCGACGAGAAGAGTGCGATCCTCGAAATCCGGGCCGGCACCGGCGGCGACGAGGCGGCGCTTTTCGCCGGCGACCTGTTCCGGATGTACGCGAAGTACGCCGACACCAAGGGCTGGAAGGTCGAGGTGATCTCCGAGAGCGAGGGCACGGTCGGCGGCTACCGCGAGGTCGTGGCGGAGGTGAAGGGGCGTGGCGTGTTCGCTCGCCTGAAGTTCGAGAGCGGCGCCCACCGCGTCCAGCGCGTGCCCGACACCGAGGCGCAGGGGCGGATCCACACCTCCGCCGCCACCGTGGCGGTGCTGCCCGAGGCCGAGGAGGTGGACATCGTCGTCAACGATTCCGACCTGAAGATCGACACCATGCGCTCGCAGGGCGCCGGCGGTCAGCACGTGAACAAGACCGAATCGGCGATCCGCATCACCCACCTGCCGTCGGGGATCGTGATCTTCGTGCAGGAGGAGCGCTCCCAGCACAAGAACCGCGCCCGCGCGATGTCGCTGCTGCGCGCCAAGCTCTACGACGCCGAGCGTACAGCCAAGGATGCCGTCCGCGCCGCCGACCGCAAGTCGCAGGTCGGCACCGGCGACCGCTCCGAGCGCATCCGCACCTACAACTTTCCGCAAGGCCGGGTCACCGACCACCGCATCAACCTCACCCTGTACAAGCTGGAGGAGATGCTCGCCGGCACCGCGCTGGACGAACTCGTCGACGCCCTGGTCACCGAGCACCAAGCCGAGCTGCTGGCCGCCGAAGGCATGTCGTGAGCCCGTACCGCGTAAGGCTGGCCGCAGCGCGGCTCCCTCTCCCATGGGGAGAGGGGTGGGGTGAGGGGCGTGACCTCTCCGGACGGCTCTCATCCCTCACCCTGTCCCTCTCCCGCCCGGGAGAGGGGACCCGCGCCATGCTCGGACAGCGTGCCGCTGTTGCATCCGCTGAATTGCGGGCCTCGGCGAAGCAGCCGTGAGCGCCGCAGCGATCGTGCATCCCGCCGACACCCGCAGCGATGCGCTTCGGCGTCTCGCCAGCACCTTCGTAGCCGAGGGTGTGCCCGAGGGCGACGCCCGCTTCCTGATGCTCGGCGTGCTCGATCTTCGCGCGATCGACCTCGCGCTGCACGGGCAACGTGTACTCGGGCCGGGAGAGGCGAATAGGCTGGAGGTCGCAGCACAGCGCCGCCTGTCCGGCGAGCCCGTGGCTCGCATCCTCGGGGCGTGGGAGTTCTGGGGCTTGCCGTTCCGCCTGTCGCCGGAGACGCTGGTGCCACGGCCGGACACCGAAACCCTGGTCGAGGCGGCGCTCGCCTCGATCCCCGACCACGCGGCGCCGGTCCGCATCCTCGATCTCGGCACCGGCAGCGGCTGCATCCTCGTCGCCTTGCTGAGCGCGCTGCCGAACGCCACCGGGATCGGGCTGGACCGGTCCTGGGGCGCCCTGAGGACGGCGCGCGCGAACGCGCGCGACAACGGCGTCGCCGAGCGCGCCGGCTTCATCGCCGGCGATTGGTGCGATGCCCTCGGCGCCCCGTTCGACCGCGTGGTCTCGAACCCACCCTACATCGCGAGTCCCGTGATCGCCGGGCTCGACCGCGAAGTGCGCGAGCACGACCCCCTCGCGGCCCTCGACGGCGGCGATGACGGCCTCGGCGCTTATCGGCGGATCGTTGGGGCGGTGTCTCGGGGCCTGCTGGCGACGGGCGGCTCGCTCCATCTCGAAATCGGCTACGATCAGGCCGAGGCCGTGACCGACTTGGGGGCGGCGACCGGCCTTCGACCGGGCGGCATCATGCGCGATCTCGCCGGGCACGCACGGGTCGCATCGTTCACCTCGACCGCCGCAGCGGTGTCCGCGTAGCGGATTCGCGGCAACGATCCTGCGAAAGGCGACGAAATCCCCATCACGTTTTTGCAGGAACGGCCCGTGCGACTTGCGGTTCGTGGACGATCCGTTAAGAGTACCGATCGTAGGTTCGGCATGGGTCATCCTTCGCGGGATGTCGGCCGAGCGCGCCACCGCCGATCAGACGCAGGCTCGGGTTCGAGCAGCGGCGCGGCGGTTTTCGAACCTGACAATCGACACGCGTCTTGGACGCAAGCGTAGGCCCCGAGGGATCGGGACAGACGGCTGGTAGGCGAGCGGTTCGTGGATCAAGTCCGATGATCCCTCCGCGGGCGCCGGCGAGGACCCGCCTGGCGGCGCCTCGGGAGCCCGGCCCCACAGCCCGACCCCCAGACCAGACGCGCTCGCAGTAACGAGGGTCATCTGAGACCGATGAGACCAAACCAGAACCGACGGGTGCGTGGCCGGAACCGGCCGAAGGGCCCGAATCCGTTGACGCGGTCCTATGAATCCAACGGTCCCGACGTCAAAGTCCGCGGCACCGCCCAGCATATCGCCGACAAGTACGCGCAACTCGCGCGCGACGCGCAGGCGGCGGGCGACCCGGTGGCGGCGGAAAACTATTTCCAGCACGGCGAGCACTATTTCCGGATCATCTCCGGCGCCCAGGAGCAGGGCCGCCCGCAGGCTGGCGCCGGCTACGCCTCCCGCGCCTACGACGACGACATGGAAGACGGTGACGACGAGCAGGGCGGCGAGGCCAACGGCCAGGGCTATGCCGGCTACGCCACCGAGTATGGCGATCCCGGCCAGCAGCCGCAGCCCTACGACAACCGCGGCGAGGGCGGCCAGCAGGACGGGCGCCAGGATCGCAACCAGAACGATCGCGGCCAGAACGACCGGTTCGGCCAGAACCAGAACCGCGGCGACCGGCAGGAGCGCCGCGACCGCTTCCAGAACAACCGCAACGACCGGCCGCGCTTCGACAACGGCGCCCGCTTCGACAACCAGCGCCCGGACGGCAACCGTCAGGACGGCAATCGGCAGGATCAGCCGCGCCAGGATAACGGCCAGCGCTCCGACTACGACCGTCAGGACGCGCCCCGGCAGACCTTCAATCGCCAGGAGAACGGGCGGCAGGAGTATCCGCGCCAGGAGAACCGGCAAGAGAATCGCCAAGAGAACCGGGCCGAGTTCACCCGCCGGGACCAGCCGCGCGAGGACGTGTCTCGGCAGGACATCGCGCGACAGGACCCGTCGCGCCAGGAGCAGCCCCGCACCGACGCGCCGCGCGACAGCCGCTACGAGAACGGACGCACGGAACAGCCGCGCCGCGAGTCGCGCCAGGACGTCCGCACCGAGGCACCCGTCCGCGCCGAGGCGCCTGCGCGTGCCGAAGCGCCGGTGCGCCCGGACTCCCCGGCTCCCGCCCGTCGCGAGCGCCGCCGCGAGGAGCCGCGCGCCGTCGCAGAGGATGCGGCCGGCCTGCCGGCCTTCCTGATGACGCCGCCGCGGCTTCCGGCCGCCTCGGAGGCGCCCGTCGTCGAGGCGCAGGCGCCGAGCCAGCCCGTGACCGACGGCGACGATGCCCCGGCCCCCAAGGTCCGCCGCCGGCGCCGCCCGCGCTTCGAGGGCATCGAGGCGGAAGGCGGCGCCGAGGGCAAGACGCCGGACGGCACCGGCTCGGGCGAGTAATCGCCTTCACGACTCCATCGAAGGCCGCTCCGGTTCTCCGGGGCGGCCTTTTTCTTTGGCGCTAAAGCCCGGCGATGGGCGCCTACGATCGCACCCAAGAACAATCAGGATAGGCGCGGACTGAGTGGATCAGCCGACGGCGGCGAGCAAAATCGGCGAACGGCGCCTGATCCCTCCCTCAGGCGTCGCCAGCTTTCGACAGGACGACGGGTGCCCGTTCGCGCAGCGTCCGAAACGCCGCGACTCAGTCCTCGTCCGCCTCGGCGAGGGCCGGGGTCGGCCCGCGATAGCCGGTCGCCAGCACGTAGAGTTCGCTCGAATCGGCCCGGCTGGCGTTCGGCTTGACGTGGCGGACCAACGCGAAGTCGCGCTTCAGGTCGGAGAGCAGCGCGCCCTCGGTGCCGCCCTGCAGCACCTTGGCGAGGTAGGCGCCGCCCGGCGCGAGGATCTCACGCGCGAACTCGGCCGCCGTCTCCGCAAGGCCGATGATGCGCAGGTGGTCGGTCTTCTTGTGCCCCGTGGCGTTGGCGGCCATGTCCGAAAGGACGAGGTCGGCCGGGCCGCCGAGAAGGCCGGTGAGGCGCTTCGGAGCCTCGGGATCGAGGAAGTCGAGAGTGATGAACTCGACATTCTGCATCGGCTCGATCTCGAGCAGGTCGATGCCGACGATGCGGCCGGTCTCGCCGACGACCTTCGCCGCGACCTGCGACCAGCCGCCGGGCGCCGCACCGAGGTCGACGATGCGCTGGCCGGGCTTGAGCAGCTTGAACCGCTCGTCGATCTCCATCAGCTTGAAGGCCGCCCGCGAGCGGTAGCCCTCGCGCTTGGCCCGCTGCACGTAGGGATCGTTGAGCTGCCGCTCGAGCCAGCTCTTCTGCGAGTGGGTGCGCCCACGGCCGGTCTTCACCCGCTGCTTGAGCTCTCCGCGGACTCCACCGGTCGCGCCCGCTCCGCCACGCCTGTCGGTCACCGGTAGCCCCCGCGGCGCCAGACGCCGTCTTCCCGCATCATGTTCATCAAGAGTCCTTCGCGCAGGCCGCGGTCGGCGATGCGCAGGCGCTCGGCTGGAAACGCCCGGCGGATCGCCTCCAAGATCGCGCAGCCGGCGAGCACCAAGTCGGCACGGTCGCGGCCGATGCAAGGGTTCTCGGCCCGCTGGTCGAGGCGCGTGTCGAGCAGGTCGTCGATCGCGCCCGAGACCTCGGCGTCACTCATCCACAGTCCGTCGACGCGGCGGCGCTCGTAGCGAACCAGACGCAGGTGCATCGCCGCGATGGTGGTGACGGTGCCCGATGTGCCGAGCAGGTGGAAGCCGGGGGCGATCGCCGCCGCCGCCGCACGGATCGCGAAGGGGCCCAGCATCTCGGCCACCTCCTCGACCATGCCCTCGAACATCATCCGCGTGACCTCGGAGCCGCCATGGCGCTCGGCCAGGGTGACGACGCCGACGGGCAGCGAATCCCACGCGCGGATGCGAAGCGTCGGGTCGGTCGAAGGGTTGGCGGCCGCGCCGTCGAGCCAAGCGATCTCGGTGGAGCCGCCGCCGATGTCGAAGATCACGACGGATTCGGCCAACGGGTCGGCGAGCGCCGCGCAGCCGGTGACGGCGAGATAGGCCTCGGTCTGCCGATCGACGATCTCGAGATCGAGGCCGACCTCCGCGCGCACCCGCGCGACGAAGTCGGCGCCGTTCACCGCGAGCCGGCACGCCTCGGTGGCGATGATCTTGGCCCGGCCGACGCCGCGGGCGCGCATCTTCCCCTTGCAGATCCGCAGCGCGTCGATCGTCCGCTCGATCGCCGCCTCGCTCAGGCGGTCGGAGTTTCCGAGCCCCTCGCCGAGCCGGACGATGCGCGAGAACGCGTCGATCACCCGGAATCCGTGCGAGGACGGCTCGGCGATCAGCAGCCGGCAATTGTTGGTGCCGAGGTCCAGGGCCGCGTAGGCGTTGCGGCGCGTGTCGCGATGCGAGACCACGGGGGCGGAGCCGGGTGCCCCTGCCGGTGGCGCGCCCTGGGGGCGGGCCGGCGCGGTCGCGCCACTCTCGTCCCTCATCGGCGTCGCCGCGCTTTCCCATCCTTGGCCCCGGCGAGGAGCCCGGCCATCATTCGCGTCCGACCCTACTCGCTCGGCGGCGAACTGCAACGTCCGTTCGCAGCACCCGGCCCTGCATCCACGGTCGCCCGTGGCGAACGCTCTGTGAAATCAGGCCATCGCCTTGGCGAGGCTCGCGGCGCGGGAGGTGGGACGCAGCAGGCTCTTCACCTGGGAATAGGGGCGCGGCCGGTTGATGACCTCGTCGAGGCGCGACCACAGCGTCTTGGGCGAAAACGGCTTTGCGATGATCTCGTTGACGCCGAGGTTGATCGCCCGATCGACGACGTTCCGGCGCGGCTGGGCGAGCATCAGGATGATCGGGATCGTCGGGCAGGGCGAGGTCGAGGGCGTGCGGGCCAGCCGGATGAACTCCTCGCCGGAGAGGATCGCGAGGTCCCAGTCGATGATCGTCAGGTCTGGCTTGCTCTCGGCCAGCACGCCGAGCGCCTCGGCCCCGTCGGGCGCCTCCAGCACGCGCTTGATGCCGACGCGCATCAGCATGTCGCGCACGATTCGGCGGATGTAGAGGCTCTCGTCCACGACGAGGGCGGAATAGTCCGGGAAGGTCGGGGTCGCGATCATTCGGGGGGCGGCACGCGGGCCCCGGCGGAGGCGGGAGCCTGTAGCTCTGCATACGCCACCGCCCTTTGCGCTTCCCTAACGGGGCGGCACCGCGTCGCGCCGCCCGGGTGCGCCGACGAGAAAGTGATGGAACTCTCGGTGGATCGACAACAAGGTCCTTGCGGTCAAGCCCCAATTGCGTCAGGACTGAGGCGTTATTCTTGGTTACCGCGACCGGGGGTAATGGGAGTGCGGGGCGTGAGCTGTCTGGGATGGCGCGCACGCGGTGTTCGAGACGTGGTCGGCGGACGGTTTTTGGCGAGCTTTCGATGGGACGTGGTCGTGATTTCCGGGGGCCGCAGAAGCGCGGCTTCGATGAGGGTGGCGCAGAGCCGAGATGGCCTGATCAGGCTCCCCCGAGTGGCGGCGGATACGGTGGCGGCGGCTTCGGCGGCGGTGGCGGTGGCGGCGGATACGGTGGTGGCGGCGGCGGCTTCGGCGGCGGCGCTCCCCGGGCTGCGGCCGCCCCCACGGGCCCGGAGCGCGACGCCACGGTGAAGTGGTTCAACAAGGAGAAGGGCTTCGGCTTCGTCGAACTCGGCGACGGCTCGGGCGACGCCTTTCTCCACATCCGCGCCGTCGAGGCGGCCGGCCATGACGACCTGCAGCCGGGCACCCGGCTCACCGTCCAGACTGCGCAGGGCCAGAAGGGCCCGCAGGTCACCAACGTGACGAGCGTCGACACCTCGACGGCCGAGGCGGCTCCGCCCCGGCGCGAGATGCGCGATGCGCGTCCCCCGCGGACGGGCGGCTTCGGCGCCCCCGGCGGCGGCTACGGTGCCGGCGGCGGTGGTTACGGCGGCGCCGGTGGCGGCTACGGCGGAGCGGGTGGTGGCTACGGCGCCGGTGGCGGTGGTGGCCGCGTCGCCTCCGGTCCCTCGACCGAGATGCAGGGCACCGTGAAGTGGTACGACCCGGCCAAGGGCTTCGGCTTCGTGTCGGTGAATGACGGCGGCAAGGACGTGTTCGTCCATCGCTCCGCCCTGTCGCGCGCTGGCCTCGAGTCGCTGGCCGAGGGTCAGACCGTGACGCTCGCAGTGGTCGACGGCCAGAAGGGCCGCGAGGCCCAGAGTATCAACGTCGACGATTGATCGTCGCCGAATCGGACGAACGCGGCGGTCTCGCTTCCGCCGCGTTCCCGGTGAGATTGCAGACGGCGGTCCCTTCCAGGGCCGCCGTTTCGCGTTTCGGATCGACAACCGGACAAGCTGCATGCGTTGCACCCTTTCGCTCGTCCTGGTTCTCGGGCTCGCGACATCCGCGCAGGCCGAGGATTTCACCGGCGCCTATGCCGGCGTGAACCTCGGCTACGGTTTCGAGCGCGGGCGGGATGCGAAGACGTCGGGTGCTGTCCCGGGAGCGCGTGCGGGGACGCCCAGCGCCAACGACCTCCCGCCGAGCGCGTCGCTGGCCGCGAAGTCGCTCCGCGCATCGCGCCCGGCCGCCTCGCGCTGAGAGATGTCGGCGCGCACCACGGGGATTACTGCCCCGCCATCGCCTTGATGATGAAGTCGCGCCGCACGAAGCTCGCGTAGTCCGGCTGGGCCGCGAGGTTGCCGAGGGCGATCTGGGTGTCGAGGGCGATCTTTAGGGCATCCGGAGTGATGTCGACGCTCGCGGGATAGACCTTGTCGCCCATCATGCGCTTCACCGCGGCCTCGACGACGGTCGGGTCGAGGTTCGGGAACTCCTTCTTCGCGACCGCGACCGCCTTGGCCGGCTCGGATTGCATCAACCGGATCGCCGCCTGCATGCCGTTGACGAAGGCCTGCGCCACCACGGGATCCACGTCCTTGCGCGCGCTCACCGCTGAGAAGGCGTAGGGCCCGTACTTCTCGGGGAAGCCGAGGACGACCTTCATGCCCTTCGCCGCGACCTGGTCGAGGCCGGGCTCGTACAAAACGGCGACTTTGGCCTGGCCGGCCAGGAACGGGCCGGGCTCGGTGCCGAGCTGTACCTGCGTCAGCGTCACGTCGTCCTTCGACAACCCGTTCTCCTTGAGGAGCTTCAGGAACAGCGAGGTGCTGGTCGTCGGCATCAATCCGGTGACGATGGTCTGGCCCTTGAGGTCCTTCACGTCCGTGAACGCGAAATCCGGCGTCGTCGCGATCCAGACGGCCGCACCGTTGACGACGTTGGCGACGACGCCGACGGGGGCACCCTTCGAGGCCGCCACCGCGGTCCATTCCGGACCGTGGATCGAGAACTGCGCGCTCTTGGAGATCACCGCCGACAGCGCGACGCTCGGGGCGCCGGCGGTCTCCTTGGTGACGTCGATGCCGGCCTTCTCGAACAACCCCTCGTCGAGGGCCACGTAGAGCGGCAGGTAGAGCATCGATTGGAAGGCTTGGCTCACCGTCGCCTTCAACGCCGCCGCCGAGGCCGGCGCGGCTCCCAGCAGCCAAGCCGCGGCGACGGTCGCGAGGAGGGGACGGCGCTGGATCATCGGGGCCACTCGTTCTGCAAAGGAAAGGGCAGGGAAGGGGGAAAGGGCAGTCGCGCGCGACGCGGCGGCCTGGAGCTCAGACCTGAACGCTGCCGGCGGTGTCCACCTGCCGCCACGGCAGGATGCGGCGTTCGGCGAAATCGATGACGTGGTAGAGCAGGAAGCCGACGAACATCAGCACGAACAGCCCGACCCAGACGGCGTTGAGGTCGTAGAGCGACGAGGCGTTGTAGATCAGGTGGCCGAGCCCCGCCTGGGACGAGATGAACTCGCCGACGACGGCGCCGACGAGGGCGAAGCCGATGTTGATCCGGAACATCCCGATGATCGCCGGCAGCGTCGAGGGCACGATCACCGAGCGGAAGATCCGGTTCTTCGAGGCCCCCATCGAAGCCAGCAGCGCCTGCAGGTCGGGGTCCGCGTCCCGGGCGGCCTGATACGCCGCGATCAGCGCCACCAGGGCGGTGAGCGAGACCGCGAGCGCGACCTTCGAGATGAAGCCGGTGCCGAACCAGAGGATCACGATCGGCGCCAGCGCGATCTTCGGCACCGAGTTGATCGCCACGATGAACGGCTCGACGATCCGCGCGACCAGCACCGAATACCAGAGCCCGAGGCCCGCTGCGGAGCCGAGGACGGTGCCGATGACGAAGCCGAGGATGGCCTCCACCACCGTGAGCCAGGTGTCGTGGACGAGGCTGCCGTCCAGCACGCTCTTCACGAACACCCGCCAGATGCCCGAGGGGGCGCCGACCAGAAATTCAGTGAGCCATCCGGCGTCCACCGCGATCTCCCAGCTCGCAAAGAAAACCGCCACGGCCAGAATCTGGATCAGGCCGCGCCCGAGGGTGGTGTCGACCGCGCGCGCCAGGGCACCCGGTCTGCGGCGGGTCGCGGCCGGTGTCGCCGGGCTCTGCGCCGTTGGCGCCTGGTCTTGCGAAAGGCTTTGGATCGCCATCAGGCCGCCCTCGCTCGGGTCTGGATGTCGAGTTCGCCGCACAGGGTGTTGAAGTATTCCGAGAAGCGCGGATCGCTGCGGGCGCCGATCGGCGACCGATCGTTGAGCGCGATATCGTGCACTGCCTTCACCCGGGCCGGCCGGTTGCCGAGCACCACCACGCGCTTGGAGAGGGCCACGGCCTCGTCGATGTCGTGGGTCACCAGCACGACGGTCTTGTGGAACGTCTCGACGGCGTCGAGCAGCACGGCTTCGAGGTAGAGCCGGGTCTGGTAGTCCAGGGCCGAGAACGGTTCGTCGAGGAGCAGGATGTCCGGGTCCATGATCAGCGTCCGGATCAGCGCCGCGCGCTGCCGCATGCCGCCGGACAGAGTCTTCGGGTAGGCGTTCTCGAAGCCGGAGAGCCCGAAGCGGGCGAGGTAGTCCCGCGCCGTCTCGGTCGCGGCCCGGGCGTCGACGCCCTTCATCTCCAAGCCGAGCATGACGTTCTGCAGAACGGTGCGCCAGGGGAACAGCAGGTCCTTCTGCATCATGTAGCCGACGCGCCCCGAGAGCCCGGGCACGATCTCGCCACGGAAGCGCATCGTGCCCTCGTCGGGTTCGAGCAGGCCGGCGATGACGTTGAAGACCGTGGTCTTGCCGCAGCCGGACGGCCCGATGATGCTGACGAAGTCCCGCTCGTAGATGTCGAAGTTCAGCCCGTCGAGCACCGGCACCGCGCCGCCCCGAGATGGGAACGCCTTCCGGATGCCCCGCAGGGCGAGCTGCACGTCCCGACCGTTCGCAAGCGCATCCATCGACGACTCCACCGCTGGGGCGGAGCCGAGCAAGGCCTGGGCCAATCGGAATGCAAAATGCAGATTCGAGGCTGTTCGGGTGGCTTCACATCGACGCTCGCGCCCGGAGGGAACCCCCAAACGAACAAGGGCAAGACGCGTCGCCGCATCCTACCCAAGATCGTATAAGTCCGAAATTCTTTGGTGGGCGCACTAGGGTTCGAACCTAGGACCCGCTGATTAAGAGTCAGCTGCTCTACCAACTGAGCTATGCGCCCGATCGCCTGAGCGACCCGCCGCGGTCCACCAAGTCCCGCTGCAATGCGGGCTGATACCAACCGGGCCGGGGGCTGTCCACCCCGCGAGTGAGGTTTTTGCCCGCGGGCGGGGATTTTCCCCCGGCTCGGTCGGTTTTCGGACTACTCCGCCGCCGCGTGCTGCGCATGGATGCGCACGGCGGAGGCTGCCAGCTTGTTCAGCGCCGAGAGGTAGGCCTTGGCCGATGCGACCAGAGTGTCCGGGTCGGCGCCGCGCGCGGTGATCGAGCGCTCGCCCGCCTTCAGGCGGACCGAGACCTCGGCCTGCGCGTCGGTGCCGGCGGTGACCGCGTGGACCTGGTACAGCTCGAGCTGCGCCTCGTGCGGCACGAGCGCCTGGATCGCGTTGAACACCGCGTCTACCGGCCCGTTGCCGTCGGCCTCCTCGGTGAGCGTCTTGCCGTCCAGGGCGACCTTCATCGTCGCCCGCTGCGGCCCGCGTGTGCCGGCGATGACCGAGAGCGACACCAGGCGGATGCGGTCGTGCGCGGTGGCGAGGTTCTCGTCGACCAGCGCCTCGATGTCCTCGTCGTAGACGTGCTTCTTGCGGTCGGCCAAGGCCTTGAACCGCTCGAACACGTCCTGCAGCTGGTTGTCGGACAACTTCAGGCCGAGCTCTTCGAGCTTGGACCGGAAGGCGGCCCGGCCGGAATGCTTGCCCATCACCAAATTGGTCTTCGTGACGCCGACGGAGGCCGGGGTCATGATCTCGTAGGTCTCGGCGTGCTTCAGCATGCCGTCCTGGTGGATGCCGCTCTCGTGCGCGAAGGCGTTGCGGCCGACGATCGCCTTGTTGAACTGCACCGGGAAGTTGGTGGCGTGGCTCACGAGCTTGGAGGCGCGCGTCAGCATCGTCGACTCGATGCCGGTCTCGTAGGGCAGTACGTCGGAGCGGGTGCGGATCGCCATGACGACCTCCTCGAGCGCCGCGTTCCCCGCGCGCTCGCCGATGCCGTTGATCGTGCACTCCACCTGCCGCGCGCCGCCTTCGATGCCGGCCAGGGTGTTGGCGATCGCGAGGCCGAGGTCGTTGTGGCAATGGACCGAGAAGATCGCCTTGTCGGCATTCGGCACGCGCTCGCGCACCGCCTCGAACATCGCGCGGTACTCGCCCGGCGTGGCGTAGCCGACCGTGTCGGGCAGGTTGATCGTCGTCGCGCCGGCCTTGATCGCCGCCTCGACGCAGCGGCACAGATAGTCGATCGGGGTGCGGGTCGCGTCCATCGCCGACCATTCGACGTCGGAGACGAGGTCGCGCGCCTGCGCCACCGTCTTGAGGATGATCTCGACGACCTCGTCCTCGGTCTTGCGCATCTGGTGCGCAAGATGGATCGGCGAGGTCGAGACGAAGGTGTGGATGCGGCCTTGGCGCGCATGGCGCACCGCCTCGCCGGCCCGCGCGATGTCGGCGGGGATGGCGCGGGCGAGCCCGGCGATGGTGGCGCGCTTGGCGCGTCGTGCGATCTCGGACACGGCCTCGAAGTCGCCGTTGGAGGCGATCGGGAAGCCGGCCTCGATCACGTCGACGCCCATCGCATCGAGCAACTCGGCCACGGCGAGCTTCTCGTCCAGCGTCATGGTCGCGCCCGGGCATTGCTCGCCGTCGCGCAACGTCGTGTCGAAGATCACGACGCGGTCTTTTTTCGTCTCGGAAGTGCTGGTCATCTCGTGTCAACCCTGTCGCGGCGCCCTCCGCAATGCGGACCGGGCTGCCTTCGAAGCCTGAAGATTCGGCCGTGCGATCCCCTGAAGGCCTAGGCGCGCGCCCGGACGGCCCTCAGGGGCGGGTAAGCAGAAGCGTGCGGAGGGCGCGCGTCGGCGACGCCGCGGACGCGGCCTCGATTGCGACGGGTGCTGAGCCGGCGCTGGCCAAGGCTCGTCTCTCCTCGGCGCCGACCTCGGGACCGCACGGAGATGTGCGGGGCCGGCGACGCAGGGGTCGTGGATATCCCTCCGCGGCGGCGAAGACAAGCGCGGCCATGGGACGGGCTCTCGCAAAGAAAAAGGCACCCGCGGAGCGATCCGCGGGTGCCTCGGATGGAATGGCCGCAGGAGGACGAGTCAGACGGCGATGCGCTCTTCGGCGTCCATCGGCTCGCGGAGCACGTAGCCGCGGCCCCAGACCGTCTCGATGTAGTTCTTGCC
>NZ_BPQG01000022.1 GCF_022179125.1 Methylobacterium cerastii
TTCCGTGATCTCTGGATCACGAAAAACGGCTTAGGCGGTCGCCGTCACGCCTTCCTGAGGCCGAACCAGCCGGCGAGGCCTGATTTGGGTGCAGGCTCGCCGTCGAGGAACATCCGGTAGGCCGGGTTGTCGGTCTCGTCGAAGCAGGGGAAGCCGAGCGCCCCGACCGCCGCGTCGAAATTTTCGCGCGCGCCCGGCGGCACGGCGATGCCCGCCAGCACCCGGCCGTAGTCGGCGCCGTGGTTGCGGTAGTGGAACAGGGTGATGTTGAAGCCCTCGCCCAGCGCATCGAGGAACTTCAGCAGCGCGCCCGGCCGCTCCGGGAACTGGAAGCGGTAGAGCCGCTCGTGCGCGAGGCCCGAGGCGCGGCCGCCGACCATGTAGCGGACATGGACCTTAGCCATCTCGTTGTCGCTCATGTCGTGGACGTCGTAGCCGTCGGCGACGAGCCCGGCGATCAGGTCGCGCTTCTCGGGCCGTCCGCCCGGCAGGTTGATGCCCACGAAGATGCGCGCCTGCGTGCCCGGCGCGTAGCGGTAGTTGAACTCGGTGATCGCCCGCGGCCCCAAGGCCGTGATGAAGGCCCGGTAGGCGCCGGGCTTCTCCGGGATGGTGACGCCAAGCAGGACCTCCCGCTCCTCGCCGAGCTCGGCCCGCTCGGCGATGTGGCGCAGCCGGTCGAAGTTCAGGTTCGCCCCCGACGAGATCGCCACGAGCGGGCCGTCCGAGCCGTCACCCTTCGCCGTGCGCTCGGCGTAGAGCTTGGCGCCCGCGAGCGCGAGGGCGCCCGACGGCTCGGAGACCGCGCGGGTGTCGTCGAAGATGTCCTTGACCGCCGCGCACATGGCGTCGGTGTCGACGGTGATGACCTCGTCGAGGTGCTGGCGGCACAGGCGGAACGTCTCGGCGCCGGCCTGGCGCACGGCGACGCCGTCGGCGAACAGGCCGACCGTCGGCAGCAGGACGAGCTCGCCGGCCTTCAGGGCCGCGGCCATGCAGGCGGCGTCGTCCGGCTCGACGCCGATCACCTTGGTCTCGGGCCGCAGGTACTTCACGAAGGTCGCGATCCCGGCCGCCAAGCCGCCACCGCCGACGGGCACGAAGATCGCCTCGATCGGCCCGGTATGCTGCTGCAGGATTTCCATGCCGATCGTGCCCTGTCCGGCGATCACGTCCGGGTCGTCGAAGGGGTGGAGGAAGGTGAGATCCTGCTCGGTCTCGATGCGCCGCGCCTCGGTCAAAGCCTCGTCGAAAGCGTCGCCGTGCAGGATCACCTCGGCACCCCGCGCCCGGCAGGCGTCGACCTTGATCGCCGGCGTCGTGCGCGGCATCACGATCACCGCCCGCACCTTCAGGCGCGCGGCCGCCAGCGCCACGCCCTGAGCGTGGTTGCCGGCCGAGGCGCAGACCACGCCGCGGGCGAGCTGCTCGGGCGAGAGCGCCGACATCTTGTTGTAGGCGCCGCGCAGCTTGAACGAGAAGACCGGCTGCAGGTCCTCGCGCTTCAGCAGCACCGGCCGCCCGAGACGCGCGGTGAGCCGCGGCATCGGATCGAGCGGGCTCTCGATCGCCACGTCGTAGACGCGCGCCGTGAGGATCTTGCGGATGTAGTCGGGCGCCGGTTCGGCCGGGTGCGGGGCGGGTTTCACGGTGTCGGACATGTGGCCGGCAATAGCGGCTTGCGGCGCAAGATGCGAGCGGGCGAAGGCGCGCGGCTCGGCCGAGGCCCGCGATGCCCGCGATGCCCGACCGGCCTACGGCCCCCATGTGAACGTGCAAGCCCCGCGACCGTCAGAGCACGAGGCCCTCGTCGAGGAGGTCGGGATCGAGCGGGCTGAGGAAGTAGGCGCCGATTCCGTTGCGGAAGCTGTGCGCCACCACCGCCTCGGTGGCGCCGAGGCGGACCTTGGCGCCGACCGCGACCGGGGCCGCGAGGTAGACATCCGCCCGCGCGATGGAGACCTCGGCGAGCCGGCCCTTGAGGACGGTGCCGTCGGCCAGGGCCACCGCCACCTCGGTGCGTCGCGGGACGATCCGCGGCGAGGTTCCGTGGCGGTCGAGCCGGCGGCTCTGGCGTCCCGCGAGCTCGACGAGGGTGCGGGCGATGGCGGTGTTGTGCTGGCGCCCGGGAGCCGGCTTCACCGTGAAGGCCCGCTCGGCCGTGTGGGCGACGCGGACTTCGAGGGTACCGACGAGGCCGATGCTGCAGGTCAGGTGCTCGCCCGGGTTCGGGATGATCGCGGAGCGGAAGCGGATGCCGTCGGCCCCGAGGCGACAGGTCACCGCGTAGAAATCCGGACGGGTCCGGCTCCAGAACAGCGACGGCAGGATCACCGCGTGCCGGGAGGATTGTTTTCTTGCGTGGGCAAGCGAGGCTTTCATGCAGCCTCGGGATAAGACGGCGGTCTTTACGGGAGTGCTGCGGAAATCCTATCAAATCGCGCGAATCGCGCGTTTCGGGAAAGGATGCCTGTGCGTGGGGCCAGCGCGTCAGAAGCGATCAAAGAGGGCCGCGATCCAGATCAGGGCGGCGAGCGCCTGCGCCGAGAACGTCCCGGCCGAGGCGAGGTCCTTCACGATGCCGATGCGCGGGTGCCGGCCGGGGTGGAGGTGGTCGCACAGCTTCTCGATCGCGGTATTCAGGAACTCCGCCGCGAGCATCAGCAGGAGCGTCGCCATCAGGGCGACGCGGACCCAGAGGTTCGTGCCGAGCGCCAGCGCCGCCGGCACGCCCACGACGAGCAGCGCGAGCTCGAGCCGCACGGCGCGCTCGGTGCGGGCGCCGTGGACGAGCCCGCGCCATGAATTCAGGAACGCGAGCCAGAGCGCGTGCATTCACGCCGCCTCATCCATTCACGCGGGCTCCTGCGGCACCGCGCGGGCGATCCACTTGGCGAGCAGCGGGCCGGTGATCAGCACCACGAACAGCCGTAGCGTCTGAACCGCGAGCACGAACGACACGTCGACCTTCGAGCCGACCGCGATGATCGCCACCGAATCGAGGCCCCCGGGGCTGGTCGCGAGGAAGGCGGTGAGGAAGTCGATCGCCAGCAGGTGCGTCAGCCCGAGCGCCCAGCCGGCACAGAGCAGGATGACGGCGAGCGTCGCCACCAGGATGCCGGGCAGCGCGTGCAGCGTCGCGCGCAGGGTCTCGCGGGTGAAGCGCAGGCCGACGTACCAGCCGATCGTCGCGTAGGCGAGTTCCAGGATCGGCAGCGGCAGGCTGATGCTGGCGACACCGGTGGCATGGAGGGCGGCGCCGAGCAGCATCGGCCCGATCAAGGCGCCCGCGGCCAGGCGCAGCCAGAGGGCGACGCCGGCGCCGACGGCCGCGACCGCGAGGGTGACCAGCACCGGCAGGAATGTCGCCGCCTCGGCGGCGGCCGGCGGCGGCCCAGCCGTCGCCGAATCGGTGAGCAGCCGCGCCACGAGGGAGGCCGAGAGCACGACGGCGGCGACGCGCACGTATTGCATGAAGGCGACGAGGCGCGGATCGGAGCCGTATTCCTCGGCCATCGCCACCATCGCCGCCGCCCCGCCCGGCGAGGAGCCCCAGGCGGCGGTGGTCCCGGGCAGCACCCGCAGGCGCGTCAGGATCAGCCCGACGAGCGCGCCGGCCAGCACCGTGACGCCGACCACGAGCAGGATCAGGGGGCCGTCGGCGATCAGGGTCTTGGTGATCTCCGCGGTGATGGCGTGGGCCACCATGCAGCCGATCATCGCCTGGGCGGCCTGGAAGGCGGGCTTCGGCATCCGCAGCGGCGCCCCGCGCACCCCGAAAACGATCGCGGCGACCATAGGCCCGAGCAGGAGCGCGGCCGGGAACTGCGCCAGCTTCAGGCCGAAGCCGAGCAGGGCCGAGGCGGCGATCAGCGCCGCCCAGAGGGCGATGGTCCGTGTGGGAAAAGGCAAGGCGATGCGTCGGTTCGATCGATCGCATGGCGGAGACGCGACCCTGGCGCCGCGCTACACCCTGCCGCCCACCCTGTCACGCGGGCCGACGCACAACCCAGCCCTGTGCGAGTCGCCCTCGTCCGGGTGCCGTCACCCGGCGTCGATGGTCGCGTCGCGGCAGGCGGCGGTGCCGGCCGGAGCCTGGGCGCGGAAGAAGGCGGCCAGCGCGGCGAGGCCCGGCGCCCGCGGGTCGCTCGCCCGCCAGGCGAGCGCGATGGTCCGGCCCGGCCCGTCGGTGTCGAAGCCGCGGATCACGGTGAGCCCGCTCGGATCGGGGCCGGAGGGGACCGCCAGCGCCGGAAGCAGGGTGTAGCCGGCGCCCGCCGCCACCATCGAGCGCAGCGTCTCCAGGCTGGTGGCGTGGCGCCCGGCGGCGCTGCCGGCACCGCAGGCGGCGATCGCCTGGTCGCGCAGGCAGTTGCCCTCGTCCAGCAGCAGCAGGTCCGGCCCGGCGATGTCGGCTGCGCGCAGCGCCCCCCCTTGCGCCAGCGCGTGGTCGGCCGGGCAGGCGAGGCGGAACGGCTCGACGAAGAGCGGCGAGACGGTGAGCCCCGAGGCGGGCAGGGGCAGCGACACCAGCGCGGCGTCGACCCGCCCGTCGCGCAGGGAGGCGAGGATGTCGGCGGTGCGGCCCTCGCTGAGGGCGAGCGTCAGCATCGGGAATTCCTGGCGCAACATGCGCAGCACCAGCGGGAAGAGATACGGCCCCAGCGTCTGGATCGCCGCGAGGACGAGGCGGCCGGTGAGGGGCGCGCCGCGGCCCTCGCTCGCCAGCGCGAGCAGGCGTTGCGCCTCGGCCAACACAGCGCGGGCCTGCCGCACGATGATCTGGCCCGGCGCCGTCATCAGCACGCGGCGGTTGGAGCGCTCGAACAGGACCAGGCCGAGCGCACCTTCGAGCTTGCGCACCTGCACGCTGAGCGTCGGCTGGCTAACGTTGCAGCGTTCCGCCGCCCGGCCGAAATGCCCCTCGTCGGCGATGGCGACGACATATTCGAGATCGCGGAGCGAAAGGCCGGCGATGTTCATAGGCTGCGTCTATCACAGCCTTTCAGACGATGCATTGGTCAACCGGTCGCAGGAGGCGCATAAGGGGAGCCCGGAACGATTCCAGGAAACGGCGCGCCCCTCGCTGAAGGGCGCCGGCGCCGGCCCTCGGACTTCGTCGCCACCACGGAGAGATCTTTCGCATGAGCGATCAACGCCCGATCCTGACGACCCGCCAGGGCCACCCGGTCCGCGACAACCAGAGCACCCGCACGGTGGGCGAGCGGGGTCCCGCGACGCTCGAGAACTACCAGTTCATCGAGAAGATCACCCATTTCGACCGCGAGCGGATCCCGGAGCGCGTGGTGCATGCCCGCGGCGCCGGCGCGCACGGGTACTTCGAGGCCTACGGCAAGATCGGTAACGAGCCGGCCTCCAAGTACACCCGCGCCCGCGTCCTCAACGAGACCGGCGTGAAGACGCCGATGTTCGTGCGCTTCTCCACCGTGGCCGGCGCCAAGGAGAGCCCTGAGACCGAGCGCGACCCGCGCGGCTTCGCGGTGAAGTTCAAGACCGTCGACGGCAACTGGGACCTCGTTGGCAACAACCTCAAGGTCTTCTTCATCCGCGACGCGATCAAGTTCCCCGACATGATCCACGCGTTCAAGCCGGACCCGGTGACGAACCGCCAGGAGGCGTGGCGCTTCTTCGACTTCGTGGCCCAACACCCCGAAGCCATCCACATGGTCACGCACCTGAAGTCGCCCTGGGGCATCCCTGCGAACTACCGTGAGATGGAAGGCTCGGGCGTCAACACCTACAAGCTGGTCAACGACCAGGGCGAGGCCGTGCTCTGCAAGTTCCACTGGGAGCCCAAGCAGGGCATCCGCAACCTGACCTCGGCCCAGGCGTCCGAGATCCAGGGCAAGGATGTCGGCCACGCGACGCGCGACCTCTACGACAACATCAAGGCCGGCAACTTCCCCGAGTGGGAGTTCTGCGTGCAGATCATGCCGGACGGCCCGAACGAGCACCTGTCGTTCGATCCGCTCGACGACACGAAGCTGTGGCCGGTCGAGGACTTCCCGCTGCTGCCCGTCGGCCGGATGGTGCTGGACCGCGTGCCGGACAACTTCTTCGCCGAGGTCGAGCAGTCGGCCTTCGGCACGGGCGTGCTCGTCGATGGCATCGACTTCTCGGACGACAAGATGCTCCAGGGGCGTACGCTGTCGTACTCGGACACGCAGCGCTACCGCGTCGGCGCCAACTACCTGCAGCTGCCGATCAACGCGCCGCAGCCCGGCGTGAAGGTCTACTCGAACCAGCGCGACGGGCAGATGACCTACGGCGTCGACGGCACCGGCCCGAACAAGCACATCAACTACGAGCCCTCGACGCTCGCCGAGGGCCTGCGCGAGGCCCCGAAGCCGGCGAAGGACTACCACCAGCCGGTGCAGGGCAACCTCGGCCGCTACCAGACCTCGCGCACCGAGGACGACTACACCCAAGCCGGCGTGCGCTACCGTTCGTTCCAGGATTGGGAGCGCGACGACCTGATCGCCAACCTCGTCGGCGACATGAAGCAGTGCCCGGAAGCCATCCAGCTGCGGATGGTCTGGCACTTCTCGCATGCCGACGCCGATTACGGCCGCCGGGTCGCGGAAGGCGCCGGGATCGACCTCGCCAAGGCGCTGGCGCTGGCGCCGCTGCCGGGCCGCGCCGCCCCGGGCAAGCGCCTGACGCCCGAGACCTACACCGACGGTTCGCAGGCCCACCAGATCGCGGCCGAGTAAGCCGACCGCGGGAGCGATCCCGACGGCACCATCAGCCTCGCGCGGTCGAAGGACCGCGCGGGGCTCTTTATTGGGTAGGGCGCCCGGCCGGCGCCGCGGCGTTCCCTCCACCCGCGAAACGGTCTAAACGGCCGCTCCCGCGCCCCACGCGGTTCGGCCCTCGATCGCTTACCTGCCGCGTACGCAGGAGTGAGCCCGGAGATTTCCAGCGATGCCCATCCTCACGTTCCCCGACGGCAACACCCGCGCCTACGACGAGGCCGTGACCGGACGGGCCGTCGTCGAGGGCATCGCGAAATCGCTGGCCAAGCGCACCGTGGCGATGGCGCTCGACGGCGTCGTCTCCGACCTCTCCGACACGATCGAGCGTGACGCGCGCATCGAGTTCCTCGACCGCACCGACCCGCGGGCGCTGGAGCTGATCCGCCACGACTGCGCCCACGTGCTGGCGGAGGCGGTGCAGGCGCTGTGGCCGGGCACGCAGGTCACGATCGGCCCCGTGATCGAGAACGGCTTCTACTACGACTTCTCCCGCGACACGCCGTTCACGCCGGAGGACTTCCCGGCGATCGAGGCGAAGATGCGCGAGATCATGGGCCGGGACGCGCCCTTCACCAAGGAGGTCTGGAAGCGCGACGACATCCGCAAGGTGTTCGCCGACCGCGGCGAGGCCTACAAGGTCGAGTTGGTCGATGCGATCCCGCCCGGCGAAGACCTGAAGGTCTACCGGCAGGGCGACTGGTTCGACCTGTGCCGCGGCCCGCACATGACCTCGACGGGCAAGGTCGGCACCGCCTTCAAGCTGATGAAGGTCGCCGGCGCCTACTGGCGCGGCAATTCCGACAACCCGATGCTGACCCGCATCTACGGTACCGCCTGGGCCACGAAGGAAGACCTCGACGCCTACCTGCACCGGCTGGAGGAGGCCGAACGCCGCGACCACCGCCGGCTCGGCCGGGAGATGGACCTGTTCCACTTCCAGGAGGAGGGGCCGGGCGTGGTGTTCTGGCACGCCAAGGGCTGGACGATCTTCCAAGAGCTGATCGCCTACATGCGCCGCCGCCTCAAGGGCGACTACAGCGAGGTGAACGCGCCGCAGATCCTCGACAAGGCCCTGTGGGAGACCTCCGGCCATTGGGGCTGGTACCGGGAGAACATGTTCGCGGCCCAATCCGCGGGCGACGAGGCCGAGGACAAGCGCTGGTTCGCGCTCAAGCCCATGAACTGCCCCGGCCACGTCCAGATCTTCAAGCACGGCCTGAAGAGCTACCGCGATCTGCCTCTGCGCATGGCGGAATTCGGCGTGGTCCATCGCTACGAGCCGTCCGGCGCGATGCACGGCCTGATGCGGGTGCGCGGCTTCACCCAGGACGACGCGCACATCTTCTGCACCGAGGACCAGCTCGCCGACGAGTGCCTGACGATCAACGACCTGATCCTCTCGACCTACGCCGACTTCGGCTTCGACCAGATCGTGGTGAAGCTTTCGACCCGGCCCGAGAAGCGCGTCGGCTCGGACGCCCTGTGGGACCATGCGGAAGAGGTGATGACCCGTGTGCTGGCGCAGATCGAGGCGCAATCGGGCGGCCGCATCCGCACCGAGGTGAACCCGGGCGAGGGAGCCTTCTACGGGCCGAAGTTCGAGTACGTGCTGCGCGACGCCATCGGCCGCGACTGGCAGTGCGGCACCACGCAGGTGGACTTCAACTTGCCCGAGCGCTTCGGGGCGTTCTACGTCGACGCCGAGAGCCAGAAGGTGCCGCCGGTGATGGTGCACCGGGCGATCTGCGGCTCGATGGAGCGCTTCACCGGGATCCTGATCGAACACTTCGCCGGCCATTTCCCGCTCTGGCTCAGCCCCGTCCAGGTGGTGGTCGCCACCATCACCGGGGAGGCGGACGCTTACGCGCGCGACGTGGTGCGGGCGCTGACGCGCGCCGGCCTTCGGGTGGAGGCGGACCTGCGCAACGAGAAGATCAACTACAAGGTCCGCGAGCATTCGCTCGCCAAGGTGCCGGTGATCCTGGCGCTCGGGCGCCGCGAGGCCGAGGAGCGCACGGTCTCGATCCGCCGCCTCGGCAGCCAGCAGACCCGGACGCTGCCGCTCGGCGAGGCCGTGGCGAGCTTCGTCGCCGAGGCGACCTCGCCCGACCTCCGCCGGGCGGAGGCCGTCGCCGAGAGCGTGCCGAGCACCGATGCGGTGCTCGACGGGCAGCATCCGGTCGAGCCCGCGCCCTGATCGTGGAAACGAGGCCGCCTGCAAGCGGCCTCGTCTTCCTGCGAAGGCTATGACAGGATTGGCCGATGCGTGAGACCGCGATTCCCTCCGAGTCCACATCCCGATGCCTGATCGGGACTTGGCGCCGGTTCGGGCCGACCGGTCCCGCCTACGAGGTGGTTGCGACCGGATCCGTCACGACCACGGGCGACCAGCTGATGCGCGTGCGTGTCCTGGAGACGGGCGAGGAGCTGGATTACCCCCTGCGCGACATCCTCCACGATCACGACGAGGCGTGATGTTCGCCATCGCGTTCGACCTGAGCGTCGCGGAGGTGCAGGCGACCCATCCGAAAGGTGTCTCTCAGGCCTACGCCGACATCCGCTCGACACTCGCCCGGCATGGCTTCGACTGGGTTCAGGGCAGCCCCTACGTCAGCCGGATCGAGGACATGGCCGTCCTGTTCACGGCGATCATGGCCCTGAAGTCATTGCCCTGGTTCGCGCCTTCGGTCCGGGACATCCGCGCGTTCCGGGTCGAGCAGTGGTCGGACTTCACCGAGGTCGTGAAGGCCTAGCAGGCTGCTGAAAAAGTCCCGAGATGGAGAAAGACGTTCTCCTGCCGCAGGCACTCGCGGGCCGAGCCCCCACGATCGAGAACCGTCGAGACGCGAGAACCGCCCCATTCTCTAACAAATGGTGTGATTCGGAGATGATTGTTCTACCTCGCCCGACTTTTTCAGCAGCCTGCTAGAGCATTTTCTTCACGCGTGCCGGCATCCACCTCGCTTGAAGATGCTCTAAGCGCGCCTCGGCGCCCGCTCACCCCGCCTTGGCCAACACCTCGATGTCGCGGTCGAGCCCGCTCTCGACCTTGAACTCGCGGGTGTAGACCTGTCCGTCGTGACGGGCGATCAGCACGTAGTCGCCCTCCGCCAGGGTGACCTGCGGGAACGCGCCGATCGCCTCGCGGATGGTGTCGCCGCCGGGCGTCAGCACCGAGAAGGCCGTGCCGGCGAAGGCCTCGGCGCCGGGGCTGGTGACGAGCTTCAGCGTCACCGTCGCGGCCCGGTGGTTGAGGGTGGCGTCGGTGACCTTGCCGTTCTCCACCTTCAGGTCCGCGCGCTGGATCGCATTCGATTCCCCGTAGGTCGAGACCACGTGGTAGGTGCCCTCGGGCAGGCGCAGCAGCTCGCCGGCCTTGACGCCGCTGCGCACCAGCCGCCCCTCCGAGTTGGTGCCGATCGGCACGAAGACGGAGAACGAGAGCTGCGCCGGGGCGATCCGCGTGTCGCCGATCGCGCCCGACAGCTTGAGCGCGCCGGCGGCCACCCGCAGGGTGTCGGTCGCGGGCTGGCCCGACATCGCGATCTTCTTCGTGGCGCTGGCGAAGCCGTAGGTCACGGAGGCGACGTAGGCCCCCGGCGCGAGCTTGAAGGTCGGCGCCGCGTCGGTGGAGCGGGCCACGATCCCGGGCCGGACGCCGTCGGTGCGGTCCTCGTAGATCCGCCAGACAAGGCCCGAGCGCAGGGGCTGGCCGATCCCCGACAGCAGCGCGGAAAGCGACAGGGTCGCCTCGCCCTCGGGCTGGCTCGGGGGCAGGTCCGGCGTCGTGATCGAGGGCGAGGGCAGGCCGCCGCCGAGGCGGTTGCCGAAGGGGTCCGGCGACTGCGCCGCGGCTGCGAGCGGCGCGACCGCGGCCAGCAGCGCCAATCCGGGCCCGAGCCTTCGTCCGCGCATGTCGAAAAGCCTCTCTCCGCAGGCCGAAGCGGCCGACCGTCATCGTCTCGCCCGTGTGATCCTAAGACCGTGGCGAGCGCAAGGCCGCCCGGGGTCCTTGCGCTGCCCCTTGCGCTGCCCCTTGCGCCCCTTGCGCTGCCCTCCGCGCCAAGGCGCCCGACTTCCCAGGCGGTGCAGCCCGTGCGAAATCCCGGTGTGATCGCGGGACCTTCCGCACCGCCCAGCCGAGACGCCCCGATGAACGCCACCCTCGACATGCTGCGCACCCGCCGCTCCGTGCCGCCCCTGCGGATGACCGAACCGGGACCGAGCCCGGAACAGATCGACACGATCTTGACCCTGGCCTCGCGGGTGCCCGACCACGGCAAGCTCGCGCCGTGGCGCTTCATCGTGATCGCGAGCGAGGCGCGGGCGCGGATCGGGACGGTGATCGCGAACACCTACGCCTCCGACAACCCGGAGGCCGACGCGGCGCGGCTCGACCTCGAGGCGAGGCGGCTGGCCCACGCGCCGTTGGTCGTCGCGGTGGTCTCGCGGGCCGGCCCGCACGTGAAGATCCCGGAATGGGAGCAGGTCCTGTCGGCGGGCGCCGCCTGCATGAACCTCGTGGTCGCGGCCAACGCCCAGGGTTTCGCCACCGCATGGCTGACCGAGTGGTACGCCTACGACCGCCGCGTGCTCGAAGCCCTCGGCCTCGACCCGCGCGAGAAGCTTGCGGGCTTCATCCATGTCGGCGCCCCCGAGGAGATCCCGTCGGACCGGCCGCGGCCGGACCTCGCCGAGATCGTCACGCGGCTGTAAGGCTCGCTCCCATGCATTACGCCCCCGACGACCGCACCCTGCCGCACAACCCTCTGAAGGCGATCGTCGCGCCGCGGCCGATCGGCTGGATCAGCGCCATGAGCCGGGCGGGGAAGCTCAACCTCGCGCCGTACTCGTTCTTCAACGCGGTGGGCGACGACATGGTCGCGTTCTCCTCCACCGGCCGCAAAGATGCGATGACCTTCGCGGAAGAGGGCGGCGACTTCGTCTGCAACCTCGCCACCTACGACCTGCGCGAGCAGATGAACGCTTCGTCGGCGCCCCTGCCGCGGGGCGAAAGCGAGTTCGACTTCGCCGGCCTGACCACGGCCCCGTCGCGCAAGGTGCGGGCGCCGCGGGTGGCGGAAGCCGCAGCCGCCCTCGAATGCCGGTGGCTCCAGACCGTTCCGCTGGTTCCGCTCGATGGCGGCGAAGCCGCCAACTTCCTGGTGATCGGGCAGGTGGTGTCGATCTACATCGACGACCGCTTCGTCGTGGACGGCCTCGTCGATACGGCAGCGATGCAGCCGATCCAGCGCGGCGGCTACTTCGACTACTTCAAGGTCGGGCCGGACGCGAAGTTCGCGATGCAGCGGCCCAAGGGCGCCGGCGACTACACGTCCCGCTGACGCGGACGCAGCGCGGTGTTTCCGCGTCTCCGCTTCCCTCGAATGCCGGCGCGAATTCCACCTCCGGCGCGGCGGCGCGGCGGAACCTTCGGAACGATCGCGACGTCCCAGCGTTGAGCTTGCGAATTCGATGGATCATCGAGAAAGGGTCATCATGCGCAAGTTCGTCCTCGTCACCGCCGCGATCATCTCGGCCGGCGTCTTTTCCGCCACCACCGCCGACGCGCGGCCGGGCTACCGCGGCGGCTATGGCCACGGGTATGGCGGCGGCTACGGTCGCGGCTACGGCTATGGCCACCGCGGCGGGCGCGGCATCGGCACGGGTGCTGCCGTCGGTCTCGGCATTGCCGGTCTCGCCGCTGGTGCGATCGCTGCCGGCGCGGCCCGCGACTCCTACGGCTACAACCGCGGTTACGGCGCCTACGGCAACGGCTACGGCGCCCCGGCTTACGGCGGCTACTACGGCTCGCCGTACTAAGGGTACACCAACTCGGCCTCGAATTTTGGGGCGACCGGCCATGCCGGTCGCCCCTTTTTCTTTGTCCGACCTCTCTCAGCGGGCACGGTAGGGCGGCACGCCGGGATCGGGCAGCCAGACAGAGGCCGGCGGGGCGCCGGTCTGCCAGAACACGTCGATCGGGATGCCGCCGCGCGGGTACCAGAAGCCGCCGATCCGCAGGTAGCGTGGCCCGAGCAGGTCCACGAGCGTCTTGGCGATGCCCACCGTGCAATCCTCGTGGAACGCGCCGTGGTTGCGGAACGCGCCAAGGTAGAGCTTCAGCGACTTCGACTCCACGAGCCAGCGATCGGGCACATAGTCGATCACCAGGATCGCGAAGTCGGGCTGGCCGGTCACCGGGCAAAGCGAGGTGAATTCCGGGACGGTGAACCGGGCGAGGTAGTCGGTGTCGGGATGCGGGTTCGGCACCCGGTCGAGGCGGGCCTCGTGCGGGCCGGCGGGGAGGGGCGTCGGCTGCCCCAGCTGCAGAGATTCTTCGGTCATGCCCCTCCTTACCGCAGGCCTTCCCGCGGTGCATCCGACGCCGACGCATGCTTCGGCCGCGTGCGCCTCGTGGCATCGCCGCCCAGGGTCGCGGCGACCGCGCGCAAAGACGGCTTTTGCATTCATTTTGCGGGATGCATCATACGATATGGCCCCGCCTTGCCCAAGGCCGCGCCTTGGCGGATAAGCCGCACCGACGAGACCTTGAGACCGGGCCTGCCACCGATCGTGCGCGCCCACGGGGGAGGAGCCTTCATGACCGCGATCACCAACATCGCCGCCCGCGAGATTCTGGACAGCCGCGGCAACCCCACCGTCGAGGTCGACGTGCTGCTGGAGGACGGCTCTTTCGGCCGCGCTGCGGTTCCCTCGGGCGCCTCCACCGGCGCCCACGAGGCGGTGGAGCTGCGTGACGGCGACAAGACCCGCTATGCCGGCAAGGGCGTGCGCAAGGCGGTCCACGCGGTCCAGACCGAGATCCTCGACGCCATCGGCGGCATGGACGCCGAGGACCAGGTCGCGGTCGACGAAGCGATGATCGAGCTCGACGGCACCGCCAACAAGGCGCGGCTCGGCGCCAACGCGATCCTCGGCGTGTCGCTCGCGGTGGCCAAGGCCGCAGCCGAAGCCTCGGGCCTCCCGCTCTACCGCTACGTCGGCGGCGTCCAGGGCCGGGTGCTGCCGGTGCCGATGATGAACATCATCAACGGCGGCGCGCATGCCGACAACCCGATCGACTTCCAGGAATTCATGATCATGCCGGTGGGGGCCTCCTCCATCGCGGAAGCCGTGCGCATGGGCGCGGAGGTGTTCCACACCCTCAAGAGCGCGCTGAAGAAGGCCGGGCACAACACCAACGTCGGCGACGAGGGCGGCTTCGCCCCGAACCTGCCGACCGCCGAGGCCGGCCTCGACTTCGTGATGGAGTCGATCCAGGCGGCCGGCTTCAAGCCCGGCGCCGACATGGTGCTGGCCCTCGACTGCGCGGTCACCGACTGGTTCAAGGACGGCGCCTACCACTACGAGGGCGAGGGCACCGTGCGCTCGATCGAGCAACAGGTCGACTACCTCGCCAAGCTCGTCGACGCCTACCCGATCCTCTCGATCGAGGACGGCATGGCCGAGGACGACTGGGAGGGCTGGCGCCTGCTCAACCAGCGCATCGGCGACCGCTGCCAGCTCGTCGGCGACGACCTGTTCGTGACCAACGTCGATCGCCTCGCCCGCGGCATCAGGGAGGGCTCGGCGAACTCGATCCTGATCAAGGTCAACCAGATCGGCTCGCTCACCGAGACGCTCGCCGCCGTCGATATGGCCCACCGCGCCGGCTACACCGCGGTGATGTCGCACCGCTCGGGCGAGACGGAGGACGCAACCATCGCCGACCTCGCGGTCGCAACGAATTGCGGGCAGATCAAGACCGGCTCGCTCGCGCGCTCGGACAGACTGGCCAAGTACAACCAGCTGATCCGGATCGAAGAGGGCCTCGGCGCGCAGGGCCGCTACGCGGGGCGCGGCGCCCTTCGTCAACTCGCGCGGGCCTAAAGCGGAACCTCGCGAACCATCCCGACGTCGTCCCCGGCCTGCGGTGCATCGCAGGCCGGAGGGGACGATGACGAAGCAGGATGCCTCGCGCACGACCGAAGCCGACGCACCACCGGACGCACCGGCGCTCGCGGCCCTGTGGTGGGCAGCCAAGGGCCCGGCGCATTGGGACCAGGCCCACAAACTCGTCCAGGACGATTCCGGCCGGGACGCTGCCTGGGTCCACGCCCACCTCCATCGCCTCGAAGGCGACCAGGACAACGCGGCCTACTGGTACGCCCAAGCGGGTCGCCCAGTGGCCGAGGGCGACCTCTCGGCCGAGCGGGACGCGATCACCGCCGCCCTGCTGGCGGCCGGCTGAAGAGTCATCCAGTGGATCGGTCTGCGACGAAGCGGGCGAGGAAGGGCGCGGCCGCCTCCGTCGCGGCACGCTCGGCCGCCCGGTACTGCTCCACCACCTCCGCACCGAAGGCGGACAGCCGCGCCCCGCCGCCGCTCCGCCCGCCGACCTGCGCCTCGACCACCGGCTGCCCGAAGCCGGCATTCATCGCCTCGACCAGCATCCAGGCCCGGCGATAAGACATGCCGAGCGCCCGCCCGGCCGCCGAGATCGAGCCGTGCGCGGCGATCGTCTCCAGCAACTGCACCTTGCCGGGCCCGAGCCGGTGCCCCGGCCCGAAATCGACGCGGATGCTCAACCTTGCCATCGGCTTCCCTCGTCCCGAGCGCCGTTCCTACCCCGGACCGCGCGGCCGGTGCGAGCGCCTGCGATCCTCGGTTTCGATCTGGCCATCGCTGTATATGATAGGATATAGCGTCAGCGCCCGGCCGCTGCTGCGGGCCGCCCGCCTCGGAGGTCGCCTTGATCGGATTCGCACGCGCCGTCCTCGTCGCCAGCCTGCTGCTTGGCTCCGCCGCCCAGGCCGGCGAGAGCGTGACGGTGTTCGCCGCCGCCAGCCTCAAGAACGCCCTCGACGAGGCCGGCAAGGCGTTCACCGCGCAGACCGGGATCGCGATCAAGCCGAGCTACGCCGCCTCGTCGGCGCTCGCCCGCCAGATCGAGTCGGGCGCGCCGGCGGAGCTCTTCGCCTCGGCCGACCTCGAATGGATGGACTACCTCGCCAAGAAGAACCTCGTCCGGGCCGACACGCGGGTGAACCTCCTGAACAACCGCCTCGTCGTCGTCGCGCCCAAGGACGCGAAGGAGGCGGACTTGGCCCTGACCGCCGACGCCTTCGCCAAGGCGCTCGGCCCCGACGGGCGGCTGGCCACCGGTGAGGTCGCCTCGGTGCCGGTCGGCAAGTATGCCAAGGCGGCGCTCGAAAAGCTCGGGCTCTGGGGGACGATCCAGCCGCGGCTGGCGCAGGCCGACAACGTGCGCGCGGCGCTCGCCCTGGTCTCACGCGGCGAGGCGCCCCTCGGCGTGGTCTACGCGAGCGACGCGAAGTCTGATCCGGGCGTGAAGGTCATCGCCGTGTTCCCGGAGGACAGCCATCCGCCGGTGGTGTACCCGTTCGCGCTGACCGCCGAGGCCAAGGGCGAGGGCGCGGTCCGCTTCCTCGACTTCCTGAAGGGCGCTGCGGCCCGGCCGTACTTCGAGGCCCAGGGCTTCTCCGTGATCCCGGCAGGCCAAGGCGCCAAATGACGTTTTCTCAAGCCACAGAGGCCGTTCGATGAAGATCTCCGCACGCAACGTCATCAAGGGCAAGGTCGTCGCCGTCGAGAAGGGCGCGACCACCGCGCACGTCAAGATCGAGATCGCCGCCGGCCAGATCGTCACCGCAGCGATCACCAACGAGGCCGTCGACAGCCTCAAGCTCACGGTCGGCGGCGAGGCCTACGCCGTGGTGAAGGCCTCCGACGTGATGGTCGCCGTCGACTGAACGGCGGGTCCGGAGCGTTTTCCAGCGCGGTGGAGGCCGGCTCGCGTGAAGACGATGCGGACCTCGCAACGAGATCGACGCGGCTCGGCCTCACGCCAGGATCGGCGTGCAGACCGAGCACCCGTGCTCCGGCAAGGGCACCACCGCCACGTCCACCCCGTAAACGCGGCGCAGGCTCTCTCGCGTGATCGTCGCCTCCGGCGTTCCCAACGCCACGAGGCGGCCACCATGCAGCAGCGCGACGCGGTCGGCGCAGAGGAAGGCGTGGCCGGGGTCGTGGGTCGAGAGCACCACGGCGATGCCGGTCTTCGCGAGGCGGCGGACCTGTTCGAGCACGCGGGTCTGGTTGCCGAAATCGAGGCTCGCGGTCGGCTCGTCCATCACCAGGATGCGCGGCTCGCCGGCGAGCGCCCGGGCGATCAGCACCATCTGCCGCTCGCCGCCGCTGATCTCGGTGTAGATGCGGTCGGCGAGATGTCCGATCCCGAGGGTCGCGAGCGCCATGTCCGCAGCGGCCTCGTCCGCGCGGCCGGGGGCGGCGAAGGGGGCGAGCCGGGCGGCGCGGCCCATCAGCACCACGGCCCGCACGGTGAACGGGAAGAACGCCGCATGCGCCTGCGGCACGTAGGCGAGCGCCCGCGCGACCCGGCGGCGCGACCAGCGCGATAGGTCCTCGCCGTCGAGGCGGACGCGGCCGGCCTGCGCCGGCAGCAGCCCGAGCAGGGTTTTGAACAAGGTGGTCTTGCCGCCGCCGTTCGGCCCGAGCAGGCACAGGACCTCGCCCGCCCCGAGCGTGAAGCTCACGCCCGCGCCGACCTCACGCGCGCCGTACCCGAACGCCAACGCCTCGACGGACAGCATCAGGACCAGCCTCGCTTGCCCGCCGCCAGCAGCCAGAGGAAGAACGGCGCGCCGGCGAGCGCCGTGAGGATGCCGAGCGGCACCTCGATCGGCGCGATGGTGCGGGCGGCGAGATCCACCGCCACGAGGTAGCCCGCCCCGAGCAGCGCCGAGGCCGGCAGCAGGCGGCGGAAGTCCGGCCCGACGAGGCCGCGGGCGAGGTGCGGCACGATCAGGCCGATCCAGCCGATCACCCCCGTCGCCGACACCGCCGCCGCGGTGACGAGGGTCGCCGCCGCCACGAGGAGCGGGCGCAGCCAGCGGGTCTCGACGCCCAGCGCCCGCGCCTCCTCCTCGCCGAGGCTCATCAGGTTCATGCGCCAGCGCAGCAGGACGAGGGGCAGGAGCCCGAGGCCGACCGCCGGCAGGATCGCGAACACGTCGCCAAGGGTGACGGAGGACAGGCTCCCGAGCAGCCAGTAGGTGATGGCGGGCAGCTGGTTGTAGGGGTCGGCCAGGACCTTGAGCAGCGAGATGGCCGAACCGAGCACCGCGCCGACCGCGACGCCGGCCAACACCAGCGTCAGCACCGGATCGTGCCGCCGCACCAGCGCGCCGATTGCATAGACGATCGCCACCGCGCCGAGCCCCCCGGCGAAGGCCATGGCCTGGATCGCGAGGACCGGCAGGGCGAGGTAGATGCCGAGCACCGCGCCGAGCCCGGCGCCGGCCGAGACGCCGAGGATGTCGGGCGAGACCAGTGGGTTGCGAAACAGGCCCTGGTAGGTCGCCCCGGCCGAGGACAGGGCCGCGCCGACGACGAGGGCCGCGGCGACCCGGGGCAGCCGCACCTGCAACACCACCACCTGCGCCGTCGCGTCGCCCGGCGCCGTGCCGAACAGCTTGGCGGCGAGGATCGCGAACACGTCGGCGACCGGCACCGGGAATCTCCCCGCGACGAGGGCGATGAGGACGAGCAGCCCGAGGCCGGCCACGGCGAGGCAGGCCCGGAACACGGCTGAGATCCGACGCGCGCCGGGAGCCGCGATCGGCGCCGCGGAACCTCGCGTCATCGGCGCGCCGGCACGGCGCCGTCGAGGAGCACGGCTTTCGCCTCCGGGGTGAGGGCGACGTGGTAGAAGCGCTGGTAGAAGTCGGCGACGATAGCGGGCAGGTCTTCGTGGAAGAGCGCTGGGTAGAGCAGGTGCGCGAGCCAGCGCATGCCGATCAGCCGGTTGACGCCGGGCGGCGCGTCGAACCAGGCGAAGGGCAGCGTCGGGGTCCGATAGACGCGGCCCTCGCGCACCGCCTTCACGCCCCGCCAGATCGGGTCGTCGCCGGGCCGGAAGGCGGGATCGAGGGCGACGATCACGTCGGGGTTCCAGCCCAGCACCTGCTCGGGCGAGACGTTGGCGAGGCCGTTGCCGCCGACGGCCACGTTGCGGGCGCCGACCACCTCCAGGATTTCGGTGTTGATCGAGCCGGCGAACCCGGTCTCGAGGCCGCGCGGGCCGCGGGCGTAGTAGACGCGGGGCCGCTCGGCCTCCGGGACGCGCGCGACGCGCTCGGCGACCTCCGCCACGGTGCGGTCGGCATAGGCCGCGAGCCCGTCGGCGGCCGGCCCCAGGCCGAGCACGGCGCCGAGTTGCCGGTAGGTCTCGCCGGTCTTGGCGAAGGCGCCGTCGAGCAGGATGTAGGGGATGCCGGTCTGGGCCTGGACCCGGTCGGCGAGCGACGCATAGGTCGGCCCCGTGGAGCCGACATCGACGACGAGGTCCGGCTTCAGGGCCAGAACCGCCTCGACGTTGGCAGTGCCGCCGCGCCCGGTCAGGCGGCCGGTGGCGGGTAGCGCCCAGGTCGCGGGCGCGAGGTAGGGCCGCTCGGCCGGGGAGGGCGTGCGGACCCAGCCCGCCATCCGGTCGGGCGCGAGGGTGTAGAGCAGCACCGCCGCCGGCGGCCCGGCGGCCACGACCCGGGTGGCGCGATTCGGAACCTCGACCACGCGCCCGGCCGCATCGGTGAAGGGGCGCGCCGCGGCCGGCCCTGCGACGAGGGTGAGGATGGCGACGGCGAAGGTCGGTAGGGCGAGGCGTCGCGGATGCGGCATGCTGGGGCTTCGATGGGGGGTGTCGGCTCACCCTAAGGGTAGCGGCCTGCGAGGGCCACAGCCGGGACCCGGACCGCGCCCAAACACCGCCGTGAGGATTGCCGCCGCCTCGGCTGTCTCCGCGAAGCCTCCATGGAACCCGTCGCGAGGGACCGCCCGCGCCGCGTCGAGGTCGACCGCGCCCGGCACGACGCGGACGTAGAGGGCCGTTTCCTTGCAAAGAGCCGGCAGCCAACCGAGCGCCGCGGCCGGAGGATGCGCCAGCACCAGGGCGTCGGCGTGGGCGATGTCAGGTGGGCCGCCGGTGGGCGAGGCGATCAAGAGGTCGCGCATGGGAGCGTAAGCATCGGAAATTTAGGCTTTCTTTACCATGATGGCCAAGGGTTGCGTCATCCGGGGCGCCACGTGCGGCGCCTCGCGCGACGCCCGTCCGGCGCGTGCGGCTCGAAGCGGCGACCGATGTTCCTGTTCACCACGCCTTCGAGCCCCCAACCAGCCGCGGCGCCCCCGCGGGCTTTGGGCGCGCAAGGGACCTCGGGCGCGCAAGGCACTTCGGGCGCACAGGGCGGCGTGATCGACGCGATCCGCGACGGGGCGCAGAGCAGCGGCGTCGGCTTCGACTACCTGCTCGCCACCGCGCAACGCGAATCCGCCCTCGATCCCTCGGCCAGGGCCGGCACCTCGACCGCCACCGGCCTGTTCCAATTCATCGAGCAGACCTGGCTCGGGGTGATGAAGTCGGCCGGGCCGAAGCTCGGCCTCCAAACCTACGCCGACGCCATCGTGGCGCGGCCCGACGGCAGCTACACGGTCGCGGATGCCGGCCAGCGCCAGGCGATCCTCGACCTTCGGCGCGATCCCAAGATCGCCGCCTCGCTCGCGGGCGCCTTTACCCAGAAGAACGGCGAGGCGCTCTCAGTGGCGCTCGGGCGCGAGCCGACCTCGGGCGACCTCTACGCCGCCCACGTACTCGGGGCGAAGGGCGCGACGACGCTGATCGCCGCCGCCCGCGCGACGCCGGACCGGGCCGCAGCCCTCGACATGCCTGAGGCGGCCGCCGCCAACCGCGGCCTATTCTACGACCGCACGGGCCGGCCGCGCACCACCGCCGAACTCTATGCCAGCCTCTCGGCGGTGGGCTCAGGCCGCACGGCGCCGAGCGACGTCACAGGCCTCACGCAGAGCGTCGCGCTCGCCACGCCGCCGGCTGCGGCCAGCGCCTACGCCGCGATGGGCGGCGACCTGCGCACCCTGTTCCAGACCGACCGGCGCCAGGGCGCCCTCTCGGAGGGCGTCGCCAAACTGTTCCAGGGCCGTGCGGCGGAGGCCGCCCGCCCGGCCCCGAGCTACTTCCCGCGCTCCGATTCGAGCCTCGATTCCACGGTGCCGGTCGCGGCGCTCGCCTCGGCCGACCCGGAGACCACCGGCGCCCTCGCCGTTGCGGTCCCGGCGGGCCGCGCGCTCGTCGACCCGCCGCTGCCGCCCCGCCGGCCCGCCGAATTCGCCGCGCGCCTCGCGGCCAACCCCAACGCGTCGTTGTTCACGAACCGGAGCGGCCCATGAACATCCGCCAGTTCCTCGCCTGCACCCAGTCCACCTCCGCCGGGCGCCGGGCCGAAGCCGCCTCGGCGCTGACGCGGGCCTACCTCTACGGCAACCTCGAGGCGGACGCCGCCTGGGAGGCCAAGACCGCGATCCTCGCCCTCCTCGACGACCCCGCGCCGGTGGTGCGCCGGGCCATGGCCGAGGCCTGCGCCGCCTCGGCCCGCGCCCCACGACCGCTGGTGGTGGCCTTGGCCTCCGACCAGACCGAGGTCGCCTGCCTGGTGCTGGCCTCCTCGCCGGTCCTCACCGACGCCGACCTCGTGGATGCGGCGGCGATGGGCTGCGAGACGATCCGCGCGACGATCGCGGCCCGCCACCACCTCTCGCACGCGGTCGCCGGAGCGCTGGCCGAGATCGGCGCCGCCGACACCCTCGCGGTGCTGGCGCGCAACCCGACCGCGCGCATCACCACCGGCCGGATGCTGCGCATGGTCGAGCGCCACGGCGGCGACGCGACCTTGCGCGAGGCGCTGCTCGAGCGCGCCGACCTGCCGATCGAGGTGCGCCACGCGGTCGGCGCACGGCTGGCGCGGAGCCTTTCGGCCTTCGTGACCGAGTGCGGCTGGCTCTCGGCCGACCGCAGCGCCCGGATGAGCCGCGAGGCCGGCGAGCGCAACGTGCTCGAGTTGTGCGAGGGCGCCGGCGCTGCCGCCACCGCGCGCATCGTCAAGCACCTGCGCACCACGGGCCAGCTCAACGCCGGCCTGATCCTGCGGGCGATCCTCTCGGGGCAGATGGCGTTCGCGGAAACCGCGTTCGCCGACCTGACCGGCCTGGAGCACGCCCGCGTCGGGACGCTGCTGCGCGAGCCGCGCGGGATCGCCGAGTTGCACCGCCGTTCCGGCCTCGCCGAAGCGCTGCTGCCGGCGGTGGTGGCCGCGCTCTCGGCCTGGCGCGAGGCCGCCGACGGCACCAGCACCTTGCGCGGCGTCGGCCTGTCGCGGCGCATGATCGAGCGGGCGATCACCGCCTGCGAGGACATGCCATTCTCTGAGATGCAGGGCGTGATGGCGCTGCTGACGCGCTACGAGGCCGAGGCCGCGCGCGACGAGGCCCGCACCGTCGCCCGCGCTATCGCCGAGGAGGCTCTGGCTCGCGAGGCTGCCCGCCGCGAGGCGGACGAGGCCGAGGCGGCCTGGCGCGCGGCGCAGCACGCGGTCGCGCGCGACGTCGAGCCCTACGACGGTGCCGAGGCGACGGCGCCGGACCACCTCGCCATCGATCCGCGCGACCGCATCGGCGACCGGTATCTGTGGGATGGCGCATTCCCGGAGGCGGACCTCTTCGCCGAGCGCGAGCGGCGCACCGACCCGGTCGGCGCCATCCTCGACGCGCTGCCCGAAGCGATCCTGGCGAGTTTCCGCGAGGAGCAGGAGCGCGTCCGCCTCGCCGCCGACGCCGAGGCTGTGCTCGATGCCCGGCCCGATATCGACGGGGACGAGGTCTTGGAGCGCGGGCGCCTCGCGGCCTGACCTGCGGAGATACGGATCGCGGGCGCCCGCCGACAGGCTCGCGGATCGCATTCGATCCCAGACCACTCCCGTCATCCCGGGGCTGCGCAGCAGAGCCCGGGGTCCAGAGCCGCCGACGGTGCCAGGCGCGATCTCGACCTGCGAGTCTGGATTTCGGGCTCGCCTCCGGCGCCCCGGAATGAGGGGGTGGGTTTCGGCAGCGGGCGCCGCGAAACGCCACGTTTCGATCCCCTGACCGGACGCAGCCTGGATCGCGCCCAGTACGGACGCGCGGGCGCTCCTTCGCCCGCCGCAGCCTTGTCGCGCGCGGAGCGATGCTGCAAAGCGTGCCCGTCCGCACGACCCGAGCCAGCCCATGCACGACATCCGCGCCATCCGGGACAACCCGGAAGCCTTCGACCGCGACCTTTCCCGTCGCGGCCTCGGCCCGCTTTCGGCCGAGCTGATCGCGCTGGACGACGCCCGCAAGGCGGCCGTCTCGGCGGCGCAGGAGAACCAGGAGCGCCGCAACGCCCGCGCCAAGGAGATCGGCGCGGCCAAGAAGGCGAAGGACGAGGCCCGTGCGGCCGAATTGATGGCCGAGGTCGCCGGCCTGAAGGAGGCCGCGCCGACGCTCGAGAAGGCGCAGACCGAGGCCGCCAAGACCCTCGACGACCGGCTTGCCGCAATCCCGAACCTCCCGAAAGCCGACGTGCCCGAGGGCGCCGACGAGCACGGCAACGTCGAATACCGCCGCTTCGCCTCCGCCCGCGCGGAACTGCCTGAGGGCCGCCAGCACTTCGAACTCGGCGAGTCGCTCGGCCTGATGGACTTCGAGGCCGCCACCAGGATCTCCGGCTCGCGCTTCGTGGTGCTTAAGGGCCAGATCGCCCGACTGGAGCGGGCGCTGGGTCAGTTCATGCTCGACCTACACACGCAGGAGCACGGCTATCTCGAGGTAGCGCCACCGATCCTGGTGCGCGACGAAGCGATGTTCGGTACAGCGCAGTTGCCGAAATTTCGAGATGATCAGTTTGCTGTCAACGATGGCTCTACGATCGAAGATCTTCGTAGAAGTGTCGGTTCGCTAATCGCGACTGCGGACGACGGACGGAAGGCCACCGACTTCATATCATCCGGCGTACAGGACTGGATCGATCAAAGTTCGCGTTGGCTCATCCCCACAGCCGAAGTCCCGCTCACCAACCTCGTCCGCGAATCCATCCTCGCCGAGGACGAACTGCCCCTGCGCTTCACCGCCCTCACGCCCTGCTTCCGCGCGGAGGCCGGGGCGGCGGGGCGCGACACCCGCGGGATGCTGCGGCAGCACCAGTTCAACAAGGTCGAGCTGGTCTCGATCACCGCGCCCGAGAAGTCGACCGAGGAGCACGAGCGCATGCTGTCCTGTGCGGAGGCCGTGCTGAAGAAGCTCGACCTGCCGTTCCGCACGATGACGCTCTGCACCGGCGACATGGGCTTCGCCAGCCAGAAGACCTACGACATCGAGGTCTGGATGCCGGGGCAGAAGACGTTCCGCGAGATCTCGTCCTGCTCGGTCTGCGGCGATTTTCAGGCGCGACGGATGAACGCCCGGCACCGTAAGGACGGCAAGCCCGCCTTCGTGCATACCCTGAACGGATCGGGCGTCGCGGTCGGCCGCGCGCTGATCGCGGTGATGGAGAACTACCAGAACCCGGACGGCAGCGTCACGATCCCGTCCGCGCTCGCGCCCTACATGGGCGGCCTCAACCGGATCGAAGGGCAGGCCACGTAATGCGCATTCTCGTCACCAACGACGACGGCATCCACGCGCCGGGCCTGGAAACGCTGGAGGGTATCGCCCGGACGCTGTCCGACGACGTCTGGGTGGTGGCGCCCGAGACCGACCAGTCCGGCGTCTCGCACTCGCTGTCGCTGAACGACCCGCTGCGCTTGCGCCACATCTCCGAGAAGCGCTTCGCGGTGAAGGGCACGCCGTCCGATTGCGTGATCCTCGGCGTGCGCCACATCCTGGCCGACCACGGCCCGGACCTCGTGCTGTCGGGGGTCAACCGCGGCCAGAACGTCGCCGAGGACGTGACCTATTCCGGCACCATCGCCGCCGCGATGGAGGGCACGATCCTCAACGTGCGCTCGATCGCCATGTCCCAGGCCTACGGGATCGGCGGCCGCGGGAACCTGAAATGGCAATGCGCCGCCCACCACGGCCCGATCGTCGTGAAGAAGATCCTGGAGACCGGGATCGAGCCGGGCATCGTGATCAACGTCAACTTCCCCGATTGCGAGCCCGACGAGGTCGCCGGCATCGCGGTGGCGGCGCAGGGCCAGCGCAACCAGGCGCTGCTCGCCATCGACGCGCGCACCGACGGGCGCGGCAACCCGTATTTCTGGCTCGCCTTCGCCAAGGCGCGGTTCGAGCCGGGCAACGGCTCCGACCTCAAGGCCATCGCCGAGAAGCGCATCTCGGTGACGCCGTTGCGCCTCGACCTCACCGACGAGCCGACGCTGACGCGCTTCGCGCAGGCTTTCGCGGAGTAGGTCCTCCGTAAGCTCCGACGGTGTTCTTCCCGTCCCTCGCCCTCATCCTGCGGTGGAGGGACGGGGAGCAGGCCGATCGACCCGGCGGAGCGGTCACGTCCCAAAGCGGAGCTCCCTTCCCCATGAGCCTCGTCCTCATCCCCGGCTACATGGCCGACGCCAGCCTGTGGGACGACATGGCCGAGGCGCTGGCGCCGGCCGGCCCGATCCACCACGCGAGCCTCACCCACGACGATACGATCCCCGAGATGGCGCGGCGGCTGCTCGCCGAGGCGCCGCCGCGCTTCGTGCTCGTCGGGTTCTCGATGGGCGGCTACGTCGCCCGCGAGGCGACGCGGCTCGCGCCGGAGCGGGTGCGCGGGCTGGTCCTGGTCGCGACCTCATCGCGCTCCGACTCCCGGCAGCAGGCGGTGGCCAAGCGCCTCGCGATCGAGGGCGTCGAGGCCGGGGGGTTCGGAGGCCTGAGCCGGGCGGCGGCCGCCGCCTCGGTGCACCCCGACCGAGCCGGCGACGCGGCGCTGATCGAGCGCATCCGCGCGATGGGGCGGCGCCTCGGGCGCGAGACCTTCCTGCGCCAGTCCCGGCTGCAACGCGTCGGCGACGAGGGCCGGCTCGGCGCCATCACCTGCCCGGCCCTGGTGATCGCTGCGGGCCGCGATCGCCTGCGCAGCGTCGCAGAATCGGAGGAGCTGCGTGACGGCATCAGGGGCGCAACGATGGCGGTCGTCGCGGAGGCCGGCCACATGCTGCCGATCGAGGCGCCGGACGCCCTGGCGGCGCTGATCCTCGCCTGGCTCCGCGACCTGCCACCATGACCGGGCCGGACGACGAACGCGACGGCGCGGGGCTAAGCGGCCATGACGGCCTCGGCGGGGCGATCGAGAATGCGGCCTTCGTGCTGGCGCTTCGCGGGCGCGGCACCCGCGACACGGCGGTGCTGCGGGCAATGGAGCAGGTGCCGCGGGCAGCCTTCGCGCCTGCCGCGTACCGACACCTCGCCCGGCGCGACCTGCCGCTGCCGCTGCCCTGCGGGGCGGCGATGACCGCTCCGAGCACGGTGGCGACGATGCTGGCGCTGCTGAGGGTCGAGGCGGGGATGCGCATCCTCGAGATCGGCACCGGGTCCGGCTACGTCACGGCGCTGCTGCTGCAGCTCGGCGCCGAGGCCGTGACGAGCCTGGAGCGCTACGCGACGCTGGTGGCCCAGGCGCGCGCGAACCTCGGCGGACGGGTCCGGATCGTCCAGGGCGATGGCCTCGCCGAGATGGAAGAGGGCGGATTCGACCGCATCCTCGTCAACGGCGCCGTGTCGGCGCCCCCGCCCGGCTGGGGCGCGGCGCTGAACCCGGGCGGGCGCCTCGTCGCCGGATCGGAAGGCGGGCTGATGGTGGCCGAGCCGCGCGGGCAGGGCCTCGCCATCGAGCCGGGACCGCGGCTGCGCCTCGCGCCGCTGGTGCCGGGGCGGGCGGTCGCGCTTTAACCAAACCCGTTCACCGCCACGATGACGGTAAGCATTCCTAAGCGGCGATTCGAAGAGTGAAATGGTGCTCGCGCGGCCGTGAACGTGGTGAACGGGAACGGTTGTTTAACCTGAATCCGGCTTTCATGGGCTCATCAAGTTGCGTCAGGCAAACGGGTGCGTCGATGCGGGTTCGCGGGACTGGTCGGAGGATGAAGACGCTGTCGCGCTTCGCTCTCATCGGAGTTATCGGCAGCGGTGCCGCCGCCTGCTCGTCGGACGCATCGCGTCTCGACAACCCCTTCACAAATCCGTTCGCCTCGAACATGGCGAGCGAGCCGGCGGCGACGGGGAGCCTGCCGGACATGCCGTCGGCGCCGCCGATCCGCACCGGCCGGATCCAGTCCGAGGCGCTCGGCGCACCGATGGCGATCTCGCCCCGGCCCGGCCCGGTGGCCGCCCGCGTGCCGACCCAGCCGATGGCGCAGACCACCCGCGTCGCCTCCACCGGCAACCCCGGCTGGAACGCGCAGGGCGGCACCACCATCACCGTCGCCCCGAACGACAGCCTCAATCAGATGTCGACGCGCTTCGGCGTGCCGGCCTCGGCGATCCTGTCGGCCAACGGCTTGACCAATGCGAGCCAGGTGACGCCCGGCCGCCAGCTCGTCATCCCGGTCTACAGCGCCTCGGGCATGAACCCGGCGGCGGCCCCGATGACGGCGCGGGCCGTTCCCGCCGCCCCCTCGGAGCGGATCAAGGCCGCCGAGACCAAGCGCCAGGATGACGCCAAAGACGCGGCGAAGGCCGAGGCCAAGCGCAAGGAAGCGGCCAAGGAGGCGCAGAAGGAGGCCGAGGCCAAGAAGCTCGCCGACAAGCGCGCCGATGAGAAGGCCCGCAAGGAGGTCGCCGCCAAGGAGGCGGACGCTAAGAAGCACCATGTCCGCCCCGGCCAGGTCGCCAAGGCCGACGCGAAGCCCGACGCCAAGACGGACACCAAGGCCGACGTGAAGGCAGAAGCCGCGCGCAAGACCGAGGCCGAGGCCAAGCAGGCCAAGGCGGATGCCGCCAAGGACGCGGCGAAGAAGGTCGCCGAGGCCAAGGCCACCAAGGCGGCGTCCGAGAAGGCCGCCGCCGACAAGGTGGCTTCGGACAAGGCCGCGTCGGAGAAGGTTGCCGCCAAGCCGGAGCCGGCGAAGGCCGTCGCGACCGCGAAGGTCGAGCCCGCCAGCACCGGCTCGGTCGCCGCCGCGGCGGCGGACCAGACCTTCCGCTGGCCCGCCAAGGGCCGGGTGATCTCGGGCTACGGCTCCTCCGGCAACGAGGGCATCAACATCGCGGTGCCCGAGGGCACGTCGGTGAAGGCCGCCGAGGACGGCACCGTCGCCTATGCCGGCTCGGACGTGAAGGGCTACGGCAAGCTCGTGCTGGTGCGCCATGCCAACGGCTACGTGTCGGCCTACGCCCACAACGGCGAGCTCGACGTGAAGCCCGGCGAGAAGGTGAAGCGCGGCCAGACGATCGCCAAGTCCGGCGCGTCCGGCAACGTGACCTCGCCCCAGCTGCATTTCGAGATCCGCAAGAGCGGCGCACCGATCGATCCGATGTCGCAGCTCGCGAGCAACTGAGCGTCAGGCCTCTGCACCAAGTCGGAGGGCGGCCCGCGAGGGCCGCCTTTTTCCGTTTCAGCTGCTCGGCGTCTGGAGCGTCCCGTTGGGGCTGTGGTGATCGACCGCCGCGGGGAGCACCTTCGCCAGCACCGCCAGGACCTGGTCGGTCGGGATGCCGAGCTTGTCTGCGATCCGGCGGACCTGCTCGTTGTCCATCACCTTGCGCAGGTCCTCCGCCGTGATCGGCTCGTTCGCGCCGCGGCCGAGCCAGGAATTCACCTGGGCGGCGTAGCCCGAATTCTGGAGCTGGCTCAGAAGGCCCTGGAGGCCGCCCGGCAGCACACGCTCGATTATCGAGGGTAGCGCCTCGATGGCGGCCTGGCCAAGGCTACCGTCGAGGGCGTTCTTCAGGGTGTCGAACAGGCTCATCGCTCAGGCTCCTCGCCGAATCGCGCGCACTCTAGCCGGCAGCAGGGATCAGGCCACCTGCGTCGAGAATTGCCGCTGCGGCGCAAGGGTGCCGTCCCGGCTCTGCCGGTCGACGGCGCCGGGCAGGAACTCGGCCAGGGCCGTGGGCACCCGGGCCTCCGGGACGCCGAGATCGGCGGCGAAGCGCGTCAGCGCCTCCGGCGAGAGCAAGGCGGCGTAGGCGCCCGCGGGCAGGGCGACGTTGGCGCCCGATCCGAGCCAGGAGGAGACCGCCGCGCCGTGGCCGGCCTCGCGGAGCCTGTCGAGGAAGGCCGGAAGGCCGCCGGGGTGGACCTTGGCGAAGGCCATCGGCAGCCCGTCTCCGCCGATAGCATCAATGCGTGCCTCGGCGCGAGCGAGCGCGTCCCGGAACATGTCGAACAACCCCATGACGTCAGCCCATCCCCCAACAGCCGTCCGCCGGAAGGCGGAGAGCATCGAGGATGCAAGCTCGGGCGCAGGCGACACACGACAAGCACCTGCGGCGACGAAGCGAAAAAGAATAGCGCTCAGTCGAGGGTGCGGCCGAGACGTCCGGCGAGGTCCTGGATGAATTGGAAGACCGTGCGGCCGGAGCGCGACCCGCGGGTGGTCGCCCATTCCAGCGCCTCGGCCCTCAGCGCGTCGGGCTCCACCGGCAGCGCGTAGCGCTCGGCGTAGGCGTGGATCATCGCCAGGTACTCGTCCTGGCTGCACTTGTGGAACCCGAGCCAGAGGCCGAAGCGGTCCGAGAGCGAGACCTTCTCCTCCACCGCCTCGCCGGGGTTGATCGCGGTGGAGCGCTCGTTTTCGACCATCTCGCGGGCGAGCAGATGCCGCCGGTTGGAGGTGGCGTAGAACAGCACGTTGCCGGGCCGCCCCTCGATGCCGCCGTCGAGCGCCGTCTTGAGCGACTTGTACGAGGTGTCGTCGCCGTCGAACGAGAGGTCGTCGCAGAACACCACCCAGCGATGCGGGTCGGGGCGCAAAGTCGCCATCAGGTCGGGCAGCGCCTCGATATCCTCGCGGTGGATCTCGACGAGCTTCATCGGCAAAGCGCCTGCGGCGCGGCGGGCGTTGATCTCGGCGTGCACCGCCTTGACCAGCGACGACTTGCCCATGCCGCGGGCGCCCCAGAGCAGCGCGTTGTTGGCAGGCAGCCCGCGCGCGAAGCGCTCGGTGTTCTCGGCCAGCGTGTCGCGCGCCCGATCGATGCCGGTGAGCAGCCCCATCTCGACGCGATTCACCCGCGGCACCGGGATCAGACGGCGCTCCGGTCCCCACAGGAAGGCGTCGGCCGCGCTCATGTCGGCCTCGACCCGCGCGGGCGGGGCGGCGCGCTCGAGGGCGGTCGCGATGCGCTCCAATAGGGGGAGCAGCGTGTCCAGGGTGGTCGCTTGTGTCATGGCCAATGGGTTCGGGTGGGCCGCGGATCGCCCGGGCCTACGCGCGCAAAGTCCTTGCTGCAACCAGGGGGCCGGCTGCAACGTCGCGGGCCGACCCGCGTTGTTGGCGCGACCTCGACCGGAGCCGACCTTTGATCTTCCCAGCCACCACCGCCCTGTTCGCCGGCCTGCTCGGCCTGCTCTTCATCGGCCTCTCCGCCTGGGTGATGGGCGGGCGCGTGAGAGGCAACGTCCTCCTGGGCGACGGCGGCAAGGACACGCTGCAGCGGCGCATCCGCTCGCACGGCAACTTCTCCGAATACGTGCCGATGGCGCTGGGCCTCGTCGCCCTCCTTGAGGCCGGCGGGACCCGGCACTGGATCGTGGTGCCACTGCTGACGATTCTGCTCGTCGCGCGCCTGCTGCATCCCGTCGGCATGCTTGCGCCGGAGAACTCGCCGCGCCAGTTCACCTGCCGCGGCGGCGGCATCATCGCCACGCTGCTGGTGACGCTCGTGGCGGCGATCCTGCTGATCATCCACGCGATCTGAGCGCGATCTGAGACCTGGGGGCCGCCCGGCGTTGCTTTCGGGACGCCCCTGGCTATAGTCCGCGCGCTTTCAGACAGGCCCGGCGACGCTTTCGACAGGCGCGCTCGTGCCTGATGTCACATGAGGAGACGCGCTTGATCACCCCCGCCTTCGCGCAAGGGGCCGGCACCGTTGCCGGCGGAGCCGAGATCGCCTTGCAGGTGGTTCCTTTCGTCCTCATCTTCGTGATCATGTATTTCTTGATCCTGCGGCCGCAGCAAAGGCGGGTCAAGGATCATCAGGCCCTGGTCAAGAACGTCCGCCGCGACGACACGATCGTCACCAACGGCGGCCTCGTCGGCCGGGTCGTGAAGGTGATGGACGAAGCCTCCGAGATCGAGGTGGAGATCGCGCCGAACGTCCGGGTCAAGGTGGTGCGCACCATGATCTCCGAGGTCCGCGTCAAGGGCGGGCCGGTCAAGGCCGCCTAGGGCGCTCTCCGCCGAAGCGAGTCCCGGTTCGGCGTTGGAGACCTCGGCACGGCAACAGCTCGGAGCCGTTCCCGATCGCGTCGCGACCGGGACAGGCTTCAGACCCGCGGGATCAGGATGCCGCGGCAAGTCCCCGGCAGGACTGCAGAAAACAGAGTCGGCGGATGTTGCGCTTTTCCCGTACCAAGATCATCGCGACCCTCGTCGCCATCCTGATCGGCCTAAGCCTCGCGGTCCCGAGCTTCTTCTCGGCCGACCAGCGCAAGGGCTTCATGGCCGCGCTGCCGGGCTGGTTCCCGGCCTGGATCGTGCCGAGCCGTGCGATCGTCCTCGGCCTCGACCTGCAGGGCGGCTCGCAGCTGCTGCTGGAGGTCGACCAGACCGAGCTCGTCGCCTCCCAGGCCAAGGGACTGCGCGACGAGGTCCGCGGCGTGCTTCAGCGCGAGAACGTGCGGGCGGATGGCGGCATCGGCATCCTCCAGCGCGGCGTCCAGGTCCGCATCGCCGACGCGGCGGCGCGTGCCAAGGTGATGCCGAAGCTGCAGGAGCTGGCGCAGCCGATCTCGAACCCGCTCGTCGGCCAGACCGGCGGCCGCACCCTCGACATCAACGAGCAGCCCGACGGCCTGATCCGCCTCGCCCTCACCGATGCGGGCATCAACGAGCGCACCCGCCGCGCCGTGACCCAGGGCATCGAGGTCATCCGCCGCCGCCTCGACTCGACCGGCACGCTGGAGCCCTCGATCCAGCAGCAGGGCGCCGACCGCATCCTGATCCAGGTTCCCGGCCTGCAGGACCCGGAGCGCCTGGAGGCGCTGCTCGGAAAGACCGCCAAGCTCGAGTTCCGGATGATCTCCGACAACCCGGCCGGCGACGTGGACATGCTTCCCTCGCGCGACGAGCGCGGCGCCAAGGTGGCGGTGGAGCGTCGCGTCATGGCCGACGGCGGCGACCTCACCGACGCGCAGCCGGCCTTCGACCAGCAGACCCACGAGCCGATGGTGAGCTTCAAGTTCAACCTGAAGGGCGCCCAGCGCTTCGGCCAGGCGACCTCGGAGAACGTCGGGCGCCGCATGGCGATCGTGCTCGACAACGAGGTGGTCTCGGCTCCGGTGATCCGCAGCGCGATCACCGGCGGCTCCGGCCAGATCACCGGCAACTTCTCGGTGCAGCAGGCCAACGACCTGTCGATCCTGCTGCGCGCCGGCGCGCTGCCGGCGAAGTTCACCGTGGTCGAGCGCCGGGTCGTCGGGCCGGGTCTCGGCAGCGACTCGATCCGCGCCGGCAAGATCGCCACCGGCGTCGCCGGGCTCCTCGTCGTCGCCTTCATGTTCCTGACCTACGGCACCTTCGGCTTCATCGCGAACATCGCCCTCATCGTCCACGTCGGGCTCATCCTCGGCCTGATGTCGGTGCTCGAGGCCACCATGACGCTGCCCGGCATCGCCGGCATCGTGCTCACCATCGGCACGGCGGTGGATTCCAACGTGCTGATCTACGAGCGCATGCGCGAGGAGCATCGCGCCGGGCGCTCCCTCGTCTCCGCGCTGCAGGCCGGCTTCGACCGGGCGTTCGCGACCATCATCGACTCGAACTCGACCATGGCGATTGCCGCGCTGATCCTGTTCTTCCTCGGCTCCGGCCCGGTGAAGGGTTTTGCCGTGGTGTTCATCCTCGGCATCCTCACCACCGTCATCACCGCGGTGACGCTGACGCGGATGATGATCGCGGTATGGTACAAGTCGTTCCGGCCCAAAGCCCTGCCGTTCTGAGATCGTCGCCGCTCCGCACGTCGTCCGTTCAGGGGAGCCGATCGTCGCTTCCCGACCGTAAGGTCCTTTGAAAATGCGCCTGCTTCGCCTCTGGCCCGATGAGTCGCACTTCGACTTCATGCGCTTCCGTCGCGTGAGCTTCCCGCTCTCGGCGATCCTGTCGGTGGCGACCGTGGTGCTGTTCCTCACCGTCGGCCTGAACTACGGCATCGACTTCAAGGGCGGCACGCTGGTCGAGCTGCAGGCGAAGTCGGGCACCGCCGACGTCGGCGAGATCCGCCACACAGCCGCCGGCTTCGGCTTCGGCGAGCCCGAGGTGCAGGAGCTCGGCAACCAGGGCACCGTGCTGGTGCGCCTGCCGCTGCAGCCCGGCGAGCAGGGCCAGACCGCGGTGATGAACAAGGCGCACGGCGCCTTCGACAAGGATTACGAGTTCCGCCGCACCGAGACCGTCGGCCCCCGCGTCTCGGGCGAGCTGGTGCAGTCGGGCACCCTCGGCGTCGTGCTCTCGGTCGTCGCGGTGCTGCTCTATCTGTGGTTCCGCTTCGAGCGCGAGCTGGCGCTCGGCGCCATCGTCGGCACGCTGCACGACATCGTGCTGACCATGGGCGTGTTCATCATCACCCGCATCGAGTTCAACATGACCTCGATCGCGGCGATCCTCACCATCGTCGGCTACTCGCTGAACGAGACCGTGGTGGTGTTCGACCGGACCCGCGAGCTGATGCGCCGGTACAAGACCATTCCCACCGACGAGCTGCTCAACCTGTCGATCAACTCGACCATGTCGCGCACGGTGATGACCTCGGTCTCGGCCTTCCTGTCGCTGCTGGCGCTGGTGCTGTTCGGCGGCGAGGCGATCCGCGGGTTCGCGGTGGTGATGCTCTGTGGCGTTGTGATTTGCACTTACTCTGCCATCTTCGTTTCCACACCCAGTCTCATTTATCTCGGTCTGATGCTCTCGGGCACCAAGGCCCAGGCCGCCCGCGGGCGCCTGCCGCAGGCTGCGGAGTAGGATGGCCGAGCTCGACGGCTTCGAGCAGGGTTTCCTGCCCGGCCGCCACCTCATCGACGCCTACGGCAACGGCGGCTTCCGCTTCGGCGAGATGTCGCACCGCGGCTCGATCCTGGCGCTGCCCTCGGGCGTCCGCGCCTGGGCCGTGACGGAGGGGAGGGCGATCGACCGCACCGCGTTGCGCCCGGTTCAGGCCGAATCGGCGGAGATCGAGCTGCTGCTCGTCGGCACGGGCCTCGACATCGTGCCGCTGCCACCCGATCTTCGGGCATGGCTCAAGGACAACCGGATCGGTCTCGACGTGATGCAGACCGGCGCGGCGGCGCGCACGTACAACATCCTGGTGGCGGAGAACCGCAAGGTGGCGGCGGCCCTGATCGCGGTCGCGTGAGCGACGCGCCGGATCGGGCGGACGCTCGAGAGGATGGGCTCGGCGGCCTCGCCTTCGCCTTCCGCCATTGCGAGGACCTCGTCCGCGCCGGCGACCCGGACCGCTACTTCGCGACCCTGTTCGCGCCGCAAGGCGCCCGCCCGCACCTCTTCGCCCTCTACGCCTTCAGCCTGACGATCGCGCGGGTGCGCGAGGCCGCCTCGAACCCGATGGCCGGCGAGATCCGCCTGCAATGGTGGCGCGACGCGCTCCAGGGCGAGGCCCGCGGCGACGTGAAGGCCAACCCCGTGGCCGCCGCCCTCCTCGACGCGATCGTCGCCCGCCGCCTCGGGCGCCAGCCCTTCGTCGACCTGATCGACGCCCGCGTCTTCGACCTCTACGACGACCCGATGCCCCGGCTGAACGACCTGGAGGGCTATTGCGGCGAGACCGCTTCGGCGTTGTTCCGGCTCGCCAGCCTGATCCTGTGCGACGGCGCGGAGCCGGGCGGTGCCGCCGCCGCGGGCCATGCGGGCGTGGCCTACGGCATCACCGGGCTGCTGCGGGCGCTGCCGTGGCACGCCCGCGGCGGCCAGGTCTACCTGCCGGCCGACGTGTTCCGCGCCCACGGCGTCACCCGCGAGGACATCGTCACCGGCCGCGGCGGGCCGGGCTTGCGCGGCGCCTGCGCGGACCTGCGCGCCGACGCCCGCCGGCACCTGGCCGCCTACGAGGCCGAGAGGGCGACGATCCTGCCCACGGCCCGCGCCGCCTTCCTGCCGCTCGCCCTGGTCGAGGGCTACCTCGCCGCCATGGAGCGCCCGGGCTACGACCCCCTCAACACGCCGATCGAGACCGCCCGCTGGCGCCGCCTGTGGCGGCTGTGGCGGGGATCGCGCGCGGCCGGGTAGGGCGCCGACCGGCCCCCTCTCCCAGGGGGAGAGGGTCGGGGTGAGGGGCGTGACCTCTCAGGACGAGTTTCGCCCCTCATCTTGTCCTTCTCCCAATCCAAGTCGGGCTTGCCCGATTTGGACACCAGAATAGCCGATCTCGGGCAAGCCCGAGATCGGCGGGAGAAGGGACCCGCGCTCCCCCTGCCCAGCGAGAGGTCGCTGATGTAACCCCCCCGCCGCCGCCCCGCGTTGGCGCCCGCAGATTCCTCGTCTACGTTCCTCTCCAAGACGCTCCAGGGAAGAAACCAGACGCTCATGGCCGACACCTACGACGTGCTCATCATCGGCGCCGGCCCCGGCGGCTACGTCACCGCGATCCGTGCGGCGCAGCTCGGGTTCAAGACCGCGGTGGTGGACCGGGAGCACCTCGGCGGCATCTGCCTGAACTGGGGCTGCATCCCGACCAAGGCGCTGCTGCGCTCGGCCGAGATCTACCACTACATGCAGCACGCCTCCGATTACGGGCTCTCCGCCAAGGAGGTCTCGTTCGACACCGCGGCGATCGTGAAGCGCTCGCGCGGGGTCTCGTCGAAGCTGAACGGCGGCGTCGGGCACCTGCTGAAGAAGAACAAGGTCGACGTGATCTGGGGCGAGGCCACGGTCGATTCCGTCGCCAAGGGCAACGGCGCCGGCCAGGTGACGGTGAAGGAGACCACCCGCGCCCCCGCGCCGAAGGGGGCGCTCGCCGCCGGCACCTACTCGGCCAAGCACATCATCGTCGCCACCGGCGCGCGGCCGCGCGCGATCCCCGGCATCGAGCCCGACAAGAAGCAGATCTGGACCTACTACGAGGCGATGGTGCCGGAGACGATGCCGAAGTCGCTCCTGGTGATGGGCTCGGGCGCGATCGGCATCGAGTTCGCCTCGTTCTACGCCACCATGGGCGCGGCGGTGACGGTGGTGGAGCTGCTGCCGCAGATCCTGCCGGTGGAGGATCCCGAGATCGCGGCCATCGCCCGCAAGCGCTTCGAGAAGCAGGGCATCAAGATCCTCACCGGCGCCAAGGTGACGAAGGTCGAGAAGGGCGTCGACTCCGTCACCGCCACCATCGAGGGCGGCGACGGCAAGGTGCAGCAGATCACGGCCGAAAAGCTGATCTCGGCGGTGGGCGTCGTCGGCAACATCGAGAACCTCGGGCTGGAGAAGCTCGGGGTCGCCATCGAGCGCGGCATCGTCGTCACCGACGGGTTAGGGCGCACCAACGTGCCCGGCCTCTACGCCATCGGCGACGTCGCCGGCCCGCCGATGCTCGCCCACAAGGCCGAGCACGAGGGCGTGATCTGCATCGAGACGATCAAGGGCCTGCACACCCACCCGATGGACAAGGCGAAGATCCCCGGCTGCACCTACTGCCAGCCGCAGATCGCCTCCGTCGGCCTCACCGAGGCCAAGGCCAAGGAGCAGGGCTTTGCCGTCAAGGTCGGCCGCTTCCCCTTCGCCGGCAACGGCAAGGCGATCGCGCTCGGCGAGCCGGACGGGCTGATCAAGACGGTGTTCGACGCCAAGACCGGCCAGCTGCTGGGCGCCCACATGGTCGGCGCCGAGGTGACCGAGCTGATCCAGGGCTACGTCGTCGCCATGAACCTCGAGACCACCGAGGAAGACCTGATGCACACGGTCTTCCCGCACCCGACGCTGTCAGAGATGATGCATGAGAGCGTGCTGGATGCTTATGGGAAGGTGATCCATACTTAGCTCTTTTTCTAATGATTTGTGGAAATATATCTCAATATATATTCCCGAATAGCTATATTTATTTACCTATGTTTATTAAATATTTATATTCTATCAAGAATTTTCTTCCTTTTGACGTTAAAAACATAATATGATCGTTTTTCATTTCGATAAAGTTGCACCTAATAAAATAAGATGTAATTTCATCAAAAGATAGATCGTTTATTTCGGCACCTTCGAATGCGTTCTGACTTTTACGAAGAGCCGTGCTTATTACCGAAGACATTTTACCTCGAATGATTTCAATTTCCGAATGTGACTTCATAATTGGTCCGACAATCGAAAATATTTCCGCCCAACTTATCTCAATAAACTCACTCCAAGACCTTAAATTTACATAGTAATCCACATTGATACGAAATATCGACAATAGAGACTCAAAATCAAATTCTTGCGCATTAACGACTGACTTCATCTCCTCCAATTCCGCGCTCAAAGATTGATTTTCGTACTTCAAACGTTCAATCTCAACTGACTCAACTTTATCAAACTGAGTCGCCCGCACCCAACCTAAACCAGGGTGGGTCCTGAATGCGTTGCCTAGCGCAATCGTAACGTCTGTAATAAGCGTTTTCGGGTCGTCCCAAAAACTTACGAGCCTTCCTTTGGAAGCCTTGGATCGGAACCGTTCTAATTTCTTGCGTAAATTTTTGTCCGTATCAACATCTTTCGCAGGGATATTTGAGATGTCTCGCCTTATGAAAACAAGTATTGTCTTCGATTTTTCTAAAGCATAATCTTATTCTTGTTCTGTATAACTAAGACCGCTTTCATCGATAGATCCGTACCTTCCTGCTATTATAAGTACATAATAATCACACTGATCAATTACGGCTTTTATGTATTCTAATGCTGCCCGATCGACCGACCCAAAATCTTCCATAGCGGCAGGGATTTCTGTCTGCCGCAAAACTGCCTTCGCTATCTCGCGCCTTACATCGATCAAATCTAAATAAGTAGACGAAATAAATATCTGATATTTCTTTTCCATTCTAGCTTTTTCCAAACATATTGAGAACTTAGATAATTATATTTAAATACCACCTAAGCTGTCACCTATGAGCATGCAATCAACTCCCGGCGCGACACCATACCGAGGAGGTATGTCCCCCGATATCTATCCGTTACAATCTCCGGCACCCTTCGACTAATGGTAGTTTCATGCTCGACGCCACGAAGCTCCTCGCCAATGCCCTGGGCGAACATCTCGCCCTGGTCTACCGGCGCACCTTCGGCAGCCGGGAGCCGGGCTATGTCGAGGTGATCGAGGAATCGGCGCGGCTGACCATCGAGCGGATCGCGCAGAGCGACGCGCTCTATCACGATGCCGACCACACCACCCTCGTGACGCTGGTGACCCAGGACATCCTGCGCGGCCGCTTCGTGGCGCAGGGGGTGTCGCCGCGGGACTGGCTGCACGCGATCCTGGCCGCGCTCTACCACGACATCGGCTACGTCCGCGGCGTCTGCGCCGGCGACACGCGCACCCGGTTCGTGATCGACCGGGCCGGCACCACCGTCGGGCTGCCGCGCGGGGCGTCCGATGCCGGGCTCACCGCGCACCACGTCGAGCGCTCGAAGATCGCGGTGTGGGAGCGCTTCGCTACCCACGAGTTCGTCGACGCCGGCCGCGTGGCACGCGCGATCGAGCTGACGCGCTTCCCCGTGCCCGACGACGGCGACCACGCCGAGACCGCCACGGAGGCCGGGCTGATGCGCGCGGCCGACCTCATCGGCCAGCTCGGCGATCCGCTCTATCCGCGAAAACTCAACGCGCTGTTCCACGAGCTGCGCGAGGCGGGCCTGTGCGAATCGCTCGGCTACGTCGACCCGGCGGATCTGGCCGAGCGCTACCCGAGCTTCTTCTGGGGCAAGGTCGAGCCGGTGATCGGCGACGCCATCCGCGCCCTCGACCTCACCGTGGAGGGACGGCGCTGGGTCGCCAACCTCTACGCCCACGTCTTCGCGATCGAGCACGACCGCCGCCGCATGGGGCCGCATCCCGGTTCGCCTGAATCCCCCACTTTGCCGCCCCTCTTGACCGAACCTTGACCGATCTGGTGTGTTCTTGTTCTGTTCTCACAGCGAGTCGCACCCCATGCCCGCCGCCGCCCAACCCCGCCCGGCCGACCCGTCCCCAAGCTGCTCGCCCCCAAGCTGTTCGCCGCAAAGCTGTTCGCCGCAAAGCTGCCCGGTGGAGGAGATCGCGCGCGCCTACCTCCTCACCAGCGCCGGCGACGCGGACCTGGCGCTCCGCTGCGTCATCGCCGACGCGCTCTCCGACCTGCTCGAATCCGACCGCCGCGCGCGCGAGCGCAGCCGCCTGATCTCGCGGGGTTACGTGCGGGGGCGGGACGGGTAGGGGGCTGCGCCAGACAGCCCAAACCCCGTCATTCCAGTGCGCCGAAGGCGAGCCCGGAATCCAGACGCGCCGCGCGGGCTCGAAGGGCCGGGACGCTTCACCTCGGAGCCCGCGGCGGCTCTGGATTCCGGGCTCTGCTGCGCAGCCCCGGAATGACGGAGCGGTTTTTGAGGACGCTGTGTTCGGATGCCCTGGACGGGCCATGACGCTCAGTCGAACAGGCTCGACACGCTGGCTTCCGTCGCCGTCCGGCCGATGGCCTCGCCCAAGAGCGGGGCGATGGTCGCCACGCGGATGTTGCGGGCGAGCTTGACGGCCTGGGTCGGCTGGATCGAGTCGGTGATCACCAGCTCCTTCATCCGCGAGGCGGCGATGCGCGAGACCGCGCCGCCCGAGAGCACCCCGTGGGTGATGTAGGCCGAGACCTCCTTGGCGCCGGCGTTGAGCAGGGCCTCGGCCGCGTTGACCAGGGTGCCGCCGGAATCGACGATGTCGTCGACGAGGATGCAGGAGCGGCCTTCCACGTCGCCGATGATGTTCATCACCTCGGATTCGCCGGCGCGCTCGCGGCGCTTGTCGACGATGGCCAGCGACGCGTCGATGCGCTTGGCGACCGCGCGCGCCCGGACCACGCCGCCGACGTCGGGCGAGACCACCATGCGGTCGGTGGAGGTCAGCCGCTCCTTGATGTCGCGCACCATCACGGGCGCGGCGAACAGGTTGTCGGTGGGGATGTCGAAGAAGCCCTGGATCTGGCCGGCATGGAGGTCCAGCGTCAGCACGCGGTCGGCGCCGGCCTCGGTGATGAGGTTGCAGACGAGCTTGGCCGAGATCGGGGTGCGGCCCGAGGTGCGCCGGTCCTGCCGGGCGTAGCCGAAATACGGGATCACCGCCGTGATGCGCCGCGCCGAGGACCGACGCGCGGCGTCGATCATGATCAGCAGCTCCATCAGGTGGTCGTTGGCCGGATACGAGGTCGACTGGACGATGAACACGTCCTCGCCGCGCACGTTCTCCTGGATCTCGACGAAGATCTCCATGTCGGCGAAGCGCCGGACCATGCACTTGGCGAGCGGCAGTTCGAGGTAGCCGGCGATGTCCTCCGCCAAGGGCCGGCTGGCATTGCCGGCGATGATCTTGATCGAAGACTTCATGCCTGCGGGCTCAACATCTGGGGTCTCGGGCCGAGACACGTCCTGAAGACTGGAACGGCCGGCCGATCGACAGGCCCGCCGGCATCCGCGTCGGTCGGGCTCTTACCAGTGCGGTCGAACCGTCACAATGGCCGGGCCCGCCCGCTGCACAGCCCCCTGCACGGCCCCCTGCACAGCCGGGCGCCTACGGCTCGAGCAGGCGGTGGAGGTGGACGACGAAGTAGCGGGTCTGCGCGCTGTCGACCGTGGCCTGGGCCTTGGCGCGCCACGCGACCTTGGCCGAGGCGTAGTCGGGGAAGATGCCGACGATGTCGAGGCCGGCCAGATCCTTGAACCGGAGCCCGTCGATGTCCTCCAGCTCGCCGCCGAAGACGAGGTGCAGCAGCTGGTCGCTGGCGGTCGTGGTGGTCACGGGTCTCTCCTGGTCGCGGCACGCCGCCCCACAGGCAGGACGCGTGCCGCAGGACGCGGCATCGCCAACCCCGCGGCCGCCGTCAAGCCCGCGCGGCCCCGGCCCTCAATGCAGCGCGGTCGGCGGCACGGCCGCGCGCTCGGCCCGGGCGATCTCGCGGCCGATCTGAAGCAGCAGGCGCTCGGTCATCCCGCGAAGCGCTTCGGATCCGCTCTCGCCGACAACCCCGTGCAACGCGATGCAGAGGTCGGCGGCACGCACCAGCGGCGCCTCCGGCTCGCCGATCGACGGGGTCGCGACGGAGCCGGCGTCCATGGTCCGGACCTCGGTGATGTCGATCAGGATGCCGGTGCTGCGCACGGGGCGCCCGCGAGGATCGTGGAAGATCCGGCCGCGGCACAGGAGCCAGCGCGTCTGCCCGGAGAGCATCCCGGCCCGGTACTCCGCCAGCATCAGGCCGCCGGCCTGCATGGCGCGCTCCACCTCCTGCGTCATCCAGGGGACGTCGTCGGGATGGATGCCGGCCACGGCGTCGGCGAACTCGAGGTCGCGGCCGGCCAGCGCGGCGTCCCCCGCCAGCAGCTCGGCGGCGCCGGGATCGTAGCGCACGCGCTGCGAGACCGGGTTCCAGTCCCAGGTGCCGACGACGCCCGACGCCTGGAGGGCGGCGTGCAGGTCCCCCACCGCCTGCCCTCGATCGTCGATGCCGTCGAACTTCATCGGCCTACCAGTATGCTTCCCGCTCTTCAGAAACCTTGAGCAACAATTTGTATACGAGTCCAACTCAATCGATACAACCGATCGCGCAAGTCTTGCGGTTCGGATCGGTCTACCGCCGTGCTACGACCCGCCGGCCGTAGAACCCGCGGACGGTCCATGTCTCAGCACGACGACCTCGCCTGGAGAGCGGAGGCGGCCTGCCTGGTCGCATGCCCGGCGTCACGTCAACACCTTCTGGACGGGTGGCTGCTGCGCGCCTCGGGCGGGCCGACCCGGCGGACGAACTCGCTCAACCCGACCCCCGGACCGCGCGGCCCGGCCGACGCGGCGATCGCGGTCTGCGAGCGTGCGTACGCGGCGCTCGGCCAGCCGGCGATCGTCCGCGTGGTGAGCCTCGCCCCGGAGCTCGACGAACCCCTGGCGGCGCGCGGCTACGGCGCGGAGGGCCACGCGTCGACCCTGTTCGCCGCCCTCGACGGGATGCCGGACGGGCTCGACTCAGGCGTGCGGCTGATGCCGGCGCCCGATGGCGACTGGCTCGCGCTGCGCAGCCGGCTTGCCGGCGCCGACGCGCAGGCCGCCGCGATCTACGCCGCGATGACGGGAGACTTGCGCGGTCCCCGCGCCTTCGCCGCCCTGGACCTTGCGGGGGAGACCGCTTCGATGGGCTACACCGTCCTCGATGGGCCGCTCGCGGTGATCGAATCCGTGGCGACGCCCCCGCAGCTGCGCGGGCGCGGCCATGCCCGCCGCACGGTCGGCGCGCTGATGCGCTGGGCCCGCGCCAACGGGGCCGTCGGCGCCTGCCTCCAGGTGGTGGCCGAGAACGCGGCCGCCCTGTCGCTCTACCGCGGCCTCGGGTTCCGCACCGAGTTGCTGCGCTACCACTACCGCCGCCAGGGTTGAGCCGGCGGCCTCGAGGGTCGCCGGACCGGGCTCAAGCCTCGAACAGCGAGCCCTGCGCGGCGGCGGGCGCGGGCGGAGGCTCGGCCTCGGCTGCGGCCTTCGCCCGGCGCGGCGCACGCTTCTTCGCCGGGGCGGCGCCTTGCTTCGCCGGGGCGGGGCCTCGCTTCGCCGAGGGAGCACCCTCGGGCGCAGGAGCGCCCGCATCCACCTCGGTGCGGGCGGACACGAACCCGTCGGCGAATTCGAGGCTCAGGGGCGAGCCGGCCGGCAACCCGCGGCCGGAGCGGAGCGCAGCGCCTGCGCCGTCGCGGACCAGCACGTAGCCGCGGGCGAGCACGGCGCGATAGCCGAGGCTGCCGAGGAGGTCGCCGGCCCGGTCGAGCCGGGCGCGGCGGCGCTCGATCAGCCCGGCCGCCGCGTGGATCATCCGCCCATGCGAGGCCGCCAGCCGCTCGCGCGCGCGCGCCGCCTCGGTCTCGGCCCGGCGCAGGGTCGTCGTCCGGGCGACGACGAGGCGGTGGCCGAGGGCCGCCAGCGCGTCGCCCTTGCGGCTTGCGTGGTTGGCGAGCGCCTGGCGCGGCCGGTGGTCGATCGCCGAAAGCCGCGCCCGCGCGCGTTCCAAGACCAGTTCCGGCGGGTGCCGCGCGAGCCGGTCGAGCACGCGCGCGAACCGCTCGCGGAAGGCGCGCGCGTTGCCCGCCAGCGCCGGGGCGAGCCGGGCCTCGGCGAGGTCGAGGCGCTGGCGCTTGCCCGCGAGGAACGCGTCGGCATCGGGCATCGCCCGCAGGGCCGAGCGGAAATCCGCAGCCAGCCGGTCGAGCTTGCGCTCCACCGCCCCGCGGCGGCGGCGGGTCAAGTCGTCCAGCGCCAGCGCGAGGTCGGCCCGCACCGGCACGGCCATCTCGGCGGCGCCCGTCGGCGTCGGCGCGCGCCGGTCGGAGACGAAGTCGATCAGCGTGGTGTCGGTCTCGTGCCCGACCGCCGAGATCAGCGGGATCCGGCTCTCGAAGGCGGCGCGCACCACCGCCTCCTCGTTGAACGCCCACAGGTCCTCGATCGAGCCGCCGCCGCGGGCGACGATCAGCACGTCCGGCTTACGGATCGGGCCGCCGGGGGGAAGCGCGTTGAAGCCGCGGATCGCGGCGGCGATCTCGTCGGCCGCCCCGTCGCCCTGCACGCGCACCGGCCAGACCAGGACGGGCCGCGGGAACCGGTCCTCGAGCCGGTGCAGGATGTCGCGGATCACCGCGCCGGTGGGGGAGGTCACCACCCCGACGACCTGCGGCAGGAACGGGATCGCCCGCTTGTGCTCGGCCGCGAACAGGCCCTCGGCCGCGAGGACGCGCTTGCGCTCCTCCAGCAGCGCCATCCAGGCGCCGACGCCGGCCGGCTCCAGGCTCTCGATGACGATCTGGTACGAGGACTTGCCGGGGAAGGTCGTGATCTTGCCCGTGGCGACGACCTCCAGCCCCTCCTGCGGCTTCTGCCGCAGGCGGTTGAACGTGCCCTTCCAGACTACGGCGTCGATGCGGGCGTTGCCGTCCTTGAGCGAGAAGTAGGCGTGGCCCGAGCCGTGCTGCCCGCGGAACCCCGAGATCTCGCCGCGCAGCCGCACGTGCCCGAACGCGTCCTCCAGCGTGCGCTTCAACGCCGAGGCGAGGTCGCCCACCGACCATTCCGGCTGGTTGGCGACGAGCACCGCCGAGGACGGCACGTCGGCGGCCGGCGACGACCTGCGGGGGGCGGGGGGCGGGACCAGGGGCATGGCCGAAGTGCTATGCGGACGCGGCGGCGAGGTCAAAGCCCGCCGCAGGACGGTGGATCCGGTGCACGACGCGCACCTTCGTGCGATAGGACCCTTTCCCCGGTCCCGGATTTCGGGAACACCCTGATCCCATGAACATCCTCCTCGTCGGCAACGGCGGCCGCGAACACGCCCTCGCCTACGCCCTTGCGAAAAGCCCGCTCTGCACCCGTCTGTTCACGGCGCCGGGCAATCCCGGCACCGCCCGGCACGGCGAGAACCGGCCGGAGCTGGACGTCGCCGACCACGGCGCGGTCCGCGCCTTCTGCGAAGCCGAGCGCGTCGGCCTCGTCGTGATCGGGCCGGAGGCGCCGCTGGTCGCCGGCCTCGTCGACGACCTGACCCGGGCCGGCATCCGCGCCTTCGGGCCGACCCGGGCCGCCGCGCAGCTCGAAGGCTCGAAGGGCTTCACCAAGGCGCTGTGCAGCGAGCGCGGCATCCCGACGGCCGGCTACGGCCGCTTCGCCGCCCTCGACCCGGCGCTCGCCCACGTGCGCGCCAAGGGCGCCCCGATCGTGGTGAAGGCCGACGGCCTGGCCGCCGGCAAGGGCGTCACCGTCGCCGAGACGGTGGAGCAGGCCGAGGGCGCGCTGCGGGCGCTGTTCGCCGATGCGGGCGCGGAGGTGGTGATCGAGGAGTGCATGTTCGGCGAGGAGGCGAGCTTCTTCGCCCTGTGCGACGGCACCCGGGCGATCGCCATGGGCACCGCGCAGGACCACAAGCGCGTCTTCGACGGCGACCGCGGCCCCAACACCGGCGGCATGGGCGCCTACTCGCCGGCCGGCATCGTCACGCCCGCGATCGAGCGGACCGTGATGGAGACGATCATCCAGCCGACGCTCGACGGCATGCGCGCGCGCGGCACGCCGTTCACCGGCATCCTCTATGCCGGCCTGATGCTGACCGCGGACGGGCCGAAGCTGATCGAGTACAACACCCGCTTCGGCGACCCCGAGGCGCAGGTGCTGATGCCGCGCCTCGCCTCCGACCTCGTCCCCGCTTTGCTCTCGGCCTGCGACGGCAACCTCGCCGGCGTCAGCCTGGAGTTCGACGCCTCGCGCGCCGCGCTCACCGTGGTGATGGCGGCGGCCGGCTATCCCGGCACGGTGGTGCGCGGCTCGACCATCCGCGGCATCGCCGACGCCGAGCGCGACGGCGCCCTGGTGTTCCAGGCCGGCACCCGCGCCGAGGGCGAGGCCATTCTGGCCGACGGCGGCCGCGTGCTCGCGGTCACCGCGCTCGGCGACAGCGTGCTGGAGGCGCAGGCCCGCGCCTACGCGGCCGTGGCCCGCATCGACTGGCCGGAAGGGTTCTGCCGCCGCGACATCGGCCAGCGCGCCGTCGCCCGCGAAGTCGCCGGCCAAGGCATCTAATTTTTTGCGATTGGGCGACGCGGGTGTGTCCCGCGCCGCGCCCAGTCCGGACGCCACCTGCGGGACACCCGGTCCGGCAGGTCCGAAAAATCAGCGGCCGAGGGCGTAGAGGGCGATCGCGGCGGCGTTCGAGACGTTGAGGCTGCGGATCTCGCCGGTGAACGGGATCTTGGCGAGCACGTCGCAGCAGGCGCGGGTGCGCTCGCGCAGACCCTTGCCCTCGGCGCCGAGGACGATGACCGCGGGCCGCGTCGGCGTGAGCGTGTCGAGGCCGGTCTCGGCGTCGGAATCGAGGCCGATGCGGGTGAACCCCTGCTCGCCGAGGGTGATCAGCGCCTCGGCCAAATTGCGGACCACCAGGAACGGCACGTGCTCGAGGCCGCCCGAGGCGGATTTCGCCAGCACGCCGGTGGCGCCCGGCGCGTGGCGCGCCGTGGTGACGATGCCGGTGACGCCGAAGGCCGCGGCGGTGCGCACGATGGCGCCGACGTTGTGCGGATCGGTGATCTGGTCGAGGGCCAGCAGCAGCGCGTCGGCCGGCAGCGCGTCGAGGCCGGGCGAGGCGAGGGGGTCGGCCTCGAGGTAGAGGCCCTGATGCACCGCATCCGCCCCGAGCAGCCGGTTGATGTCGGCCGGCCGCACGAGCTCGGGCTCGATCCGCAGGGTTCCGAGCTCCTCGACGAGGCGCGCGGCGCCGTTCTCGGTGGCGAGCAGCCGGTGCAGCTTCCGCTCGGCGTTGCCCATCGCCTGCACCACGGGGTGGAAGCCGTAGAGCACGGCGGCCCCCTCGTGCGCCGGCTGCGGGCCGGCCGGCCGCGGCCGCTGGCCGTAGGCCGGCTTGCCGAAGCCGGGTTTGCCGAAAGCCGGCCTTCCGAAGCCGGGCTTGCCGTAACCGGACTTGCCGTCACCAGGCTTGCCGTAGCTCGGCTTCCCATACCCTGGCTTGCCGAAGCTGGACTTGCCATAGCCCGACTTGCCGTGATCAGCTTGGCCGAAGCCGGGCTTGCGCACCTCGGACCCGGCCGGCCGGCCGCCGTCCTCGCCGCCGTCGTCGCTCTCGCTCGCCATCCGCTCAAACCATTCCAGAACCGTGCTGCGCGCGACCGCGCAGGCAGACCAGCGCCCCGCCAAGGCGCGCGAAGCGGCAGCGTTAGCACGCCCGGGACGAAGTTGCCGCACCCGCCCGGCGGCGCCGTCCCACCCCATCCGCGACAAACCGGCCCGCCACCGCCTCACAAGCCACGATCCGCCCGTTGCCCTCCGCCCGCGGTCCGACTATAGAAACCTCGGCCCAGCGCCAGCGCCCTTCGTCTATCGGTTAGGATGTCAGCCTTTCACGCTGAAGAGGCGGGTTCGACTCCCGCAGGGCGCGCCATTTGGCCGTTTCGGCCTCATCAACTCATTGTTTGTCAACGTTTGCACGCACTTCGGCCCTCTTGCACCCGGGTCGATCGCATAACATCGTGCATAACATGGCGACAGACGACGTGCCCGTTTCCAACCATCTCACTCTCCGCGAGGGGGTCTTCCAGTACGTCCGGCGCGTGCCCGAGGACCTGCGCGACGCATTCCCCTTCGCGCGCGTCCAGAGGTCCCTCCGCACCCGTGACAAGCGGGCAGCCCGAGCGGACGCGCTCGCGCTGGACGAGGTGTGGGACGACCATTTCGCCGAGGCGCGCAGGCGCAAGGGACTAAGCCCCGGCCCCGATGGTCCCGCCGCACTCGTCGCCGAGGGGTGGACCTGGCCGGACTGGCAGGCGCTGGCCTCCTGGTTCGGAGCGAGCCTTGCCGAGGAGGACTGGCGTGCGCGTCTCGGTTCGACGTCCGGGGCGGCATTGACGGCGGAGCGGGACCTCTCGCGATTGCCCTGGCGCGACCCTGCGGTCGTCAGGGAACACATCGCGCGGGGAAGGGCGCTGCGCGAGGGCACGGTGACCGATTATGCCGAGGCACGGCTCCCCTTCGTCCAGGGCTACGTCCGCCGCCTCGGCGTGAGCCTCACCCGGACGGACCCGGACCTCGAACGGTTCATGGCCGCATGCCTGACGGCCGAGCTCGCCTACCTCGACGTGTTTCAGATGCGTGAGGCTCGCAGGGGCGGCCTCGACCATCTCCACCCCGACGCAGTCGATGGACCGTGGAAACACGCCGCGAGCCGTCCGGGATCTCATCCCGAGCCTCAGGCGAGGCCGACTACCATCGATTCGGAGGTCTGTCGGTCGCTTGCGGACTGCCGGGCCAAGTGGGTCGAGAACCGGACGAAGACGAAGAAGCAGGCGCGTCCGGACTACCTGCGAGAGATGGACCGGACCGTCGCGGCCTTCGAGGCGCATGCGGGGGTCGGCGACATCGGCCTCATACGGCGCCGGCACCTGCTCGCCTATCGCGACCATCTGGACACGGCCACCGCCTACAAGACCGCGACCATCAACAAGAAGGTCGGCTTCATTTCTGGCCTGATGGCCACCGCGGCGAATGCGGGATGGATCGAGACGGGCCTCGGGCCCGACCTGTACCTGGAGGTGCCGGAGGACGAGGATCGGCGCGAGCCCTACGGGGATACCGAACTCGCCACGATCTTCGCCCATCCCGTCTTCACGCAGGGCAAACGGCTAACCGCCGTCAAGGCTTGCGGCGAGTTGCAGTTCTGGCTGCCCCTCATCGCCTGCCTCCACGGCATGATCTCCTCCGAGATCCTACAGATCGGACCCGACACGGTCGGCCCTCATCCGGACCATCCCGATATGCTGTGCTTCAACGTCACCAACGCGGGCGAGCGGGCATTGAAGACCCTTGCGCGCCGACGGTGGGTGCCAGTCCGGCGCGAACTGATCGACCTGGGCTTGCCAGCTCTCGTCGCGGCGGCAAAGCAGGAGGGGCGGAAGTCGTTGTGGAGCGCGATGGAGGCGCAGGCCGGCGACGTCACGCGGGTCTCGGGCTATTTCTCGTCCTTCTGGGCCGTGTTCAGCCGCGGCGAACTTGGCCTGACCACTGAGGGAACGAGCCTGTACTCGTTCCGGCACGGGTTCCAGGATCGGTTAGGTTCAGCCGGCTACGGCGGGGAGATCAAGAAGGCGCTGATGGGCCACGCCGAGAGCGGGATGACGGGGCGCTACGGCACCAAGAAGAAACCGCGAGCGGTAAACGTCGTCGAACTGAACGAGGCCATCCAGCGCCTGCCCTGGCCGTTCCTAACAGCGGTGCGGGGCGAGGCACGACCCACCGGCTTGAGGATCGCAGGTCCCGGGGCGGCGGTAGCCCCCGCCTAGTGGTCCAAATCTGACGCTTGGTACCCACCTACGAAGTCCGCAACGGGTGGGAAGCGGAACCTGATCCTTCGGTCAGAAGCAGACGTTCCGGCTCCGACCCATAGCGTACCTGCATGTACGCGCAGCGCGTCCCTTTCGCATGAAGTCGTTTATGCGACGCCAAGCCGGACGCGGCCCGGTCATTCCTGCGAGGCTGCTTGCTGGCGAGCGAGTTCCTGACCGACCTGAAACAGCAACAGACGGATGAAGTGCTGCATCTCGGTCGTACCGTGCCTTTTGATCTCTTCATGGAGCGCAAGGCACGCGTCCGCGATCTCCTCAAGTTTATCTTGTATCGCCATGATGCCTACTATTCCGCTCTAGAATGCTCTGGATGCAGTATTTTTTACGTTAGTATCAAATTTCGCTTTATGGCGCAAAATTTTCTGGTTCTGCGTCTCTGAAGTTGCCGTAGAAGATTGATCTCCTCCGGGCGCGCCCTAAAACGTTGCGCGCAATAGGAGTGAAACATGCCGGCTGATAGCCTGCTTGAGCAGAATGAGACCCTTCGCCGTCTCGCCGAGGCCTTGGACATGGAGCCAACGGCCTTTCACGATGACAGCGTGTCCGACCTAAGCCAGACGATGGAGCTGCTGCGCTTGTGGCAGGGGGTCGCGGACCAGCAGGACCGGGCGAAGGTGCTGGCGATGGTGAAGGCGATTATGCATACGTTTGCCTCGCGCGCGTGAGGCCGACGCCCGATCGCGTTCCATAAAATCTGAGGCACGACCGGAGGCCATTCGCATAGCTCCAGTGTGGCGTCTGCTTCCCACCCATCCCGGTCGTCCGACGCCGCTTCACCGCGAGCCTGAGAGCGGACGTTCCCAGGGGCCGCAAAGGGTCGGAAGCAGCCCCTCGCGGCGGGTACCAAGCGTCAGATTTGAACCACTAGCGTTTCCCAGGGCAGCGGGTGCTCCTCGCTGCGGAGCACGGTCGCTGCGACAGGACGCGGCGTGTCAGCGAGGGCGAGGGCCGCTGCCGACGATCTCCAGGGCCTCGCGGACGCCTTCGGCCGCCTCCCTGCGGCGGCGCTCCGCCTCGGCCTGCCTGAGCAGGTCGGGGACCAGGAGGGCCCCGCGCCCCAGATCGGCGCGCAGAAGGTCGGCAGCGATCGCCGCCTCCTCCATCTTGCGGACGGCCACCGCCTCGGCCTCGCGGCGTCGCTGCACCTCGACCGGACGGCGGCGCGCCGCCTTTTCAACCTCTGCTTCGACCCCGAATACCCGCCCGGCGACCACCTGGGCGTGCGCCATCGCCATGCCGCGGGCGTGGCGGGCGGCGCCGGTCGCCTGTGCAAGCGCGACGCGATGCGGCCGGAGCCGGCCACTCGCCCACCACCACGCCCGACGCCAGCCGGTCGGCGCGATGGCCGCGAGCTCGGCTCGCCGCGCCTCTGCCGCCTCGGCCTCGGCCCGGACCCGCCCCGCCTCCTTCCTTGCCCGCGCCTCCAACGCCTGGGCCTCGGCCACCGCCGCAGGTTCCGGGATCAGCGCCCGGGCCGTGTCACGGTCCTGGCGGGCTCGGCGGTAGACGGCTTCAAGTTCGGCAAGCCGCACGGCGAGGTAGCGCCGGGCCGCCTCCTCGCGGATCGTGGTGGGGTTCAGGTCGCGGGCGAGGCGATGCGCGGCGACGGCTTCGCGGATCCGGTTCCTGCGGGAGGGCGCGGGGGTTGGGCCGGCAGCCGCAGGTTTCCCTCGATCCGGGCGAGCCGGTCCCCCGCGTCGCGCTGGGTCACTAGGATCTCCACCAGCGTCTCGCGCAGGGCCTCCAGGGGGGACGGTCCCTCTCGCTCCTCCAAGAGGTCGAGAAGCGCCATTAGCCGGTCCGTACGCGTGTCGATGAGCCGGGTCCGGCTGAGGATCTCCTGGGAGGGTGGCGGCGGGGGCGAGGGCAACGACGGGGTCGGTACGGTCATCGGATTCCTCCATGCGCGCGACCACGACGGCCCGCTTCTGCTTCACGATGCGGTCGAGCGCGCCAACGACGGCGCCTCCGGACGCGACGACGGTCCAGACGCCGGGCTTCCCGCCCGGGGTGATGGACAAGCCAGCTTCGGCGAGGGCTTCCCGAAGGGCTGCCGGGCCGGTTACGGAGGCCCACGCGGCCTTCACCGCCGCCCGGGCCGCCACGTCGTCCACCCCGGCCCGGCGCAATCGTTGGCGGGCCCCGGGGGTCGTCGCTGACCGAGGCGGGCCGTCAGCGGCCGCCGCCTCCAGCGCGGCAGCAACCTCGGGCCGGCCCCGGGCGCGCAAGGCCTTGGCCAGGGCCCGATCATGGCGCCCGGGGGTCAGGGGCTCGCCGCGGTCGTGCTCGATCTCGCGGGCGACCCGCTCCAGGCGAAGATGCAGCCAACTGTCATCAAGGGCCTGACCCTCCAGGCCCCAATGCGCCACGACGAGGTGGGCGTGGCAGGGGGCCCGGCCGGCGACCGAGGTCTTGCCGTGTACGACGAGGGCGTGCGGGTGGATCGCGGGGTCGGCGCCCATCTCGCGCATCGCCCGGTCGGCGTCGGCACTCAGGTCAGCGACCGCGCAGGTCCCGGACGGGGCCAAGCTGATGTGGTGGAAGGCCGCCGCAGCGGTGCGTGGGGCGAGGCGGCGCATCGCGGCCAGCGCCCCCGGCAGGTCCGTGGCGGCGAGGCCGACGATACGGACGACCTCGATGCTGGCGTTGCCGTCACGGCGCAGGAGGTGGCGCCCAAGGTTCCGGGCATCGCGGGCAGTGCGGCCATGGCGGACGTGCTGCATGATCACGCCTCCAGGGCCGCGCCCAGCCGGGCGTCGATGGCGGCCAGCGCCGCCCGGATCGTGGCTAGTTCCGCCGCCTGGGCGGGGTGGCCCTGGTGCGCGCGCCGGGCGATTTGGTTGACGAGGTTGCCGAGCCGGCCGAGGGCGCCGGTGGCCTCGCGGACCGCCTCGGTCAGGGCCGAGCGCGGCTGCGGCAGGGGGCGGCGACGTTCGGTGCCCAACGCCCGGCGCACCGCGTCCGCGGCGTAGGACGAGGGGCCGACGCCGAGGCCGGCGGCAGTCGTACGCAGGGTCGCGCGCTCGTCGGCGCGAAGCTTGAAAGTGACCACTTCACAGAGGGCCGCGAGGGTCGCATCGGTCGCCATGGCGGGGGGTTCCACAGGGGGCGGTACGCCCCCTTGGCCAGTTGTCCGGTCATACCGGACATTGCTGGCTCTCAGGGGCTGTCCTGCACAGCATCCGTGTTCCCATCGATTCGACAAGGTGACACCGGGACCGGCGACGATGTCTCGGTCGAAATCGGCAGACCCGATAGCTGACCGAGCTATCTCTACGGGCCATGGAGACCGGTATCACCTTGCGGCATCGGCACCCGCTCGGCACCCTTGTCGTATCTGGACAAGAGGAGCGGACCGATATGCCTGCGAGCCTGAAGCCAACGCCGACCGTGGAGGCTATCCGGTGGGACCCGCATGCCGACGCCTTCGTCCGACTGACCCTGGGCATCTGCGGTCGCATCCTGGCCCGCCACGACCTCGAACCGGCCGAGAAACGCGCGGCCCTGCGACACCTGTTCCTCGACCGGACGACAACGGAGCAGCGCCGGGCGGCCGGAGCCCTCTTCGGTCAGACCGGCTTGCTCCTGGGCCCGGAACCCAGCGGGAACCGGACGGAAGCCGCGGTCCTGACCCAGCGTTTCCTGGCAGGCGGCGCAGATCCGGCAGTCTCGGGGATGGCAGAGCGCCTGGACCTCGAAGTCCGGGCGGTGCTGGTTCTGGCGTGGGGCCTGGGCCTCGCCCGGGTAGCGCCGGGCCAAGCCCTACCGCAACTCGAAGACCTCGACGCCGACCTGCCGTACATGCCCCCGGAGGGCCCCGCGCCGGGACCAGGTTTCAACGACGTAGGGGCCATCCTCGCGGAAGCGGAGGCAGCCTGCACTTCCGCCGCCATGGACATCGCTTGAAGCACCGGATCGGGCCGCCGGTGTGAGTGCCGCAGCCAGTCCGGTGGCAAGTGCGGCGAGGCAGCGCCTACAAGGCTCGGTTGACGAAGATAATGTCGGAATCCTTAACCGATTCCGTTACCATGGCGTCCCGGTATGGCACGTCTCAACCGGCCATTTGTGCCTCTCGAAGGCGCTTCGCCAGCTTGGAAACGGTCGCGCGGCTACATCCGGTCAAGTCCTGGATCGAGGTCCACGATGCGCCGGACCGCAGCATGGCGGTGATGCCGGCGTTGCGCTTCACGTCCTCGGCCCGGCCCCGGTAGAGGCCCGCGGCCTTGGCCTTCGCCTGCCCCTGGGCCTGCCGGCGACGGCGGTCGTCGTAGTCCTTTCGGGCCACCGCCGCCAGCATGTCGAGCAACATGGCGTTGATGGCGTCGAACATCCGCACGGTGAAGGGATCGGCCTCCGTGCTTGCCATCGTCCACGAGGTCGGCAGGTCGAGGGCGACGACGCGGATGTGCCGGGCGGCCATCTCGACCTTCAGGCGCTCCCAATCCTCGGCGGCGAGCCGGGAGAGACGGTCCACCTGCTCAACCAGCAGCACGTCGCCGGCCTGCGCGTCCCCGAGCAGGCGGAAAAGCGCGGGCCGGGCCAGCGACGCCCCCGAGGCGGTCTCGACATAGGTCGCGGCGATGGTCAGGCCGCGCTCAGAGGCGAAGCGTTCGAGGTCGGTCCGGGCCCGAGTTGCATCCTGGTCGTCGGTGGAGGCCCGGAGGTAGGCGCGCACGAACATGGAGAGGCCGCTTAGTTCACTACGACTGGTTCACAGATTACCAGTTCATTTTGAAAGGGCCAAACTCGGAAAGTGAACCAGCATGGCGGTGGTTCAGGAACGGCATACCCAAACCTGCCCAGTGTTCCCAAACGAAAACCGAAGCTCTAGCGCCACTCGTGCGATCTTACCGGCTGCCTTGGAAGAGGTTATCGCAGGGACGGCGGCACCCGTAACGCACCGTCTTTCCCGCGCTGTTCGTGACACGAGCTGTTCCACCAGCCCTAATCTCCCACGTCACCTCCTGCGCGCCCACACGCCCGATACCTCTGACAAAACAAGGAAGGTAGTCATAATTATCATGGATACTCGACGCGGTCGTCTTCTGAGCACGAAGAAAGAACGTTCTAGCTTGAGAAGCGGTGAGCTGAAAGTCGCTACAAAAATCGCCTCCACTCTCTGCGCTTGCCACAATCTCAGATACACTAGTGAGTTCCAGGGATGCTGCGCTGGTCGCGAACATTGCTAAGATAGTAATGGCGGCGGCTCTTAACGCCATTGACCGGTCGTCCCTTCTGTCTTGCTCTTGTAAGACACCTCGGCGTGCGTGAAAATCTCATCCTTACCAACAGAGATTTTTTCTACCAGCACACCAACAAGCCATTTCAACGATTTATTCTGCTCTACGTTGATGATCTCGTAAACGTCTTTGTCGTCAGCCTTTCCTACAATCTCGATGCCAATCGAGTCACTATTTGTCGGGTAACGATCAGGATAGGGCTTTGCTCGTTCCTGGTCGCTAAGGTTCTTAACGCGCTTCCCATAGACTTGCCCTCCCTTGAATAATGTATCTGTAACGTCTTTCAGGGCCTCCGGCGTACAGCTTTTCTTCTCATAACAGCGGCTCTTGATGTTTCCGACATGCTGACATTTCTGAGTGACGCGTGCCGTCTGGTAGATAGAGCCGTCTTTATCTATAAGAAAATGAGCGCCATTCTTTCCGCCTTTATAACTCTCTAGAGCCGATTTTGCGGAACCTCCGCCTGTTTGATGTACAATGATTCCGTTGACAGACTTCATCTCACCTTTTTCAATACCTGAAGCTATCGATAGTGTCACTTTAGGCGAGATCACCTTCCCACCTTCAATCGCGCATTCTTCTTCCTTGGCTTTGGTGTCAGACATAATCGCGCCCCGCATATTTATCGCATGCTATGATGCCAGAACAACTCTGTAAAGAATGGCTTCCGCCGACGTTCTGACCACACCGCATAGGCTTGTGAAGCCAGCGGCGACTTCATAGGCGTGAGATGCACGGCATGCAGGTCTAGTCTGGTATACCCAAAATGCACTAGTTAATCCGACTGCTTCAAATGAATTTTTTGCTGGGCTATTCTCGGAGGTTGCAACTTACATTGCAGGCCTCGCGAAATAATTAATCCGATAGATCAATATTATATTTCAATAAAGATCACTTCTAATTAGTATATAGTTGGTCATGCAGCAATCTTTCGATTATCATAAGCCGCATTGACGGCATCATCCGCCAATAATTCTCGGAGAGCTTGGAGGCATTTGCCGCTATAGCGCTTGTGTTCTATAGCACCAATCTTGATCCTTTTGTAATTATCAGCATCGTTTTGCAGCCTGTTACGATTCATTACCCATAACATCTTCGGTACCGTAACGCCTAATTTATCAGCCATGTCGCGGGCGCCTAAGTTGTAGAAGTCCAGCTCGTTAACACGCTTGACAGCTACGACAGCGGCGTTCGGGTCTCCCTGTTTTACGAGCTGAACGGCCTCGCCTTGATTCCGAGCGATGCGGATGGTCAGCCCCGGCCCAGCTGCTTCCTGCTGAATTGTGAGAGTTGGCACGCCGGGGAAAATCGCGCGCCAGTCATCGCCCTTATTGATACGACGCACGATGGCGTCGAGCTCGCCTTCAGTGGGCTGGCTCTTCCTGCCCTCAAGTGAAGCTTGCAGGACGGCGAGCGAACGAAGCTTCGCCTTCGCGTCGAGGCGCCTCCGATTACCCGGCGTGACCATGCGCTTGATGTCCGCGAACTCGATGTCGAACAGCACGCCTAGATCAGACGGCGGCTTGGCGCAGACTGGTAGTATGCGGTTGGGAATTTCATTACGGAGCGGTTTCCCAAGTACTTCATGTACGAGGCGGCCGAACAGTGTGATTGCGCTCTGGGCGTGGACGTAAAGGAGCTCTTCAGAGACTTCAATCATGTGGTGCTGCGCAGCATCTCGCAATGTATTCAGCGCCTGCAACGCAACAACCTCCTCCTCTGAAAGGCACTTGAGTTTTGCGTCGGAAAGGCACTTCCGTAAACAGAGGTCGAAGCCGATGGTCATACCGTCCATCTTCTTCTCGCGGATCTCACCACCCTTATGAATGATGATGGCCTTAAGAACGAGTTCGAAGGCTCGATCCAGCATGATTAGAACAGCTTCGGTCCGGCCGCGATCCCAAGCCCGGTTGAAGTGATCAACGGCGATGACGAGGCTGTCCACCGCCTTTCCGTGCAGGGTCTTGGCTTCCTTGCGCAACTCGGCCTCCGTCTTCCAACTTCGGACAACTTGAACGGGTAGGCCCAGCGAAGTCGAGGGGATGAGGAGGCGTTTTGTGAGAGAACGAAGGTTCACGCACGGTGGTAAGTCCTACGTCATCCGTAGCGGACTAGACGGCATGGTCTGGAAGTCATCGGTTTATGAGGAGGGGGGTACCGAGACCCTCTACGATTTAGCCGTAAGTGTCGGCACCCTTAAAGCTGCAGCCGGCGGGCACCCAATCGCCGAATATGTGCAGTCCGACGCCCTCGCCGAGCAATGCGAGGGGGACTACAAGCGCTTCGTAGACGATTGGCCCAGGATCGTTGCTAGGCTCGCAGAGCGCGCTGCCGAGACGAAGTAGCGTCGGATGATATACCAACGCCAACCGGCGAGCAGGGTGCGTCCCGAGCTGGCTAATCGGACGACTATGCTGACATACCTCGAAATTACGACCTAGGTTGTCACGTATGGATAAAGTTCAACCGGCGCTCTCGGGCTCGGAGAAGGTTGAGGCGTTCATCGCACGCTGGCAGGGACGCGAAGGCGGCCAGGAGCGGGCCAACTATGCCTTGTTCCTCTCCGAGTTGTGCGACGTGATCGGGGTGCCCCGGCCTGACCCAGCCGGCGCGACAACCGAACTGAACGACTACGTGCTTGAGCGGGTCGTGCGGGAGCCTATCGGCGACGGAACCCACACTCATCGTCGCATCGACCTCTACCGCCGGGGTGCCTTCATTCTGGAAGCCAAGCAATCCCGGCAGGTCGGCGGCTCGAAGGAGGTGGCTGGTGCCGCCGCGGTCAAGGAGCCCGCGCCTCGGGGTCGGCGCGGTGCCGAACGGTCCTGGGACGTGCTGATGCTGAATGCGCGGCGCCAAGCGGAGGGCTACGCGCGGTCGCTACCAGCCGACCACCCCTGGCCGCCCTTCATCCTGGTCTGTGACGTAGGCAACGTCATCGAGGTCTTCGCGGACTTCTCAGGCCAAGGCCGCAACTACAGCCAGTTTCCCGACCGCCAGGGATTCCGGGTTTACCTCGAAGACCTCCGCCGCCCAGAAGTCCGCGAGCGTCTGGGCGCCATCTGGCTCGATCCCTTCGCCCTCGATCCGGCGAGGCAAAGCTCCCGCGTCACCCGCGAGGTCGCCCGGCGGCTCGCCGCGGTGTCGCGAGCCCTGGAGGGGCGGCACGATCCGGAAGACGTCGCCATGTTCCTCATGCGCTGCCTCTTCACCATGTTTGCCGAGGACGTGGAGCTTCTTCCCGAGCGTTCCTTCCGTGACCTCCTCGCCCGCTGCGAGGCGGACCCCAAGAAGCTCGGTCCCCTCGTCGGGCAACTCTGGGAGGCGATGGATACCGGCGGCTTCGCCTACGGCATCGAGGCGACGGTCCGGCGCTTCAACGGCGAGTTCTTCAAGCGCCGGGACGTATTGCCGCTGGGAAGCGAGGAAATCCGGAACCTACGCGAGGCCGCGGAGGCGAACTGGCGCGAGGTGGAGCCTGCCATCTTCGGCACCCTTCTCGAACAAGCCCTGTCCGCTCGCGAGCGTGCAAAGCTCGGTGCGCACTACACGCCTCGGGCCTACGTCGAGCGTCTTGTGGTTGCCACCGTCATAGAGCCCATGAGGACGGAATGGGCGACGGTGCTCTCGACCGCCGAGCGCCAGAAAGTGGAGGGCCGGGGCAAGGATGCAATCGCCACGGTCCGCGCCTTCCATGACCGGCTCTGTGCCGTGCGCGTCCTCGACCCCGCCTGCGGTACCGGCAACTTTCTGTACGTCGCGTTGGAACTGGTGAAGCGCCTCGAAGGCGAGGTGCTGGAGGCCCTGGCCGATCTCGGCGGCCAGGAGGCCCTGAGTGTGTAGGGCGGTGACAAA
>NZ_BPQG01000023.1 GCF_022179125.1 Methylobacterium cerastii
TGATCCTCCCCCGGTTCCACGGACACCTCTGATACGCTCCTTGCGGGCGGGGAAGGTGTTTGATGGCCAAGACGAGACGCGAGTTCACCCCAGAGTTCAAACGCGAGGCGGTAGCGCTGCTGGAGAGCAGCGGCCGCCCGCAGATGCAGATCGCGGCCGAACTCGGGATCCAACCCTCGATGCTGAGGCAGTGGCGCACGGGGCTGATGGGTGGCTCCCCACCGCCGCGGGCAGCAGGTTCACCGGGCGCCGCATCCGCGAGCCCGGTGGCTTCCCCCTCCGACCAAGCGGCCGAGATCGCCCGTCTGCGGCGTGAACTCGACCGGACGCGCATGGAGCGCGACGTCCTAAAAAAAGCGATCGGCATCTTTGCGGAGATGCCCAAGTGACGTTCGCCTTCATCGAGCAGCATGCGAGCACCTGGCCGGTGCGTCTCATGTGCCGCGTGCTCGAAGTCTCTCACAGCGGCTACTACGACTGGCGATCCCGTCCCGAGAGTGCGAGGTCGGCGTCCAACCGTCGCCTTCTCGACGACGTCCGCCGAATCCATGTCGGGCATCAGAGGCGCTACGGCTCGCCTCGGGTCCATGCCGTCCTGTGCGCAGAGGGGCGAACGACCAGTCGTGGGCGGGTGGAGCGCCTGATGCGCCGTCATGGCATCCGAGCCCTGGCAGGACGTCGATACCGGCCCTGCACGACCGACAGCCGTCACGATCTGCCGATCGCGCCCAACCTCCTGAAGCAGCAGTTCTCGGCCGCGCTACCCAACACGGTCTGGCTGGCGGACATCACCTACCTGCCGACCGGAGAGGGCTGGCTTTACCTGGCCGCCGTCCTCGATCTCGCCACCCGCAAGATCGTCGGCTGGTCCATGCGCGAGCACATGCGGACCGAGCTGACCTCGGCCGCCCTGATGATGGCCACCCAACGGCAGCGACCGGGGGCCGGCCTCATCTGTCACTCGGATCGCGGCAGCCAATACGCCGCCGAGGCCTACAGAGCGCAGCTCGCCGACATGAAGGCGACGCCCTCCATGAGCCGGACAGGCTGCTGCTACGATAACGCCCCGATGGAGAGCTTCTTCCACACGCTCAAGGTCGAACTCGTCCACCAGAGACGATGGGCGACCCGGGACGAGGCCCGACGCGACTTGTTCGCCTACATCGAGGGCTACTACAATCGGCAGCGCATCCACTCGGCCCTGGGATACATCACACCCGAGCAAGCCGAACGGAACGCGAGCTAACCCCCCTGTCCGTGGAACCGGGGGAGGATCA
>NZ_BPQG01000024.1 GCF_022179125.1 Methylobacterium cerastii
CGTCGCCGCCATCAACGCGTAAGCTGCTCGAAGCGAGCGATTCGGCACGGCCGGCGGTCTCCGCCGGCCGTTTTGCGTCGCCGAGGCCGTGGAATCGGGTCCAAGCCCCGTCGTCACCGCCTCAAATCGGCGTTCCCTCAGCCGCGACGGCCCCGGAGCTTGACACGAGGCCTCCGGTTTACTTTCCTGATGCCCGCGGTCTTCGGCGGACCATCAGGAATGAACACCTCGATCAGGTTTCCGCGGCCGACGCGCCGTCTGCTGCTCGCCGCCGCCGCGAGCGCGATCCTGATCCGCCCGGCCTGCGCGGACGCCCTCAGCGACGGACGCTTCCGCGCCGAGGTGGCGGCCGTCCTGCGGGCGATGCTGCCCGGGGCCGAGATCCTCCCCGACCCCGATCCGAAGCAGATCCTGTTCGGCGGCAGCACGATCACTCTGACCAACCTCTATCCGCGCATCGCCCCGCTCGCCGGCGACGCGCGCCGGCGACTGATCGAGGCGCACCTCGCCACCGCGCTGAAGGCCGTGAACGCGCCGCCGTCGACCGGAGAGCCGAGTCTCGCGGCGGTACGCACGCAGCTGCGGGTGCAGCTTCTGCCGCGCGAAATTCTGCGGCAGGTGCCGGACCTCGCCACGCGGACCTTCTCCGAGACCCTGGTCGTGGCCTACGTCATCGATGGGACGGACCGGATGCGCTACCTGACCCGGTCGATGCTCGACGGGTGGGGCGTCGGCGCCGGGGCGATCCCGACCGCCATCGAGGCTCTGGCGCTGGCCAACCTCGCCGAGGCCTCGAAGGACGCCGCGTTCGCGCTCGCGGTCGCCGACGGCACGCCCATCTTCGTCATGACGAGCGAGGACGACAACTACGACGCCGCCCGCCTGATGCTGCCGAGCTATCTCGACAGGGTCCGGAGCGCGTTGAAGGCGGAGGCCGTCACCGTCGCGATCCCGACGCGCGACCTGCTCATGGCGTGGCCCGCCGACAGCAAGGCCCGCGCCGGCTTCGCCGCGCAGGTGCGCGACCGGCTGCGGAAGGGGCCCTACGGCCGCAGCGACGAGCTGTTCCACGCCGACGCCGCGGGATTGCGACCGCTGACGGCGGCCGAGCGCGCCGATCACGGCCGCTGACGCATTTCCCGCCCGGCCGGGCCTTGCATCCCGGCGCCCGATCGGGCATTGGGCGACACGATAGGAGTGTAGCTCAACTGGTCAGAGCGCCGGTCTCCAAAACCGGAGGTTGCGGGTTCGAGTCCCTCCACTCCTGCCAGTCTACAGCGCCTTCCAGCCACCAGCTGCTGCCCATCTCCCATTCCCGCGACGTGCCGCGGCTGTCGACAACCCCGACGACTTGCGCTAGAGCGGGCGCACTCCGAGATCGATGGCGGCTGTCGGTTCGGGCTCGTTCGAGCGAGCTTCCGAACCCGTCGTCATTCTCGAAACCCGGTTCCTGACGCCATGGCATCGAACGAAGCGACCAAGAAGGCCGATCCGGCGCGCGGCCCGGTCCGCGGCGCGGCCTCGCAGCCGCCGCAGCGCAACGCCCCTCCCGCCCGGCCCGCGCCGAAGCGCGTCGGCCCGCTGGATTTCCTCGGGCAGGTGCGCGACGAGGGCCGCAAGGTCACGTGGCCGACCCGCAAGGAGACCACGGTCACCACGATCATGGTGTTCGTGATGGTGGTGGTCGCGAGCCTGTTCTTCACGGTGGTGGATCAGGGCCTGCGCTACTTCGTCGGCCTGATCCTGGGTCTCTAGGACAACACACACCGCCTCGGGCCCCGGCCCGCCGCGAACGCTCAGGAGTCGATCAGAACCGTGTCGAAGCGCTGGTACATCGTCCACGCCTACTCGAATTTCGAGAACAAGGTCGCCCAGTCCATCAAGGATCAGGCGGCCCAGCGTGGGCTCATGGACCTCTTCGAGGAGGTGATGGTCCCGACCGAGAAGGTCGTCGAGGTCCGCCGCGGGCGCAAGGTCGACGCGGAGCGGAAGTTCTTCCCCGGCTACGTGCTGGTGAAGTGCGACCTCACCGACGAGGTCTACCACCTGATCAAGAACACCCCGAAGGTCACGGGCTTCCTCGGCGCCGACAAGTCGAAGCCGGTACCGATCCCGGATTCGGAAGCCGAGCGGATCAAGGGCCAGGTCGCCGAGGGCGTCGATCGTCCCAAGCCCTCGATCTCCTTCGAGATCGGCGAGACGGTCCGCGTCGCCGACGGTCCCTTCGCCTCGTTCAACGGCACCGTCGAGGAAGTCGACGAGAGCCGCTCGCGCCTGAAGGTCGCCGTGTCGATCTTCGGCCGCGCCACCCCGGTGGAACTCGAATACGCCCAGGTCGAGAAGGCCTGACGTAGAGCGGACGGAGGGCGGCGGAGAGGGCAGGGGCGACCCTTCTCCCCGCAGCTCGAACTTCGCCGATCACACGCGGAAGGCCCGCCCGGTTCGCCGCCGGGGTCCACGGTCCGCACCGCGACCTGCAACCGCCCGTCCGACCGAGCCTCAGGCAGCCCGGCGGCGCGCAATCATTTGGGAGCAGTCCCATGGCGAAGAAGATCACGGGCTACGTGAAGCTTCAAGTCCCGGCCGGCGCCGCCAACCCGTCGCCGCCGATCGGTCCCGCGCTCGGTCAGCGCGGCCTCAACATCATGGAATTCTGCAAGGCCTTCAATGCGAAGACCGCGCAGATCGAGAAGGGGACCCCGATCCCAGTCGTGATCACGGCCTATCAGGATCGCAGCTTCACCTTCGAGATGAAGCAGCCGCCGGTCACCTTCTTCCTGAAGAAGGCCGCGGGCCTGAAGATCGGCAAGAAGCCGGCCTCGGGCTCCAAGACCCCCGGCAAACCCGGCTCCAACGTCGGCAAGGTCTCCGAGGCGCAGCTTCGCGAGATCGCCGAGAAGAAGATGCCCGACCTGAACTGCGACTCGGTGGACGCCGCCGTCGCGATGATCCGTGGCTCCGCGCGGGCCATGGGCCTCGAAGTCACCGCGTAAGGGGAGGGCACCATGGCAAACGAAGGCAAGCGCATCCGCGCCGCCCGCGAGGGCATCGACCCGACCAAGCTCTATGGCATCGCCGAGGCGGTCGCGATGGTGAAGGCCAAGGCCAACGCCAAGTTCGACGAGACCGTCGAGGTCTCGATGAACCTCGGCGTCGACCCGCGCCACGCCGACCAGATGGTCCGCGGCGTCTGCAACCTGCCCAACGGCTCCGGCCGGAAGGTGCGGGTGGCGGTGTTCGCCCGCGGCGCCAAGGCGGACGACGCCCGCGCGGCCGGCGCCGACATCGTCGGCGCCGAGGACCTCCTCGAGATCGTCCAGGGCGGCAAGATCGACTTCGATCGCTGCATCGCCACCCCGGACATGATGCCGCTCGTCGGTCGCCTCGGTAAGGTGCTCGGCCCCCGCGGCCTGATGCCGAACCCGAAGGTCGGCACCGTCACCATGGACGTGAAGTCCGCGGTCGCCGGCGCCAAGGGCGGCTCGGTCGAGTTCCGCGTCGAGAAGGCGGGCATCGTCCACGCCGGCATCGGCAAGGTCTCGTTCGACGAGCAGAAGCTCGTCGAGAACATCAAGGCGTTCGCCGACGCGGTGGCCAAGGCCAAGCCCGCCGGCTCCAAGGGCACCTACATCCAGCGCATCGCCGTCACCTCGACGATGGGCCCGGGCGTGAAGGTCGAGCCGGGCTCCGTCCTCGGCGCCTGATCCGTCCCGCACGAACGACGAAGCGCCCGGCCCCTGCGGCCGGGCGTTTTTCGTTTGAGTCCTCCCGCTGCGGGCCACCGATGACGTCTCACGTCGACATCCTGGCCAACCAGCGGAACGGAACGCTCTATACCGGTTCCACGACGGATCTCGCACGACGCGTCTGGGAGCATCGGACTGCAGTGACGCCCGGCTTCACCAAGACCTACGGCGTCGTGATGCTGGTCTGGTACGAGGATCATCCGCGCATCATCGACGCTCGGATTCGTGAGTACGCGATCAAGCGCTGGCGGCGAGCCTGGAAGCTGGCGCTGATCGAGGCGATGAACCCGGATCGGCGTGATCTGTATCTCGATCTCAATCAGTAGCCAGAGCCGCTGCGCGGCGCTTTCCAGGCTGGGTCCCGGATCGGGTTCCGCTTCGCTTCACCCGTCCGGGAAATCGGGTGCGCATGACTCGACCCTGGCAGCAAACCCTCGCCGTTTTCCTGGACGCCTGAAGCGTCAGCGAAAGGCGAGCCGGGACCCAGCACGAGAAGCGCCGCGGAGCGGCTCCATACCCGACATCACGATGCAGATTGCCGCAGCCAAGGGGGGCGCCATCGCCCGTGCCTGTGCTAAATAGACGGCATGCGATGCACCCTCCCCGTACAGACCAAGCGACGCATCCTATGCGTCTTCCCCGCCTACACGCCGTCCTTCGGGACGTTCTCCCACGCCTACCCGTTGATGGGCGGCGTGAAGGCCTTCATGCCGCCGCAGGGGCTCCTGCTGATCTCGGCCTACATGCCGGAAGGCTGGGAGTGCCGGTTCGTCGACGAGAACATCAAGCGCGCCACGCCTGAGGAGTTCGCCTGGGCCGACGCGGTGTTCGTGTCGGGCATGCACATCCAGGAGCCGCAGATCCACGAGATCGCCAAGCGCGCGCACGCCGCCGGCAAGGTGACGGTGCTCGGCGGCCCCTCGGTCTCGGGCGCCCCGGAGAAGTACCCAGACTTCGACTACCTCCACATGGGCGAGATCGGCGACGCCACGGACGAGCTGGTATCGATCCTCGACCGCGACCTGACGCGCCCCTCGGCCCAGGTTCGGCTCGAGACGAAGGAGCGGCTGCCGCTCTCCGACTTCCCGGCGCCGGCCTACGAGGCGGCTCCGTTGAAGCGCTACCTGATCGGCTCGCTGCAATTCTCGTCGGGCTGTCCGTACCGCTGCGAGTTCTGCGACATCCCGCAGCTCTACGGGCGCCAGCCGCGGCTGAAGAGCGCCGAGCAGATGTGCGCCGAGCTCGACGCGATCATCAGCCAGCCCGGCCACCCGGCGGTGGTCTACTTCGTCGACGACAACTTCATCGCCAACCGCAAGGCGACGCGGGACATGCTCCCGCACCTGGTGGCGTGGCAGAAGAAGAACGACTACCCGCTCCAGTTCGCCTGCGAGGCGACCCTGAACATGGCCAAGCAGCCCGAGATCCTCGAGCTGATGCGCCAGGCGAACTTCATGACCGTGTTCGTCGGCATCGAGACGCCGGAGGAGGACGCGCTCAAGGGCATCGACAAGACCCACAACGCCGCCGTGCCGATGTACGGCGCGATCGAGACGCTGAACTCCTACGGGCTCGAAGTGACCTCGGGCATCATCCTCGGCCTCGACACCGAATCGGACGCTTCCGAGCAGTACCTGATCGACTTCATCGACAAGTCGGGCATCCCCGTCCTGACGATCAACATTCTTCAGGCGCTGCCGAAGACTCCGCTCTGGGACCGGCTCGAGAAGGAGGGGCGGCTGCTCCACGACGCCAGCCTCGAATCGAACGTGCTGTTCAAGCGTCCGCACGACACCGTGGTGTCGAGCTGGCGCCGGGCCATCGCGCACGCCTACGAGCCGGAAAAGATCTTCGAGCGCTTCAAGCACCAGTGCGCGACGACCTATCCCCACCGGATCAAGACGCCGACCAAGGGCAAGCTCACCTTCACCAACCTGCGCCGCGGGCTGATCCTCGGGTTCAACATCATCACCCGGGTCGGCATCTTCTCCGACTACCGCCGGCCGTTCTGGTCGGCGGCCGGCTACGCCCTGAAGCGCGGGCAGATCGAGGCGGTGTTCAACATGGGCTTCGTCGCCCACCACCTGATCCGCTTCACCCGCGAGGCCCTGCGCGGCGAGCACAACGCCTCGTTCTACGCGGCCAAGGCCGCCGAGACGGAGGCCGCGCGGCAGCGCTCGTGGTGGGAGAACGCGCGCAAGCGCTTCGTGCCGGAGCGCGAGGCGGCCTAGGGCCGCGACGGCCGGCGCGGCGCGACCACGTCGGAAAAGTCGCGTTTCGGTACTTGGCAGGGCGCTTGCTTGGCTCTATACACCGCGCTCCACGCAATTTTCATGTTTGTTGATGGAGCCCGTCCGCCCGGGCGGGCTCCGTATCGAGACGCCGCCTGGGTGACCGGGCGTCGATGGCCGGCAGGACCTAAGGGGTGAAAACCTCTGAAGGCCGTGTCCGGCCATGTCCTGTCCGAGACTGCAGGTGCCGGTTCGCCGGCTTAATCCGCAAAGCCTGCACAGACGGGGAAGACCGCAGTTTCGAAGCGCCCGACCGATGAGGGACGGCGTGAAGGCATCGGTTTGAACCATCTCAGCCCTTAGGCATCGCACCCCTCGCGGGGGCGGCACCGGGGGACAGGGCCGTGAAGCGTCGTCCAGGACGTTTTCGGCTTAACCAAGGTCGAAGTTCCGTCCCGGGCGGCACGTGCAACCGGCGGACCCATTCTCGGGTTCCGCTCAAACCGGAGAGAGCCCCAGTGGACAGGACAGCAAAAGCTGATCTCGTCTCGACGCTCAACGGCGTGTTCGCAAAGAGCGCCGTCGTCGTCGTGGCCCACTACAAAGGCCTCACGGTCGCCGAGATGCAGAAGCTGCGTTCGCAGATGAAGCTGGCCGGCGCCACCGTGCAGGTCGCGAAGAACAGCCTCGCCAGCATCGCTCTCGATGGCACGGACGTCGCCTCCATCAAGCCCCTCCTGAAGGGCCCGACCCTGCTCGCCTATTCGAGCGATCCGGTCGCGGCCGCCAAGGTGGCGGTGGATTTCGCCAAGGCCAACGACAAGCTCGTGATCCTCGGCGGCGCCATGGGTGCGACCGCTCTGAACCCGGACGGCGTGAAGGCCCTCGCCTCGCTCCCGTCCCTCGACGAACTGCGCGCCAAGATCGTGGGCCTCGTCCAGGCTCCCGCGACCAAGATCGCTCAGGTCGTCAACGCGCCGGCGGCCAAGCTCGCCCGCGTGTTCGGAGCCTATGCCATCAAGGACGAGGCGGCCTGACGGTCGTTCACCCCTTTCAAACCCATCCCTTCACACCGATATCGTTAGAGGATCATCACCATGGCTGATCTTGCCAAGCTCGTTGACGACCTGTCGTCGCTGACCGTTCTCGAGGCCGCCGACCTCGCCAAGATGCTCGAAGAGAAGTGGGGCGTCTCGGCTGCCGCCGCCGTCGCCGTGGCCGCCGGCCCGGCCGCCGGTGCGGGCGCCGCCGCCGTCGAGGAGCAGACCGAGTTCACGGTCATGCTCGCCGCCGTCGGCGACAAGAAGATCGAGGTCATCAAGGAGGTCCGCGCGATCACCGGCCTCGGCCTCAAGGAAGCCAAGGACCTCGTCGAGGCGGCCCCGAAGGCCGTCAAGGAGTCCGTCACCAAGGACGAGGGCGAGAAGCTCAAGGCGCAGCTCGAGAAGGCCGGCGCCAAGGTCGAGCTCAAGTAAGTCGACGACGGGCCGCACCCGGCCCGTCACCCACGGCGGCTCTCTCGGGAGTCGACCGTGACCGCAGCCCGCGGGTGTTCGCACCCGCGGGCTGAGGCCGCTTCAAGCGGCCGGCGAACCCTGGAACGGGTTTCGGCTTGGCACAAGCCGCTGGGAACAGTCGATTCGGGTGGCGCGGTCCGGCGGGACGCGAGCCATGGCCCGGTGCGGGAGTTGGAAAAACTTCCCCGGGCGACCAGGACGCGAAGATGGTGGAGCGAGGTCACATGGCCAATACGCTGGTCGGTCGCAAGCGCATTCGGAAGTTCTTCGGCAAGATCAAGGAAGTCGCCGAGATGCCGAACCTCATCGAGGTTCAGAAGGCGTCCTACGACCAGTTCCTGATGATGCACGAGCCCGAGGGCGGTCGCGGCGACGAAGGCCTGCAGAGCGTGTTCCGGGGCGTATTCCCGATCTCGGACTTCTCCTCGACGGCGCTGCTCGAGTTCGTGCGCTACACCTTCGAGCAGCCGAAGTACGACGTCGACGAGTGCCGCCAGCGCGGCATCACCTTCGCGGCCCCGCTGAAGGTGACCCTGCGGCTGATCGTGTTCGATGTCGATCCCGACACGGCGGCGAAGTCGGTCAAGGACATCAAGGAGCAGGACGTCTACATGGGCGACATGCCCCTGATGACGGAGAACGGCACCTTCATCGTCAACGGCACCGAGCGCGTCATCGTCTCGCAGATGCACCGCTCGCCGGGCGTGTTCTTCGACCACGACAAGGGCAAGACCCACTCGTCGGGCAAGCTGCTGTTCGCCGCCCGCATCATCCCGTATCGCGGCTCCTGGCTCGACGTCGAGTTCGACGCCAAGGACATCGTGCACGTCCGCATCGACCGGAAGCGCAAGCTGCCGGTGACGTCGCTGCTCTATGCGCTCGGCCTGTCGGGCGAGGAGATCCTGTCCACCTTCTACAACAAGGTCGTCTACGACCGGGACGGCGCCGACTGGCGCGTGCCGTTCGACGCCGAGCGGCTGAAGGGCTTCAAGGCCTCGGTCGACATGATCGACGCCGATTCCGGCGAGGTCGTGCTCGAAACCGGTAAGAAGCTGAACGCCCGCAACGCCCGCCAGATCGCCGAGAAGGGCACCAAGTTCCTCAAGGCGACCGACGAGGACCTGGTCGGCCAGTACGTCGCCGAGGACCTCGTCGACGTGAAGACCGGCGAGATCTGGGCCGAGGCCGGCGAGGAGATCTCCGAGAAGCTGCTCAAGGCGCTGGAAGAGGTCGGCGTCGCCGAGATCCCGGTGCTCGACATCGACCACGTCAACATCGGCCCCTACATCCGCAACACGTTGGCCGTGGACAAGAACTCCGCTCGCGAGGGCGCGCTGTTCGACATCTACCGCGTCATGCGCCCGGGCGAGCCGCCGACGCTGGAGACGGCGGAAGCGATGTTCCACTCGCTGTTCTTCGACAGCGAGCGCTACGACCTGTCCGCCGTCGGCCGCGTGAAGATGAACATGCGCCTTGACCTCGATGCCGAGGACACCGTCCGCACCCTCCGCAAGGAGGACATGCTGTCGGTCGTCATGGCGCTCGTGGAGCTGCGCGACGGCAAGGGCGAGATCGACGACATCGACCACCTCGGCAACCGCCGCGTCCGGTCGGTCGGCGAGCTGATGGAGAACCAGTACCGCCTCGGCCTGCTCCGCATGGAGCGCGCCATCCGCGAGCGCATGAGCCAGGTCGACATCGACACGGTGATGCCGCAGGACCTCATCAACGCGAAGCCCGCGGCGGCCGCGGTGCGCGAGTTCTTCGGCTCGTCGCAGCTGTCCCAGTTCATGGACCAGACCAACCCGCTCTCCGAGGTGACGCACAAGCGCCGCCTCTCGGCGCTTGGCCCGGGCGGCCTGACCCGCGAGCGCGCCGGCTTCGAGGTGCGCGACGTGCACCCGACCCACTACGGCCGCATCTGCCCGATCGAGACGCCGGAAGGCCCGAACATCGGCCTGATCAACTCACTCGCCACCTTCGCGCGCGTGAACAAGTACGGCTTCATCGAGACCCCGTTCCGTCGGGTCAAGGACGGCGTCGTCACCAACGAGGTCTCGTACCTCTCCGCGATGGAGGAGGCGAAGTACTACGTCGCCCAGGCCAACGCGCAGATGGACGAGAACAAGAAGCTCACCGAGGAGCTGGTGGTCTGCCGCCGCGCCGGCGACGTGATCGTCGTCGGCCCCGAGCGCGTCGACCTGATGGACGTGTCGCCGAAGCAGCTCGTGTCGGTGGCCGCGGCGCTGATCCCGTTCCTCGAGAACGACGACGCCAACCGCGCGCTGATGGGTTCGAACATGCAGCGGCAGGCCGTGCCGCTGGTGCGCGCCGACGCGCCGTTCGTCGGCACCGGCATGGAGGCCGTGGTCGCCCGCGACTCGGGCGCCGCCATCGCCGCCCGCCGCTCCGGCATCGTCGACCAGGTGGACGCCACCCGTATCGTCATCCGGGCCACCGAGGAGGCCGACGCCACCAAGCCCGGCGTCGACATCTACCGCCTGCAGAAGTTCCAGCGCTCCAACCAGTCGACCTGCATCACGCAGAAGCCGCTGGTCCGCGTCGGAGAGCCGGTGAAGAAGGGCGAGATCATCGCCGACGGCCCGTCCACCGAGTTCGGCGAGCTCGCGCTCGGCCGCAACGTCCTCGTCGCGTTCATGCCGTGGAACGGGTACAACTTCGAGGACTCGATCCTGCTTTCCGAGCGGATCGTGAAGGATGACGTGTTCACCTCGATCCACATCGAGGAGTTCGAGGTGATGGCCCGCGACACCAAGCTGGGTCCGGAGGAGATCACCCGCGACATCCCGAACGTCTCGGAGGAGGCGCTCAAGAACCTCGACGAGGCCGGCATCGTCTACATTGGCGCCGAGGTGCATGCGGGCGACATCCTCGTCGGCAAGATCACGCCGAAGGGCGAGAGCCCGATGACGCCGGAGGAGAAACTCCTTCGCGCCATCTTCGGCGAGAAGGCGTCCGACGTGCGCGACACCTCGCTCCGGGTTCCCCCGGGCGTGACCGGCACGATCGTCGAGGTCCGGGTGTTCAACCGCCACGGCGTCGACAAGGACGAGCGCGCCCAGGCGATCGAGCGCGAGGAGATCGAGCGCCTCGCCAAGGACCGCGACGACGAGCAGGCGATCCTCGACCGCAACACCTACGCCCGCCTCTCCGGCGTGCTGATCGGCCAGGCGCCGATCGCCGGCCCGAAGGGGTTCAAGAAGGAGACCACGCTGACGCGTGAGCTCATCAACGAATACCCGCGCTCGCAATGGTGGCAGTTCGCCGTCGTCGAGGACCGTCTCATGACCGAGATGGAGGCGATGCAGAAGCAGTATGACGAGTCGAAGAAGCGCCTCGAGCAGCGCTTCCTCGACAAGGTCGAGAAGCTGCAGCGCGGCGACGAGTTGCCCCCCGGCGTGATGAAGATGGTCAAGGTCTTCGTCGCGGTGAAGCGCAAGATCCAGCCGGGCGACAAGATGGCCGGCCGCCACGGCAACAAGGGCGTGGTCTCTCGGATCGTGCCGATCGAGGACATGCCGTTCCTGGAAGACGGGACGCATGCCGACATCGTGCTCAACCCGCTCGGCGTGCCCTCGCGCATGAACGTCGGCCAGATCCTCGAGACCCACCTCGGCTGGGCCGCGGCGGGCTTGGGCCGCAAGGTCGGCAAGGCGGTCGACGCCTACCTGAAGAGCCAGGACATCGAGCCGCTGCGCGCCGAGATGCAGGCGATCTACTCCCCGTCGGAGCTGGAAGGCCTGTCGGACGAGGACATGGCCGAGGCCGCCAACAACGTGCGCCGCGGCGTGCCGATGGCGACCCCGGTGTTCAACGGCGCCAAGGAAGCCGACATCGAGACCATGCTGGAGATGGCCGGCCTCGACCGCTCGGCGCAGTCGACGCTCTATGACGGGCGCACCGGCGAGCCCTTCGACCGCAAGGTGACGATGGGCTACATCTACATGCTGAAGCTCCACCACCTCGTGGACGACAAGATCCACGCGCGCTCGATCGGCCCGTACTCGCTGGTCACCCAGCAGCCGCTCGGCGGAAAGGCGCAGTTCGGCGGGCAGCGCTTCGGCGAGATGGAGGTCTGGGCGCTGGAGGCCTACGGTGCGGCCTACACGCTGCAGGAGATGCTGACGGTGAAGTCGGACGACGTGGCCGGCCGCACCAAGGTCTACGAGGCGATCGTCCGCGGCGACGACACCTTCGAGGCCGGCATCCCCGAGAGCTTCAACGTGCTGGTGAAGGAGATGCGGTCGCTCGGCCTCAACGTCGAGCTGACCTCGTCCAAGAAGGCCGCCAACGACGCCCTCGAGCCGCCCGCCGACGCGGCCGAGTAATCGGACGCCTCGTCGAGCGAAGTGGAAGCCGGTTCGCGTGAAGACGATGCGGACCACGAAGGACACGACACCTCCCGTGCCGGCAGCGATGCCGGCACGGTTCGAGCGGGGAGGGGCGGAGCCTCCGGACGGGCCGACGGCCAGCGGCGCCCCGACGGGCGCGGCGCCGAGTTGATTTCAAGACGCGGACGGCGCCGGCGCAGGGCGCGCGTTCCCGTCAAGCAAGGAGCGGATCATGAACCAAGAGGTCATGAACCTTTTCAACCAGCAGGCTCAGCCCCAGAGCTTCGACCAGATCAAGATCTCGATCTCCAGCCCCGAAAAGATCCTCTCGTGGTCTTACGGCGAGATCAAGAAGCCCGAGACGATCAACTACCGGACGTTCAAGCCGGAGCGTGACGGCCTGTTCTGCGCCCGCATCTTCGGGCCGATCAAGGACTACGAATGCTTGTGCGGCAAGTACAAGCGCATGAAGTACAAGGGCGTCATCTGCGAGAAGTGCGGCGTCGAGGTCACCCTCGCGCGCGTCCGGCGCGACCGCATGGGCCATATCGAGCTCGCCGCCCCCGTCGCACACATCTGGTTCTTGAAGTCGCTGCCGAGCCGCATCGGCCTGCTGCTCGACATGCCGCTCAAGGATCTCGAGCGGATCCTCTACTTCGAGTCCTACTGCGTCATCGAGCCGGGCCTCACCCCTCTCAAGGAGCGTCAGCTCCTGTCGGAGGAGGAGTACCTGCGCGCCCAGGAGGAGTACGGCGAGGATTCGTTCACGGCGATGATCGGCGCCGAGGCGATCCGCCGGATCCTCCAGGAGCTCGACCTCGACGGCATCGCCGACGCGCTGCGCGAGGAGATCGCGACCACCACCTCCGAGCTGAAGCCCAAGAAGCTCTTGAAGCGCCTCAAGATCATCGAGGCGTTCCAGATGTCGGGCAACAAGCCCGAGTGGATGATCCTGACCGTCGTCCCCGTGATCCCGCCGGACCTGCGTCCGCTGGTTCCGCTCGACGGCGGCCGCTTCGCCACGTCGGACCTGAACGACCTCTACCGCCGCGTGATCAACCGCAACAACCGCCTCAAGCGGCTGATCGAGCTTCGCGCGCCCGACATCATCATCCGCAACGAGAAGCGGATGCTGCAGGAGGCCGTCGACGCGCTGTTCGACAACGGCCGCCGCGGCCGGGTCATCACCGGCGCCAACAAGCGTCCGCTGAAGTCGCTCGCCGACATGCTCAAGGGCAAGCAGGGCCGCTTCCGCCAGAACCTGCTCGGCAAGCGCGTCGACTACTCCGGTCGCTCGGTCATCGTGGTCGGCCCCGAGCTGAAGCTGCACCAGTGCGGCCTGCCGAAGAAGATGGCGCTCGAGCTGTTCAAGCCCTTCATCTACGCGCGCCTCGACGCCAAGGGCTTCTCGGCCACCGTCAAGCAGGCGAAGAAGCTCGTCGAGAAGGAGAAGCCCGAGGTCTGGGACATCCTCGACGAGGTGATCCGCGAGCATCCCGTGATGCTCAACCGCGCGCCGACGCTTCACCGCCTCGGCATCCAGGCGTTCGAGCCGAAGCTGATCGAGGGCAAGGCGATCCAGCTGCACCCGCTGGTCTGCGCCGCGTTCAACGCCGACTTCGACGGCGACCAGATGGCCGTGCACGTTCCCCTGAGCCTCGAGGCTCAGCTGGAGGCGCGCGTCCTGATGATGTCGACCAACAACATCCTGCACCCGGCCAACGGCCAGCCGATCATCGTGCCCTCGCAGGATATCGTGCTCGGCCTGTACTACCTCTCCATCGTCGGCGAGGGCTTGGTCGGCGCGTTCCAGCCCGACCACAAGACCAACCCGATGCAGGGCGTCTACGGCGACATGGGCGAGCTCGAGCACGCGCTCGCCGCGAAGTCCGTGAAGCTGCACTCGAAGATCAAGTGGCGCTGGAAGGGCATCGGCCCCGACGGCCAGCCGCTGACCAAGACCTACGACACCACGCCCGGCCGGGTGATCCTGTCCGGCGCGCTGCCGCTGCACGCCAAGGTGCCCTTCGACGTCGTCAACAAGCTGATGACCAAGAAGGAGATCTCGTCGATGATCGACACCGTCTACCGCCACTGCGGTCAGAAGGAGTCGGTGATCTTCTGCGATCGCATCATGGCGCTCGGCTTCAACCACGCGTTCAAGGCCGGCATCTCGTTCGGCAAGGACGACATGGTCGTGCCCGAGAACAAGTGGACCATCGTCGACACCACGCGCACGCTGGTGAAGGACTACGAGCAGCAGTACAACGACGGCCTGATCACTCAGGGCGAGAAGTACAACAAGGTGGTCGACGCCTGGGCTAAGTGCTCGGACAAGCTCGCCGCCGAGATGATGCTCCGGATCTCGACCGTCCAGAAGGACGAGGACGGCGCCGACAAGCAGATCAACTCGATCTACATGATGAGCCACTCCGGTGCCCGCGGTTCGCCAGCGCAGATGAAGCAGCTCGCCGCCATGCGTGGCCTGATGGCCAAGCCCTCGGGCGAGATCATCGAGACGCCGATCATCTCGAACTTCAAGGAAGGCCTCGACGTGCTCGAGTACTTCAACTCCACCCACGGCGCCCGCAAGGGCCTCGCGGACACGGCGTTGAAGACCGCCAACTCGGGCTACCTGACCCGTCGTCTCGTCGACGTGGCCCAGGACGCGGTCATCCGCGAGGTCGATTGCGGCACGACCAACGGCATCAAGATGCGCGCCATCATCGATGCCGGCCAGGTCGTCGCCACGCTGGCGATCCGCATCCTCGGCCGCGCCACGGCGGAGGACCTGGTCGCCCAGGACGGCACGGTCATCGTCAAGACCGGCGAGACCATCGAGGAGCGTCACCTGCCCGCCATCCAGGCGGCCGGGATCCAGGAGGTGAAGATCCGCTCGGTGCTGGTGTGCCAGACCCGTCAGGGCGTCTGCGCCACCTGCTACGGCCGGGATCTGGCCCGCGGCACGCCCGTCAACATGGGCGAGGCCGTCGGCGTCATCGCGGCGCAGTCGATCGGCGAGCCGGGCACCCAGCTCACCATGCGCACCTTCCACATCGGCGGCGCGGCGCAGATCGCGGATTCGTCCTTCATCGAGTCGAGCTTCGAAGGCACGATCAAGATCCGCAACCGCGCGATCGCCAAGAACTCGGACGGCGACCTGATCGCCACCGGCCGAAACGTGGCCGTGGTGGTCGTCGGCTCCGACGGCACGGAGCGGGCGGTGCACCGCCTGCAGTACGGCGCGCGCCTGCGCGTCGACGACGGCGACAAGGTGAAGCGCGGCCAGCGCATCGCCGAGTGGGACCCCTACACCCGTCCGATCATCACCGAGACGGACGGCGTCGTGATGTACGAGGACATGGTCGACGGCCAGTCGATCACCGAGACCACCGACGAGTCGACCGGCATCGCCAAGCGCGTCGTCATCGACTGGCGCGGCTCGGCGCGCACCTCGGACCTCAAGCCGGCGATGGTGGTCGTCGACTCCGAGGGCAAGCCGGTCAAGCTGCCGCGCGGCTCCGACGCCCGCTACTTCCTCCCGGTCGACGCCATCATCGGCTACGACCCGGGCGGCTCGGTGAAGGCCGGCGACATCCTCGCCCGCGTCTCCACCGACTCGGCCAAGACCCGCGACATCACCGGCGGTCTGCCGCGGGTGGCGGAGCTGTTCGAGGCGCGGCGCCCGAAGGACGCGGCGATCATCGCCGAGAAGTCGGGCACCATCGCCTTCGGGCGCGACTACAAGAACAAGCGCCGCCTGTCGCTGACGCCGCATGACGGATCTGAGACGGTCGAGTACCTGATCCCGAAGGGCAAGCACATCCACCTTCAGGACGGGGACGTGGTCGAGCTCGGCGACTACATCGTCGACGGCAACCCGGCGCCGCACGACATCCTGGCGATCAAGGGCGTGGAGGAGCTTGCGGCTTACCTCGTCAACGAAATCCAGGAGGTCTACCGGCTCCAGGGCGTGTCGATCAACGACAAGCACATCGAGGTCATCGTCCGGCAGATGCTGCAGAAGGTCGAGATCACCGATGGCGGCGACTCGGACATCCTGGCGGGCGACCAGATCGACCGCACGGAGCTGACCGAGGTCAACGAGAAGCTGCTCGCCGAGGGCAAGAAGCCGGTCCAGGGCGTCCCCGTCCTGCTCGGCATCACCAAGGCCTCGCTGCAGACGAAGTCGTTCATCTCGGCTGCCTCGTTCCAGGAGACCACCCGCGTCCTCACAGAGGCGGCGGTCAACGGCAAGGTCGATCACCTCGAAGGCCTCAAGGAGAACGTCATCGTCGGCTCGCTCATTCCGGCGGGCACCGGCTCGATGGTGGCCGACATCCGCGCGGTGGCACGCCGCCGCGACAGCATGATCCTCCAGCAGAAGGCGTCCGACAGCGGCGCCCGCCCGCTGGGCGAGCTGCCCTCGGCTGCGGCCGAGTAGGCCGCAAGCGCTCCACGACATGCGAAAGGGCGGCCCGGTGGGCCGCCCTTTTCGTTTCAGGGTCGGGCGCTGCGGGCCGAAACGGGCGATTCCGCGCAAGCGGAACCATGACCTTGGCCGTTCGTTCTGAGATCATGGAACACGTCAAGTCCACAATCCTCACGACCGCCGCGCTCGTCACGGGATTGATCACGGCCGCACATGTGCTGCATCCGCGTGATCCGGCCTTCGAGACGCGTCGCGGACACTCTGTCGTCGCGACCGCCGAGGCGGCGACGGCCTGGAACGACCCGCCGGCCCGCACGGCGCCGGTGGTGGAGGCAGCTCTGGTGCGCCCGGCCTCCTTCACCCTCCTGCCGATCGCAATGACGGCGAGCCTGTCGAGCGTCGAGGATCAGGCCGAGGCGCGTCCGGTGCGCAAGGCCGAGCACGTCCACGCCCGCCGGCCGATCGCCTCCACGCCGCGCAGCCAGCCGGCGACGGCACGGGTCGCGGAGCAGGCCGCAACCCCGGTCGCCTCGACCGCACAGCCGGGCAGGGCGGCCCAGGGCGACCCGATCGGCGACCTGATGAAGGCTCTGGGCCTCAACCGCGACAGCGAAGGCTGACACCGGCCTTCAGAGCCGCCCGAGGCGGCAGCGGTGGTAGACTAGCTTGGCCGCCAAACGGGTGCGTCACGCCCGGAAACACGTCCCCGCACGCCCACGACCCGTACTTTTTGATCCGCCGCCCATTGGCCGAAGCTTGCCTACGAGCGTCAGCTCGCTCAGCGCTTCTTTCCGAGCTCGGTCGCGATGTCCTTGATCATGCGGCCGGCCTTGCGGTGCGCCGTGGTGAGCTGGTCCTGCGTCACGCCCCAGCGCTTCATCCAGTACTCGACCGCCTTCCGCTCCGAGAGATCGAGCCGGTCCTTGTCGATGAAGCCGCGCTTGTCCTTCAGCCCTGCCATGGTCGCCTTCGAAAGAATGTCCGCGCCGAAGCCGCGCCTGGTTCAGCATAGAGCAAGCGGGCAGGAGATACGCGGAGCCAAGATCGTTCGCCGATGTCGCGCAGCAGGCTGGACATTGCGTGCGCAAAGCGTCAGCTGCCCGATGAGTACCCGAGCGCGCGATCGTTCAAACGTCTGGTGTTTCGGAAGCGAGAGACCGCGCCATCCGCGTCTCTCTCGAAGTCGGGTTCGCGTAAGAACCGCTGGGAGCGCCGCCATCGAGAAGCGCGGCCGCCCAAAACCCGTTTTCATGCACCCACGTCTCGATGTCCGACATCGAAGAACGTTGGTGCGGCCAAGAGGACTCGAACCTCCACCCCTTGCAGGACTAGCACCTCAAGCTAGCGCGTCTACCAATTCCGCCATGGCCGCATCGGCACCCGTCGGGTCCCGTTCGCTTTTCCGAAATCCGGGTCCGCTGCGGCGGCCGGCGTCTCGGGTGAGCGGCGCAGCGGATACCAGATCGATCCCGATCCGACAAGCGCTGCGGCCAAGCAATTCCGAAACGTGGCTCGGCAATTCCGCGGCAGGGTCCGGCAAATCCTCGCCGGGGCCTTGGATCAGGCCGGTTCCATGCGGCTTTCGAGGAACGGCACGGCGCCGTCGCCGATGGTGACGCCGGGGATCCGCACCGAATCCGCCTTGCGGATCAGCTCCGTGACCTCGATCGAGATGCGGTTGCCGGTCACGACGATCTGGCCGCGGGCGACGGGGTGGTCGTTGGCGAGGATCTCGACGAGGTCGGTCTCGGTCGCCTCCAGTTCGATCACCGCGCCGCGTCCCATGCGCAGCAGCATGTGCAGCGGCATGCGGCAGCGCCCGAGCACCACCGTCAGATCGACCTTGAGGTCTTCCAGAACCGCCACGCGCCCACCGCCCCCATACGCCTTGCCACCGGCACGGACCGGTGGAAGGAGAGCATTCCCGAAAGAGGGTGAAGCCTTGGTAAACGCCGCGCACCGTCTCGCGATCGCGCCCGACACGTTCCTGCCGCGGGCGGGCTCCCCGCCGGTGGCGTGGCGGATCAGCGACGCACTTGTCGGGTACGACGCGGCGATGGCGTGGATGGAGGCCCGGGCCGACGCGATCGCGCGGGGGCTCGCGCCCGAATGCGTCTGGCTGCTGGAGCACCCGGCGCTCTACACCGCCGGCACCTCGGCCCGCGAGGCCGACCTCGTGGCGCCGGCGCGGCTGCCGGTGCACCGGACGGGGCGGGGCGGGCAGTACACCTATCACGGCCCCGGCCAGCGGGTGGCCTACGTGATGCTCGACCTCAACCGCCGCCGCACGGACCTGCGCGCCTACGTGGCCGCCCTGGAGGCCTGGATCATCGCGACCCTCGACGCCTTCAACGTCCGGGCCGAACGCCGCGAGGACCGCGTCGGCGTCTGGGTGCGGCGGCCGGAGAAGGGCCGGGAGAACGGAGACGCCGTGGAGGACAAGATCGCCGCGATCGGCATCCGCGTGCGGCGCTGGGTCAGCTTCCACGGGATCAGCCTCAACGTCGAGCCGGATCTCGCGGATTTCTCCGGCATCGTCCCCTGCGGCATCCGCGGCCACGGGGTGACGAGCCTGGCCGACCTCGGCCGCGTCGTCGCGATGCCCGAGGTCGACATGCAGCTGCGGGCCGGGTTCGAGGCGGTGTTCGGCGAAACCGTGGACGAGGCGGAGTAGCCGTCAGGGCATTCCCGGGCGCGGTGGAGGCCGGCTCGCGTGACGGGAATGCGCCCGCGCGAACCCCTCAGAAGTCGGCGTGCAGCCGGGTGGCGAAGAAGTCCGCAGGACCCCGGTCGCGGTTGTAGCCGGGGTTGATCACCCGCTGGTAGTCGAAGGTCAGGGTCACGGTCTTGGTCAGGCCGATGGCGTAGTAGGCTTCGAGCGCCCGCTCGGGGGCGTAGTTCAGGCGCCCGTCGCCGATCAGCAGGCCGAGGCCGCCGGTGGCGAAGTAGGCCTGGTGGGCCTCCGTGAGGCCGTTCACGGTGGCGCCGAGGCCGATGGTGTCGCCCGACCGGCCCCAGGCGGTCCCCTTCAGCGAGACGCCGCCCGACGCACTCCGGTCGACGTCGGTGAAGGACAGGCTCTCGTTGCGCCCGTCCGACAGGCTGACGCGGGCGAACACGCCGAGGTCGGCCGTGACCGCCTGCTCGAGGTTGACGTAGCCGCCGGTCTTGCGCCGCGGGCGGCGGGTGGCTGCGACCGCGTCGTTGACGTCGTCGAACACCCCCGATTGCGTCAGCGCCACGACCTGCCGGTAGTTGGCGGTGTTGCCCTGGTTCGAGAAGAAGCCGATCCGCACGCGGCCCGGCTGCTCGAGCGCGGGCAGGACGTAGCGCCCCTCGAACTCGATGTTGGCGCCCTGGCGGTCGAACACCCGCGGGTCGAGCACGTCGTTCGACGGCTCCTTGGGCACCTGCGTGTAGGCGGCGCGGATTGCGAATTCGGCGCGGTTGTATTCGACGTAGACGCCTTGCGTGAAGCCGGGGAGGTTGGCCGGGAAGTCCCAGGCCGAGGCCGCCCAGAGCGACCAGTTCATGAAGTCGACGCGGGGGTCGTGGGCGTAGACGTTGCCGTCGAAGAAGTCGCCCAGCGCGAACTTGCCGGCGACCACGGTGATCCGCTCGACGTCGCGGCGGGTCGCGACCTGGTTCGGGCCGTCGGGTACGTCCTCGGTCTCGCCGCCGAGGCCGAAGGTCTGCCGCACGAAGTAGCGGTTCGAGCGCAGCTTCGGGAACGGCGCGCCGGCCTTCTGCGCCTCGCCGTTGACGAAGCCGGCGACGCCGAGCGTCCGCGACAGGCCGAAGCCCTGGCTGAATTCCGGGTTGTAGTAGAGCTCGGTGCCCTCCAGCAGCTTGAAGCCGACGAAGGCGGTCGCCGTCGTGGTCGCCTGGGCTTGGCGTGGCACCAGGCTGTTCGGGCCGAGATAGGGCGAGCGGAACCCGCTCACGCCCTGGTTGATGAAGGTGGTCTGGCCGTGGAGCGAGAAGCGGCCGGTGTCGCCGTTGTCGGGATCGTGCGGGGCCGCCTCGTCGGGCTCGGGCGGCAGCCGCAGGCCGGCCGGATACCACGACAGCCGCGCCAGCATCTGGTTCGACGTGAAAGACGCCCGGGTCGAGACCGAGCCGAGGCCGGGCACCGCGCCGAGGTCGAGGCGGCCGGTGCCGCCGAGGTCGATGTAGCGATAGTCGAGGCCGAGGGCGAGGTGCTCGGTGATCGCGTACTGGACGCCGGCCCCGAGGGTGAAGCCGAGCGTGCCCCGGTCGGTCCGCGCCGTCGCGGTGGGGCCGCCGGCGCGGTCCGGGTAGGTGGCGAGGAAGCGCGTCTCGGCGCCGGCGAGGCCGAAGGTGGCGTAGACCAGCGCGCGCTCGAAGGCGACGCCGAGCCGCCCGCGCACGACGCCGTAGAGGTCGGTCTTGGCGCGGATCACGTCGAAGACCGGGTCGAACCCTTCGTAGCCGAAGCCGGCCGCGGTCGAGCCGACCGGGCGCTTGAGGTTGGCGCCGGCGATGTCCGCCTCGAGCCCGTAGACCCAGGGGCCGGCCTGCCAGTTCCAGCCGCCGAACACGCCGCCGACGGCGGTGGTCGCCTCGCGGCTGCGGTCGGCACGACCCGTGGCGTCGCCGGTCTTGAAGGCTGGAATGGGGCGGCCGCCGATCGTGGTCGGCCCGAAGCCGAGGGCGCCGAACGAGCCGCCGGCGCTGCCCTCGAGCCCGACATAGCCGCCCGACCAATCGACGAAGGCGGGAGAGGGGGAGGCCGCGCGCGCGACGGCGAGGTCGGCTCCGGCGGCATGTCCCGGCAGCAGGCAGGCCCCGATCAGGCAGGCCTCGATCAGACGGGTCTCGATCAACCCTCCCACGCCGCGGACGGCGACGCCGCGCGACCCGATGCCGTCCGCCCTGTTCCGGTGCCGCATCGCCCTGGTCCCCCGCACGTTCCGAACTGCGGTATAGCAAAGGCTATAATCGCGGCAATCCTGCCTTTGCCGGCCCGGGTATTCCTATCGGCGACGTTGCAAAAATGCCCCGGGATCGATGACGCCGCGATGACACGGCGGCGACGCCGGGGCGAGGGGCTCAGGCGGGGCCGGTCGCGACCGGGCGGCTCGGGTCGGCGCCCCATTCCGACCAGGAGCCGTCGTAGAGGGCGCGGGCCGGGCGGCCGATCTGCTCCAGCGCCAGGGCGACGATCGCCGCGGTGACGCCGGAGCCGCAGGTGGTGACGACCGGGCGGTCGGGGTCGATCCCGTTTTCGGCGAACACCGCGCGGAGCGCGTCCGGCGCCTTGAGGTGCCCGTCGGCCAGCAGCGCGGCGTAATGCAGGTTCCGGGCGCCCGGCATGTGCCCGGGGCGGACGCCGGGACGGGGCTCGGCCTCCTCGCCGCGGAAGCGGGGCGCGGAGCGGGCGTCGACCACCTGGGCGGTGCCGCCGGCCAGCGCCCGCGCGACGTCGGCCGCGTCGGCGACCGCGCCGTGGTCGAGCCGGGCGGAGAAATGGCGCCGGTCGCGAACCCGCGGCTCGCCCTCCTCGGTCGGGTAGCCGGCCGCGATCCAGGCCGGCAGCCCGCCGTCGAGGACGCAGACGTCGCGCACGCCGAAGGTGCGCAGCATCCACCAGACCCGGGGCGCCGAGAACAGCCCGTGCCCGTCGTAGACCACGATGTGCATGCCGTCGCCGACGCCGAGCGCCCGCATCCGCGAGGCGAACGCCTCCGGGCGCGGCATCATGTGCGGCAGCCCGGATTCGGTGTCGCTCATCGCGTCGATGTCGAAGCGGACCGCGCCGGGGATGTGGGCGGCGCGATACTCCGCCTCGGGGTCGCGCCCGGCGGCGGGCAGGTACCAGGAGGCGTCGAGCACCACGATGTCGGGCGCATCGAGGCGCTGGTGCAGCCATTCGGTCGAGACGAGCGCGGTGTCGGCCATGATGCGTCCGGTCAGTCGTTGCGGGCGGTGTCGGCGCCAGTCAATCACAGGGTGGAGGCGGATGCACGCCCCGGTTGGGCGGTCCAAGTCTGGGAAGGCGCGTCTGCCCGCGAACCCGCCGCAGCCTGGAGATCCGAGCCGGCGCGATGCCGCACAGCAAGTCGATCGTCCCGCTGCAACCCCGCAGGCTTGTGCATCCGTCAGACCCTGAAGGCTGTGCGCCGTTGCAAGATACGCGGGGCGGTCTTGTTTCCGCGGGGAACAAGACCAGTTATAACAACACCATGACACCGTCGTGCCGGCGTTTTCGCCGGACCCGTATGGACCGGACGTCTCGCCGCCACGGATCACCGTGCGTTGCAGGATCGCTCGATACGGGACGGCGTTCTCTCACCATTCCCCTGCCGGGCGGCCTTCTGCGCCAGCATGAGATTCCGCGAGCTTTCAGTGCGATGAACCAACTCGTCCGCATGTCCCAGATCGGCGAAGCCGAGACCGTCAAAGAGCCGTCGGCCGAGCTGCGCGTGCCGTTCGCGCAATCGGGCGCCTTCGTCTGCAAGTTCATCATCGGCGAGCCGAACGATCGCGCGGTGTGCTGCGGCGCGCCCGTGGCCGACGGAAAGAGCTGGTGCGCATTCCACCGCCGCATCGTGTTCGAGCCGACCCGACCCGGCCGCATCCGCTGAGCGGGCCCCTACGCCCGTGACCTGGCGACCGCGAGACGGGCTTCAATCGAGCCCGTCCTCCTCGTCGTAGGGCCGATAGCTGCGCATCATCCGGCCATCCGGGTATTGCACCGAGCGGGCGCGGACGACGAGGTATCCCGCGGCCTGCGCCGCCGCGATGCGGCGCGTCCGGTCGTCCCCCTCCGCGAAGATCGGGTTGCGTTCGCCGTCCGCCGGCCCGACGACACGACCGACCGGCAACGGCGCGTAGGGGTAGGGCGGCGCCGCCGCGAAGGTCCGCGGCGTGTAGGCCCGCGTGCCCACCCGGCGCACCACCGGCCTCGCATCCCGTCGCTCGACGAGGCGTGGCGTGGCGATTCGCGCGCGCGGTACCTCTGCGACGATTTGGGGACGCGCGCGCCGCGCTTCGCGCATCGGCTGGCGTGGCGGCTTCGCGGCTTGGCGGACGCGTGCCGGCGCGCTGGCCTTGCTCGCGGTCTCCGTACGTTTCGTGTCCACGCTTCTCGATGTGGACTGGCCCTCGGCCGGACGGCTCGCGCTCACTGTCGCCGGAGCCGGCTCCTTCACGGGAGCCGGAGAGCTTGCAGCAATAGGGCTCGCGGCATCGGGGCCTGACGCAGCGGGGGCGGCGCTGCGCGCTGGCGGGTCGGTCCAGGCGCCTTGAGGAGAGGCCTGCGCCAAGGCGGCGCTGGGACCGAGCGCCAAGCCCAGCATCAGCGTCGCCCCGAGAATTCCACCAGCACCGATCGACATCGCGCACTCCCTGGCGGATGGCCACGGCGGCGCGACCGACGCAGCCTGCCTCAGTGGAAATCTTAACGAAATCCTGCCGCAGCGTCCACGAGGATCGTCGCCGCGGGGCGGCGTGCGACCGGCGCCGCCACGCCCCAAGGGCCGCAGCTACTCCGCGGGCACGCCGTGCCCGCCCGGCGCCCGCGCCGCCGGGGTCGCGGCCTCCGCCGTCTCGCCGGCGAGCACGTCCTTGCGGCGGAACAGACGCATCACGACGACGAAGAACACCGGCACGAAGAACACCGCCAGCACGGTCGCCGAGATCATGCCGCCCATCACGCCGGTGCCGATCGCCTGCTGGCTCTTGGAGGCGGCGCCGGCCGCGATGGCGAGCGGCACCACGCCGAAGATGAAGGCGAGCGACGTCATCACGATCGGGCGGAACCGCAGCGTCGCCGCCTCGATCGTCGCGTCCACGATCGAGGTGCCCGGCTTCCAGAGGTCCTTGGCGAACTCCACGATCAGGATCGCGTTCTTGGCCGAGAGGCCGATGATCGTGATCAGCCCGATCTTGAAGTAGACGTCGTTGGGCAGGCCGCGCAGGTACACCGCCGCCACCGAGCCGATGACGCCGAGCGGGATCACCAGCAGCACCGAGAACGGGATCGCCCAGCTCTCGTAGAGCGCGGCCAGGCACAGGAACACGATCAGCACCGAGAGCGCGAGCAGCATGGAGGCCTGGGAACCGGCCTGCTTCTCCTGCAGCGACTGGCCGGTCCAGGTGTAGCCGAAGCCCTTGGGCAGTTGGCCCATCAGCCGCTCCATCTCGTTGATCGCGTCGCCCGAGGTGTAGCCGGGGTTGGGCTCGCCGGTGATGCGCACCGACTGGTAGCCGTTGAAGCCGACGATCTGCTGCGGCCCGACGCTCCATTTCAGGTCGGCGAAGGAGGACATCGGCACCATGGTGCCCGACGCGTTCTTCACCCCGTAGTTCAGGATGTCGGTCGCCTGCATCCGCTGGAGATCCTCCGACTGGACGATCACGCGCTGCATCTTGCCCCGGTTCGGGAAGTCGTTGGTGTAGACCGAGCCGAGGTTGACCTGGATCGTCGCGTTGATGTCCTCGAACTTCACGCCGAGCGCCGCCGCCTTCTCGCGGTCGATGACCAGTTCGGCCTCGGGCGCCGGCGGCAGGCCCTCGATCTTCATCTTCTGCAGCACCGGGCTCTGCATCGCGAGCTTGAGGAGCTGTTCCTGTGCGGCGAGCAGCGCCGAGTAGCCCTTCTGCGCCCGGTCCTGCAGGCGGAACGAGAAGCCGGCCGCGTTGCCGAGGTTGTCCACCGGCGGCGGCTCCTGCGCGTCGACGATCGCGTCGCGATAGCCCGACAGAGCCTTGTTGGTTCCCGCCACCAGCGCCGAAGCGGAATTCGCCGCGTCGCGCTCGTCCCAGGGCTTGAGCGTCACGAAGGCCTGGCTGGTGTTCGAGCCCTGGCCGGAGAACGAGAAGCCGTTCAGCATCGTCACCGTGGCGACGCCGGGCTGCGCCAGCAGATGCTCCTCGACCTTGCGCACGGCGGCCTGCGTCCGGTTGAACGAGGCTCCGGGGGGGGTCTGGATGTCGACGGTGAAGAAGCCCTGGTCCTCCAGCGGCAGGAAGCCTTCGGGCAGCCGCGCGAAGGCGAAGGCGACGCCGGCCACCAGCGCCAGGTAGACGATCATCACCCGGCCGGACTTCTTGATGAACCACGCGGTGCCGCGGCCGTAGCGCTTGGTCTCGCGGTCGACGATCCGGTTGAACCAGCCGAACACGCCGCCCTTGGCATGGCCGTGGCCCTTCTCGACCGGCTTCAGCAGGGTCGCGCACAGCGCCGGCGTCAGCGAGAGCGCGAGCACCGCCGAGAAGGCGATCGAGGTCACCATCGCGATCGAGAACTGACGGTAGATGATGCCGACCGAACCGGGGAAGAACGCCATCGGGATGAACACCGCGATCAGCACCAGGGTGATGCCGATGATCGCCCCGGTGATCTGGTCCATCGCCTTCTTGGTCGCGTCCTTCGGCGACAGGCCTTCCTCGGTCATGATGCGCTCGACGTTCTCGACCACGACGATGGCGTCGTCGACGAGGATGCCGATGGCCAGCACCATGCCGAACATCGTCAGCACGTTGATGGAGAAGCCTGCGAGCAGCATCGTGCAGCAGGTGCCCATCAGGGCGATCGGCACGACGATGGTCGGAATCAGGGTGTAGCGGATGTTCTGCAGGAACAGGAACATCACCACGAAGACCAGAACCACCGCCTCCACGAGGGTGTGCAGCACCTTCTCGATCGAGGCCTTCACCGCGGGCGTGATGTCGTAGGGGATGTCCCACTTCAGGCCCGGCGGGAAGAACTGCGACAGCTCCTCCATCTTCTTGCGGATGGCGCCCGCCGTCTCCAGCGCGTTGCCGTCGGGGGCCAGCGTCACCGAGATGCCCGCGGCCTGGCCGCCGTTGAGGCGGGTCGAGAACTGGTAGGCGTCGCCGCCGAGTTCGATCCGCGCGACGTCGCGCAGGCGCACGTTCGAGCCGTCGGAGTTGGCGCGCAGCACGATCGCGCCGAAGTCGTCCACCGATGCGAGCTGGCCCTTGACGATGATCGGCGCGGTGATCGCCTGGCTGTAGGGGCTCGGCTGCGCGCCGACGGCGCCCGAGGCCACCTGGATGTTCTGGTTGCGGATCGCGTCCGTCACGTTCTCGGCGGTGAGCGAGAGCCCGCGCAGCTTGTCCGGGTCGACCCAGATGCGAAGGCTGCGCTCGGTCGAGTACAGCGTCGCGCGCCCGACGCCGGGGATGCGGCGGATCTCGTTGATGACGTTGCGGATCAGGAAGTCGCCCAGGCCGATCTCGTCCATCTTCCCGTCGGTCGAGACGAGCGTGATGATGTTCAGCGTCGCGGCCGACGCCTCCTCGACGAGGATGCCCTGCTGGCGGACTTCGGCCGGCAGGCGCGCCTCGACGCGCTTGAGGCGGTTCTGCACCTCGACGGAGGCCAGCGCCGGGTCGGTGCCGGGCTGGAAGGTGGCGGTGATGTTGACGGCGCCGAACGAGTCGCTGGTCGACTCGAAGCTCATGATGTTGGCCGCGCCGTTCAGCTCGTCCTCGATGAGCCGGGTCGTGCCGGTGTAGAGGCTCTCCACCGAGGCGCCGGGATAGGCGGTCGAGAGCGCGATCGCCGGCGGCGCGATCACCGGATACTGCGCCACCGGCAGCAGCGGCAGCGAGAGCGCGCCGCCGAGGATGATGAACAGCGCGACGACCCAGGCGAAGACCGGCCGGTCGATGAAGAAGCGTGCCATGGAGGTTCCGGATCAGCCTGTCGGGTGGTCGTGGGGCGGCGCTTCGAAGCGCGCCCCGGTCGGCGATGTCGCTCGGCGAGCCCTGCTCACCGAGCCTTGCTTACCGAGCCTTGCTTACCGCGGCTTGGCGGCGGCTTCGGCCTTGCCGTCCGACGCCTTGCCGTCCGACGCCTTGCCGTTCGACGCCTTGCCGTCCGACGCCTTGGTCGCGCTCGCCTTCGCGGCGCTCGCCTTGGCCTCCGCGGCCCGCGCCTCGGCGGCCTTCGCCTCCTTCATCTTGGCTTCGGCCAGCTTGGCCTCGGCCTCGGCGACCTCGTCGACGTCGTGCGGCATCGCCTCGGCGGTCGGGTGCGGCGGGGTCTTGTCCACCGGCTTGACCTGCTGGCCCGCGACGATCTTCTGGAAGCCCTCGGTCACCACCCGCTCGCCGGCCTTGAGCCCGTCGCGGATCAGCCAGTTGGTGCCGACCACCGGGCCGACCTCGACCGGCTGGAGCGCGACCCGGTCGTCCTCCTTCACGACCCAGACCTCGGCCTTGCCGTCGTTGGTGCGCTGGATCGCCTGCTGCGGCACCGCGATCGCGTCGGAATCGATGCCCTGCTTGATCCGGGCGCGCACGTACATGCCGGGAAACAGCTCGTCGTGCGGGTTGGGGATCTGCACGCGCAGCGTGACCTGGCCGGTGCTCGGGTCGGCGGTGACGTCCGAGAACAGGAGCTGGCCCGCCATCGGGTAGAGGGCGCCGTCGTCCATGATCAGGTGGACGTTCGCCGAATCGCGCTCGAGCCGCGAGAGTTCGCCGCTGGCGAGGTCGCGCCGCAACTTGTTCAGCTCGCCGACCGACTGGGTGATGTCGACGTAGATCGGGTCGAGCTGCTGGATCGTGGCCAGCACGCCGGTGGTGCCGGACTCGATCAGGGTGCCCTCGGTGAGCAGCGCCCGGCCGATGCGGCCCGAGATCGGCGCGCGGACGTCGGTCCAGTCGAGGTTGAGCTTGGCCCGGTCGCGGGTCGCGCGGGCGCCGGCGACCTCGGCCTCCGCCTGCTTCTTGCCGGCGAAGGCGGTGTCGAACTGCGCCTGGCTCGCCGACTGGCGGGTGAGCAGCGTCTCCAGGCGCTCGGCCTGCTGGTTGGCGAGCACCAGGGCCGCCTCCTGGCGCGCCAGGGTGGCCTCGGCGCTCATCAGGTCGACCTGATACGGCGCCGGGTCGATCTTGTAGAGGACGTCGCCCTCCTTGACCTGGCTGCCCTGCTCGAACAGCCGCCTCACCACGAGGCCGGAGACGCGCGAGCGCACCTCGGCGATCCGCATCGGCGCGACGCGGCCGGGCAGGTCGCGGACGTAGGGGATCGCCTGGGGCGCCACCGTGACGATGCCGACCTCGGGCGGGGGAAGCGGGACGGGGGCCGAGGCCTGCTTCTGGTTGCAGGCGGACAGCGCGACGAGGAACACCCCGAAGCCGAGCGAGGCACGGCGCATCCGGCGGGCGGGTCGAGAGAAGGTCAAGGTCGGGTCGCTCCTGCGAAACGCATCTCGGGGAGGGCGGAGACGAGGCTCGGCCGTCCGGCGTGTGTCGGTGGCGCGTGGTGCCGATCGGTCGGCAACGGTCGCCCGCAGCGGGGTTCGGGGGCCGCGCGGACAGCGCCAAAAGGCCTGGCTTAAGAATCCCACTGTCGCAGGACATCTTGGCGATCCCGCGACGGCCGGGCCGATGGCCGGGCCGTGCGCCCTCAGGCGCGCCGGGGCGGGCGGTCCGGCGGCGCGGACGCCCAGGTCCGGAAGAGGCCGGTTTCGCGCGGGTGGAAGCCGGCCTCGTCCGAGAGGCGGGGCAGGCGGTGCGACAGCGGATCGGCGAGGGCGGGCCGTCCGGCCCAGTCGTCGGCTTCGGCGACGTTCGGCGCGACCGCGTGGAGCGGGGCGCGGACGGCGTCGGACTTGGACACCGCCACCTTGGACACCGCTGCCTGGGACACCGCCGCGTGGACGAAGGCGGATGCGACGCGGCTCGACGGCGTCGGCATGTCGGCCTCACGCGGAAGGCCGACGACGAGCAGGAGCGCGGCGACGACGACGCCGGCGATCGCCCGCAGCAGCAACGGGCCGCGCACGGTCGCGAGGACCGGTGCCGGGGCCGGCGCATGGGTGTCGGGAAGGCGTGTCACGCCTTCGATAAAAGCTCTGCCGCAGCGCATCACAAGCGGCTGCGACATTCTGTCAGGCTTCGGGGCGGGAATTCGCGGAACCAATTCCGCCCCACCTGTACGAGTGCGGGGCGGCTTGCGCCGCCCGACCGGCGACAGGTGTTGCGACGATCCCACAGGCGGACCGTTCTCGGCTGACACCGCGCTTCGCGTCCGCCGCTTGCCGCAATGCCCAGCTACCCGGCAGCGGATCGAAAGAACCCTCGGAGATCCGCATGACACGTCGCATCGCCACGCTCTGCCTCGCGGCCGGCCTCGCCCTCGGAGCGGGGGCGGCGCAGGCGAGCCCGTTGGATTCCGGGCCGGTCGCCGACTTCATGAACATCTTCCGCACCCAGGCGATCCCGCGGGAGACCGTGGCCTGGAAAGGCGCGGAGAAGCCCGGGACCATCATTGTTTCGACCAGCCAACGCCGGCTCTACTACGTCCTCGGCGGCGGCGAGGCGGTGCGCTACGGCGTGGGCGTCGGGCGCGAGGGCTTCTCGTGGTCGGGCCAGAAGAGCGTCACGATGAAGAAGGAATGGCCCGCGTGGCGGCCGCCGTCGCAGATGCTCGCCCGCCGCCCGGACCTGCCGCGCTTCATGGCCGGCGGCCAGGACAACCCGCTCGGCGCCCGCGCGATGTATCTCGGCTCGTCGCTCTACCGCATCCACGGCTCGAACGAGCCCGAGACCATGGGCGCCGCGGTCTCCTCCGGCTGCATCCGCATGACCAACAAGGACGTGGTCGACCTCTACGACCGCGTCCGCGTCGGCACCAAGGTGATCGTCCGCAACTGACGGTTGGCTTCGGCGGGACGAAGCATTCGGCTTCGCCCCGCCGACTCCTGTCATCCCACCACGAAATTGCAATCCAAGATTGTATTTTTAAGCCTTTGACAGCGTTTGCCGCGACATCCTGCCGTCCGCGCCCGTTCGGGCGTCCGGGACACGGTTGCGCATGTCGGATGATCGAGCGGGTTCAGGGACGACGCGCCACACGCGGACGGCGCCGGGCGAAGCATCGCTGCGTGGCCTGCTCGACCTGGCCGCGGACCTGTTCGACGTGCCGGTCGCCGCGATCCTCGGCGACGGCCCGCCGATCGGTATCGGGGCAGGGGAGGCGCGCGCCCTCGAAGCCTTCCGCGACCGGGTGATCGCCTGCGGCGACGTGCTCGTCGTGCCGGACGCCGTGATCGATCCGCGATGGCGTGCCGGGCCGGCGGAAAGGGGCGCGTTCCGCTTCCTCGCCGGCGCGCCCCTCGTCGACGGCGACGGCCGCTGCCTCGGCGTGCTCTGCCTCGCCGATTCCGCACCGCGCCCACCCGTGGCCGACCGCGCCCGCCAGCGGCTCGCGCGGCTGTCCGGCCTCGCCGTCGCGGTGCTGGCGCAGGGGCGGCGGACGATGGCGCAGCGGGATTCGGAAGGGTTCGTCGCCGCCACAGCCTCGGCGCTGATCACCACCGACGCCGCCGGCCGCATCACCTTCGCCAACCCCGCCTGCGAGACCCTGCTCGGCTATCCCCAGGGGGCGCTGGCCGGGCGGGACGTGGCCTCGATCGTCCCCATGCGCCTGCGCGGGCACCACGTCGCCGGCATGGGCGCGCTCACCGCCGGCGGGACGCCCAAGCTCGCCGGCCGCTCGGTCGAGGTGACGGCGCTGCGCGCAGACGGCAGCGAGGTGCCGATCGAGCTCTCGCTCTGCGCCTGGGGCGAGGGCGCCGAGATGGGCGTCGGCGCGGTGATGCGCGACATCTCGGAGCGCCGCCGCCGCAACGCGCGCCTGCTCCGCCTCGCTCACGAGGACCCTGCCACCGGCCTGCCGAACCGGGTGCGCCTCGCCGCGGAGATCGATTCCCGCCTCGCCGCCCGCTCGCCGGTCGGCTTGCTGACACTCGGCGTCGACGGCCTGCGGGCGGTGACCGACGGGTTCGGCTCCGGCGTCGGCGCGGCGTTGCTGGAGGCGCTGGTGGTGCGGCTGGCCGGCCGCCTGCCGCCGGGGGCGCTCCTCGCCCGCCTCGGCGAGGACGAGCTCGCCGTCCTGCTTGCGGACGCGCCCGGCGCGGCGGATCTCGAGGCCGGCACCGAGGCCTGCGCCGAAGCCTTGTTCGCCGCGCTCGCCGAGCCCGTCACCGTCGGCCACCACGTCCTGCATGTCGGCGCGCGGATCGGCGCCGCGCACGGTCCCCGCGACGGCGCCGACGCCGCCGAGCTGATGGCGGCGGCCGACCTCGCCCTCGATCGCGCCCGCCACGCGGGCCCGCGCGGCTACCGCGCCTTCACCCCGGCGATGCGCGATGCGGCCACGGAGCGGCGCGCCCTGCAGGACGCGCTGCTCGACGGCTTGGCCGCCGGCGAGGTCGCGCTGCACTACCAGCCGCAGATCGAGCTCGCGAGCGGACGCCTGCGGGGCGTCGAGGCCCTGATCCGCTGGAACCACCCCACACGCGGGCTGCTCGCGCCGGCCGAGTTCCTGCCGGCGATCGAGGCGAGCACCCTGGCGACCCGCTTCGGCCAATGGTGCCTCGACGAGGCCTGCCGCCAGGCCGCGGCGTGGCGCAAGGCCGGCCTGCCGCGGATCGGCGTCGCGGTGAACCTGTTCGACGCGCAGATCCGCGCCGGGACCCTGGCCGAGGTGGTGATCCAGGCGCTGGCCCGGCACCGGCTGCCGCCGGAGATCCTGGAGCTGGAGGTGACGGAGATGATCGCGCTGGCCGACGCCCCGGCGACCCTGGAGCCGCTGCGGCGGCTGCGGGCGCTGGGGGTCGGCATCGCGCTCGACGACTTCGGCACCGGCTACGCCTCGCTCTCGACCCTCAAGAGCTTCCCGCTCACCAAGCTGAAGATCGACCGCGGCTTCGTCCGCGACGTGCTCCACGACGCCCACGATGCGACCATCGTGAAGGCGGTGCTCGACATCGGCCGCAGCCTCGACCTGATCGTCATCGCCGAGGGGATCGAGACGCCCGAGCAGGAGGCGGCGCTGATGGGCATGGGCTGCCGCTACGCGCAAGGATACCGCTACGGCAGGCCGATACCGGGCGAGCTTTTGGGGCTTCGCCTCGCTGAATCCGGCCCGGCCAGGACTCTCGCGCGGAGCGCATGAGCGACGCAACGCTCGGCATCAACCTTCCACCAAGCTTGACAGGGGCGGCGCCCGCGCCTCCTGAAGCGCCGGGCACGCGGCGGCGCCGTCCTGCTCGGGCAGGGCGGGAGACCATGGTGGGAAGCTTCGATCCGAGCCTGCTGGCCGCGATGTTCGGCGTGGCCCTGCTCGCGGGCGGCGTCGACGCCATCGCGGGCGGGGGCGGGCTGATCACCGTGCCGGCGCTGATCCTCGCCGGCCTCGACCCGGTGAGCGCCGTGGCGACGAACAAGCTGCAGGGCAGCGTCGGCGCCTGCTCGGCGACCCTGGCCTTCGCCCGGCGTCGGCTGATCGTGTGGCGCCAGGCCTGGCCGATCGCCGTGGCGGCGGCCGTGGGCTCGGTCTTCGGCGCCCTGTCCGTCGGACTGTTGCCGCGCCCGGTGCTCGACGCTGGCGTTCCCGTGCTGCTCGTCGGGATCGCGCTGTACTTCGCCTTCGGCGCCCGCATGCGCGAGGACGACGCGGGGGCGCGGCTCTCGCCGGCCGCCTTCGCCCTCGGCTTCGCCCCCGCGGTCGGCTTCTACGACGGCGTGTTCGGCCCCGGTGCCGGCGCCTTCTACATGGTGGGCTTCGTCACGCTTCTGGGCCTCGGCGTCGTGAAGGCGACGGCGCACACCAAGCTCGCCAACGCGGCGAGCAACCTCGGCAGCCTCGGTCTGTTCGCGCTCGCCGGCCACGTGGTCTGGCCGATCGGCATCGTGATGGCCGTCGGGGCCTATCTCGGCGCCCAGGTCGGCTCGATGCTCGCGGTTCGCCTCGGCGCCCGGCTGATCAGGCCGCTGCTGGTGACCATCGCCTGCGCGATGGCGGTGCGCCTCCTGTCAGACCCCGCCAACCCCTTGCGCGTGGCGCTGGCGGGGCTGCTGGGCGGATGAGGACCGGACGTCCGCAAGGCGCGCCCCAACGGGCACGCTACGCGGGCCGTCACTTCGGCATGAAGGCCCAGTAGTCGAGGTCGAGGATGACGCTCGGGTGGTAGCCGTCGCCCTCGCGGCCGGGATGGGCGGCGCAGGGCTGGTTCTTGGTGGCGACCGTGCGCAGCCGCAGCAGGCCGACGTCGCCGCGGCCGGTCTCGGCGGTGTCGAGCACCTCGCTCCAGGCGTAGACCGTGTCGCCGGCAAACAGCGGCGCCACATGCCGGCCGGCGTTGATGCCGGCGAGGGCGAAGGCGTTGGCAAGCCCGTTGAAGCTGAGCGCGCGGGCGAGCGAGATGACGTGGCCGCCATAGATCAGGCGGCGGCCGAAGCGGGTCTCCTTGCCGCTCAGGGCGTCGAAATGCACCTTGGCCGTGTTCTGGTAGAGGCGCGTGGCGATCTGGTGCTCGGCCTCCTCCACCGTCATGCCGTCGACGTGGTCGATCTTCTCGCCCACCGCGTAATCGGAGAAGCGATGCGGGCTGCCGGCGAGGTCGAGGTCGTAGGCCGAGACGTCGAGGGGCGGCAGGGCGCCCGCGAGGTCGGCCGGGTCGACGACCTTGGCGAAGCTCGGCACGTGCTCCTCGGCGATCGCGGCCTCCGGGTCGCGCTTGCGCACCAGCACCCAGCGGCAATAGCTCAGCACGGTCTCGCCCTCGGCGTCCGAGCCGGTCGAGCGCACGTAGACCACGCCGGTCTGGCGGTTCGAGCTCTCCTTGAGGCCGATCACCTCGGAGACCGTGGACAGGGTCTCGCCGGGATAGACCGGGCGGCGGAACCCGCCCTCGGCGTAGCCGAGGTTGGCCAGCGCGTTGAGCGAGATGTCCGGCACCGTTTTGCCGAACACCACGTGGAAGGTCAGCAGGTCGTCCAGCGGGCTCTTCGGGTAGCCGAGCGCTTGAGCGAACGCGTCCGACGACTGCACCGCGAAGCGCGGGCCGTAGAGGGCGGTGTAGAGCGCGACGTCGCCGGTGGTCACCGTGCGGGGGGTGGCGTGGCGGATGGTCTCGCCGAGGCGGTAATCCTCGAAGAAGCGGCCGGGATTGGTCTTCATGGGTCCTGGTGTCTCCGCGGCCGGGCGCGTCGTTCAGAGGTCTCGTCCGGCGCGCCGGGCGCCGGATCGCGGGCGGGGGCGGCGTCCGCGCGCCGGCCTTATCGGGCGTAGACGTAGGGGTCGGCCGGCACGAATTCGTGCAGCAGGCGGCTCACGAACAGCAGCAGCAGGATCAGGATGATCGGCGAGATGTCGACGCCGCCGAGGTTCGGCAGCAGGTTGCGGATCGGCCGCAGCACCGGCTCCGTGATCCGGTAGAGCACCTCGCCGATCTGCGAGACGATCGGGTTGCGCACGTTGACCACGTTGAAGGCGACGAGCCAGCTAAGGATCGCGCTGGCGATGAGGACGTAGATGAAGAGCTGGACGACGGTGTCGAAGAGCCAGATCAAGGAATTCATGCGCGAAACACGTGTCCTCGTGCGCCCGCGCGGGACACCGGGGACGGCGACGCGACGGCAGCGGGAATCGGGAATTGACAGTTCGATCGGCGCCGGCCTAAAAGGCCGGCGCCTTGGACGGGGCTGTAGCTCAGATGGGAGAGCGCCGCAATCGCACTGCGGAGGTCAGCGGTTCGATCCCGCTCAGCTCCACCAAGTCTCTTCACCCAAAATTTTGCAAGGGTAGTAAGGGCTTGGTGGCTTTTGCGAAGGGTTTGTCCCTAGCGCCAGTCCAAGCGTAATTAGCTCAGTAAGTCGGCCTGTCACACTGGTGTCACAGTGGGCAAACGTTCGCATGGCTACAATCCGAAAAAGAGGCTCGTCCTGGCAGGCTCAAGTCAGGCGAGACGGTTCACGTCCCACTTCAAAATCGTTCAATCTCAAGACAGATGCCGTTCGATGGGCACGTGATATCGAACGAGACATTGAGCAAGGCGAACATCCATCTAATATAAAGATACTAAAAAAACTTACACTATCCGATCTCCTAACTCGCTATGAAGAGTGCATAACCTCTAGCAAGAAGGGCGCAAACCAGGAACACTACAAGCTAAGATTAATTCATGCCCACCCGATTGCAGCACTTAATTTAAGTTATATTACTTCCAAGAGCGTTGCAGATTACCGCGATAGTAGACTACAGATTGTTCAGCCATCAACGGTTAGAAGAGAACTAGCGGTTTTACAACACTGCTTTGAGATTGCAACGAAAGAATGGGGAATCCCGCTAGCCTCCAATCCGGTGCGAAATATAAAATTACCGGATGTGTCCAAAGCACGCCAAACCCGTCTAAATATCGGTGACGAAGAACGACTGAACGAAGCACTGAGACAGAGTAGAATTTGGTATCTTCAACCACTTGTCAAACTTGCAATAGAGACAGGCATGAGACGTGGCGAACTGCTGTCTCTCAGATGGTCAAACGTCAATTTTTTACAAAGAACAGCAAGGCTTGAAGATACAAAGAACGGACATTCGAGAACAATACCCCTAACACCAACCGCAATAAAATTATTACAAGCACTACCAAAAAATTGCGATTTGATAATACCAGTAAGTGGTAATGCTGTTCGCCTTGCGTGGGAGCGATTAAGAGCCAGAGCGGAACTACCCGATCTTAGATTTCATGACCTTCGGCACGAAGCTATAAGCCGCATGACAGAAATGGGACTAACGGTACCAGAAGTTGCTATGATCAGCGGTCACCGGGACTATAAGATGTTGGCACGCTACACTCACATTCGCCCGGAGAACGTCGCGAAGAAGCTAGCGGACATCCACGAACGACAAGTTGCTTCTACAACGACAGAGCCTTCGTGATCCGCGCATCTGTTTCGCGTTACCATAGAGATAAACCGCTGGCATAGACTGCGGTAGCTATCTCAGCAGTGGTTCTGACGCGGCTTTTAGTGTTAACCGAAAGATGCTGGCCGTTGCTGATGGTAGAAAATCAGCGACGGCCTAGACGTGCCTTAAGACCTTCTGAGTTAGGCGGAAAACATCCTTGCTCTAACAACACAGAAATAGCAGCTAAAGAAAACAGGCTAAGTCATTTTTATCGATTAAACAAATACTATGGGACTGGCCAGCCTTTGATTAAAAATATTATCGTACATCTATTGCATTCCGTTATTAACGTAACCAATCTCTGTTCATCGACGCACGGATAAGCCTGCTCGAGATCAACACAACAACGATCACTCCGACAACGGAAGGCGATCTTAGTTTCCTATGAGGTAAAAGGTGATAACGATTTTCTACGTGCCCGCACCAACCGGCAGCGGTAAAACAACAGCGATCTATCGAAAAGCCATTAAACTCGCAAAGGCTGGCGAAAGCGTCTTGATCGTTCAGCCTAGCCGTCAACTGATACGGCAGACTGTGTCGGACCTTAGGGCAGAGGATAGCTCTGTTCACGTTGAGGCGATCTACAAGGGTGAAACCCCTGGCGATGGCGGTGTCGAAGGGAATGTAGGCGGAAAAATCATATCCTATTTGACCTGCCCATTTCCTGGCGGGCAAATACTATTTGTAACAGCCGTTTCTTTGACGATGCTAGGGTTCTTCGCAAACAAGCAGGATTGGAATGTCTTTGTCGATGAAGTTCCAAACCTGCTAGTGGAGCACCATCTTGTCGTTCCAAACACACATGCCTTGCTCACAGATCATCTGATTTTGACTCCGAAAGGTTCTGAGTATGGACTATTGGTGCCAAGATCCGGTGGTAAGCTGGCTTCCATTTCCCGGAACAAAAACAAAGATATCAACTTCAAATCATTCAATAAGTTAGCGCGAAGCTTAATTAGCAATCATTATGATACTTATGTGAAGATCAAAGCCTATAGCGATTTAGTGGAAGGAAGATCCGAGCAGACAGAGCTTAGGGCTTGGTCGGTTTTGAAGCCTGACATTTTTAAGGAATTTGCTTCTGTGACCATAGCAGGTGCCCGGATTCAGGACTCCCTGTTGTTCAAGCATTGGGAAAACGAAGGCGTCCGCTTTGTTCAGGATCATAGCTTAGACAAAGACCTTCTATATACCGATCATGAGAACGGTGAATTTGTGAATTTTTACTATGGAACTGAGAAAGACTATTCGAAATTTGAGAGGAACAAAGATAACGAGAAGGTGCGTCTAGCAATAATCACGGCCGTGATCGATCAACTCAAAGATCAACCTTTTGGTTGGATAGAGAACGAAGATCGTGTCGGGGAAAGTCCGCTCTCAGATGTTCCTGACAATATCAAAATCCCTGCCGCGTCACACGGCCTGAACTGCTTTAGAGAACTTCACAACGCTGTTATCCTTGGCGCCTATAACTACACGCCCGAAACAGGAAGATTTATCGAACAGGTGTGTCATGTTTCCCGAGATGAACAGAGAGACGGGTTCTGCCACCAAAATCTGTATCAGGCGGCATGTCGAATCTCTGTGAGGGTGCATGGGGACCAGACACCGAAACGGATCTTTGTCCCTGATCGAAAAGCCGCTGAATGGCTTGCAGACCGGTTTCCAGGATCTTCGGTCGTTTCACTTGGTATTGAGTCCGTGAAAGCCAAGAAGGTCGGTCGAGAAAGGAAGCACGATAACGAGGCTGCCCGTAAGAAAGCACACAGAGATGCTAGACGTGAGATGCTACTATCCGACATCCACACCCATCAAAAAATCCTTTCGACAGATCTTTCCCTCGTTTTATCAGATTTATGGGACGAAACTACTTTAAATGAGTTAAGTAATAACGTGATCAGATTCAAGGGAACACTGCTAGTAGACAAATATGCGAAGATAGAAATCCCGATTTGCTATAGTGATACGGAGTTTGTTGGATATCTAAAGTACTTAAGCAAAAGTAAACACCAGTCAAAAGACGATAACTACTTGATATCACCGGCCTTGTTTATACCTGATATCGAGAAAGACAAATACAGGACGTTAGAGAACGTAGCTACCTCTAATGGTCTTTGGTTTGATGTTGAGAATGGGGACTTGCCTTATGATGAATGGCCACGAATCTTTCCCAACATCGAAATGGTGATCTACAGCACGCGGTCACATACCAAACTAAAACCGAGATACCGAGTCTGCATGTTCACCGACAAGCCCATGTCAATTGCTGTGTATAGAGATCTGTGGTTCCAGGTTAAGCAGCGGATTATTGATGAAGGGTACACCGAAAGTAAGACTCTTGGTACGGGAGCGACAGCAAGAGCACATGGGATCGATAATAAGCATAACCCGTCCGACTTGTTTTACCTTCCCTGCCAAACCGAGTCGGGTAAACATAACGTCTTTAGGGATGTAAGAGGCGGCAACAGGAAACCTCTGAACGTCGTAGACTGGATCAAGCATGCCTCTGATACAGACCACAACACACCAGAGGCAGAAGTCGTCGTGCGGCCTCCTACCCTTGAATCTCTCATGTTAACAGAAGAACAGCAGCACAAAATTGAAGAGGCAAAGGCGAAGTTTGCGACAGTCGGTCGTCTGCCCGCGAACGGTGATGGGGCAATGTGGAACCTTCACTGCGACTTGGAGAAAGTTAGGTTAGATCAATATGAGCACGAAAGCATTCTTCAAGATGCCGCGCGCCATACGAACTCGCCCCAAGATAGAGAGTCTCAGATCGCACGTGTAATGCGTCGAATGAAGGCACGTTGAGGCCTGCTCTACTGAACTAAAGACAGTTCTGCTTGTCATAAGCTGGCTTTCTTAAACACATGGCGAATTTGCGCACAATGTCTGTGACCACAGCGAACACGTCAGAGGTAATGATGGAGAAATATTCACGTAAAATCTTGACTTTGAAGTTAGTCTATAGTATAACTTACCTCATGGCCCAATCATGGAGCCACATAAGGAGCTAAAAATGTACGGTTCAGATATCCCATCGCGTGTCTATACGGCTGTCAAGCAGTGTAAGCATCTGCTCGAAAATCATGATAGGGAGCGTCAAGTACTCTGTGATGAACCGTCCAGCGGGTCGGACAGTCTAATGGACGTCAGTTCAAGCTATTATGATAGTGATCTTTGTTTCAAAATCAAAGAAGCTGAACTAGCCTGCCTTACCATGGATCGGTGGTTTGACGAGAATGGTAGCTTTAAAGACACGGCCATGGAACAGCAGGTCGTTGACCTTTTTTCATACTGTTCGCCCTACGCGGAGGAACACAGCCCGATTTTGGTCCTTACCATAAAAGATCTGATCGGTGACATCGATCCGAGGTATCTAAACTGATTTACTAGGTATCTATAGGAATAGCTCTGTAGACCTTTAATTTTAGGAAGGATGCAAACATGATTGTGTAGCGATCTATTGTCTTCAAAATGCCATCGCTGTTGTCTATAGGTTAAACCATAAAGACAGCATTGGGTTGCAAAGGCACCAAGTTGCTTTTAATTGAAGATGAACTCGTGCAAAATTTTTCTGTAAGCGATACACAACACGAATATCACCGATGATAAATCCTTTGGGGATATTCAGCCTTTACTTGTAATTTCTATCGCAGCGCGTCCGACCAGTTCGAGCCATCCTATTTCAAAATCGTTATTGTCGTTATGCCTGCCAGCCCACTCAGGCGCGCTTCTATCTGAGCGGGTGGTTGCGCTTCGCGGATCTCCGACCCGGAACACTCTCAGATCGCCTCGGAAGGCCCCGCACGGGCAGTGATCATGCTTCGGGTGTGAAGCCCCGTCCAAGCGTCCGCGCCTGTGTAGGCTCCACTGACGCTCAGAATGCCTTCGCTGCTGTTCTGCACGTTCCACGAAACGCATCATCGGTCTCGGCAGGGGCTTCGCCATCCTTCACGCTATGGGTGATCGTGAGGGTGAAGCCCCCTGTGATCCTGTCGATTTGTAGGACGTTCTCGACACCGGAGCCGACGGCCTGCTTCGCGCCTATCTCGGCATCCGTGAACGTGGTGGTCGTTGCCCCGTCACCGGATATCATGGCCAACACCTTTCCAGCCGCTACATCAAGCGTGACCGGAAAGGCCAGTGTTTGCCCTTGATCCTTCTGTGACGCCCCTTCGCACATCAGGAAGGACCGGTCACCGTCGTCCGCGTGGGTGAGCTTAGGCGCCATGGAAAGGGTAAGGGTGATGGCAACAGCGGTGATCATGGCTAGGCGCTTCATCTTGCCGGTTTGATCCCTGTGGCCCTAAACGACAAGGCCGAACCATCTCGAGACGATCCGGCCCTTTACTAAACTGTCAACCTTCGAACATTCACGTATTCGTCAATCAGCTTTCTTACAATCCATGCGACACTTGCGTCTTCCTCAACGGCAATGTGCTTTAGTTTTTTCATAGTGCCGTTACATACCCACAAGGTGTATAGACGAAAGCCGACTTCATCCTCCGACTTATCCATTCAGAGAAAGCCTCGATAGCTCATCTTTGATCGTGCCGTATAGGAACACTCGGGCATCATCATTGATTTGATGGTAGAAGTTAGAAAAAAGATTGCAAGCTGACTCAAGAACTGCTGGATCTAGCGCGCCAGTTTGGTCGTATTCTTCTATGCCTGTTTGTATGTAGATGACTTGTAGGGCAACGCAATCTGCATGTTCTCGAGAGTCCCACACGCTGTTGCCCCGATCTAGGACGATTGAGCATGATAGTCCTACAAGATCGACAACGTAGTCTTTCTTTGCTGATGTAAGCATTGGTGACATATGGTATGCTTTCGTTTAGCTATTACTTATTAACATCAACCTATTATTGATGTATATAAGTATTTAGTAAAACGAAGTTCTTCGGCACGCAGAGATGATGGTGCGCGTCGTCACATGCCCCGACCCATCTGGTCCCCTGCCGACATGATCGAATCGGCCTCATAACCGCGTCGTGTTCGGGCAGTCTGTCGATAGCCACTGTTCCCACCGGCCATGCTCAGATCGTCGCCTTCAATCTAAACGTGGGTGTTTCCTGTGCCTTCGGCTTTCACCAGCGCGAACAAAGCAGCAGACTTCGCAAAGGCGCCCGCCTCTAACCCGAAGTGCGACGGCTACCGCTCAATGCGGACCGGCTCAAGCTCGTGGCGGACGCTGTGACGGCCGCTTAGTCTAGCAAGCGTTGCCTTCACACTTCTTCCCGCCGGCATGAGCCGGCTGAACCGATGTCACCGTGACAGCGGCAGCGCCAAGGAGCGCGATCGTAAGGGCGAAGGCAGTAAGGATACGGGTCATCGTCGTTCCTCCAAAGGTGGATGGCATTGATCCATCCGGCCTGACCAACCACCGCCCTGAGCTATTCAGAGGCCGCTGGCTGCTCTCGTGAGCACGGTCATGATACACAGTTTAGGCGGAGTGCCACCGTGAGAAATTAAGGGATGACAGAACACCCGTTCGCGACGATGAATGGTTGGACCGAACCTACCAGAACGAGCCGACGATCGTTGCCCAACACCGGACACCGCAACCCGTGATGCGCTTCTTGAAGCGATGGAGATCCAAGCTCCCATCGTCGACCAAAAACTTCGAGAAGGATCACGCTGCGATCATGGCGATGATTGGCGATTTCAAGGACAAGCGTTTCAGGGAGATACCACCTGATCCTCGGCAGGTTGATCCAGAACGCCTTCGCCAGCTACGCGAACGCCTGACCAATAAATACGCGTATCAGTGGCGCGCGACGGAAGCCAACGGGGAACTGGTGGACGCACTCTTTCATACCATCACGGAGTCTGACGGCACGCGGATGGGCCTCGGTCCAGCGAAGATTACGATCAACGACAAAGGTGTAGGTCCACCGATATTCGTCGGCCCACGCGGCCATGTTCAGATAATGAGGTCGTCCGAATATAAGCTGCACTATTACATCACGGCACACAGCATCAACGTGCTGGACTTTGTCAATAACTACGACCATGCCTTGCGCCTGCTCAACAATTTACTTCCAGGGTGCGGCTTCTCCGTCCATGCTCTGAGTAAGCGAACAGTAGTCAGGCTTGAAAAAGACGGGCAGTCTGGACCTTGGATCGAGTGTGGAAGCGTAGCTCTTGGGTTGGTGCTGGCTATATTAGATCATGCCGAGCGAAGACCCGAAGATCTCGAGCATTGGCGGTCAATTTGATCTCTGTTAGGGCTTGTGGAGGTAAAAATGGTAAGTTTTTTATTAATTTTTTCCTATACATTAATCAATTCATATTATATACATGGCACTTCTAGCCCGTATAAATTTGCATCAATTAAGTTATAGCCTGACCAATTCTACTTTCTGCCCGCATCTGAGATTGTATCTCGCAATGATGCGGAAAATGAAACAGAAGAAGATAAATTCAAACGTAAATTTCATCAAATAAACCTTAAGTGTCCTAGTCAGCCTGGAACAGGGGTATTAGAAATAACAAAAAAATAGAAACGGAGTGAGGTACAAAGGTGGTTATTATGTCAAAGATAGAAAAGTATATCGTATAAAACTTCAAACCTCAATTAAAGGTCAGAATTTTGAAACCATCAAAGATATTGCCGTCGATGACAAAATGAATACAGAGGATTTAGAGTTCGCAGAAAAAAACTTAAAAACAATAGACCCAGTACGAGAGCTTGCATGCGAAGGAACGCGTGATCAGAAAGAAAGATATTCTGAAATATTGAGATCGAATAGGGAAAGCATAACCGAATGAATAAAGATTTATGGATCTGGTATAGTGCGAACTAAAATTTAAAATTTATCATATAATTCAGTTTTTCTAGAGATCTGTCACAAAAAGCCGCTTCACTATTGCACTGGCTCAGACCGATGGTTCAGAGGATCGGCTGAAGGCTGCTGCTTTGATACCACTGAGGCAATCTGGACGGTCTTTGCCTCGCCAAGCAGCCGGTAGACGGAAGCCCGCGATACGTTCAGTTCCCTCGATATGGCAGTTCCACCCATGCCCAATGCCGCTAACGCTCTGACACGCTCTGCATCGATGGACGGCTTACGACCCTTGTAGACGCCTTTGTGACGCGCTGCCGCTACGCCTGCCATTTGACGCTCGTATCGGATGGCGGTCTCGAATTCCGCAAAGACCCCGAGCATCTGTAGGAAACACCGCCCGGCCGCTGTGGACGTGTCGATAGGCTGTTCCAAGGCCACCAACGCCACACCAACGGCCTCCATCCGCTTTACGATGGTGCAAAGGTCACTGACGGAACGCGCAAGCCTGTCGATACGGGTGACGACGATCCGGTCCCCTGGCCTCGCGAATTGAAGCAGCGTCTCTAACTCTGTGCGGCCTTCGACCTTCGTGCCAGTGTGCGTCTCGGCGCGGACCACTTCGCACCCGGCTGCCCTCAAAGCCTTTTGCTGGATCGTCAGGGATTGGGAAGAACTGCTGACGCGCGCATACCCATAGAAAGCCATAGGGATCTGTCTCGTTTGGTTCTAGACCCAATCACTATGGTGTCTCGGAACTTATAAGTCGAGTCAAAAAATACAGTTCGTTCAAGTGGGGTGGTGTCTCGGACCGGTGACTCGGATGCGTCTACCCATGTGACGCAACATCAGGGTGCACCCTGATGTGATCCGGCAACGGCTCTCTGCTACACTTAACTCAGCTATAAAAAGGCATCGTCGCTGCGATTTTCGCATTTCAAGGCCAAGCTGCTTGAGGGAGAAACATGGGCTTGAAGTCTCGGCCCCGATGGTGATTATCGTAATCAGCGTGTGCTTGCACCAAAGGCAAAAAAAAGACGTCTGAACATCAACCTCCCTCGCCACAAAAATACGATAAAGTGACGTCACAACTATTAATTAATGTTTGTTAAATTATCGATTGGGACAAATAATGGCTGATAATTTTACTGAGAAACAGTTAGATAATTTTAGGAAAGCCGCATCGTCGTTGAAACTTTATAGCAGAGCGGAACTAAGCGACGACAAAGATCGAAGCTTAATTGAAAAACTGTATGTGGATCCTTTGCCGAATGAGCAAGCATTTAAGACTATGCTTGTAAATAATACTACGATATTAATTGGCCGAAAGGGAACGGGGAAATCGACCGTATTTCAACGAACACAGCATGAAATTCGAAAACATAAATCGAATATTATATCAACATACATGGACATTAGAAATGTCTATGAAGCATCTCAGGTCGACTCAATCAATACGGACAAACTTGATGGCTTACATGAGGCCATGGAGGCTGAACATGTAAAAAAACTACTGTTATACAATAGATTTATCAGAATGCTCATAGGCGACATAAGAGACGAATTAAAAGCTCAAGTAGAGCAGAGTTTTCTATCTAAACTTCGCGAGAGAGTTAGTGGAACAGCCGCGGAGGTTTTTGCGGGTTTAGATCGTATTATAGCAAATCTTGATAAGCCTAAATATGAAAATGTTGCGGCTGCACTTCGAGTCGAAGTCAAAGCTGTAAAAAGTCACAAAGATAACATCAAAAATGAAGTTAGCGCTGAACTATCAGCTTCTGTAGAAAAGATTGGCGGCTCCGCTAAGCTTGGCTTAGAACGCGATCTTACGGATGACGCTTCATCCGAAAAAAATTACGCGGAAGTGCTTATGCGTATCGTAGGCATAAACGATATTGTCAAAGAGCTTAAACAAATTTTGGAATCAATAGGCATTAAGTATTTATATATATTTCTTGATGATTTCTCTGAGTTACCACAAGATGCCATGACCTTACTTGTCGACAGCTTGATTTCCCCACTTACGCGGTGGTCTGAATTTATAAAATTTAAGATAGCCGCTTATCCCGGAAGAGTATATTTAGGATCTCTCGACAAGACGAAAGTGGAAGAATTCCATCTTGATACCTATGACCTTTACGGATCTAATGGTGTAAACAAGATGGAGGATAAAGCCACGGACTTTGTTAAAAGAGTGGTTCAGAGAAGAATATCTCACTACTGTCGTTGCGATGCCGATGAATATTTTGCGTCATCTGATGTTATGTGGAAAACTTTATTTAACGCCACTATGGCTAATCCCCGTATTCTTGGCCATATTATGATTTACGCTTACGAGTCCCATTTACTCTATGAATCTAAAATAGGTATTCAGGCAATACAGGAAGCGTCACAAAGGTATTATGAAGAAAAAATATCACCATTTTTTGAGTCGGCAAAATACAGAAATTCCTTTCACGAACGCTCATCAATTTATTCTCTCAAAGAGCTGCTAGAAAAAATAGTTGGTAAATCGCGTGGTTTGAGGCAGGAAGATAGATCTCGTCCGACCACCGGTTCAAGATCCCGTAGCTTCTCAAGTCATTTTTATGTATCAAATGATTTTGACCGGCTTCTTACTTCACTTGAGTTGAACTTCTTCGTTACGAAATACTTCGAAATGTCGGATCGCGGTGGAACCCGTGTCTCTGTCTACGCTCTAAATCACGGGCTATGTTCCAAGTATCAAATTGGCTTCGGCCGACCCATTGATCGAAGAGAAGATAGACTTTTCTTTGTGGATCGATCCTTCGATTATAATTCTTTGATGCGATCTTATATCGTCGAAAATCAAGAAATACGATGTGATAATTGCGAGCGGCTGTATGATGAGCCGATGCTTCCTGCGCTCAAGCTTATGCATATGATGTGCCCGGCATGTCAAAAGGGAGTCTGTCATGTCGTCAACTTGTCTAGGAAATACGAAGATTTATTGAAGGAAGTAAATGTTGGCCTTTTGCTGCCAGAAACAGAATTGGGCATTTTATATACTCTGCACTATGAAAATAGAATTATGGTCGCTTCGGAAATTGCGGCTGAACTGGATTGTTCCGGTCAACTTGTTGGTAGGCGCGGACGCAATTTAGCTGAGAGAGTTCTTGTTACTCGCGAGCAATTTGGGGGCGTCTATAAATACGAAATCACGCGAGAAGCAGAGCTTGCTTACTTCCAAGATCCAGCGTCACCTGACTTAGATGTGGATTAATGGATTCCTCTGTCGAAACTAAATTGCGTTCGCATAGCTTTATAAAACATGATGGGTGATGTATTGTTGGTAAAAACTCTATAATGCTCGCCCATACCTATCTTAAAGAAAAATAAATATGATCCAAAAATCAGAAATTAGTTTAATGCTCTGAAGATATCTGATCGTCGTCGGAAAGAACGCATCGCAATTCCTGTCACACTTCCTGTCACAGTGGGCATCAAAAGCGGCCTTCCACGACGCCTTTCTGGCCATTGTTCCTACGGTCGGCCCACGGTAGGCTAGAGGCCTAAGTCTTTGAAAAGACGATGATTTCTTGTTTATTGTGGTGATCAGCGTTAGAGAGGCTCAATACGTCGGAGTTCTACAGCCTCACCAACGCCATCGGCCATCAAGAACGTCCTGAAAGTCGGCCAAGCTTGTCACACTGGTGTCACAACGAGCATGAATTTCGGGGTCCAGGGTGGCTTGCTTTAACCTAGGGTTACCGTTAGTCTGATGACGTAATAGGTTGATTTATATGGCCTTTTACGCTTATGGGGCTGTAGCTCAGATGGGAGAGCGCCGCAATCGCACTGCGGAGGTCAGCGGTTCGATCCCGCTCAGCTCCACCAGGCTTTCCTGGTGGATGTCCACACGGCAAGGTCCGGCGTCGATAAGGCTGCCGTGACAGCGGGTTGAGACTCGACGTTCCCAGATTTCATCATCGTTGATCCTCGCGGCTCGCGCCGGCTGAGCGGTATTCCGGTCGGCTGGATCGCGGCGGCCTGGTCGCGCGACCGGTGCCGGGCTGGAGACCGTTCATCGCGTCGTTCGAGATGCGGGTCCGGTCGGGCGCGCAGCACCTCACCCTCGTCGGTCGTCGCCGTCGATCGACCGCGACTGCCCTCTCCGAGGTGGCGGCGCGGCGGCTTGGCGACGGACCCTTTGGAACGCTTTCGCCGCCTTCGCCGTATTGGGTCGGCGTTCTACCCACGCTTCGGGAAGGACCATCGTCGATTGCAAAGGCCGCGATGCCGGGGCCGTTCCGTCACGTCCGAATTCGATCGGGCGGGCCGCGATGATCGACGACTTCGCCTGGTTCCAGGGGAGACGAATTTGAGAATTCGGATTGCGATCGCCCTGTCCCTATTTTTGGCTGGGTGCCTGGCTCAAGGTGCCGTGGCGCAGACGGTCGAGGAGGCGCCGGACTCGGCAGACACCGAGGCCGTGAGGCCGGGACCGCCGCCGCCCTTGCCGGACCTGTCCAATCCGAACTCCCGCACCGGGGAAGGGCTCGGAGAGCCCGACGCGCAATCGGGCATCCCCAAGGCGCTGCGCGGATCCGCGAGCAAGTCCGGCGGCCCGGCGAACGACCTCAACCCGGGCGGTAGGGCGGAAGAGCCGTCCCCGCCGAAAGGCGACCTCGCGAACGTGCTCACGGGCAAGGCGCTGTTTCACGGCAACTATTGCGGCGCGGGCCAGCGCGGCGTCGACCTGCCGCCGACCGACGCCCTCGACGCCGCCTGCCAACGCCACGACGCCTGCTACGATGCGGCCGGGCACCGCTCGTGCGCCTGCGACCAGGCGTTGAAGCGGGAGGCGACGGCGGTGTCGGAGCAACCGAAGGTCACGCTCGAGGTCCGGCGGCGCGCCTTGAGCGTCGTCGAGGCCGCCGACGCGATGAATTGCCGGGCGCCCTGACGCGGCCCCGGCCGGCGGCGGTGCGGACGTCCGCACCGCGTCACAGGGCCAGCGGCGCGTTGTCGACGACCTCCTTCATCACGAAGAACGTCCGCGTCTGGCGCACGCCGGGAAGCGCGATCAGGGTGCTGCTGTGCAGGCGGTTGAAGTCCGCCATGTCGCGCACCCGGATCTTCAGGAAGTAGTCGAAGTCGCCCGCCACCAGGTGGCAGTCGAGCACCGTCGGCATCGCGCGGGCCGCCGCCTCGAAGGCCGCGAAGCTCTCCGGCGTCGAGCGGTCGAGCACCACGCCGACGATCACCAGGGCGCCGAGGCCGACCTTGCTCGGCGCGACCTCGGCGCGGACCGACGTGACGTAACCGTCGGCGAACAGCCGCTGCGTCCGGCGGTGGCAGGTCGCCGCGCTGGTGTTCACGCGCTTGGCGATCTCGGCGTTGCCCATCCGCCCGTCCGCCTGAAGCAGGCGCAGGATCTTCAGGTCGATGCGATCGAGCCCTGCGTCGGTGGACGAATCTTTCACGAACCTGCCGCCTCACCATCCGCCGAGCGCCATTTTCCGGCGACCAGAGGAACACGGCGGCAAGGCGCGCGCCACCGGCGAGAGCACCTTCCGAAAGGCCTGAGGCGCATCGCAACGGCCGAGGCCGTTGCGGCGCGCAAGCGTCTCAGGCGGCCAGCGCGGCGGCGATGTCGCGCTCGAGGGAGGCGGGCTTGGCGGTCGGCGGATAGCGGCCGACCACACGGCCGTCGCGGCCGACGAGGAACTTCGTGAAGTTCCACTTGATGCCGGCCGTGCCGAGGAGGCCCGGCTTCTCGCCCTTGAGATGCTGGTAGACCGGGTCGGCGCCAGCCCCGTTGACCTCGACCTTCGCCAGCAGCGGGAAGCTCACGTCGTAGGTCAGGCTGCAGAACTGGGCGATCTCGGTGGCGTTTCCCGGCTCCTGCGCGCCGAACTGGTTGCAGGGGAACCCGAGCACCACGAGCCCGGCCTCGCGATGCGTCTTCCACAAGGCCTCCAGCCCCTCGTATTGCGGGGTGAACCCGCATTTCGAGGCGGTGTTGACGACGAGCACGACCTTGCCGCGATATTGGGCCAGCGGATGCGGGGTGCCGTCGGCGGCCTTCGGGGTGAAATCGAACAGCGTCGCCATCAGGCCGCGGTCCGCCGCTCGACGAGGCGGGCGAGGAAGGCGGCGCCGATCGGGATGATCGTGTCGTCGAAATTGTAGCTCGGGTTGTGCAGGCCGGCCCCGGGCGAGGCGCCGATCCAGGCGTAGGCGCCCGGCACCGCCATCGCCATGTCGGCGAAGTCCTCGCTGCCCATCTTCGGGCTCGAGTTCAGGTCGACCCGCTCGGGTCCGAACAGCTCGGTCGCGGTCTCGATCGCAGCTTGCGTCTGGTCGGCGGCGTTCTCCAGCACCGAGAACTTGTCCTGGATGTCGACCGTGATCTCGGCGCCGTAGGCCGCGCCGTAGCCCTTGGCGAGTTCCCGCATCCGGTCGCCCGCGAGCTTGCGCAAGTCGCGATCGAAGGTGCGGATCGTGCCGGCCATGTGCGCGGTGTCGGGGATGACGTTGTAGGCCGAGCCGGCCTCGAACCGGGTGATCGACAGCACGATCGACTTCAGCGGGTCGGCGTTGCGCGAGACGATCGACTGCAGCGCCTGGGCGAGGGCGGTGGCGACCACGATCGGGTCGATGCCGCTGTGGGGCTGCGCCGCGTGGATGCCGCGGCCCTTGACGTGGATGTCGAAGAAGTCGGCCGCCGCCATGATCGGGCCGGGCCGCAGCTTGATCGTCCCGTGCGGGCCGCTCGGCTGGTTGTGCAGGCCGTAGATCTCGTCGCAGGGGAAGCGCGTGAACAGCCCGTCGGCGAGCATGGCGCGGGCGCCGCCCAGGCCCTCTTCGGCGGGCTGGAACACGAACACCGCCGTGCCGTCGAAGTCGCGGGTCTCGGCGAGGTAGCGGGCGGCGCCGACGAGCATGGTGGTGTGGCCGTCATGCCCGCAGGCGTGCATCTTGCCGGGGATGGTCGAGCGGTAGGGGAGGTTGGTCTCCTCCTCGATCGGCAGGGCGTCCATGTCGGCGCGCAGGCCGATGCGGCGGCCGTTGTCGCTGCGGCCCTTCAGGATGCCGACGACGCCGGTGCCGCCGACGTTGCGGTGGACCTCGATGCCGAAGCCTTCGAGCAGGTCGGCGACGATGCCGGAGGTGCGCACCTCCTCGAAGCCGATCTCGGGATGGGCGTGGAGGTCGCGGCGGAGCGCCGTCAACTCGTCGGCGTAGGTGGTGATGCGATCGATCGGACTCATGCGCTTCAAGACTCTTCCGGGCTGGACCGTCGGAACGGCGTCAGGGTGTCGAGTTCGTCCACCATGGCTTCGACATGGGCGCGCTCGCGCTGCAAGTAGTCGGCCACCGCGCGACGCAACGAAGGGTCGGCGATGTCGTGCGCGGAGTGCGTCAGCACCGGCCGGTAGCCGCGCGCGAGCTTGTGCTCGCCCTGCGCCCCGGCCTCGACCCGCTTCAGGCCCCGCGCGATCGCGAAGTCGATCGCCTGGTAGTAGCAGACCTCGAAATGCAGGAACGGGTGCTCCTCGATGCAGCCCCAGTTCCGGCCGTAGAGGGCGACGTCGCCGATCAGGTTGATCGCGCCGGCGACGTAGCGGCCCTCGCGCTTGGCCAAGATCAGCAGGACGCGCTCCGGCATCCGCTCGGACAGGAGCGTGAAGAAGCGCCGGTTGAGGTAGGGCCGGCCCCATTTGCGCGCGCCGGTGTCGGTGTAGAATTCGTAGAAGGCGTCCCAATGCGCCTCGGTGAGGTCGGCCCCGGTCAGGTGCTCGATCGTGATGCCGGAGGACAACGCGTCGCGCCGCTCGCGCTTGATGCTCTTGCGCTTGCGCGAGGCGAGCGCGGCGAGGAAGTCGTCGAAGGTCGCGTAGCCGGCGTTCTCCCAATGGAACTGCTGGTCGGTGCGCTGGAGGAAGCCGGCCGCACCCGCCCGCTCCCATTCCGGCTCCTGCATGAAGGTGACGTGGATCGAGGAGGCCTTGGTCTCGGACCGCAGCGCCCTGAGGCCCGCCACCAGGGCGGAAGTCGCGACGTCCACGTCGGCGCCGGGCGCGATCAGGAAGCGCGGACCGGTGACGGGGGTGAACGGCACGCTCACCTGCAGCTTCGGATAGTAGCTCCCGCCGGCCCGCTCGAAGGCGTCGGCCCAGCCGTGGTCGAAGATGTATTCGCCCTGGCTGTGGGACTTCAGATAGCACGGCACGACCCCGAGCAGTGCGTCGTCGCGCTCGACCGCCACGTGCAGCGGCAACCAGCCGGTCCGCCGCGAGACGCAGCCGGAATCCTCCAGCGCCGAAAGGAAGGCGTGGCTGACGAAGGGGTTGTGGGTCTCGTCGCCCGCGCCCAGCGTCTCGGCCGAGGTGGCGCAGGCGTCCCAGGCCGCCGCCCCGATCTCCTTCAGGCCGGCCAGCGCGCGGACCTTGAGGACGGTCTCGGAGGTCTCAGGCTCGTGCGGAGCGCCGGGTTTTTCCATGGCGACAATCTAGCCCGAAGGGCAGGGGGGACAAGGCGGCGCCGCGCATCCCGCCGTCGCAGCGGGGGGCAGGGCGGCTCGCTTACCTCTTGGTAACACTCAGTGATACCATCCTGTGCGTTATCCTGAGGTAGGATGCACCAGGGGGCCGGCTCTGATCCAGAGCTTCGCAGATCGCGTGACCGAGGCGGTCCATCGCGGCAGCCGGCCGAAGGGGTTCCCCGCCACGATCTTTCCCGCGGCGCGACGCACGCTCGCCGTCCTCGATCGGGCGGCCGACCTGAACGACTTGCGAGCGCCGCCCGGCGATCGGCTTCACCCTCTGACCCATGACCGCATCGGACAGCATGCGATCCGGATCGACGACCAGTATCGAATCTGCTTCCGCTGGACCGAACATGGCCCGGCGGATGTCGAAATCGTCGATTATCACTGAGGACCCGTCGATGAATGACGGCTTGGAGATCGCCGCCTTGGAGACGCTGCCGCCGCTTCACCCCGGCGAGGTGCTGCGCGAGGAGTTTCTGGTTCCCCTCGGCCTGACGCCCTACGCGGTGGCGAAGGCCTGCGGCGTCCCCCGCACGCGGATCGAACGGATCGTCCGCGAGGAGATCGGGATCACCGCCGACACCGCGCTCCGGCTCGGACGCTATTTCGGGACCTCGGCGCAGCTCTGGCTCGGCCTGCAGATCCGCTACGACATCGAGGTCGCAGCAGCGCGGGCGGGTGACGCCCTGGCGCTGATCAAGCCGCTTCCGCGCGAGGCCGCCTAAGGCCGGAGCCGGGCGTTCAGGCCGAAAACCCCTCGAACACCATCTGGTCGGCATGCGCCTGTGCGAGGCGGCGCTGGGCCTCGGTGCGCACCGTCCAGGCCATCACCGGCAGGTGCCCGAGCACGCGGGCGAGGTGCGTCGCGGCGCAGGGCAGGTCGTCGACCCGCCAGGACACGAAGTCGGGCCGGGTCTCCTCGATGTGCAGCAGGTCCGAGAGCCGGCGGCGTGCCGAATCGGTGAGGGCGGCGTAGGCCGGGTCGTCCTGGTTCGTCTCGCCGACGATGCCGCGCGGGACCGCGTCGGGCACCAGGCCGCGCAAGGCCGCGACCACCTCCGGATCGAAGGACTTCACCGCGACCGGCCCGGCGTAGGCGCTCAGCACCTCCGCGACGCGGCGGGTCAGGGTCAGGTCGCCGGTAGTGGACGACTTGATCTCGACGACGAGCGGGGTCCGCCCGGCGATCTCGGCGAGGAAGTCCGGCAGCGTCGGGATCGTCTCAGTCGTGCCCGCGACCGCGAGGCCGCGAAGGTCGGCGGCCCGCATCGCGGCGACGGGGTCGGCGACGCCCGCCAGCCGCCCCAGGGCCGCGTCGTGGAAGACCATCGCCTCGCCGTCGGCGCTGATCTGCACGTCGCACTCGATGGCGTAGTTGCCCGCGATCGCCGCGCGCGCGGCGGCGATCGTGTTCTCGGGCCGGCCCGCCGCGCGGTCGTGCAGGCCGCGATGGGCGATCGGCCGCGCGACGAGCCAGCCGAGTTCCATCACCGCACCTCGAACATCGCCTCGACCTCGACGGCGGCGTCGAGGGGCAGTTCCGCGACCCCGACCGTGGAGCGGGCGTGACGGCCGCGGTCGCCGAGCACCGCGACCATCAGGTCGGAGGCGCCGTTCATGATGCCGGCGATGCCGGAGAAGCTCGGCACGCAATTGATGAAGCCGCCGAGCCGGACGCATTGCACGACCCCGCGCTCGAGGTCGCCCACCGCCGCCTCGACCTGCGCCAGCACGTTGAGCGCGCAGAGCCTGGCCGCGGCGATCCCGTCCTCGGCCGAGACCTCGGCGCCGAGCTTGCCGACATGGCCCGCGCCGAGCTTGCCGTCCGCCCCGAAGCAGATCTGGCCCGAAACCACCACGAGGTTGCCGCTGCGCACGAAGGGCACGTAGTTCGCGACCGGCGCCGCCGCCTTCGGCAGGGTGAGCCCGAGGCTCTCGAGGCGTTCCTTGACCGTGCTCATGAAAGGGCTCCGCGTGTCCGTTCTCGGCGATGCACCGGCTCTGGAGCATGGGCCGCGGCCGGCACGCAAGGCCCTTCTCGGAGGCATCGTGGAGTCGAGCCGGCAAACGACGCCCGTTTTACAGGCATGTCCGCCACGACACCCGGCCCTCTCATTGACAGCGCGGCCGCGTTTCTTAGTAATCGCGCGCGTGCCGCCCCGGTGACGAGGCGGCACTTTCGTTTTTGCACGCAGGGCACGGGTCCTGCACGCAGCCTGACAACGCCGGGTCTTCACCCGGCCCGCCGACACGGAGACGGGATCGTGACATCCGCCCTTCTGCCGACCTATGCCCGGGCCCCCATCGCCTTCGAGCGTGGCGAGGGCGCATGGCTGGTGGCGCGCGGGGGCGAGCGATACCTCGATTTCGGCGCCGGCATCGCGGTGAACGCGCTGGGCCACGCCCACCCGCACCTCGTCGAGGCCCTGACCACCCAGGCGCAGAAGCTCTGGCACACCTCGAACCTGTTCGAGATCCCCGACGGCGAGCGCCTCGGGCAGCGTCTGGTCGACGCGAGCTTCGCCGACGTGGCGTTCTTCTGCAATTCGGGCGCCGAGGCCAACGAGGCCGCGATCAAGATGGCGCGGAAGTACCACGCCGCCGGCGGGCACCCCGAGCGCTACCGCATCATCACCTTCGAGGGCGCGTTCCACGGGCGCACGCTGGCGACGCTGGCCGCCGGCGGCCAGCAGAAGTACATCGAGGGCTTCGGCCCGAAGGTCGACGGGTTCGACCAGGTGCCCTTCGGCGACCACGAGGCGCTGCGCGCCGCGATCGGCCCCGAGACGGCGGCCGTGATGATCGAGCCGATCCAGGGGGAGGGCGGCGTCCGCCCGGTGCCGCCGCAATGCCTGCGGGGCCTGCGCGCGCTCTGCGACGAGCACGGCCTGATGCTGATCATGGACGAGGTCCAGACCGGCGTCGGCCGCACCGGCCGCCTGTTCGCGCACGAGTGGTCCGGCGCCGCGCCCGACATCATGAGCGCGGCCAAGGGCATCGGCGGCGGCTTCCCGCTGGGCCTGTGCCTGGCGACCCGCGAGGCCGCCCGCGGCATGGTCGCCGGCAGCCACGGCACCACCTTCGGCGGCAACCCGCTCGCCATGGCCGTCGGCAACGCCGTGCTCGACGTGGTGCTGGGCGACGGCTTCCTCGACCACGTCCAGCGCGTCGCGCTGGTCCTGAAGCAGAAGCTCGGGGCGCTGCCCGACCGCTACCCACACGTCGTCACCGAGATCCGCGGCGAGGGGCTGATGCTCGGGCTCAAGCTCGCCGTGCCCAACACCGAGTTCGCTGCGGCCGCCCGCGCCGAGCACCTGCTGGTGATCCCGGCGGGCGACAACGTGGTCCGCCTGCTGCCGCCGCTGATTGTCACCGAGGCCGACGTCTCCGAGGCGGTCGCACGCCTCGAAGTCACGGCGGCGGCGTTCACGGCCGCGATGCGCGGAGCCGCCGAGTGATGCCGACGTGATGCTGATCCCGGCTCCCGAAGGCGGAGCCGCCGACCGAACCCGGACATGATGTGTTGAGATGACTGCCCCCCTGAACGGCCGGACCAGCGGCCCCACGACCGGCGCGAGCGCGCCCCGCCACTTCCTCGACCTGTCGGACTTCTCCGGCGCCGACCTCCGCCGGGTGCTCGACGCCGCGGCCGCGATCAAGGGGCGCCGCCGCAAGGGCGAAGTCGCCGCCGACCGCCCGCTCGCCGGCAAGAACCTCGCGATGGTGTTCGACCGACCTTCGACCCGCACCCGCGTCTCCTTCGACGTGGCGATGCGCGAGCTCGGCGGCGAGACGTTGATGCTAACGGGCTCCGAGATGCAGCTCGGCCGCGGCGAGACCATCGGCGACACCGCGCAGGTGCTCTCCCGCTTCGTCGACGCGATCATGATCCGCATCCTGGATCACGCGCTGATGCTGGAGCTGGCCGAAAACGCCACGGTGCCGGTGATCAACGCGCTGACCAAGCTCTCGCATCCGTGCCAGATCATGGCCGACGTGCTGACCTTCGAGGAGCATCGCGGGCCGATCCAGGGCCGCACGGTGGCCTGGTCGGGCGACGCCAACAACGTGCTGACGAGCTGGGCGCACGCGGCCGCGCGCTTCGACTTCACCCTCAACGTCGCCTGCCCGCCCGAGCTGGCGCCGCCGCCGGCGCTGATGGCCTGGGCACGCGCCGAGGGCGCCCGCGTCAACGTCACCGCCGACGCCTTCGCCGCGGTCGAGGGCGCCGACGCGGTCGTGACCGATTGCTGGGTCTCGATGGGCGACGAGGACGAGGCTCACCGCCACAACCTGCTCAACCCCTATCAGGTGAACGGCGCGCTGATGCGGGCCGCCGCCAAGGACGCGGTGTTCATGCACTGCCTGCCCGCCCATCGCGGCGAGGAGGTCACCGCCGAGGTGATGGACGGCCCGCAATCGGTGGTGTTCGACGAGGCGGAGAACCGCCTCCACGCCCAGAAGGGCATCCTGGCGTGGTGCATGCGGGCGAACGGCCTGTAGCGGGTCGCGAACGGGCGGCCGATCGGACGCAGCGGCCGGACGGGTCGCGGGCCTTGACCGTATGAACATCGTGTATACGTTCAGGCTCCAAGACGCCCCCGACGAGACGTAGAAGGCGACCGCCTTGAGCATCGACGGCCTGAGCAACGTCCCGGCGCGGCGCGGGACGACGATCAACCTGCGCATCGAAGCCGAGACGCGGGACCTGATCGACGACGCCGCCTCGGTGCTCGGCAAGACGCGGACCGAGTTCATGATCGACACCGCGCGCCATCACGCCATCGACGTGCTGCTCGATCAGCGCCTGTTCGTCCTCGACGACGCGCGCCATGCCGCGTTCGTCGCGGCCCTCGACGCACCGCCGGCCGAAAGGCCGAGGCTGAGCGCGCTCATGGGGAGGAATCCCGCCTGGGAGCGCTGATCGGGCCGCCGGTTCCCCTGGGTCCGGAGCACGCCCTGGATGGATTCTCCTGCGGCCGACCGGTGCTCGACGATTGGCTGAAGCGGCAGGCACGCCGCAGCGAGGGCCGGTTCGCCCGGACTTATGTGGTCTGTGCGGACGGCGCGGTGGTGGGGTATTACTGCATCTCCGCGGGGACGGTCGCGCGGGAGGATGCCCCGGGGCGGATTCGACGCAACGCGCCGGAGCCGATCCCGGTCTCGATCCTAGGCCGGCTGGCCGTGGACCAGCGTTGGGCCGGCCGTGGGCTCGGGGCCGACCTCCTGGCCGATGCGCTGCGCCGGATCGCCAACGCGGCCGACGTGATCGGGATCGGCGCCGTCCTGATCCATGCGCTCGACGACCAGGCGCTCGCATTCTACCGCAGGCAGGCGGAGTTCCTCGAATTCCCCGACCGCTCGCGCACCCTGTTCCTGCCGATCGGCGCGCTGACCGGCGGACGATGACGACCCGAACGCTTCCAAGCCGAACGCTTCCAAGCCGAACGCTTGCAGGCCAAATACGTGCAGGCCGACCGCTTCCAGGACCGAGTTGAGACCATGACCGCCGGACACGACACAACCCCGATCAACGAAGGCAACGGTCACGACGGCGCCGACGACTGCGTGCTGCCGTTCGCGGTCGAGGCGCTCGACGTGCGCGGGCGCGTCGTCCGGCTCGGGCCCTCCGTCGACACGATCCTGCGGCGGCACGGCTACCCGGATGCGGTGGCGCGCCTGCTCGGCGAGGCGGCGGCGCTGACCGTGCTCCTCGGCTCGTCCCTGAAGTTCGAGGGCCGGTTCCAGCTCCAGACCAAGACCGACGGCCCGGTCGGGATGATCGTCGTCGACTTCGAGGCGCCCGACCGCCTGCGCGCCACCGCGCGGTTCGAGGCGGAGGCCATCGCCGCCCTCGGCGCCGGCCCGCACAAGGCCGCCGAGCTGATCGGGCAGGGGCATCTGGCCATGACCATCGACCAGGGCTCGGCCGCCAGCCGCTACCAGGGCGTCGTCGCGCTGGAGGGACAGAGCCTGGAGGAGGCCGCGCACCAGTACTTCCGCCAGTCCGAGCAGATCCCGACCGAGGTGCGGCTCGCCGTGGCCGAAGCCTTCGAGGACGGGCAGAGCCGCTGGCGCGCCGGCGGGCTGCTGGTGCAGTTCCTCCCCCAATCGATCGACCGGGCGCGGCTCGCCGACCTGCCGCCGGGCGACATCCCGGAGGGCCGCGTCCACCTCGACGAGCACGGCACCCGGGAGGACGACGCCTGGGTCGAGGCGCGCGCCCTCGTCGGCACCGTGGAGGACCACGAGCTCGTCGACCCGGCGGTCTCGAGCGAGCGGCTGCTCTACCGGCTGTTCCACGAGCGCGGCGTGCGGGTATTCGACGCGCAAGGCGTGCACGAGCAGTGCCGCTGCTCGCGCGAGCGGGTGATGGGCATGATCCGCTCGTTCTCGCCCGAGGAACGCCGCGAGATGATCGCCGACGACGGCCGCGTCGTGATCACCTGCGAGTTCTGCTCGCGCCGCTACGACCTCGACCCGGCCGAGGTCGAGGCGGAGGTGGCCGAGACGCCGAAGCAGTAGAACCGAACCCTGTCCGGTTCACGGCCAAGCTTGATCCACGGATAGACTGAACATCGATTTCTAAAAATCAGTCTCCGGCGATGAAACGGTTTTCGAACCTTCGGCGTTTCGATGCTTCCAACAACGTCGCAAGAACGCCGGAGGAAGCATCATGAAAAGAGTCGCCATCGGGCTCGCAGCCCTGCTGTTCAGCACGTCCGTCTACGCCCAGGGCGCGGCCGGAAACGCGGCCGGCGCCGGGACGGGCCGCGCGAATACCGGATCGATGGATGCAGGCGGCAAGGCGGGCGGCAACACGGGCGGCGCCGGCGCGACGGCCGGCGGCCGGATGTCGGAGACGCGGGGTGAGAGCCGGAACACCGCCGCCGGGAACGGGGCCGGAGGCCGCGAGAACGGGATGCAGGCCGGACGGGCCGACCGCCAAGGCGTCGATCGTCAGGGCGCCGACCGCCAAGGGTCTGATCGGCAAGGCGCCGACCGTCAGGCGGCCGGCCGCGAAGACCGCCGCGACGCGGATCGGGTGGAAGCTCGCGGCGGCAACCGCGACGGGATGCGCCGCGACCGCGCCGAGCGCGACACGCGCAGCGAGCGCCGGGAGACCCGCACCGACATCCGCTCCGAGCGGGCCGGCGGCGGCTTCCGCCGGGAAGGACGGTTCGTGTTCGTCGGCGGCCAGCGCGTGGTCTACGGCTCGCCCGAGTACCGCCGGCTCGTCACCGTCGAGCGCCGGGGCGGCACGCGGGTCCGCACCGTCACCATCCGCGGCCACCGCGTCCTCTACGGCTCGCCCGAGTACCGTCGCCTCGTGACCGTCCGCGAATCCGGGCCGCGCGTGCGCTACGTGACCATCCGCGGGCAGCGGGTGCTCTACGGATCGCCCGAGTACCGCCGCCTCAGCGTGACCACGACCGAGCGCCGCGGCGGCCGCGTCGCGGCCGACTTCCGCGGTCGGGACCGCATCGACGTGCGGACCCGCTCCGCCCGGACCGAGACCCGCGACGACCGCGGCTTCCGCAACGCCGACCGCCGCAACGCGGGCGAGCGCAACGCCGACCGGGGATCCGAGCGCAACGCCGACCTGCGGGGCGGCCAGGGCGGGCGCAACGGCCAGGACTTGCGGGGCGGCCAGGACCTGCGGGCTGGCCAAGACCTGCGGGGCGGCCAGGACAAGGGCGGCATCCGCAACGCCTCCGAGCGCACGGGCGGCCGTGACGGTGGCCGCCAGATGGGCGGCCAGATGAGCGGTCAGGGCGGGCGCGATGCTGGCATGACCGGCGGCGCGTCCGAGCGCGGCACCCCGGGCACCCGCGGCGGTGGGCGCGACGGTCGCAACTGATCGGCTCGCCTCACGAGCGGGGAGGGGGCGACGCCGCCTCCCCGTTCCGTTGCGCCGTCAGTTCCTGAGCACCGGCTCGGCGATGTCGACGGCATGGCGGCCGGCCAGGTATTCCGGCTGGAACAGGCACATCCGCACGGCGTCCCGGTAGCGGCCGTTCATGAAGAACTCGTCCCGCAGGATGCCCTCGGGCCGGAAGCCGCAGCTCTCGTAGATCCGCACAGCGCGGGCGTTGTCCTTGTCGACGTGCAGGTAGAGCTTGTGGATGTTGAGCACGCTGAAGGCGTAGTCCATCGCGATCCGGGTCGCCTGGCGGGCGAAGCCCCGGCCCTGGAACCCGGGGTGGATCGCGATCTGGAACTCGCAGCGCCGGTGCAGGTGGTTGATCTCGACGAGCTCGACGAGGCCCGCCGGCTGGCCGTGCAGCGTCGCGATGATGAAGCGCCGCTCGGTCTGGTTGTGGATGTTGCGCTCGTAGAGCTGCGCCAGCTCGGCGAAGGACTCGTAGGCCTCCTCGAACCAGTAGCGCATGATGCTGTCGTTGTTGTTGAGCTGATGCACGAACATCAGGTCCTCGCGCTCCAGCGGGCGGAGCTTGACCCTGTCGGGAACGGTCTCGTTCATGCGGCGCAGGCCTCGATCAGCCGGCGCAGGAACGCCTCCCCGTCCCTCAGCGCCGCCAGGGTGATGAACTCGTCGGGCTGGTGCGCCTGGTCGATCGAGCCCGGCCCGCAGACCACCGTCGGGATGCCCGCCTGCTGGAAGCGACCGGCTTCCGTGGCGTAGGGCATCGACACGGTGCGGTTGCGGTTGGCCATCCGCAGCGCCAGCCGCTCGGCCTCCGAGCCCGGATCGGGCAGGAGGCCGGGGATCGCGATCTCCTCGACGGTCTCGATCCGGCCGAAGGGGCCGTAGCGGTTCAGGCGCTCGCGGGTCACCGCCTCGGCCTTGGCCTGGAACAGGCGCGGGATCTCGGCCATGTCGAGGTCGGGCAGGCCGCGGAACTCCCAGTGGAAGGCGCATTCCTTCGGCAGGATGTTGCGGGCGGTGCCGCCGTGGATCGTGCCGACATGCACGGTGGTGGCGGGCGGATCGAACCGGCCCGACGCGTCGCCGCGCGCGATCATCCGGTCGGCGATGGCGTTGAGCCCGGAGACGAGGTCGCAGGCCGCCATCACGGCGTTGGCGCCCAGCATCGGCTTGGCCGAATGCGCCTCGTGGCCGTGCACCGTGGTGTGGAAGGTGACGATGCTCTTGTGCGCGTCGGCGACCTCGAGGTCGGTCGGCTCGCCGACGATCACCGCGCCCGGCCGCGGCAGGTCGAGGCCGAAGCGGGCGATCGCATCCATCACGCCGAGGCAGGTGGTCTCCTCGTCGTAGGACAGCAGGATGTGGATCGGCCGTTTCAGGTCGGCGGCGAGGTAGTCCGGCACCAAGGCGAGGGCGGTGGCGCAGAAGCCCTTCATGTCCACCGCGCCGCGACCGTAGGCCCGGCCGTCGGCCACGCGCAGGGTGAACGGGTCGGCGGTCCAGGCTTGGCCTACGACGGGGACGACGTCGGTGTGCCCCGACAGCACGACGCCGCCGTCGACCGGCGGGCCGATCGTGGCGAAGAGCGCGGCGCGGTCGCCGGCGGCGTTCGGGATGCGGGAATAGGGGACGCCCCAGCCGTCGAGGTAGGCGGCGACCCAGTCGATCAGGGCGAGGTTCGGCTTGGAACTCTCGGTGTCGAAGGCGACGAGGTGGGCGAGGATGTCGAGCGGGGTCATCCGCTCGCCGGAACCGGGCATCGGTCGTGTCCTTGGGCGGCCGGCCCCGGGCGCCGGCCCGAAACCGATCAGTGCAGGCTGCGGCGGATATGCGGGCTGTCGAGGGAGAAGGCCGGGATCTCGGCCTCGAAGCTCTCGCCCGCGACCGTGGCCATGGTGTAGCTGCCGGCCATCAGCCCGTCCGGCGTGGTGAGCGGGCAGCCGCTGGTGTAGCAGAACGACTCGCCCGGCTCCAGCACCGGCTGCTTGCCGACGACGCCGGCGCCACGCACCTCCTGGCAGTCGCCGCGCCCGTCGATGATGCGCCAATGGCGCGAGCGGAGCTGCACCTGCTCGGCGCCGTTGTTCACGATCTCGACGGTGTAGGCGAAGAAGTACCGGCTTTCGCCCGGCGAGGATTCCTCCTCGACGAAGCGCGGATTGACGGTCACGCTGATTCCGCGCGTCTCGGCCTTGTACATCGTCCCTAATTGCCCTCTTCAGCGGCGACCGAGTTCGGTCTAGCTCGGGTCTAGACGGCTCGAAGCCGCTTTTCGATGCGACTTTCATCGTGGTAGTTGCCGGGAGAATTCCCGTCAATCGCGGTGAAGTACGTCGCGGCGGCGGCAGGGGCAGGGCCGGCATGGTCGAGGGTTTGACGGGCCGCCCGAGGCGGTTCGGGGGCGCGCGGCCCTCGCTGCCCGCGCTCGCGCACGGCGCCGCCTGGACGGCGCTCCTGGCGGTCGCGGGCTTCCTCGCCTGGCGCGATCCCGGCACGAACCTGCCCCCCGCGGCGGCGCTCGCGGCGGCGCTGATCCTCGACGGCGGGGCCCGGATCGCGGCGGCCCGGATCGCGAGACGGACAGGCCCCGATCCGCGGCTTTCCGGCCTGCCCTCCCTGGTGCTCGGCGTCGGCGGCGCCCTCGGCCTCCTCGCCGGCGGGGCCGCGTTGCTGCTGTTCCCTCGCGCGGTCCCGGTGCTCGCGAGCGCGCTCGCCGGCCTGATCGCGATCGGCGCGCTGGCCCGGCTCGCCCTGATCCGGATCGTCCTCGCCCTGCCCGGCGAGGAACCGGGCGAGCCGCGCCCGGCGCCGGCCGAGCCTCCTTTAAGCCGGCGTTAGGCGCTTTGCCCGAAAACGACCGATGGTGACGGCCGGACGGGGCGCGCGAGAGACATGAGCACGACGCCGAGCCCGGTTGCCGGGACAAGCCCTTCAGCCGGGAACGCTTCTTCTGCGGGGCAGGGCGCCGCGGCGGCACCCGGAGCGCCGCGCGACGGCATCCTGTCGGCCGAGGGCATCGCCGCCCTGGCGCAGGCGGGCGGCATCCTGACGGCTTCCCCCTTCGCCGCCGACCAGATCCAGCCCGCGAGCCTCGACCTGCGCCTCGGGGCGCGGGCCTGGCGCGTGCGCACCAGCTTCCTGCCAGGCGCGTCCCGCGCGGTCTCGGCCTGCGTCGCGCGCCTTTCGTTCCACGAGATCGACCTGCGGCCCGGCGCGGTGCTGGAGACCGGCTGCGTCTACATCGCCGAGCTGCAGGAATCCCTGGCCCTGCCCGAGACCCTCGCGGCGGCGGCCAACCCGAAGAGCTCGACCGGGCGGATCGACGTGTTCACCCGCGTCATCACCGACCGGGCGGAGGCGTTCGACCAGGTCGAGGCCGGCTATCGCGGGCCGCTCTACGCCGAGATCTCGCCGCGCACCTTCCCGGTCCTGGTCCGCACCGGCTCGCGCCTGTCGCAGATCCGCTTCCGCCGCGGCACGGTGCGGCTGCGCGACGACGAACTCGTCGCGCTGCACGCGCGCTCGCCGCTCGTCACCGCGGCGGCGCCGTCCTTCCACGGCGGCGTCGCCGTCTCCGTGGACCTCGCCGGCTTCGACGGGCTCATCGGCTACCGGGCCAAGCGCCATACCGGCCTCGTGGACGTGGACGCCCCCGGGCGCCACGCGGCGGCCGAGTTCTGGGAGCCGCTGCCGGCCGACGGCTCGGGCTCGCTGATCCTCGATCCCGGCCAGTTCTACATCCTGGCCTCGAAGGAATCGGTGCAGGTGCCGCCCGACCACGCCGCCGAGATGGTCCCGTTCGACCCGCTGGTGGGCGAGTTCCGGGTCCACTACGCCGGCTTCTTCGATCCCGGCTTCGGCTATGCCGGCGCCGGCGGCACCGGCGCGCGCGCGGTGCTGGAGGTGCGCTCGCGCGACGTGCCGTTCCTGCTCGAGGACGGTCAGATCGTCGGCCGCCTCGTCTACGAGCGCATGGAGGCGGTGCCGCGGATGCTCTACGGCGCCGGCGCCGGCTCGAACTACCAGGCGCAAGGGCTGAAGCTGTCGAAGCACTTCGCCTGAGGCGGCGCGGCCTTGAGTGACCCGGCCACCGCAATCCTCGCGCGGAGTCCGAGCCGGCCACGGGCGTGCCCGCGGCACGGTCGATCCAGATCACATTACCGCCGCCGACGAACCCAGGATGCCGGAGTGCTGGACGATCGCGTTGATGGGCAAGATCGCGTAGCCATCCCGGTCGGCATCTGCATCCGGAAGTCGCGGCGCCCGCTTCGACGCCCCCTGTTCGTGTAACGGCGCACCGAACCCGCCGAGCCGTGCGACCTGTCCGTGGGACGGCGCGCGAAAAAGCTCCGATTTCGCGGTGGCTTGCTGAATCCAACGCCGTCGGAAGGGAGTGGTGGGCCCGGCAGGACAGTGACCTATCAAACTAAAATCAAACGGAAACAGCAACTTAGCGCAGACCGCACAGCGCTATGTGTAACACCTGCGTGTCACATGGCAATGGGCTCCTTCGACCCATTGCAGAAGCCCGGAAGGTCAGCTTTGACCGATGCCGTTCCGGCCCTGACGATCGCCTATCAGCAGCAGATGTTCGACGCCTGGAACGCCCTTACGGGAGACATGCCAGCCGCCGCTGCAATGGAGCTACTTGCGGCTGCCGTGCATCACGCGCTTGCCGCGCAGGCCCCGTTCCAGCGCGGTATCGACGTCGTCGCCGACCTCTCTAGGGCAGCGTGAACAGACGCAGTTCTGCGAGAGCTTCAACGCGAAGCTGCGCGACGAACTTCCCAACGGAGAGGTATTCTACACCTTCAAGGAAGCTAGCGTCGTGATCGAGCTGTGGCGAAGGTACTGCAGCACCCTCCGACCGCATTCGTCGCTCGGCTACCACCCATCTGCGCCAGAGGTCGTCATCTAGCCAACCAAACCGATCGGATCAGTGCGGTCCGCTCGTCCGGCCATCGTCATACGACCGGCGATGCACTAACTCCAAGCCCAGACCACCGAATAGGGGCAGGCCACCCCGCGCTGGGCAAAGCGGCTGGGTTTTTGCGTTACCGACCTTTCTGCTAGGCTAATTGAAATTGAGGCGGGCAAGACCGTTGGGGTCGTCGGCGCGATAGCTTACGCTATGAGAATATGCCAAACTTGAATGTTGGAGTGAGTTTGCCGAAGCTCATACTTTGCGGCTGGCGAGCGCTTCGTACTTAAACGCAGCAGGGATGGGAATCGCTAATGGTATCAGTCAATGCACTTACACTTCGACCTCGCAGGCAACGTCAACCAAATCATAAAGCTGTCTCGATATCGAATCTTCGAGTGCGCAATTTATTCGGCAAACTCAACTATCCCAACATACCGATCCGCAATTCTGCTGATTTGAATCGCATAGCGGTTATGTATGGTGACAACGGTACAGGTAAAACTACAATACTTAAGCTAATATATGCTTGCCTCTCCTGGCAAACAAACGCTGGCCTTCGCAGTATAATTGCCAAAACACCTTTTATTGAGTTCCGTATAGATTTTACGGACGGGGGCTACGTTAAGGTATCGAAAGAAAATCTCCAGGGCAGTTTTAAGTTTGAAATTCACACATTAGATAGACGCTCGGAATACGATATTATTGCCGAAAATGACATAAAAGTCAGAGATCAGCCCGCAATAACTATGCTGGAGAGAGGTTTGCGCGAATTAAATTTTGATCTTCTATTTGTAGATCATAATCGTAATGTACTTTCTACATATTCGTTTATTGATGATAGCTATCTCGGCCCTATGTATCTAGAAGAAACCGAAGCAGAAGCATTGAGCCTACATGCACATGAAACAATTCATTTTCAACATGGAATTGTTAGAAGGGATAAAGATTTACAATTTCCATTGCCGCAGGTCGTTGATGCGCTCAACCAACGGTTCCGGGTTGAAGCCTACCAACAAGGGGCAGCTGGAGACCAAAATGCTGCATCGGTTTATCTTGAGATCGCTAAATCTATAGGTCGAGATCGCCGCGGCCAAACAGCAGCTCCGACAACAGTGAATGTGCTCGATCAACTGGAGGAACTAAAAGAAAAAAGTAAGTCGTATATCAAGCATGGGCTCCTATCGAATTATCCTTATAATGAATTTGCTCAGATCTATACATCTGCCCCGAAAACAAAAAAAGGCAGTATAGAAGCAGTACTCGGCCCATTCCTAGACTCAATACGTCGCAGGATATCGGCTCTTGAGCAGATACATTCGGTTATAACCACTTTTGAAAGCGAGCTTGCAAAATACCTTAAAAATAAAATTGTCAATTGCGGGGTTCCGTCCGGCTTAAATATATATGACGAAGATGGAGAGATTGAGCTTGATGATCTTTCGTCAGGCGAGAAACAGCTTGTTTTTCTATTGTGCTCAGCGGTGATCGCTAGATCAAAGAAAACAATTATTTTGATTGATGAACCGGAGTTATCACTTAACTACAAATGGCAGCGCCTTATAGCAGGGTCGCTAGCAAGCTTGTCTGCGGGCGGCGAGACACAGTACATACTTGCATCGCATTCGATAGAAATCATTACGAGGTATGTTGATAACTCGTTTGAATTGGTTTCGTAGATTATGCTAAAAAGAACAGTAGCTGAATGGGTTACAATTGCGAAAATTTCCCGGGAAACCGGTCATCTATTTTTTGAAGGGGTAAGCGATGCCCGTGTGATACAGCACGCTTCTGGATATCCACCAAACATAGATTTCAGATCTTCTGACCAAATAGAATACGACACATCTGAAGGAACAAGTTTCTTAGGTGGCAATAAGCTGAGACTCGTTGCGCTTTCGGTGGCGTCTAATCGGGCGAACTGTGCAAACATCAAGTGCGTGATCGATGGCGATTTTGCAATTTTTACAAGTCTGTCAGATAGAAACGGTTGCCTAACTCAGACTAAATTTGCAAACCTACCGGTTCATTCGCTTGAAATCGGGTGGTTGCAAGGCTTTTTTCTCAAAGGCTATGGATATGTAATAGATAGTGCCAAGTGGGATTTTATTATTCAAACGCTCAAATTTGCATTTTGCGCAAGATATTATTCGGCTAATCTTAAAAATCCAGTTGCAGCGCCAAACGTTGCAGACCACATAAAGTTACAAAACAAAATAGCAGTGTTTGATAATCTATCGTATTTAAGAGCATATTTCAATTGTACATTGCAGGGGGCTGCAGAACTTTGCTCCCAGGTGCAAGAATATGTAGGCATGATTCATAGTGACATACGAAATTGTGTAAATTCCAATGATCTATTTGATATTATATATAAACTACTTAAGTTAAATGGGAAAATTGGTGGTTCGGTGCCGGCAAGCGCAATCCGGCAGGCATACTTTAGTGCGATCGATGATAATGTACTTCGTGGGAAGGACTTTTCTGAATTGCATGGCTGGATATCTCTGTATGCTTCAAGGTAGAGACTGTTAAGTATTCCCACATCGTAGGTGCGATGACCCACCGATCGATAAAAAGTCGCGGACATTCTTGTTACTAACTTTCTATTGCGTGACCAAACAATGCGATCGCTACCTGCACGAATGAGCGGAGGCCAAAGATTTCATTCTTGAGTACACTCTCCGTCATGTTTATTGTCATGATCTTTCCTAAAATTAGATCAGCAGCCGTTCCAATCTATGTAAAGTGCACACTCTAGGTGCGGGCCAGGATCGCGACGACGCTAGTGGTTGATCCCTGACAGTTGAGTCCGTGTGGGTTTTCGGTTTGAGGCCATCCTGCGAGTCTGGCGGGATGCGCAGTGGCATCTCTTTCACGCTCTCCACCTCGGATCGCCTTCGGCTCGAAGCACTCGTCGCGGATCGAAACACGTCGCAGAAGCACGTCTGGCGCGCCCGTATCGTGCTGCTAAGCGCCGATGGGCTGGGGACGCATGCGATCATGCGTGAGGCGGGCGTGTCCAAGACCGTAGTCTGGCGCTGGCAGGACCGTTTCGCGCAGGAGGGCGTCGACGGGCTTCTTCGGGACAAGAACGCGACCGGCGCGCATCCCGCCGGTGGGGCCGGATGTGACAGCGCGCGTGGTGGCTCTGACGCAAGGAGAACCAGCCGGCGAGACCACGCATTGGACGGCCGCTGCCATGAGCAAGGCCGCGGCCATCAGCGTCTGGTCGGTGCAGCGGATCTGGCGGGGGCATGGCCTACAGCCGCATCGGGTCCGGCAGTTCGGGCTCTCCACCGACCCGGCCTTCGCCGCCAAACTGCGCGATGTCGTCGGGCTCTACGTCGACCCGCCTGCTCATGCTGTCGTCCTCTCGGTCGACGAGAAGAGCCAGATCCAGGCGCTCGCCCGCACGCAGGAGCCGTTGCCGATGAAGCCGGGCCAGCCGACGACGCGCACCCACGATTACAAGCGCCACGGCACGACGACCCTGTTTGCCGCCCTGGACGTGCTGGAAGGCAAGGTGATCGGCCGCTGCATGCAGCGCCATCGTAATTACCCACCCCCTTGCGCGGGTCGGGTTTCGCTGATTCCCTCGTGGGATGGGCCGAAGCGATCTTGAGCGGCTGAGCCGCGAGGAGCTGATCGAGCTGGTGCTGCGGATGCAGCGCCCGGAAAAGACGTCACGCACGTCTTCGAAGCCGCCGGCAACGGATCGCAAGGAGCGGCGCGCACAGGCCAAACCAGGCGGGGCGAAGCCTGGCCACGAGGGCCACAGCCGCGTGATGAGCGAGGATCCCGATGCCGTCGTCGCGCATCGCCCGGATCGCTGCGCGTGCTGCGGCGGCGGACTGCACGGGGACCTTCCCGTCGAGGTTGTCAGCGTCTCCGAACGGATCGAGCTGCCGGAAGTCGCACCGGTCGTCACCCAGCATCAACGGCTGGCGGTGCAGTGCCCGACCTGCGGGGCGCGCGTGATCGCACCGGTTCCGGAGGCGGCGCGTGGCACGCCCTTCGGACCGCGGCTGCATGCGGTGGCAACGTATCTCAAGACCTTCCAGGCGCTGTCCTACGAGCGGTTGCAGGCGGCGCTGTCGGATCTGTTCGGGCTTACGCTCAGCCAGGGCGGGCTGATGAACCTGCTCCAGCGCGCGCAGAAGCGCTTCCGCTCCGGTCGCGACGAGGCCGTCTCGACCCTGCGCCGAGCCACGG